>DASYAU010000161.1:0-63412 GCA_036501185.1 Candidatus Korobacter sp. | reverse complement strand
CGTCGTCCTGCGAAAATTGCAATGGATTACGTCGCCGCTCTTCCAGCAATTCTGCGATCGCCATCCTGGTCCACGGGCGTAGTCCCATGAATTGTGCTGGCAGCGCGCCCTTGGCAATCGCGCGCTCCAGTGCTGGGTACGCCCAATGGTCGAGTGCGAGATACGCTGAGCCCAGGTTGCGATGCGCCGACTCGTTTTGCCCGGTCGCCGCCGCCGGCCCGAACAGCAGGCACAGCGCGATGCACAGCACTCCCAACCGCAATCGCATACCACTCCTTCCGCGTGTCTGCACCCGCGTTCAGCACGCGTTCGGATGCACAGAAACTTTTCGGGTGACGGCTGCGGCTATCGTAGCAAATCGCGGCTCTCTGCCACTACAACGCATTTGTTCCTGCACACTGCTCGATTACGAAATGGTCATCTTGCACCGTCGATCCAGTTTGTGTTTTCAGGAAGGAGAAACGCGAGGCAGGGAGGTCGTTCGGATCTAAAACGAAGGGAAATTAAGCGGCGCGGTTGTGAATGTCCTTGGACTCGGAACGCCTTCTGAGCGTTTCTTCTTCGCTGACGCTCGCGCCACGACGAATTATCCTCGCTATCAGGAATGACAGGGGGATCGAGATCAAGAGCCACGCGCCGATCACAATCAGTAGTACCTTCACGCGAAATCGGATGCGGGTTGTCCCGCCTAAGGTTGCAAACTGCTGCTCGAGGCGCAATCTCGTACTACGACAATTGCGCACGTCAAAAACAGCGGCCGCGGACTCGCCCCAAGTTCAAGCTACAGGATTCGCTATTTGCCCTGCGCCACAGGGTCTGAAACTGGCGCCGGTTGGATGATCAGCGGCTCGCCCTTTTGTGCAATCCGCACGTTCCTCTTGAACTCGTCCAACATTGTTTCGTCGAGGCGAACTTCTGTTGGTTTCTTCGCGATCGTCATTTGGTCAATCTTGTCCTGCAGCTTCAAAAGTCCGTAAAACAGGTTCTCGGGACGCGGAGGGCATCCAACCACGTACACATCCACCGGCACGATCTTGTCCACGCCCTGGAGGGTGGCGTAGGTGTTGAAAGGGCCGCCGACGTTCGCGCAAGCGCCCATCGCCATCACCCACTTCGGTTCCGGCATCTGCTCGTAGATCCGCTGCACCACGGGCGCCATCTTCAGCGTTACCGTCCCGGCCACGATCATCAAATCGCTCTGCCGCGGGCTCGGACGAAATACCTCGCTTCCGAACCGGGCAATGTCGTACTTCGCCGTCGACGCCGTAATCATCTCGATCGCGCAACATGCCAGCCCAAACGTCATCGGCCAGATAGCCGATTTCCGCGCCCAGTTGAAGACATTATCAACCGTGGTTACCAGGAAGTTTTTCTCAAACTTGTTCTCAATCCAGGACATTCTTGCCTCAATGGCCACATGCTTCCGGCCTCTTCATAGTGGCAAAATGGGCGACCACCGGGCTGTGACACCCGTCACAAGCTTAAGATTTTATGGTGGATAGAATCGAACCACCTTTCATCATGCCGCGATTTGCTCTGGAGGGCACCGGTTTCGCCGTAAAAGCGAACGCCCGGTGCTCAAACACCGGCATCTGCCAGTTTCCTTTGACTTCCTTCCGGACCATCTCCCGTTTTCAATCCGTCCCACATATTCCACTTCCCAAACCTGGTAGAACTGCGTCCAACGTTATGCTGGAGCCTATGATTTTCTGTACGATATTCCAGAATTCCGGAGCGATCTGCCGTATAATCTGCTTACTAGCTTTGGTTGCTATAACTTAGCGCTAAGCTCCGGGTTTTCAGGATGGCAGCAGATTTGCACACAACTTCTCCGGAAATCACTGTCCGAACCGCTCGTACAGCGACAGGAAGCCGCCGGCCCATGCTGAAGGAGAATCAATTCCGCTTCATCGCCGCCCTCATGGCGCTCCTGACAGCGACTGCCATCGTATTTGCCTTCATCAATTTCCAGAAAGAACGCTCGTTCGATGTCCCCACCGATGGCGTTTGGTGGGTCGAGTCCGGCAATCACCTCCGTGCCGAGCGCGTTGAACCCGACGGTCCCGGCGAGAAAGCCGGCATTAAGCAGGGCGATATCCTGGTCGCCGCCAATGGCGCGGAAGTCACCCGAAAGGCCTCCCAAGTCCGGCAGATGTATCGGACCGGCATCTGGTCGAAAGCCACCTATTCGCTGACTCGCGATACGGTGCCCATCGAAGTTCCGGTTATCCTGGCGCCCGCGGACCGTTCCCTCAATGGCGGCCTGCGCCTCATCGCGCTCATCTACCTCGGCATCGGCATGTACGTCCTCTTTCGCCGGTGGACGGCCCCGAAGGCGACGCATTTCTACCTTTTCTGCCTCGCATCATTCGTTCACTACTCGTTCCACTTCACCGGCAAGCTGAACGAGTTCGACTGGATCATCTACTGGTCCAATGTCGTCGCTTGGCTTTTGCAGCCCGCGCTGTTCCTGCATTTCTCGCTGACGTTCCCTGAAACCAAGGACGTCGTCAAGCGACATCGCTGGCTCGTGCCTGCGGTGTATGCATTGCCCGCGCTGTTGTTGGCCTTCCACATCTACGCGCTCAACTGGCTCCGCGCCACGGAAGTCCTGCGCTGGAACCTCGATCGCTCGCAGATGCTCTACTTGGCTGCCTACTTTGTCGCGGCCACCGTGGTCCTGTGGCAGACCTACGCGCACGCCACGTCTCCCATCCTGCGCCAGCAGATGAAGTGGGTAACCCGCGGCACGTTCCTGGCCATCGCGCCCTTTACGATCTTCTACGTCATCCCGTACCTGAATGGCAGCGTGCCCACTGCCGCAATGAAGGTCTCGGTTCTCTCGCTGATCTTCCTGCCACTCACCTTCGGCTACGCCATCTTCCGCTACCGCCTGATGGACGTCGACTTGATTTTCAAGCGCGGCATGGCCTACACGCTTGCCGCCGGAACGATCACGGGCATCTATTTCGTCGCCATTGGCGCCGCCTCGGAAATGTTCCACAAGAATTTCCCGAGCGCCGGACCAGCGGGCCTCATGGCCGCGATCGTTGTCACCGCGCTATTGTTTGATCCGTTCAAGAACTGGATCCAGGACAAGCTCGACAAATTCTTTTATCGCAAGCGCTATGACTACCGGAAAACGCTCATCGAGTTCGGCCGCGACCTCAGCTCCGAAACCGATCTCGACAAGATGCTTTCCTCCATCGTGGACCGCATCTCGCGCACCCTGCTGGTCGATCGTCTCGCTATCTTCATCCGTGGGGAAGAGAACCACTGGACTCTGGCCAAGAGTTGCGGCATTTCGCAGACGCAATCGCTCGATCTCACCTTCCTCGACGCCGAGCGCCCCGACATGGAGGCCGCTGGCCACCTCTTCTTCGATAACACCGGCCAAGCCGTTCGTGAAAATCCCGAAGCCCGCGAGGCGATCCGCCGCCTCGATCTGAACTACTACCTGCCGTGCACGGTGATGAACCGTACGATTGCCATGATCGGCCTCGGGAAAACCACGGAAGGCGATTTCCTCTCCAGCGAAGACGTCGAACTGCTTGAAACGGTCGCCGGGTATATCGGCATCGCCTTGCAGAATGCGCGTCTCTACCACTCGCTTGCGCTGAAGATCGCCGAGTACGAGCGCCTCAAGGAGTTCAACGAGAACATCGTTGAGTCCGTCAGCGTCGGTGTGCTCGCCGTCGATCTCGAAGACAAGATCGAATCCTGGAATGCGCAGATGGAAGTGATGTACGCGCTCCCGCGCGCCGAGGCCCTCGGCAAGCGCCTCTCTGACGTCTTCCCGGCAAGTTTCGTCGAGGAGTTTTACCGTGTCCGCCAGGTGCCGGGCATCAACAATCTCTACAAGTTCCGCATGGGCACGCCGGCCGGCGACACCCGTATCTGCAACATAGCCATCGCGCCTCTAGTCACGCGCGAATTCAACGTAATCGGCCGCATCATCATCCTCGACGATATGACCGACCGCGTCGAACTTGAATCGCAGCTTGCGCAGGCCGAAAAGCTCTCGTCCATCGGTCTTCTCGCCGCAGGTGTCGCCCACGAGGTCAACACGCCGCTCGCGGTCATCTCGTCATATGCGCAGATGCTTTCCAAGCAGTTGCAAGGCGATGAACGCCGCTCCGCTTTGCTCGAAAAGATCACCACCCAAACCTTCCGCGCCTCCGAGATCGTCAACAATCTGCTGAACTTCTCGCGCACCGGCAGCTCCGAGTTCGGTGAAGTCGACATCAACAAGGTCGTCACCGACACGCTGGCGCTCCTCGAACACCAATTCAAGACCTCCAAGGTAAAAGTCGAACAGAACCTCACGCCTTCACTGCCCAGGATTTACGGCAACACCGGCAAACTCCAGCAGGTCTTTTTGAACCTGTTCCTCAACGCAAAAGATGCCATGCCGTCGGGCGGCACGCTCAGCGTGGCCACATCGAACGGTCGTAACGTCGAAGTGCGCGTCGGCGACACTGGTACCGGCATCGCCGCCGAGCACATCCAGCGCATCTACGATCCATTTTTCACAACCAAGAAATCGCCGCGGCAAGGACATTCCGGAGGCACTGGCCTCGGATTGGCCGTGACCTACGGCATCATCCAGGAACATGCGGGCAAGATCCACGTGGATAGCCGCCCCGGCGAGGGCACTCAGTTCACCATGGAGTTCCCCATGGTCAGGAAGGCCGTGAATGCCTGAAACCGCAGTCATTCGTTCCGCACCCCCTGCGCGCGACCAGAACGCCGCCGGAGTGGTGCTCATCATTGACGACGAAGCCGCAATCCGTGAATCGCTGCAAACCCTTCTCGAACTCGAAGGCTATGAGGTCGACACTGCTGCGGATGGCACCGACGGCCTCGCGCAGATGGCCGCGCGCCCCTACGACCTCGTCCTCCTCGATTTTGCTCTGCCCGAGCGCAATGGCATTGAGATCCTCCGCGACATCCGCGATCGCGACGTCGAAACCTCTGTCATCATGATCACCGCCTACGGCACGGTTGAAAACGCCGTTAATGCCATGCAAGCGGGCGCCACCAACTTCATCCAGAAGCCCTGGGACAATGAAAAACTTCTCGCCGACGTCCGCGCCGCCATTACCCGTCGCCGCGTAGAAGAAGAAAATCTTCAGCTAAAACGCGCCCTCAAACAGCGGTACAACTTTGAGAACATCATCGGCAAAAGCGAGCCGATGCTTCGCATCTTCGACCTGGTTACGCAGATCGCGCCCTCGCGTTCCACCGTTCTGTTGCAGGGCGAGAGCGGCACCGGCAAGGAACTCATCGCCAAGGCGATCCACATGAATTCCACCCGGAAGGATCGAGCCTTCGTGCCGATCAACACCGGGTCCATGCCCACCGATCTTCTCGAGTCCACCCTCTTCGGGCACGTGAAGGGCGCATTCACCTCCGCCATTGCCTCGAAGAAGGGCCTCTTCGAAGTCGCCGACGGCGGCACCCTCTTCCTCGACGAAATCGGAACCATGAGCATGGAGACGCAGGCCAAAATCCTTCGCGTCCTTCAGGATCGCAAGTTCATGCACCTCGGCGGCGTGCAGGAAATCCAGGTTGATGTGCGCATCATCGCCGCGACTAACGTCGATCTCCGCCAGCTGGTCAAGGAAGGGAAGTTCCGCGAGGACCTCTTCTACCGCCTGAACGTCATCACCATCGACCTCCCGCCCCTGCGCCAGCGCCGCAACGACATCCCTCTGCTCTCTGAGCATTTCATCCGCAAGTTCTGCGAGGAGAACAGCAAGCCGATGATGCGCATCACCCCGGAGGCGCTTCGTCCGCTGCTCGATTACAACTGGCAGGGCAACGTTCGCGAACTCGAGAACGTCATCGAGCGTGCCGTCGTGCTTGCCAACGGTGCATCAATCACTGTCGATCTCCTGCCCGACAACGTGATCGGCCGCGGATCCAGCCTCTCGTTCGTCGAGACGCGTCCCGACGCCTCGCTCTTCGAGATCATGGAAGACTGCGAGCGCCGCATCATTGTCGATATGTTGGAAAAGGTAGGCTGGAACCAGACCGACGCCGCCGAGCGCTTCCGCATCCCGCTCAGCACACTGAATCAGAAGATCAAGCGTCTCTCAATCGAAATCAAAAAGAAGAACAGCCGTGACGTCGCGACGCAGTAAACACGACTGCGGCGCGGCCAGCCCGCGCCGCTGACCGCACTCTCATCGCTGCCTCTTGTCAGCCTGAGCGTAGAGGAGGATCTGCTGTTAAGCCGCCCGCTTGCGGCTCATTCTCTCAGTGACCTTCCGTAAATCGTCCACGAACAGTCGCATCTCTTCGTGCCGGGCGTCTTCGTCCGGCGCCCGCAGAATTGATGACGGATGGACTGTAGCCATCACTGTCAAGCCTTCCGGAGATTGCAGGAATTCACCGCGCTGCTTGGTCACGCGAAAACTCTTTCCGAGTATCGCCTGCGCCGCCGTCGCGCCCAGGCACACAACAACTTCGGGCTCGATGGCGGCGATCTCGCCATTGAGCCACGGACGGCAAGCCGCGACTTCTGCTGCGTTTGGTTTCTTGTGAAGCCGCCTCTTTCCTCGCGGCTCCCACTTGAAATGCTTCACCGCATTCGTTACGTAAACATCCTTGCGGTCGATCCCCGCCTGCTCCAGCGCGGTATTCAGCAAATGTCCTGCCGCCCCCACGAATGGTCGCCCGGTCAGGTCTTCTTTATCACCCGGTTGCTCGCCCACCAGGATTACGCGCGCGTGCGCACCACCTTCGCCAAACACCGTTTGCGTAGCGTTCTTCCAGAGATCGCAATTACGGCAGCCCTTCGCGTCGTGCGCCAGCTTCTCCAGTCCGCGTGGCTTCACCAACAGCGGCAACTCCGCTTGCACAGGTTTTTTGCGCGTAGCCATACGAAATCGAGATGCCCGCGCGCGGCCCGCCGGTTGTGCAGAATCGAGAGCACCTGAAATCGCACTCTATCCCGACGTGCTCTCATTCTCCGGATGATCGCGTGCAGCTCCCGGGATCCGAGGCCGTAGGCCGAATGGGTTCTTAAGCACGACGCGATAGCGTCGTGGAACGCACGGAGAAAAAGAGACGCCGGCTTTCGCCGGCAGTGCAGATTCGGCGCGTCGCGATCAGCGTCGCGCCAGTTCCAGGGCCCCGCTCGCCGGCTCGCCATCGGTAAGCAATGCCTCGACCTTCGGAGAATGCTCCCGCAGCGTGTGTTGGAAGCTCTCAAAGACCGTCGATGAATTCCGAAATACGCCGCCGGAAGCCGCAACCAGCGTGGTGTCCTCCGCCGGGAATAACTTTCTCAGCACCGCTTCACTAAGACTCGCAAGCTCCTTACCTGCATGCTGCAGAATCTTCTGTGCGGTCTCGTCGCCTTGTTCCGCCAGCAGCACCACTGCAGGGAACACCTGCGCAAAATCCGGGTTTTCTGTCGAGTTCGCGAAGCGCGCCAGGTCTTGCGCTTCCTCGGCCTTTAACGCTGCCATCAGATGATTGAGAAATCCCAAGTCAATGCCGGTATCGAAGCACCGCATCGCGGTCGCAATCGCCACACGCCCAATCCAGTGCCCCGATCCTTCGTCGGAAATCGCGAAGCCCCATCCGCCGGCGCGCGCTGTCTCACCCGCAGCATTTCTGCCGTACGCAATCGACCCCGTCCCCGCGTTCACCAGGATTCCCGGTTCGCCTTCCAGCGCGCCGTAATGCGCAATCACCATATCGCCGACGACCACAATCTCTCCGCCCGCAAGTTCTCGCAGGATCGCCGTCAGCGCTTCTCGTACGTTGTCGTTTGACGAACCTGCAATCCCCGCAACAATCCGCGAAATCTGCGAGCTTTCTATGGCCGCGTTCGCGCAGACCTCCCGTACGCCGGCGCTCAGCGCTTCGCGCACCGCCGCCTCGCCACTGCGCAGAATATTGCTCCCCGCAGCGGTCGCCTCCGCGAGCACCTTCTGCTCATCGCCCAGCAGGAACTTCGTTTTCGTGCCGCCGCCATCAATACCGAGATAGAAACTCATCGCGCCGAAAATATCACAGCCCTCCTCACCGAGTCAGTCACTGGCCACAAATCACGCCCAGTGTGGATAATGATGCCCAGGAGATTTGTCATTCCCGCTCACGCCGGCCTTAATACAGCAGACTTCCTCATCATCGCCGTTTACCTGGCGGGCATCACGCTCTTTGGCCTGCGCTTCCGCAAATCCCAGCGCACGCTGAAGGATTATTTTCTCGCCGACCGCAACATCCCCTGGTGGGCGCTAGCGCTTTCTATCGTCGCCGCTGAAACCAGCACCCTCACCCTCGTCAGCGTCCCCGGCCTCGCCTACGACACCAACTTCACCTTCCTGCAACTCGCCCTCGGCTACCTCGTCGGTCGCGTCATCATCTGCATCATCCTGCTTCCGCAATATTTCAAAGGCTATCTCTTCACCGCCTACCAGCTCATCCAGCGCCGCTTTGGAGGCAAGCTCCGGACCTACACTGCCAGCCTCTTTCTCGTCACCCGCGCCGCCGCGGAAGGCGTCCGCATTTACGCTGTCGCTCTCGTTGTCGGCATCGCCCTCGGCCCTGAACTCGGCCACTTTACGGACTTCCACCGCGATCTCATTGCCATCTCCATTGTCTGCGTATTGACGCTCATCTATACGTTCGAAGGCGGCCTCGCCGCCGTCATCTGGACCGACGTCATCCAGACCTTCATCTATCTCGGCGGGACGCTAGTCGGATTTTTCACCATTATTCATCTCGTGCCCGGAGGCTGGTCCGCCATCCACGCCTCAGCCGCGGCAGCAGGGAAGTTCCGTTTCTTCGATTTCTCTCTCGACTTCTGGAAGACCTACACGTTCTGGTCCGGCGTCATCGGCGGCGCCTTTCTTACTACCGCCAGCCACGGGACCGACCAACTGATCGTGCAGCGCCTGCTTGCCGCCAAGAACCTCGCCCAATCGCGCCTGGCGCTGCTCGCCAGCGGTGTCGCGGTGTTCTTCCAGTTTGCACTTTTCCTTTGTATTGGGGCCATGCTCTGGGTGTTCTACCAGGCGCGCCAATTCGTTAAGACTGACCGCATCTTCCCCACGTTCATCGTTACCGAGATGCCCCACCTAGTCTCGGGCCTGCTGATCGCCGCAATACTCGCCGCTGCCATGTCGAACCTGAGCGCCGCGCTCAATTCGCTCACCTCCACCTCGATCATCGATTTCTGGCTGCGTCTCTATCCATCAAGTTCTGAACAAACTCGCCTGCGGCTTTCGCGTGTTGGAACCATCGCCTGGGGGCTCGTCCTCTTCGTCCTCGCCATCCTGTCTCGCCGCGGCGGCAAGGTCGTCGAACTCGGCCTCGCCATCGCCTCCGTTGCCTACGGCGCTCTTCTCGGCACCTTCCTGCTCGGGGTGCTGACCAAGCGCGCCAACCAGGGGGGCACTGCCATCGGCCTAACCGTCGGCTTTATCGTGAACCTCTTCATCTGGCAGGGAAAAGTACTCTTCCCGCAGCTCCGCCCGGTGCCATTTCCCTGGTACGTCCTCATCGGCTCCGTTGTCACGTTCGCCGTCGGATATCTCGCCAGCTTCGCGTTCTCCGGACACCCGGATCCCGACCCCGACCCCGAAAACTCCTGAAACGAAAAACGCGCACAAAGGCGCGTGATTACCCAACCCTTTCATCTGAGCGGAGAATCCGCAATCCGTTGCGGATTCGTAGTCGAAGGATCCTGCGTTACCGCCGTTTCCCGCTCTTCCCGCCCTTCGTCCGCTTCGAGCTACTCCCCGCCTTGCTCTTCGCCGCCTGCACCCGCGCCGGCGACTCTGCCGCGTGATGCTCGCCCTCTTCAAAATGCGTGCTGCGCATCCCGTCGTATCCTCCTCCGACAAAGTTGCAGTAAATTGTGCGCCCCACCGTACGCGATCGCAATTCCCAATTGTGGTTCAGCTTACGCCGGCTTCACTCGATTGTTCCAATGCCGGATGGCCCGTCCGGCCATGAACGCCAGTGCGATCACGCACAGCCCAAGAACGATTTCCCAGGTCCACAAACTCAACCAAGTCCAGTTCCACCACATCGGAACGCTCAACGCCCACACCATTAGCGGTCCAACGAAGTGAACTGGACTCGGGTTCCTTAAAGCCTCCTGCGCATATCCGAAGAACGGCTTGTACACCAGCCAGAACGCTACCGCCGCGAATCCAAAAGCGCCGGTGGCGAGCGCTATCCCTGTTTGCAGCCGATCGCCTACTCGATGGCGCCGCAGCAAGCGCCACCCACACATCGCTAGCAGCAGCCCGCAGATCGTTCCCGAGACCAACAGCAGTGCCACGAGAATTTGAAACGCGTAGAGCATCGCCCGAAATGACGAATAGCCTTCTTTCCCGTGCTCCACCGTTACTTCCAAAAATTTCTCTTCCGCCGCTATCTGCAAAGCCGGTATGGATCCCGGTTTGATTTCATTCAGCTTCTTGTAGCCTTCGAGAGTGAGGTTTAACCCCGCGATCGGGTTTCCACCGGCAGTTACCCGACGCCCCAAATCGATAACGTTTTGCGGATTGCGTCCCAACTCGACTTTTTCATAGTTGTAGACATTTCCAAAGTCGACGAGAGCACCCGAGCGTGCTAAACCCTCCATCAGGACTACCAGCGAGCGCTCATCCTGGTAGTAAACGTCTCGTTCTAATTCCGCAGACCGATTTCCGTAGGGGTCGTAGCGCATTGCTGCAAACGCGAGTGCCATCGCGGCATACCATCGCGGATCATTCGGCGCGTCGTACGGATGCCGATCTCCCGGATCATCGGTCCATGCGAGTCTCTCCGCCTCCAGCAAATACGGTACCGAATTCACCGGGTCCCAGGCCTCAAGCTCCCGGATCATCTCGTTACACCCCGCCACTGCATGAGCGCGGTAATCGTTGCACAATCGCGCATAAATCCAGGTGAGTTGCGCATCCATCCGGACTGCCTTCCGCGCGCGCTCTCTCGCTTCGCTGCGAAAATACTGATCGTATTGCAATGCCTCGGTGGAGTGCAGCGCCACATACGCCATCAGCTTCGCATTGTGCTCGCGCTCCGCCCGCTGCTCCAACCGCGCCAATTCTGCCTTCGAGTAGCCCACTCGCGACGTGAGAGCGTTCCTTACCAGTGCTTTTGCCACCGTCAGCCCTTCACGGAACTCCGGCAGGAACGACAATCCCACCAGCAGAGCTAAGCACGTGCACAACGCCGCCACTACCGGACGCTTCATCGTTCGTCCCTCGAATCTTGTGTGGGTGGAATTCGTCAATTTTCGCTTCAGCCATTGCCGAAACAGCAGCAGGGAACAGCTCAGCGACCACTGCAGCCTTCCAAAGCGTCCGTCTGCGTGTGGCAACTCCGCTGCCATCGCGTGAGCCCATTGCACGCGGTCCTCGCCCGCGAGCCGCAGCGACCACATCATCAGCCGGGCTGCGAAATCTGAGCCAATGCCCTTCATCGCCCGCCGCCTTCGTTCGCCGCCGGGCGCAGCGCGCCCCGTCCCATCTTCTTCGGCACCATCTCCCGTGCCCATCTCAACCCTTCACCGGTCAGCCGATACATGTGTCGCGGCGGACGACCTTCCTCTACGTGCTCCCAGCAGGCCTCCACCATCTTGTGCTCTGCCAGCCGCATGAGGATCGGGTACAGCGTCCCGGATTTCAGCCCTGTTTCGCGCGACAAGTCGTACCCGTACCGCCATTCGCTCGGCGCCGAAAGCAGCGCTTCAATCAACCACTGGGTCTGCTGCGAGAAACGTATAGCTGTCATGCGCTAACTCTATATATGTAGAGTTAAATGTCAACCGAAATGTCACATTCTCCTCTTTTTAAATTTCCATTCTCGCTACGCTTCGTAGCGAAACTCTTGCGCCTTTCCGGCAATTTTCTACATCTAAGTTCCGTGTTGTTCTCAACTTGATACGAAAAACCCCTGCAGCACTACAACGGTTTGGCAGGCCTCTTGCCCTCATTGACGTTATCGTCGCCACGCCTTTACTGTGAAGGGTTGGATTTGCCTGCTTGGAAGTCGCTGTAGCAAATCCTGACCCGAACCGGGAGAAGAACGTGAGTTTTTTCGCAAGCCCTCTAGCACGCCGCGCCGTTGGAAAGTCGTGCTCATTTTTGATATTCGGACTTTGTATCTCCGGAACGTCTCTCCTCGCGCAGGATTCAGCAGCTTCCGGCGGATTCGCAGTGCCGGCGGCATCGCCCGCGCCTTCCGCGCAGGTCTCAGGCCCGCTTTCCGGCTCCATCGTGCAACTCAAGCCCAGTGGTGATGTCATTCCGCTCACCATCAGAGACGCCATCGGCATGGGTCTGAAGTACAACCTCGGCCTCATCCTCTCCGACCAAACCAACCAGCAGGTCCGTGGCGCCCGCGTGCGGGCCTTGTCAGAACTGCTGCCCAATCTATCGGCCCATTTCAACGAATCCGTGCAGCAGGTCTCGCTCGCGGCGTTCGGTTTTCCCGCATCGCTCGCCGGCGGCAAGGAAGTTATCGGCCCGTTCGCTTATTTCGACGCTCGTGCCGTCTTCTCTCAAAGTGTGTTTGATTACACCGCTCTTGAAAATAATCGTGCCGCCCAGTTGAACGTAAAATCCGCGCAACTCGATTACAAGAACACCCGCGACCTGGTCGTCCTCGTAGCGGGCGCCAGTTATCTCCAAGCCGTAGCCGCCGCTTCCCGCGTCGACGCGTCGGAAGCCGAGCTCAAAACTGCCACCACGGTTTACAACCAGGCCGTGGATATGAAGGCCGCCGGCGTCGTTCCAGCCATCGAAGTTTTGCGTGCCCAGGTCCAGATGCAGGCTTATCAGCAGCGCCTTCTGGCCGCGAAGAACGAATTTGAACGCTCCAAGCTCGCGCTCGGCCGCGTCATCGGACTGCCCACCGCCCAGCAGTTCACGCTCGCTGACAAGATTCCTTACGCGCCGCTTCCGCCCATCACCTTCGACGAAGAACTGCAGCGCGCCTTCGAGAACCGTTCCGATTACAAAGCCGCCGAGTCCCGCGTAAAAGCTGCCGAACTCGCGCGCCGCGCAGCCGTTGGCGAGCGCTTGCCCACTCTCAAGGTCAATGCCGATTACGGCGATATTGGCCCGCATCCCGACAAATCCAACGGCACCTTCACCGCTGCGGCCGGTCTCAATGTACCCATCTTTCAAGGCGGCAAAGCCAAGGGCGACATCATCCAAGCCGATGCCCTGCTGAAACAGCGGCAGGCGGAGCTCGACAATTTACGGGGCCAGATCGAGTACGATCTGCGCACTGCGTTTCTCGACGTGCAGACCGCCGCGGACCAGATTGACGTCGCTACGAGTTCCGTGAAGCTCGCTCACGACCAGCTCCAGCAGTCGCAGGACCGCTTCGCCGCCGGCGTCGCCGACAATTTGGAAGTTGTGCAGGCCGAGCAGGCCGTCGCTGTCGCAAACGAGAATTACATTTCGAGTCTTTATGCCCACAATTTCGCCAAGCTATCGCTGGTACGCGCTGTCGGCGTCGCAGAGACGGCGGTTATGAATTTCCTGGGAGGGAAGTAAGCGTGCCCGAAGTCAAGAATGAAGAACTAGAAAAGCAGAACGCTGACCGCGATGAACGCGAGCATCGCGATCCCGAGACCGAGCGTCCGGAACGCAAGCGCACCTTCTTCCAGCAGCACCCGGCTGCGCGCTGGATCCTCCTTCTCGTTCTCATCATCATCGTTGTGGGCGGCATCTTCGTGTGGCGCTACTACTCCGTCCGCGAAAGCACGGACGACGCCGAGATCGACGGCCACCTCACCCCCCTCAGTGGGCGCGTCAGCGGCACCGTGATCCAAGTCAACGTCGACGACAACCAGCAGGTAAAACTCGGCGACATTCTCGTGCAACTCGATCCCAAGGACTACCAGGTTGCCCTCGAGCACGCTCGCGCCGATCTTCAGGACGCCATCGCCACCGAGCAGGGCGCCCGGACCAGCATTCCCATCACTACTATTAGCACTGGTGGCAGCCTCGATACCGCTCGCGCTAACCTCGCCGCCGCCAGGAAAGACGTGGACGCTGCAAACGCCCGTGTGCAAGAGGCCCAGGCTAATTACGACAAAGTTGCTAAGGACCTCGAACGTGCCCAAACCCTCGTCCAGAAGGACGAAATATCACGCCAGCAGTATGACTCCGCCGTTGCCGCTGCCGCCGCCGAAAAGGCCACGGTAGAAGCCGCCGAGGCCGCTCTGGCTGCTTCAAAGAGCCGTGTCGCACAAGCCCAGGCTGGGGTGCAAACTGCTCTCACCGCTCCGCAGCAGGTGCAGGTCTCCCGCACCCGCCTCGGTTCCGCCGAGGCTCTCGTACAAGTTCGCCAGGCCACCGTGAACCAGGCCCAACTCAACCTCGACTACACCTCCGTCCGAGCGCCCGCGAACGGCATCGTCAGCAATAAGACGGTCGAAATTGGGGAGGTCGTCCAGCCCGGCCAGCCTTTGGCTGCTTTAATCGATATCGACAATGTCTGGGTCACCGCCAACTTTAAGGAAGACCAGTTGCGGAAGATGAAAGTCTGCCAGAAAGTAAAAATCCACGTGGACGCCTTTGACCGCGATTTCGATGGACACGTGGAAAGCTTCGCCGGCGCAAGTGGTGCGCGTTTCAGCCTGCTGCCGCCTGAAAACGCCACCGGGAACTACGTGAAGGTTGTACAGCGTCTCCCCGTGAAAATCGTTTTCGAGAAGGGCCAGGATCCGCAGCACATGCTCCGCCCCGGCCTCTCCGTAGTTCCAACGGTCCTTACGGATTCGAACATCGCCAACTGCTCCCACGAATAGTGACTAGGCAGCCGACGCGAAATTTGAGTTACTGACCACGGGAGAGTCAGTGTGGCAGTAACTACGGCGCCGGTCGGCGCCATGGGTCGAGCCGAGAGCAACGGGATCCCCAACATCAATCCGTGGTGGGTGGCCGCCGCGGTCATGCTTGGCGTTTTCATGGAGGTGCTCGACACCACCGTCGTCAACGTCTCGCTCCCGCATATCGCCGGCAACCTCTCCGCCTCCGTCGATGAGACCACCTGGGTCCTGACCTCCTATCTCGTTTCCAACGCCATCATCCTGCCTATGACCGGATGGCTTGCGAACCACTTTGGTCGCAAGCGCATCCTTATGACTTCCATCATCGGCTTCACATTTGCCTCCGTCGCCTGCGGCATGGCGCCCAATCTTTCGTCGCTCATCTTTTTCCGCGTTGTCCAGGGAGCCACTGGCGGCGGTCTCCAGCCACTTTCGCAAGCCATCATGCTCGAGGCGTTCCCCGGAGAGAAGCGTGGCAAAGCCATGGCCTTGTGGGGTCTCGGCATTGTCGTGGCGCCCATGCTCGGTCCTGTGCTCGGCGGCTGGATCACAGATAGCTACTCCTGGCGCTGGATCTTCTACATCAATCTGCCTGTTGGCCTGCTTGCCACGCTGATGTCGCAGTGGTTCGTCTTCGATCCTCCCTACATCCGGCGCACCTCCGACATCGTTGACTACTGGGGCATCGGCTTCCTCGTCATCGGCATGGGATCGTTGCAGGTCATGCTCGACAAGGGCCAGGAAGACGACTGGTTCGGCTCCCGCTTCATCATCACCTTGGCCATTCTCGCCCTCGTCGGACTTTGTGCTTTCACATTCAGGGAGCTCATGGCCGGCCATCCCATCGTCGACCTGCGTGTCTTCAAAATTCGCACCTATGCCACCGGTGTCTTCCTCATGACGGTCCTCGGTTTCGTCCTTTACGGAAGCACCGTTCTCATCCCGATCTGGCTGCAAACGCTGATGGGCTACCCCTCGCTGCAAGCCGGTTTTGCGGTGCTGCCCCGCGGACTCGGGTCGTTCCTCTTCATGCCGATGGTCGGTATCCTGATGGGTTTCATCGAGCCGCGCAAACTCCTGGCCTCCGGGCTCATTGCCGCTTCCTTCAGCCTCTATCTGCTTTCGTTGTTAAACATCCAGGCAGGGTATTGGAATATCTTCTGGCCGCAGCTCCTTCAGGGTGCCGCGATGGGCCTGCTGTTCGTGCCGTTGACCACCATCACCAACGACCCGATCGCTCCCGAGCACATGGGGAACGCCACCAGCATCTTCAATCTCATGCGCAACATCGGCGGCAGCGTCGGAATTGCATCGGTGACTACGATTTTTGCGCGGAGCGCCCAACTCCACGCCAACAACCTCTCCCACAACATCTCGCGCTACAATCCCCGTACCCAGCAAGCCTTCGCCGGCGCGCGTGCCATGTTCATGGCCAAGGGGGCCGACGCGCACACCGCCAACCTCCGCGCTTACAACGCCATGTGGGGCATGGTCTTGCAGCAGGCCACGATGCTCTCTTTCATTCGCACCTTCCAAATCCTGGCTGCCATGTTCGCTGTCTGTTTGCCGCTCGTACTGCTCATGCGCAAGCCCAAGCATAACGAGAAGGGCAAGGGCGGAGGATTGGCGCACTAACTTTTGTCGGTTGGTTCTTCGGGACCTTCTTCCCACTTTGTCCCGCACGCCTCGCAGTGCCAGCGGTTCGCCTCGTAAGGAATTGGCACGCCCAGCCACATACTGCCGTATGCAATCGGCTTGTCCAGCGCCTCGAATGTGATCTCGGCGGAATTGCACTTCGGACATCGCGGCTGCTCATATTCACCAACCCCGTCCACCTCAAATTTCTCCGGCATCGGCTGCTCCAGCACCGTTCGGGCTTCCTCTGCGTCCTTGGCTCGCACCGCGATCTTCACCCCGCCAACGGCATTCGCGTAAAGCATACTCACTACGTTGTCATCAATGAACATCGACTCGATGCCAGCCGAGTCAAGCTGGCCTTTTGCCATCTGTGCCACAGCCAGGTTCTGATAGCTCCCCACAATCACCGGAGGTGCGCCCGCCGTCTTCGGGTCCGGTACCATTTCCCTCGGCTCATTCCTGCTCGTATCCAGCTTGCGTCGCGTAATCTCCGTCTGCAACTCTGCTCGCGCCACGTCGGTCAAATTCGCCGACTCCTCATGGAGCTCCAATAGCTCGGCATCCGCCATCGCTCGATACCGCTCTGCCAGCCTCTGCCCCGCGTTCTCCAATGAATTACCCATCGTTCACCCACTCGCAGTCTACGGGCAGCTTTGTTCCGCCTGCAACCGAATCTTCACTTTGCACTTCCTGCTGCGCTCCGTTACCATCCCTGCACGTCATGCCTTCCAACGGATACGACTATGACCTCGTAGTTCTAGGCAGCGGGCCGGCCGGACAAAAAGGCGCCATCTGCGCCGCCAAGCTCCGCAAGAAAGTTGCCATCGTCGAGAAGAAGTGGGAACTCGGCGGCGTCTGTGTGCACAGCGGCACCATTCCCAGCAAGACGCTCCGTGAGGCTGTGCTCTACCTATCGGGCTTCCGCGAGCGCACCTTCTACGGCCAAAATTACCAGCTCAAAGAACACGTCGACATGAATGACCTCACCTTCCGTGTCGACGCCGTCATCAAGCGCGAGACCGACGTCATCCAGTCGCAGCTCCATCGCAACAATGTCATGCCCATCGACGGCTACGGCCGCTTCCTGGACGCCCACACCCTTGAGGTCGACAACGCCGATGGTGCAAAGAAGTTCACCGCCGACAATTTTCTCGTCTGCACCGGCACCCGCCCCGCCGCCGACTCGCACTACCAGATTGACGGCGAGCACATCTTCAACTCCGACCAGTTGCTGGCGATCAAACAGGTCCCCCGCGAATTGATCGTTGTTGGTGCTGGCGTCATCGGCCTCGAATATGCGTCGATGCTCTCTGCGCTGGGCGTGAAAATCACCCTCCTCGACGCCCGCCCGACGATCCTCGATTTCATCGACCGCGAGATCATGGAGAACCTTCAGTTCCAGCTTCGCCAACTCGGCATGGTCTTCCGCCTCGGCGAAAAAGTCGTCACCTGCTGCTACGACGCCGAACGCGGCCGCGTCATCGCCACCCTCGACAGTGGAAAAAAAGTTCACGGCGACGGCCTGCTCTTCACCGTCGGCCGCCAGGGCAACACCGACAAGCTCAATCTCGAGTCCGTGGGATTGAAGGCTGCCGACCGCGGCAAGCTCGAGGTCAACGACAGCTTTCAAACCGCAGTTCCCAATATCTACGCTGCCGGCGATGTGATCGGATTTCCCGCGCTCGCCAGTACCAGCATGGAGCAGGGAAGAATTGCCAGTTGCAACATGTTCGGCGTCCCCGCCCACATGCGCCCGCAATTCTTCCCCTATGGCATCTACACCATCCCCGAGATCTCCATCTGCGGCCAGACGGAAGAGCAGCTCACCAAGGACAAAGTTCCCTACGAAGTCGGCATCGCTCGCTACGGCGAGATCGCCAAGGGACAGATGCTCGGCGACGAGCACGGCCTCCTCAAGCTCCTGTTTCACGCCGAGACCCTCAAGCTTCTGGGCGTACACATCATCGGCGAACGCGCCGCCGAAATCGTCCACATCGGCCAGGCCGTGCTCAGCTTCGGCGGAGATATCCACTATTTCCGCGATACCGTTTTCAATTACCCAACCATGGCCGAGGCTTACAAAGTCGCTGCGCTCGATGGTTTAAACAAACTCTAACAACGGATCGATATTCATCAATCTTTCTTGGAATCTTAACCTTCCGTCTCCGTCCCCTCGGTAGTCTCCTGCGAACACGCCAACACAGCACAGGAGACCTATGTCCGCTGCGTCTGCTTCACCCACACCGGTTCCCGTTTCCGCTCCGTCCGTAGCCGCCAAGATGCAGAAGAGTCCCCGGCGCAATCGGGACCCTCATCTTTGGCGCCTTCCTTTTCGTCACATCAATTAGATTTCACTAGGTGGCCGTTACCACCGCGGCCACCTCGTCCAGTCACCTTCATGCGGTATAAATAACCATCCGCATGGAGTCTCAATCGCAGCCCACTCTCCCGCAGATCGCCGGAATCCGCCTTACTCCCGGCCTGCTCCTGCGCTTTGGATTGCTCCTCATCTTCTGTCTATATCTTCGCGACCTTCGCTTTGAGTTCGTCTACGACGATCTCATGATCCCCATAAGCCCCTACAACCAGTCTTGGCACAGCGTTCTCCAGACCTTCACGAACGACGTCTTCAGTGCCATGGGCGAGCGCACTACCTATTACCGCCCCATTGCAACCGCCCTCGGCGCGAGCATCGCCCTTCTCACCCCAGGAACCTCAGCGTGGTTCCATCTGGCCGCGATCCTCATCCACATCGCTCTTTGCGTCATCTGTTTTTATTTCACGCGGCTCCTCTGGAACGACGATCGTTTCGCCCTCCTGACCACGATGTTATTCGCGCTGCATCCAACCAAGGTCGAGTGCGTTGCCTGGGTCGGCAGCTCTCTTTGCGACGCCCAGGCCGCGATCTATTTCTTCCTTGTTCTCACCTTTTATCTGCACTGGTTCGCCTCTCGGCGCGCCGCATGGCTCTGCGCCTCATGCGCCATTTTCCTTTTCGCAATTTTTACCAAGGAAACCATGATCGTTCTCCCCGTGCTTGTTGCCGTGCACTGGGTTCTGAACACCGCGCCAGGCAGGCGTCTTGGGGGAATGCTCGCCCTGCTCTCGCCGTATATCGCGATCACCGGCTTCTACCTGTTCGTGCGACACCTCTTTGTCAAGCCGCTCCCGGAAGCCAGCAACGCCATTCATGCCAGCTTCAATCTTTCCAATATCTACAGCGCGCCGTCAGCGTTTTTCTGGTACGTCCAGCGCCTTTTCTACCCGCATGATCTCGCCATCCTCTATGATTGGAAGGCCATTGAACGCCCTGATTTTTTCGCATTTATTCTGCCTCTCATCGGCGGCCTCGCGTTCATTGCCCTGATCTTTCTCGCCTGGCGTCAAACTTGTTCCTGGAAGCTTCTGTTTTTCGCGGCTTGGTTCATCCTTACGCTTGGTCCAGTGATTGCCCTCGCACCGTCTGTCACGGTCCACGACCGTTATCTCGAACTTGCCTCCTACCCGTTCTGTGCGCTTATCGCCGCTGCGATCTTGCGATTTGCAAACTCATTCCGCCGCGGCGCGATCGTATTCGCCTTCCTCCTGCTTGCGGCGTATTCCGTCTCCACCTTTCACGAAGCTTCTTACTGGCACGATAGCTTCTCGCTCTGGGGCCGCGCCGTTCAGGTCGCGCCGCGCAATGTAATCGCCCGCAGCGAGCTCGCCCGCCTTTACGCCGTTTCCAACCCGCCGAACTACGCCAAGTCCGTCGCTATTCTTGACGATGGCTTGCGGCTGCTTCCTGATTCGCCCGGCCTATGGCGCACCCGTGGTCTGTTCCTCTTCAATGCCGGTGATTACAACGGTTCCAGCCTGTCGCTGCACCGCTCTCTCGTCGCCGCAGACGATTACCTCCACGCCCACGGCTCCGAGCCCCCCGATGTCCACTACGGCCGAGCTACCGCCGAGTTCTTCCTTGGCCAAATTGAGTTGGTGAAGGGGAATGCAGCCGCTGCCGATACGTGGCTGCGCAAGGCCACCCGTATCGAGCCCGATAACGTGAATTTTCAGCAGGGCATGATCACGGCCCTACGCAAGCAGGGAAAGACCGAAGAGGCCGATCAGCATGAAAAAATTATTCGCGATTTGGTCGAACGTTCGACGATGAAACTACCGCACTAACTCTTTAGACGATCCGCGATCAGCGCCTCGATCCGCTCCAGCACCTGGTCAATGCCAAGCTGCGAGGAGTCCAGCACCAACGCATCTTTCGCCGGTTCCAGCGGTGAGACTGCGCGGGTCTTGTCGCGTTCATCGCGCCGCTTCAAATCCTCTGCCAGCTTCTTCGCTGCATCCGGATCATTGTTCGACTGCGCCTGCTCGATCCGGCGCTCCGCGCGAACCGCAGGATCGGCGTCGAGAAACACTTTCACGTCGGCTTCGGGAAAAACTACCGTCCCGATGTCGCGGCCCTCCATGATCAGCCCGCCCCGCGTGCCCATCTCGCGCTGCCGTGCCACCATCCACTGCCGCACCGCCGGATGCACCGATACTCGCGACGCCGCCTCGGTCACGTCGCGCTCGCGGATTCGCCGCGACACATCCTGCCGGTCGAGCAGCACGCGGTTTCCATCGATTTGCGGCTGCAATTCGATGATCGACTTCTCCGCCAGCCTCAACAGCGCCGCGGCATCGTCAAACGAAACGTCATTCAGGATCGCCTGCAACGCGAGCGCGCGGTACATCGCGCCCGACTCCAGGTTCACATACCCGAGCTTCCGCGCCAATCGCGACGCAATCGTGCTCTTGCCCGCGCCCGCGGGACCATCAATCGCGATTACCAGCTTTCGTGGTTGTGGATCGCTCATGACCGAGGTTTGGTCCCCGGCGCTGGTCGCACCTTCCTGCGGTCCACCAACGGGCGGTGTCGTTGCGGGACATCTGCTCTTGCGGGCTTCGGCACGAACTCCGTTTTCGCCTCGCGCGTCGTCAGCATCGCCCGGCCCCCAACGTGCACAAAGCTGAATTCCCGCGCCGCAAGCAGCGCATGGATGGCTTCACGGGCCTTCGAACGGGCCACCAGGTGGCCAAAAAATTCTTCGACCTCGCTCTGCTCCGCAGCGACCACACAGTCAACATATTTCGAAACTAACGCCGACAGCGCCACCCCTACCGACAGGTGCATCCCTTCGCGCACCGGTTCGGGCGCCCAGCGGAATAGCACGTCCCAAAAGGCGCCTTCCTCGCGCGTGTAATCCACCCGCGTAATCCGCAACTTTGACCACAAATCGTTCAGCGCGCGGTCCAGCGCCGCCTCGCTCAAATCACCGCCCAGCGTGCCGCGCAGCTTCTGTTTCGAGATCGGCCCGTCCTTCTGGATCGCCTGGAACGCATGCGCGGCCAGTGGCGAATACTCCGACCGCGGCCCGCTCTTTGGGATTTGCCGCGGGTTCCGGTCGCCCACCAGCCCGTAAAAGAAGGGGAACACCGACTCAGCCACCAGGAACGGAGTCTCGCCAAGCACGTTCGCTTCGAACGCCCCGCGCGACCGCAGCAATCGCACCATTAACTCGGTTGCCTCCTGCGCCCTCGGATCGGCGAACGCGTGTTGCCACGTCGGCAGGTTGATCTCGTCGCCCACATACGCGGCCAGGAATGTCGGCAGCATCACCGCCGGCCGCAACGGGTACATGGTGCAGAATCCCACGCTCTCAATGAAATCGCGCGCATCCTCTACGGTCCGGATCGGCCCGCCGCTCCGCCACTTCTTCTGCCGCAATTCCAATAACTGCTGTTCCGTCATAAATCGATCAATCTCATTCTCTATCCTAAATGATCGCGCCCGAAACTCTTCGCCCTCAAATTCTCTTAAACGCCCGCTGAATGTCTTTCACCGAATATCGCAACACCACCGGCCTTCCATGCGGACACGTCATCGGATGTTCCGTCTTCGCCAATTCCTTCAACAGCCATTCCATCTTGTGCTGCGTGAGCGGCATGTTCACCTTGATCGCCGCATGGCACGCGATGCTCGCCGCAATCCGTGTCCGCGCGTGTTCCAGGTTGAACGCCTGGTCCTCGCGTTCGAACGAATTGAGGACCTCGTTCAACGTATGCTCAATTTCTTCCGCGCGGATCCCCGCTGGAGCCGCCTTAACAGCGATCGTGCGCGAACCGAACGGTTCTACCTCGAAGCCGTTCTGCTGTAACTCCTCCGCAATCTCCGCGAACACCGCCTGCTGGCTCGGCGTCAGTTCCACGATCAATGGCATCAACAGCTGTTGTGTCTCCACCGAAGCCGCCGCCCGCTGCTTCACCACTTTTTCGAATAGCACGCGCTCGTGCGCCACGTGCTGGTCCACAATCCACAGTCCCTCGCCATTCACCGCCAGGATGAACGACTCGCGTATCTGGCCCAGTGGCTTCAGCGTCTCGAGCGGAGCATCGCCCGATGGAATCTCCGTGATCTCGTATTCACAGTTATCGATCACTGCAACCGGCGCCTGTGCCACAATGTGCGACCCGAACGTCTGCGCCCCGAAGCGCGCAACCGGAATCGCCGCGTTCGCCTCGATCATCTCTCCGCCGGTGAAGGGAAGCCGCTCATTCATTGGCGGCAATTCCTCGGGCTTCAGCGCAACGCCTTCTGCCGAAGCCGCCGCAGCGCCCGGCGTCAGCGACGGCGCCGCCTTCGGTTGCGCGGAAATCTCCGTCACGAACTGTGGAATCGGCCGCGCTTTCGCCAGTGCCGCGCGCACCGCCTCGCGCACGAAGTCATGCACCAGGCTCTGTTGCCGGAACCGCACCTCGATCTTCGACGGATGCACATTCACATCCACCTCGGTGTACGGCATCTCCAGGAACAGCAGCACGACAGGGAAGACCGTCGGCGGAAGAATGTTCCGGTAAGCGTCGGTCAGCGCATGCTGCACCAGCCGGTCGCGAATCAATCTCCCGTTCACGAACACGAAAATTGAATTCCGGTTCAGCTTCTGGATTTCCGGCTTCGATACGAATCCATGCAGCCGAATCTCGCCCGGATCGCCCTTCTCTGCCTCCTCGTCATCATCCTTCCGCAGCCACGGAGGCCGCTGCGGCAATCCTGTATGCGCCAGTTTCTGTTGCGCCGCCAGCGGAATCAGTTGCTCCAGCGTCTCGCTGCCAAACACCTGATAAATGCGTTCGCTCTGCGACCCCACCGGAGGCGCCACCAGCATCGCGTTCGTCGCCGAGTGCAGCTCCCAATGCATCTCCGGATGCGCCAGCGCATAATGCGTCACCAACGACGCAATGTGCGACAACTCCGTCGACTCACTTTTCAAGAATTTTTTCCGTGCAGGGGTATTGAAGAACAAATCCTTGATCGCGATTGAAGTGCCTTCCGGCAGCCCGGCCTCTTCGATCTTGAGAATCTTTCCGCCCGCAATCTCCAGGACCGTCCCGCTCTGTTGTTCCTGCGCCCGCGTCTCCAGCCGCACCCGTGCCACCGACGCAATCGATGGCAACGCTTCCCCGCGGAACCCAAGCGTCGCTATGCTCAACAGGTCTTCGGGATTTTTCAGCTTCGACGTCGCATGCCGCTCGAACGCCAGCATCGCGTCATCGCGCACCATCCCATACCCATCGTCGATCACCTGGATCAGCTTTTTCCCGCCTGCCTCCACGTTCACCCGTACCCGCTTCGCGCCCGCGTCCAGCGAGTTCTCCAGCAGTTCCTTCACCACGGACGCAGGCCGCTCCACCACCTCGCCGGCGGCAATCTTGTTCGCGACATGTTCGGAAAGTACGTGGATTCGGCCCATAGCAGGTCGTTCTAGTTTACAGAATGCATTCGCCTGAAGGTGCCACCGATGCGCCCCATCGGTATTTTCCAGAGCAAAACATCGGGCCACCGCTTATAATCCTGCGCACCGTTCAAAATTGAATTCGTGTAGCCGGCTAAGACCGGACAAGTTCATTTCCAATCCAAGCGGCCCAGCCGCACAACTTCGAGGAAGATCGCATGAGAGCAAAGGCTCTGCTGCTCGTTGTCCTTCTTGCGTCCAGCGTCACCCTGTTCGCCCAATCATTCCGCGGAAGTATCACCGGTACCATCACCGACGCCACCGGCGCCGCTGTTCCCGGCGCGCAAGTCAGCGCCACCGATCCCGCCACCGGCACCACCCGTACGGTCACCTCCGACGCCTCCGGAAATTACGCCTTCACCGAACTTCCGCTCGGCACCTACAACGTCGAAGTAACGCACCAGGGTTTTCGCAAGGAAGTCGTGCGCGGCGTGCAGGTCATCGTCGGCAATCCCACGCAGGCCAATGCTTCGCTTACCACCGGCGAAGTCCGAGAGACTGTTGATGTCTCCGCCGAAGTTCCCGTAATCGAAACCCAATCCGATACCACCGGAGACACAATCTCCGGCGAGCAGGCCCAGGACCTTCCGGTCAATGGCCGCGACTTCACCAAGCTTCTTGTGCTCGTCCCTGGGGCGGCCGGCGACCCCAGCGGCGCTGCCGATTCTCCCGGCTCCTTCGGCCTCTTCAGCATCAACGGCAACCGTGGCCGCTCCAACAATTACCTGCTCGACGGAACTGATATGAATGACGGCTACCGCAACCTGCCCGCCATCAATGAGGGCGGCGTCTTCGGTACGCCTGCCACCATCCTGCCGGTCGACGCCATCGCCGAAGTTCCAGTCGTCTCCAACAGCGAGCCCGAATACGGCCGCAACTCCGGCGCCATCGTGAACCTCGTCACCCGTTCTGGCACCAACGGTTTCCACGGCAGCCTGTACGAGTACTTCCGTAACAACGCGCTCGACGCGCGCAACTACTTCAACAGCACTGGTTCGCAGGATCCATTCCACAACAACCAGTTCGGCGCGGCTGTCGGCGGCCCCATCGTGAAGGACCGCACCTTCTTCTTCTTCTCCTACGAAGGTCAGCGCGAAACCGGCGGTATTCCTACCCCGGAAAGCATTCCCACCCTCGACGACATCAACGCCTATACGTCCTCCGGCGGCACAATCAATCCTGTGATCGCGAGTCTCTTGACGCGCAATCCCTGGGGTCCCTTGCCTCAGTCCAACGGAAGTGTCACCCTCACCAATCCCTTCAACAACACCATCGACAGCTTAATCGCCAAAATTGATCAGCACCTCTTTAGCTCCGACCTGCTGACCGGCCGCTATTACTTCGGCAACAGTACGCAGAGCTATCCGCTCGCGCTCGTCGGTGGCGGCGTCACTCCCGGGTTCAATACCTACGCTCCCACGCGCGTGCAGATCGTTTCACTCTCCTACACGCATATCATTTCGCCGAAGCTGTTGCTCGAATTTCGCGGCGGCTGGAACCGCTTCGCCGAACAGTTCCTGCCGCAGGACCGCACCTTCGACCCAACTTCCATTGGCCTCGATTCCCTCGCGCCAGGCACTAACTCTCGAGATCTCGGCCTCCCGCTCATGACGATCTCTGGATACTCATCCATCGGCGCCAACGCCTCCGATCCGCGCGGACGCGTCGACACCAACACCCAATTTTTCACGAACGCCAGCTACAACACTGGCAAGCATAACTACAAATGGGGCTATGAATTCCGCCGCACCTCCGTCGCCCAGTTCTTCGATGCGAGCTACCGCGGCAAGCTCGAATTCGGCTCCCTCGGCGATTTCCTCGCCGGAAACCCGACGGATGGTGGCCGCAGCGCGGAAGGCAACTCTGATCGCCACACCTACCAGAACAACAATGCTGTCTACTTCCAGGACAATTGGCGCCTGACCTCCAGGCTAACCTTGAACTACGGCCTTCGCTGGGACTACTACGGCGTCGTCGGTGAGAAGAACAATCTCTTCTCGCTCCTCGACTCCTCCGGCAACCTGGTGTACGTCGGTCAGAGTGGCGGCCCGAGTACGCTCTATCCGAAAGACTGGAATAACTTCGGCCCACGCGTCAGTGTCGCCTATGATCCCATGGGACATGGCAAGACCGTCCTCCGCGCCGGATGGGGTGTGTTTTACGACGCCTTCTCCCAGGACTTTTTCGCCGGCCAGCTTCCCTACAACACCTTCAACCCCGGCCCGGCCTACAACAACATCGCTTTCAACTACTCACCGAATCCAATTGTTGCCGGCCAGCCGGTATTTAATGCTGGTGACTACGCCGCCAGCGACGTCTTCACAGTGGCGCCCAACTTGCGCACGCCGTACATCCAGAACTTCAATCTGAATGTCGAGCAGCAGCTCGCCAACGGCATCGCCTTGCAAGTCGGCTACGTCGGATCGCAGGGCCGTAAGCTCGCGCGCTTCCTCGATCTCAACCAGGTCAACCCGGCCACTGGCACAGTCGCGTATCCGAATCTCGAGTACGTCAATCAATTCCAGTCCTCGGCAACCTCTAACTACAACGGACTCCAAATCAGCTTGCGCGTTCGCCAATATCACGGCTTCGAGTCCACAGCGAACTTCACCTGGTCACACTCCATCGACAACGCCAGCGACGGTCAGGACTACGTTCCCAACGCCTCACAGCCCGATAACAGCTTCAATCCCGGTGCCGAGCGTGCGAACTCCAACTTCGACATGCGTCGCAGCTTCAAGTGGTACTGGTCCTACGACCTCCCGAAGACCAGCTTCCTGCCATGGCTTACCAACGGCTGGAGCATCAACGGCGTTCTCACCCTCAACACCGGCCAGCCGTACAACGTGAATTGGCTCTTCGAAGGCGACTACAACGGCAGCGGCGAGTACTTCGGACGCCCAGATCTTGTCGGCAATCCGTTCGCGGGCGCCAGCACTCCTGCCAACTACCTCAACCTGACTGCGCTCGCGGTTCCATGCACCTGGGACAACTCCATTGGCGACTGTGTGCCCGGCACCCAGCATTTCGGAAATCTGCCACGCAACGCCTTCGTCGGCCCCGCGTTCAAGAACTTCGATTTCTCCATCGGACGCTCGTTCAAACTCCACGAATCCATCGCGCTCCGCGCACAGGCCGACTTCTTCAACCTCTTTAACCACCCCAACTTCACCAACCCGATGCTGCCGAACTTCGGTATCGACTTCCTCCAGAACGGCACCAGTGCCACCGGGACCGGTGTCGGATACCTGCCGCTTACTGCAACTCCCGACGTCGGCATCGGCAACCCATTCCTCGGTGGAGGCGGCCCGCGCGATATCCAACTATCGCTCAAGCTCACCTTCTAACCGAAACACTCACGCACGCAAACGGCCGCATCGCAAGATGCGGCCGTCTTCTTTTCCTCACCTGAAACCTGACACCTTCTTTTAGAAGTGCAGCGCCACCCCCACCGTCGCCATCACGTTTTGCTGACGGCTCCCCGGGTTCGGAAACTGCAATCGGGGCACACCTGAGTTAAAGTCCCGCAACTCCCCGCGCAGGCTGATGAACGGTGCAAGCTTCCAATCCACGCCCGCTCCGTAATCCACCACGTTCTCGTTCGATACCTGCCCCGTATCACTGTCGTGGAAGCGTGCCAGTCCCACGCCTGCGAATGCGTAAGGTGAAACCGGCAGTTGCGGCAGCACCTTCACCTTTAACCCTGGTGCGACGAAAAACGACGAGTAGTGGTCCCGCAAATCGGCTGCGGGATCGTCCCTCGTATTCTTGAACGTCCACACCAGCGGCACTTCCACGTACAGCTCTGCCGCCTCGGCATTCACCAACCGGTGCGCCGGAGTGACCTCGAACACTCCGCTGTGTCCAAAGTCATAATTCCCCGAAACGAATTGCCCGCCAACCGTCGCTGCCACCTCATTGCTCTGCGCGTATCCACACCCACTCACGAACAAAAGCAAGCTTAACCAGAAACACTTCTTCATCCGAAACTCCATGTATGGATTGGTTAGACATTCAGATGCAGCTCTCACGGTGTGGGTGCCCTGTCCTGATCGCCTCAGGCGGTAAGGCGGGGATTTTTGTCACGCGAAAGCCCTCAAGGCTCCGGCCCTCTGAATGCTCTCTTTGTTTGTCCGCCGAGGGCTTCAGCGCTTCCGTTCGCCGCGCACGCGAAAAACCGTCCACCGCTCATTCCCACTCAACCTCTCCAGCCACGTCATCTCTTCAAACACGTCTGGATGCACAAGGTTGTGGTAAATCACGTACGATCCCGCAAGTGCCTGGATCCGCTCCAGCACCTCGCGCAGCACATCGGCAGGGAAGGGATTGAACAGGTAAACCACCAGCGGTCCCGGAGGCAGCGGAAATTCCCGTGCATCCCCCAGCCAAGCCTCGATCGAGAAGCACTTCTGTGCCTCACTCTTGTACTTCACCAGGTTCACGAGCCCGGTCGCGTGCAGTTCCGGGATGATCTCCGCCCCCACGATCTTCTTGAACGGATAATCCGATGCCATCAGCAGCGTTCGTCCCTTTCCGCTGCCCAGATCGACGAACGTAAATCTCTCGTACTCGATCCCGAGCCCGCCCACGATTGCGTGGAACACCTCGGGTTCGCTCGGCATGTACTTTCCGCGGGTGAACACCTCTCGCAGTCGTACCGCCAGCGAAGGCTGCGCCCACGTCGTATTCACGCGATTGTCGAAGTCGTAATCGATATCCCCGTAGCGCATACGGCGTCGCGAAGGCAAGTAGTCCACCACAACGCCCGCCAGCGTTCCCACGCCTATCACCAGGCTGCGCAGCAGGCCTTCACGTCGTACCAGACCTCGCGCCCAAGCCATCCCCGCCTTGCCCAATGTCGGTGCCTTCGTCACAAGGAAATCCTACCTCCCTCCTGTGTGTCTTCTGTGGTTAACGAACAAAAAAGAGGGCCCGCCGGAGAGGCGGACCCTTGAGGGATTACTGCACGAAGACAGTCGTTATAAAAGCTTATTGGCCGTTCGTGGTCTTGTTCGTCGCTGCCTGCGCGGCGGCCGTCGTTTCGCGCGTCAGGTAAGGGAAGATCGGGGTGATCTCAAACGGCATCTTGTCGCGCGCCGTCAGCATCGGCACAGCCTTTGCCTTCGAGATCTCGATCCGGTCTGTCCACGGGTCCAGCTTGATGCGTCCGCCCAGCGGCAACGCGGCTACCTGTTTCACGTCAGCGTTCTCCAGCTTCGGAGCGCCCTGCTCAAGCTGTTGCATGCGCATGGTGCCCGATGCCACTGCCGGAGCTTCACCCTTCTTGGCTCTGCCCGCAGGTCCCGCCACAATCGACGTTCCCATGTTGGCCGAAAGCAAGTTCGGCAGTGACGGCGCTGTCTGCTGCAACGCTTCCAGGAAAAGTCCCGGGCTGCCCAGCTTGTCTTTGTAAGGCGAGTTCTGCAGAAGTTCCGACGCCTTCGCATCCGCATCCGCTTCTTCCTTCGGCGTGTGCTTGATGTCGATGCGCTGGAACGCCTGGTTGTCAGGGAAGAGCATCCGGTCGCTGAACGCATACTTCGTGTCGAACTTATGCTCGAGCATGATGTGACCCATCTCGTGTGCCAGCACTGCCGCCAGTGATGCTTCATCCGGCAGCGTGTCCAGGAACCCGCGGCTGATCACGATCGTGTGGCCGATGTTGTAGCTCTCCAGCGGGGCCGTCACCATCACTCGGCAGCGGATCTCCGGCTGCACGTCAATGTTGTTCGTTACCTCGATGTTGTTCACTACCGTCTCCAACACCTTGTCCACTTCACCCGGAGGTGCAATCAGCCCGAGCTTCTGCATGCGTTCAAGAATGTTGTCTTCGGCTTCGCGCTGCCACTGCCGTTCGCTCGCCAGCGGAGACGCATCCGTATTCTGCGCGCTCTGGTCCTTCACCGGGTCCGGAGCGTCCACCATCACTTCCGTCAGCTCGGAATTGTTTTCCGGCCTGGTCACGTCGTAGCCCCAAAGCCGCGTCTGCGCCCGGAAGTTGTAATGCACGTTGTGCTTCTTGTCTTCCGAAAGTCCCGACTCTTCGCTGTAGATATATGCCGGCAGCCAGAGGTTCGGGCCCATGTTGATCCGCCAGGTATCGAAGTGGAAGAACGCATTGCCCTTCGGCGCCGGGGTGAACGTGCCGTTCGCGCGGACAACGTTGTAACCCTCATCTTCCACCCAGATTCGCCCGAGGAACCGGATATCTTCGTGCTTCTCGCCCTTTACCCGCTTCGGCGAAACGTCAAGCACGATCGTCCGCACGTCGCCCAGGAACTCGCGACGAACAAACTTGAAGTCGTAACGCGAACGCGTAAGCCCGTTCGTATCCACCAGCACCATCGAATCGAAGCCATTCGACATGTACCCATACAGCGGGCCTTTCCCGAGCTTGCCGAATGAAATCGCACGCTCCGCGGCATTGCCCATCCCAGCCGCGTGGCCGCTGATCCCTCTGCGCTGCTTCTCCTCCGAGCTCAAATCGTTCTTGCCCGCGAAGTTCATCACATCGATCTTCTGGTTCGCCAGCGAAAGCCGGCTCAAGTGATACCAGTCGTTCTTCGGCACTTCGCCGAGCGTCTGGTCCGGTTGCAATTCTTGCAGGTACGTCTCCACCAGCGGCGTGTACTTCCGCATGGTCTTTACGTATTCCGCCTCGCGCACCGCAACTTTGTCCACCACCTGGTCCAGCGCCGTTGAAGACGTCTGTGCCACTGGTTGGGTCTGTTGCTGCTGCGCGTCCGTTTGTGCGTACGCCCCTGTTGCGATCAAGCTTGCCGCAAGTACAACAAGAGCTCTGTTCGTGCCTCGCATCGCTACTCCTCCCCCAAAATCCCTCTATGTTAACTGGAACAAAATCCTGAGCTTCGCCTGGTAGTCCACCGGCTGGCCCCCGCGCTTGGCAGGTACAAACTGGATCTTCTGCGCAGCCTGGATCGCTGCCTCATCCAATCCGTATCCCAATCCTCGGGTCACCCCAAGGACCTTGAGCTGTCCGTTGGCCATGAACACCACGTCGAGCTGTACTTCACCCTCGATGTGCCGCTTGCGGCCCTCGTCCGTATAAGTCGGCTTCGGCTTCGACAAAATCGTGAACGGCGTGAAACCGGAGTCTTCCGATACCGTCTTCTTCGCGGTTGTCGGTGCCGCTGGCTGAGGCGTATTGAACGCCGTCTGTACCACTCGGCCGCTGCCGGTGCCACCAGTGCCGCGGCCACCGCCGCCTTGCACCGCTGTCCCGTTCCCGAAGCCCGAGCTCACCACCGTGCCACGCGCGCCCTTGCCGCCGCCCGTGCCGTTGCCTTGGCCCGCGCCCTCCGGCAGGTCAAACGAGCCCAGTTTCGCGATCGCGACTTTGCCGGTGTGGTTATCGCTCGCCGGCACGCCGTTCGGATCGCCAAACCCGCCCGTCTGCACTTCGTTCGCATTCTTGTTCGCCAGCGTCGGCGTCGCCGAACTGCCCGTGCTGCCGAAATTGTTTGTGTGGATCGGTTTCGCAGGCTTTGGTCCCGGAGGCAGATCAATGCGCGGCGCATCGAACTTCGGTGCGGGCGCCTCGATCTTCGCTTCCTGCACCGGAGCCGGACGCGGAATCCTCGTCGGCATCGGTGGCGGCTGGATCTTTACTTGCTGCGGTTGGATCGGCGTCGGTGTCGGTTCGACCTTCACCTTCGGCTGCACCACCTTCACCTTCGGTGCCGGCGTAACTTTCGCCTGCTCCACGGGGGCGGTCAACGTGATCGTTTCGTAGCGCGCTTTCTCCATCATCTTCGGTGCCGCCCATGTCAGGTTCAACAGGACCGCCACACCGATTGCTTGCACTACGAAGCTCGTGCCAAGTGGACCCTTTCGGCTGTCGTGGATCTCTAGTTGGCTGAATGGTAAACGCTGCGATATTTCTGCCATCGCGATTTCCCTCAAAAAGACTTCAGTCTTGCGCGACTTGCGCGGTCGATGCCAAGGGGGAGAGGTTTTCCTGGGACTCTTCCTGTTTCGCTACAATGAAGCGAAATCCAAAAAGCGTCTAGTTACCGAAGGCGCATTCACTATTGCTCCTCGGCCCATGACCAGGTAATCAGCCCCGTTTTTCTCTAAAAGTTCTGTTTTAATTCGCCGAACTGCGTCGGCTCTCGGGTGAAAAGTAACAACTCGGAGACGCTGGGAGATTAGAGCAATTGTGCCAGAACTTCGGATGCGTGCATTTGGAAAAATTCCTCCTCCGCACCACATTCGTGACTCCCAATCCGCGTACCCAGCCAGCAGAAAAACTCCCTACTTCACCGCCTCTGCGGCCCGCCGGGCCCCCGCAAACCTGCATCTGCTTCGCTGGGGTCCTTATTCGTACCTGCTGGCCTATAGACCCCGTCCGAATTCAAATGTTGCGTCAAGCCCTCGTAAATTCGTCTCAAACGTTGAGACGCTTGAAAACCGTTTCCGGCACCAGCTTGATCAACCCCATGATAAGTCGCCAATACCCCGGCACGTACACCACGTCGCGTCGATGATCGATCGCCTTCGCGATGCCTCTGCCAACCGTCTCGGGAGTAGCAAACAAGATTCCTCCCTGTAAATGTACAGTCATCGGCGTCGCTACGAAGCCCGGTTTAATCGTAATCACCTTAATCCCAAGCCGGTCGACGCGATTCCGCACACCTTGAAGAAACGTGCTCAGCCCCGCCTTGCTCGTGCCATACACGTAATTCAATTTCCGGCCGCGATCTCCCGCCACCGACGAAATCACCGCCAGCGTCCCTCGCTTTTGTTCCACGAAGTGGTTCGCCAGCCATGTGATCAGGGAAATCGGCCCCAGCAGGTTCGTCCGGAGCACCTTTTCCGCCACCCCATACTCCGCTTCCGCTGCTGCCTGGTCTCCCAGCACGCCGTGCGCAACCAAGGCTATGTCAATCCCTTGCAATTTCTCTGCCGCTTCGGCCAGCATCGCCGCGTGATGCTCAGTTTCGTCCAGGTCCATCACGCATGTATGAACTGCGCTCGCCCCACGCACCTGCAGATCGGCGGCCACCACCGCCAGCTTTTCCTCGTTTCGGGCCACTAAATACAGGGCCGAGCCCCGCTGTGCGTAAATTCGCGCCGTTGCCATCGCGATTGCCGAAGTCGCGCCCAACACCAGCATCTTCACCGGCTTGCGCCCTTTCACTCCATCACCCTGCGCCAAAAGCTCGACGAGAACCGTTCATCCATGTACGTAGAAAATTCCCGCCATTCTGGATAAAACTTCCGGAATTGCTCGCCCGTCATCCGCGCATCCTTCGCCGGATACAGCCGCCCTCCTGCCTCGTCCGTCATTGCCCCCAACCGGTCCAGCAGCGCAAATGTCTTCTCCTCGCGGATCGGGAAGTCCAGCGCCAGCGTGATCCCTTTCTTCGGGAACGACAGCATTCCCGGCGACTCCACATCGCCACACACCTTCAACACCGCTAAAAACGACGCCAGCCCCGAATCCGCAATCGCCTTCAGGATCCCGTCAATCGCCTCCAGCCCGTTCTCGTACGGCACCACGCACTGGAACTGCAGCAGCCCCTGCTTCCCGTACATCCGGTTCCAGTGCAGGACCGCATCCAACGGATAGAAAAATGGTTCATAGTCAATCAGTTTCGAAACTTTCTTGCCTATTTGTTTATGGAAGTACAGCGCGTTGAAGGCTCCCACCGTCGCCCGGTTCAGCGCAATCGCCGGCAGGTTGAGAGGGAAGTTGATCTTCTTTTCCTTCGGAGTCGCGCGTTCTTCTTCCACATCATGGTGGTCGCCCACCATGAAAATTCCCCGCGCGAAATTCTTTTCCCGGGCCACGCAATCGATCCAGCTCACCGTGTACTCGCGGTGTAGGTTCGCCTCTGACAGCGCCACGAACTCCTCGAGTCCATGGAACTTAGTCGCCTCATACCGGATCCTGCGCGAGCGTATCGGCTTCAACTGGATCTCCGCCCAGGGAATCAACCCGGTCAGCCCCAGCCCCGCAATCGTCGCGCGATACCACTCCGCGTTCTCTGACGGCGAACAGATTTTCCTGCTCCCAGCCGAGCGCAGCAGTTCGAACCGTTTCACGTAGCGACCGAACGTCCCAGCCACGTGATGGTTTTTCCCATGCACGTCGTTCGCGATTGCTCCGCCCACGGTCACGAACTTCGTGCCCGGCGTCACCGGAAGAAACCAGCCACGCGGTACCGCGAATTCCAATATCTCCGCCAGCGTCACACCCGCCTCGCACGCCAGCACGCCTGTCGTCTCGTCGAACGCCAGCATGCGATCCAACCCGCGGGTGAGCAGCAGCGAATTTCCGTGGTTCAAGCACACATCGCCATAGCTGCGCCCCATGCCTGCCGGCAGCAGGGAACCGATTCCATTTTCAACGGGAAAATCCGATGCCCAGAAAAGTGTCTTGAGCTTTTGTTCGCCGCGCGGGTAGCGCCCCCACGACTCGAAGTTCGGCATACCGCTCAGATCGCGCCTCGCATTACTACCAGCGCAATCAGCGCAAACAGCGGACTCCACTTGTCCGTCAGCGCAAACACCACCGGGTCTTCATCCAGTTCGCCGCGGTGCGCCAGCAGCCAAATTCGGCTGATCCAGTAAATCAGCAGCGGCGCCATCAGCCACAGCCAGTGCGGATGCCGGTACAACCTCGTGATGTCCGGATTATTGATGTACAGCGAGAACACCACCACGCTCGCATACCCGGCCGCCGTCCCAAAGCTCCTCAACTGCTCGATGTCGTCCACGTGATAACCGCGCCCATTCCGCGCCGGCGATCCCGATTGTCGCAAGTTGTGCAACTCGCTATAACGCTTCACCACCGCCAAACTCAGGAAGAAGAAGAGCGAGAACGTCAGGAACCATGGCGACAGCGGAACATGCGCTGCCCCAGCGCCGGCCCACAACCGCACCGTGTACAGCCCCGCCAGTGTCAGCACATCCAGCAGCGCCATCTTTTTCAGCACGAACGAATACGCCAGTGTCGTGACGAAGTAAACTCCCAGCGCCACGATAAACCGTGGTGATTCCATCCGCGCCAGCACCGCCGAAATTACCAGCAGCACCGCCGCAATCGCCGCACCGGTCTTCCCACTCAACTCTCCTGCCGCAAAGGGACGCCGCCGCTTTCGCGCATGACGCCGATCGGCTTCCATGTCCAGCAGATCGTTCACGATGTACGTCGCCGACGCAGCGAAGCTGAAGCAGAAGAACGCAATCACTGCCGACAGCAATTTCGTTCGGTCGCTCACCACGTGCGCCAGCAGCATCGGCACGAAAATTAAAATGTTCTTCGGCCACTGCGAGACCCGCACCGCCTTGATCAGCGATTTCAACTTCGGTCGCCGGTCTTCAAATACCCGCTCGACCTTCGTCCCCTGCCGCCGCAGCCCGCTCTCCAGCCCCGCCGACGGATTCGCCAGCATCGCCACCTTCGCCTGCTTCAGCAGTACCTTGTCCGGCGCCGCGTTTCCGATGTACTCAAATCCCTGCGCTCCAAACTTCTCTTCAAGCGCCTCGAGCTTCGCCTTGCCCGCCAGGTTCTTGCCGCCGTTCGTCGCAATCACCCCGGCAAACAATCCCAGGTAGTCCGCGATCGCCGTTGCCAGCCGCTCATCGCTCGCCGTCGCAAGATAGATCTTCCGTCCCGCCGCATGTTCCGCGCTCAGGTATTCCAAAAGCGGCTGGTTGTAGGGAAGCGTTTCCGGCGAGATCTGCGCTCTCTGCGCAATTTCATGCTTGAACTTCGGTTTTCCTCCGAGCACCCAGAAGGGAAGCCGCCACGCCGTCGCCGGTTCCTGCCGAACGAGCGCAAAAATCGAGTCCACCAGCGTGTCCGACTTCACCAGCGTGCCGTCCAGATCGACACACAATGGCGTCGTCCGGTCCACTACGCTCTCGGTAACGGGCTCTGCTTTCATTCTCTGTGCTGCTGTCATCCTGAGCTCTGCTGTCATCCTGAGCGAAGCGGCGGTAGGTCGCGAACTCGAAGGACCCCTACCCCCGCTAAGCTCTCGCTCTTAACGCTTCACCCGCCCCGAACGCTTTCTATCAGGGCCGCGTTTCACCCGCGCCGCCTGCTTTGTATCAGGGCAGCGCTTCAGCGCCGCCGGAAAGCACTCAATTCGAGGGGGCTTTAGCCCCTGCGAATCTGCTCTATCTAACCACTACAAACAACGGTACGGGAGTGTACTTCAGAGTAACACCCCGAAATCACGTTGTAACCGCGCCAAAACCCTTAATCCCCACGCTCATCTCCCTGACCGCAAACCACTAATCGCTAACCGCCTGCGAGTCCTATGCGGTACTCTCTCCCCCATGCGTTCCGCCCTACTCCTCCTCGCGCTTTCCGCCCTCGGCATCGCCCAAACCCCGCAGCCCCCAGTCGACGCTCTCCGCAGCACCTTCATCCTCTCCGGCAACAATGCCGGCCAGCAGTCCGTCTGGACCACCCCCGACGGCGTCACCCACGTCGCGTTCGAGTTCAACGATCGTGGCCGCGGCCCCAGCACCGTCACCGACTATCGGCTCGACGCCCACAAGACCGTTCTCTCACTCCACACGACCGGCCACGACTACCTCAAATCCTCCGCCGACGAAACCTTCTCCCGCGGCGACTCCGGCACTACCACCTGGCAGAACCGCTCCGAAACCGCCACCCGCGCCGCCAGTTCCCAATCGCACTATCTCGGCAATTTCGCCGGACACCCGGGGCCCTCCGTCCCCGACACGTTCTATCTCGGCATGTTCAGTCCGCCCGAAGAAGGTGCCCTCCTCATCCGCGCCGCCCTCGCCAACCACGGCTCCATCCAACTGCTTCCCAGCGGGGAAGCTACCGTTCACCGCGAACTGGACCTCAACCTCGAAGCTGACGGTAAGCACGCCCACGTCACCGAGTACGCCGTCACTGGTCTCGACTTTGCTCCGCAGTATCTGTGGCTCGATGACGACGGCCATCTCTTCGCCTCTGCCGACTTCTGGTCCGGCCTCATCCGTGCCGGCTTCGAGTCCAAGCTCAAGACGCTCACTGAGGCTCAGCAGCGGTCCGAAGTCGAGCGCAGTCGCCTTCTCGCCAGCAAGCTCATGCATCACTCGCCGTCAACGTTGCTGCATAACGTCGCCATCTTCGACTCCGTCAACGCCACCCTTGTCGCAGCGCAAGACGTCCTCATCACCGGGAATCGCATCAGCTCCGTCAAGCCCACCGTCGCTAGTCCTCATGAATCGAACTCGACCCTGGTCATTGAAGGCAATGGCCGTGTGCTCATACCCGGCCTCTGGGACCTCCACGCCCATGTCGGCGCCAACGATGGTCTCCTCAACCTCGCCGCCGGCGTCACCACCGTCCGCGATATGGGTAACGACATCGACGACCTCACTGCCCGCCGCAAACGCATCGACGCCGGTGAAGAAATCGGCACCCGCATCATCGCCTGCGGTCTCATCGACGGCCCCGGTCCTTTCCAGGGTCCCACCAAGATCCTCGCCTCCAACGAAAAAGAAGCTCGCGATTACGTCGATCAGTTCGCTGCCCTCGGCTATCCGCAGATGAAGATTTACAGCTCCATGAACCCCGATCTCGTCCCCGTCATCATCGACGAAGCTCGCAAGCACCACATGCGCGTCAGCGGTCACATTCCCGCCGGCATGACCGCCGCCCAAGCCGTCAGCGATGGCTACGACGAAATCCAGCACGCCAATTTCTTAATGCTCAACTTCTGGCCCGAAGTGAAGAACACCGAGACTCCCGCCCGCTTCACCGAAGTCGCCAAGCGTGGTGCCGATCTCGAACTCACCTCGCCGCAGGTCCGCGACTTCATCCAGTTCCTTAAAGATCACCACACTGATCTCGACGTCACCCTCAACGTCTTCGAAGAAATGTTCACCGCCGAAAACGGCAAGCCGTCTCCCATAGTCGCCCCCGTCGCAGATCGACTCCCTCCCACCATCGTCCGCAACTCGCTGAGCGTCGCCCTTCCCGACGCCAGCAGCGATCAGCGCCAGCGCTCCCTCGAGTCCTTTGCAAAAATGGAAAAGCTGGTCAAGATGATGTACGACGCCGGTATTCCCATCGAGTCCGGCACCGACGCCCTCGCCGGTTTTTCCTACGACCGCGAACTCGAACTCCACCAGCAAATCGGCATCCCGCCCGCCCGCATCCTCGCTGACGCCACCCTCACCGCCGCCCACATCATGTCCAAGGACGCTGACCTCGGCTCCATCACCGCCGGCAAGCTCGCCGACGTCGTCCTCCTCGACGCCGATCCTACGCAGAACATCAGCAACGTCCGCCAGACCAGCGTCGTTATTAAAGATGGAGTGGTCTACTATCCCGCCGAACTCGACCGTGAATTAGGAATCAAACCGCGCTAATCCAGAGTGACTGCGCGTTCCTATAGTTCCGTCCCTCGTCTCGGCGCACTCGTCCCGGGTGCGACTTGTCGCTGCGAATCCCAAAGATACTTTCGGCGCACTTACTTCGGCATCCCGAGGCGACTTACATGTCCACCAGCCTGATTCGGCCGGCACTTTTTCGTGTGCTTGCGGCCGCCGTAGCACTCGGCTCTCTTCTCTGTAACGCCAATGCTGCTTCCGACACCACGATGTTCCGCGGCGGCCCAACCCATCCCGGCGTCTACGCCAGCGACGCTCCAACCAACTCCGCCACCGTGAAGTGGCGCTTTAAGACCGACAGCCGCGTTATTGGATCTGCTGCCATCGCCGACGGCGCCGTCTATTTCGGGAGTTTCGACGGCAGCTTCTACGCCGTCGACGAAAACTCCGGCGGTCTGCGCTGGAAGTTCGATACCGATGGAGCCATCACTTCCTCAGCGGCTATCGAGAAGGGAATTGCCTACTTCGGAAGCTTCGACGGAAATTTCTATGCCGTCGACCTCGCAACGGGCAAGTTGAAATGGAAATTTGCCACCAAGGGAGAACGCCGCTTCGCAGCCAAACATATTCACGGAATCGATCCCCCAGCCGAAACCATGCCCGATTTTTGGGACTTCTATCTTTCCTCTCCTGTTGTCTCGGAAGGCGCCGTCTATTTCGGCAGCGGCGACGGCAATGTCTACAAGCTCAACGCCGACTCGGGCGAAAAGATGTGGGAGTTCCCGACCGGCGACGTCGTGCACTCCTCGCCGTCGCTCGCCAACGGCGTCATCTACATCGGCAGTTTCGACAGGTTTTTCTACGCCATCGACGCCAGCACTGGGAAAGAAAAATGGCGCTATAAGACCGGTGAGGATCCAGTCATTCACAACCAGGAGGGCATCACCTCATCTCCTGCCGTCGCGGATGGCACCGTCTTTTTCGGCTGCCGTAACGCCACCGTTTATGCCCTCGACGCCGCCACCGGCAACCTCAAGTGGTCACAGAAAGGTGATCGCGGCTGGGTCTCTGTCTCCCCTGCCGTTCACGATGGCAAAGTCTACGTCGCAACCGGAAGCGATAAGGCGCTCAAAGTCCTCGACGCCACCTCCGGGAAAGTTCTCTACGCTAAGCCTGTTCGAGCGGGAACTTTTTCCTCCGTCGCTGTCGTCGGCAACCACATTCTCCTGGCCACATTTGACGGCAAACTCCACTCCATCGATCCCCAGGCTGACACCGAGACCGTCATCTATCCGGTCGGGGAGCAGCCGCCTCCCGCTCCGATCAACATGGAAACCAACTTTTACGATGACCACGTCGCGGCGATGGTCGAGCGGCTCAAGCAAGGGATCTTCCTCTCCTCGCCTGTCGTTGCCGACCACTTGATCTTCATCGGCACCACCGACGGTTACATGCTCGCCATCGGCAACTGAGAATTCGCATCAACTCCTTGTCCCCGTCCTGATCTCCGTGTCCCTCGCGGAGGTCGGGACGGGCCTTTTTCCCTTCTTTCGTACTTTCCCATTTCGGAATTACTTTTCCCGCATGAATGTATCGAAAATTCCACTGCTGTTCCCTGTAACAGAGCTCCCGAATTGCGGTACAATAACGGTACCGAAGGCACCTGCGTCAAGAGTGCCTAATTTATAGATTTTAAGGGAGTTAGTACAGAAATGCCGAGAGCAAAGAGTGCTGCCGCAACGGCCGAAAAAAAGTCTTCCACCCGCATCCAAAAGGCCGCTGCCGCGCCAACCAACGGGAACTCGCCCGTTTCCGTAACCGATGAGGTCATCCGCCGGCGCGCTTATCAGCTGTACGAGTCCCGCGGACGCCAGGATGGCGCCCACGATGCTGACTGGTTCGCTGCCGAAGCCGAGCTTCGCAGGCGCACCGCGTAAATCCTTCCAAACCCTGATTTGAATCGTTTCAGCTACTTGCGATCGTAACGCGCTACGATGATTTTTGGGTTACCATGGCTGCGCTGGTTTCCTGCGCACCATTTGCCCCTCAATGGGCCGGAGATCCTGCACTTTTTCCGGCCCGAAGCGCGTCCCGGCCGCTTCTGGTCTTCTTATTCCAGCCCGGAGCGTCCTTTTTGAGTCAAGTCTTATTGGTCGACGATAATCCTGTGCAGTTGCAGGTCCGCGAGATGATCCTCCGGCGAGCAGGCTTTGCCGTCTCTATCGCCACTTCCGCCGAAATCGCCCTCGCCCTCTTGCGTACTGCCCGCCAGCACATCGGCCTCGTCATCACCGACCACATCATGCCCGGTACTAACGGCGTACAGTTCGTAAAACGCCTTCGCTCCGAAGGCGACCAGATCCCCGTCGTCGTCCTCAGCGGCCTTCCCGACGCAGAAACCGAGTACAACGGCCTCGACGTCGCCTTCCGCATGAAACCCCTCGATCCCCTCGACCTCATCGCACTCGTCCAGCAGAAGATCAAGAACGAACACGCCGCCTAGTACATTTCAGACGCGCGCACCATCGGCGCCGGAACATACGGCCCTATCCACAAGCTCTGTTGCACCCTTTCCAGCAATTCCAGCGGCGTAAACGGCTTCGGCAACAGGTTCAACCGGCTCAATCCCAGCTCCCGTGCCAGCGGCTCGCGCGCTCCATACGGCGTAATCCACACCACCGGAATCCCCGCCACCCCGGCCGAATATTGGATCAGGTGCCGCATCTGCCGGCTCAGCTCAGGAATCGTGCAATCCACAATTACGCACGCCACGTCCGGCTCGCGCATCAATTCCAGGCCTTTTTCGAGATCGCTCGCTTCCAGCACCTCGCATTCAGGATTCCCCAACACTGCCCGCACCGTGTGCCTGGATTTCGCATCCATCGCCATCACAACCACGCGCTGCATCGTCACCTCCCACTTGCGTTTACGATCCATCTCGTCTCCTTGCGAGCGAATTGCCAAAGTACATTAAGGCGTGTCACCGCGACTGCACTCTGGGCCTCTTTTCATTCGATACCCGTACTAAGGCGTTCGTAATTCCGCGAAGGTGGACTCGCCGTCCCACCATGGGATCGATCGAAATCGGATGCAAACATTGCTGCTGACGCACTTATGCGCGAAAATAGCCTCATCCCTGGAGTTCGCAACAGTTAGCTTGTTGTTGGACTGAAAGCACGGCACATGCCCCAAATTGGAAGTTTCTCGCTGCTGCTGGCGCTCGCCCTCGCCGTCTATTCCTTCGCCGTCGGCGCCCTGGCCCTGTACCGAAAAGATGATTTCCTTTCCGAAACGGCACGCCGCGCGGGAATCGCCAGCTTCGTCGCCGTTGTCGCCGCCGCCGCCGCCCTCGTCGTCGCCGCCCTCTCCAACGACTTCTCGCTCGCCTACATCATGCACCACAGCAATCGCGCTCTCCCCACGCCTTATAAGTTCGCGGCCCTGTGGTCCGGCCAGGAAGGCTCGCTCCTCTTCTGGACCCTCCTGCTCTCCTCGTACGGATTCGTCCTTCGCCTCCGGCACAAGGTCGACACCCAACTCACCGCGCACGCCTCCGTCGTCATCGCCGGCGTCCAAGTCTTCTTCTTATTACTTATTAATTTTGCGGCCCACCCCTTCGCCATCGTCACCGGCAACATTCCCGCCGACGGCAACGGCCTCAACCCGCTCCTGCAATATCCCGAGATGGTTATCCATCCGCCGATGCTCTACCTCGGCTACGTCGGCGTCACCGTTCCGTTCGCGTTCGCCTTATCAGCGCTGATCATGAAATACCCAGGCGAAAAGTGGATTCAAATCACCCGCCGCTGGACCATGGTCACTTGGCTCTTCCTCACCTGCGGCATCTTCCTCGGCATGCACTGGGCCTACTCCGTCCTCGGATGGGGCGGCTACTGGGGTTGGGATCCAGTCGAAAACGCCTCGCTCCTGCCATGGCTCACCGGCACCGCTTTCCTCCACTCCGTCATGATGCAGGAGAAGCGCGGCATGATGAAGATGTGGAACATGTGGCTCATCTTCACCACATTTTTCCTCGCCATCTTCGGAACCTTCCTCACCCGCAGCGGCGTTGTCAGCTCCGTCCATGCCTTCGCACAATCCGGCATTGGCGTTTGGTTCGTCTGGTTCCTTGCCATCACTGCCGCGATCTGCGTGGGATTTTTTGCGATGAACTACAAGCACCTCCGCACCGAGAATCATCTCGAGTCCCTGGTCTCCCGCGAATCCAGCTTCCTCTTCAATAACCTCTTGCTTCTCGTCTCCTGTTTCGCTGTTCTCTGGGGCACACTCTTCCCGGTCATCTCCGAAGCCTTCACCGGATCGAAAGTCACTGTCGGGGCCCCGTTCTTTAATCGAGTGAACGTCCCCATCGCGATGTTCCTCTTGCTGCTCACGGGCATTGGTCCGCTTCTGGCGTGGCGCAAGACATCCCTCGACGCGCTTCGCCGCAACTTCCTCATTCCCGCCATCGTTACCGTTGTCGCCATGATCGCCATGATCGCCTTCGGTGTCCGCCCGTGGCAGGAAGACATCTCCGGCCTCTACGCTCTCATTGGCGCATCGCTCGCCATCTTCGTCATCGCGACCGTCGCCAGCGAGTTCTACCGCGGTGGCCGCGTCATCGCCGGCAAGCAGAGCACCAACGTCTTCGCCGGAATGGTCCAGCTCACCCGTCGCAACACCCGTCGCTACGGTGGCTACATCGTCCACCTCGGCGTCGTCATCATCGTCATCGGCTTCTGCGGCTCCGCTTTCAATCAGGACAAAGAGCAGGAACTTCCCAACGGCAGCGCGATGACCATCGGCTCCTACACACTCGTCAGCCGCCTCGCTACCCAGGACGACAACGCCAACTACGCCAGCGAAGCCGCCGTCGTCGATGTCTACAAGCACGGCCGCCAGATCGACACCCTCTATCCCGAGCGCCGCGTCTACCACTCCACCGACCAGCCTGCCACCATGGTCGCTAATCACTCCACCCCGCAGGAAGACCTCTACGTCGTTTACGCAGGCGCCAGCGATAAAGGGAACCCAATCCTCAAAGTGCACCTCAACCCGCTCGTGATGTGGATATGGATTGGTGTCTGGTTCATCATCGCCGGCACCGGCATTGCCCTCGTGCCCAACATGCAGTCCGTCCGCGTCATGGCTCCGGTTCGCGACGCCATTGCCGTTCCGGGCACCCACACCGCAGGAGCAGGTGACTGACATGACATTCCCCTCAAAACCGTGGGTGCCTTACCTTTCTCCGAAGGAGAGGGTGGGCCGCGAAAACGATTCGTCCTCCACGACACCGTGGTTCCGTTCCCGTCTCCTGCAACTCATCGTCCTCGCCTTGGCGCTCCCATTCCTGTTCGGCGCCAGCGACGCCGACGCCCGTTACAACTCCCTCGGCCACAAAATGATGTGTATGTGTGGCTGCTCTCAGATCCTGCTCGAGTGCAACCACGTCGGCTGCACCATGTCCGACAAAATGGACCGCGAACTTGCCTCGCAAATCCAGCGTGGCGATAACGACGACCTCATCCTCTCGAATTTCGTTTCCAGCTACGGCGCCACCGCGCTCGCGGCACCGATCCGCGGCGGCTTCGATCGCGTCGCCTGGATCATTCCCTTCGTCGTCTTCGCCCTCGCCACCGGCGTGGCAGTTTGGGTCGTGCGTATGTGGAAAGGACGCGGCGGTCCGAGAAATGGTGGACCTGGAGACGGTTCAGCAGTTCTCGTGTCGGCGGAAACTCCCGCCCTCGACCGCTTCCGCGAGCAAGCCCGTAAGGAGACCGAATTCTGATGACTTACCTGGCCGCACTTCAAATGCAATCCGGCGCCCCTGATGGCAACGGCACTGTCCTCATCCTCTTCGGCTGCTTCCTCTTCGCGCTCTCGCTCTTCGTCTACGTTTTCTATCAGCCGGGCGCCGTCGAGCACGCTCCGCAGAAAACACGCCTTTCATACCTCGACGAACGCCGCGAGTCCGTCTACGAGAACCTGCGGGATCTCAGTTTCGAGCACAAAGCCGGCAAGCTCAGCGACGTCGATTACGAACAACAGCGCCAGGGTCTCGAAAACGAGGCCGCCGTAATCCTCGCCGAGATGGAAGAATTGCAAAACGCCCCAGTTGGCAAAGCAAAACTGAAGAAAGCCTAGATGCTTCTTCAAACGAAAATTCTAACTGTTGTCATCCTGAGCGGAGCGTGCGCAGCACGCGCAGTCGAAGGACCCCTATAATTCGAGAAGCTCTCATCAATCTCATCGGCGCGGAAGCGCAGTGTACAACCGAGAAGTTCTTCGCGTCAGCGCAGTGCACCACCCATCTCCAGTCCGCGCAGCGGACGCCAGAGATTAGCCCGCCACGTGAGTGGCGGGGAAGGCCGACAAAATTGACGTGAGTCCCCTTTAAGGGACGGCATCCGAAACGAAAGAGGCTACGTGAAACAATTCCTGCATGCGGCGTTCGCAACCCTACTCTTCGCCGCCTCCGCCTTCGCCGCCAGCGTCACCGGCCAAGTCATCAACGGCACCTCCAGCAAGCCCTCCGCCGGCGACACCGTCACCATCCTCTCCCTCTCCCAGGGCATGCAGGAAATCGGCACCACCAAAACCGACGCCTCCGGCAAGTTCACCGCCGACATTCCCAACGACGGCACCCCCCACATGCTCCGCGTCACCCACCAAGGCGTCGACTATTTCCCCAAGGGCGGCCCTCTCATGCCCGGCGCAACCTCCGCGCCCGCCATCCAGGTTTACGACTCGGCGAAAAAACTTCCCGTGACCACCACGGTAAACGTCATCCGCGTGCAGGCCGACAACACAACCCTGCAGGCTACCGAGCTCTTCGCCGTGCAGAACTCCTCCAGTCCCGCGAAGACCATGTTCGACTCCGATCACACCTATCTCTTCACGCTTCCCGAAGGCGCTGTCCTCGACTCCGCCGCCGCCCGCACCCAAGACGGCCAGCCCGTCAACACCAACGCCGAGCAGCTGAAAGACAAGAACACCTACGCCTTCGATTTCCCTCTACGACCTGGCGAAACCCAGTTCCAGCTCTCATGGCACATGCCTTACAAAGGCGAATGGAGCTTCACTCCCAAGCTGCTGAATGAAATGCAGCACTACGTCGTCATGTTCCCGAAGTCGATGAAGTTCGAGGCGAAAAAAGTCAGCGCTTACTCGCCGATGAACGACGACACCGGAGCCGGCATCCAGGTCGCCAGCAACGTCAAGCCCGGCGACGACCTCACCTTCCGCATCAGCGGCACCGGCGAAATCGCCGAAGCAGGCCAGGGCGGGCAGGGAAATCCTCCCGAGCAAGCCGGCGCGCCAATGGGTCCCACAGCTCAAACCGGCCGCCCCGGTGGCGGACTCGGTCCCCCGATTGAAGCTCCCGATCCGCTCGAAAAATATCGCTGGTGGATCCTCGGCATTCTCGTCGTTGCCATGATGCTGGCGGCGTTGATCGTCAGCAAACGCAACGCCCCGCAAACCGCGGTCGCCGCCGGCGTTCCGATGGAAGACATCACCGCGCCGCCGCGCATGCCGCAGAGCATCCCGGCGGCCGCGCCCGGCCGCTCCTCTCTCTTGCTCGACGCAATGAAAGAAGAGCTCTTCCAATTGGAATTAGACAAAGCCGAAGGCCGCGTAACCGAAGCCGAATATCAAAAAGCCAAAGCCGCCCTGGACGAAACCATCCGGAGAGCCGTAACCCGCCGCGCCAAAGCCTAGGTCGTTCATGCCGTCATCCTGAGAGGAGGAGGCGCAGACCATCGCGCGTCCCCGGTCGAAGGAACTTACGTTTCGCCTGGAGCGAATGATGGCCTTCTTTTCCTGACACCTGAAACCTGACACCTGACACTATGCCGCCTCTCGCCACATCAACCTTTGCCGCTGCCAATCTGTCAGCCCCGTAACCGCCGCAATCGCCACTCCCTGCGCGCGGAACCACTTAGCCTCAGTATCATCGCCAAAGTTCATCGCCAGCGGCATCGCGCCCACCATTCCGGCGAGGCTTCCATCAATCCGTTCATGCGTACGCAGCGAAATCATCGGCCTGATCCCGCCCGGATAATCCGTGATCGCCGCCGTGGCCACTTCCGCCAATCCGCATGCAATTGAAGCAATCGCCGCCCGCCGATGCCGTCTCCACAACAGTGCTCCCACCACAAAAAACGACGCAGCCATGGCGTAGTCGATCACCGCATGTGTCGTCGGTGAAATCATCTTCGGCATGCGCCGCGAAACCGCTTTCACTCCCGTTTCCACCAGCCCCATAAAATTCCTCCGCACATGGAAAGATGCGCCATCCCGCCCCGCAGTTGGAGACATCATCCGGAAACGCAAGCTGCCGTAGCACTTCCAGTCGCATCTTCGCCGCCGATTTATCATCTAAATAAAGGGTTCCCCAACTCCTATGACGAACGCATTGAAAACCACGTTTTTCCTGGCCCTCATCACCGCCCTGTTTCTCGTAGTCGGAGATCTCGCCGGCGGCCAGCGCGGCATGATCCTGGCCTTCGGCCTCGCCGTGGTCATGAACTTCGTTTCCTACTTTTTCTCCGACAAAATCGCGCTCACCATGTCGCGTGCACAGCCGGTCACCCGCGAACAGCTCCCGCGCCTCTACGCCATCGTGGAGCGCCTGTGCGGCAAGGCGAACCTGCCCATGCCCAAGCTCTACGTCACGCCCGACGATTCGCCGAACGCCTTCGCCACCGGGCGCAACCCGAACCACGCCAGCGTCGCCGTTACCCGCGGCATTCTCGACATTCTTAACGACGACGAAATGGAAGGCGTCGTCGCCCACGAACTCGGCCACGTCCGCAATCGCGACATCCTCATCAGCTCGGTTGCCGCCACCATCGCCGGCGCGATCACCCTGCTCGCCCGCATGGTCTATTGGGGTGAACTCTTCGGCGGCTTCGGCGGTGGCGATAGCAATGACCGACGCGGCGGCGTCTTCAGCGCGTTAGCAATGATGATCCTCGCTCCATTTGCCGCCATGATGATCCAGCTCGCCATCTCGCGTTCGCGCGAATACAGTGCCGACGCCACCGGAGCGCACCTCACCGGCAATCCCTACGCGCTCGCCTCGGCGCTGGCCAAGCTCGATGCCTATTCCAAGCGCATTCCAATGCAGGCTTCGCCATCCACCGCGCACCTCTGGATCGTGCAGCCGCGCCTCAACTGGGCGGGCCTATTCAGCACTCACCCGCCAACCGCCAAACGCATCGAAAAACTAACCGGCCAACCCGCCGACCTCTACATCCACTAATCGCGAGCAAAACAAAAGCCCCGTCTCTCCGACAGGGCTCTGTTTATTCTGTTACGCGCGACTCTTAATTTTTGTCATTGCGAGGGTCCGTGTTTTTCGGACCCTCGGCAACCCCGATGCCGCTTCGTCCTTCGCGACCGCTCGCAGGCTTCTCGGGATCAGCCCTCACCGATCCACATAGACCATCTGCTTCTCGTTATACCTCGGCCCCGCCACCGCCTCCGGACGCAGCGCGTTATTCAACTTCTCCATATCGTTCGTCGACAACGACACATTCACCGCCCCGCAATTGTCTTCCAAATACGTTCTCCGTTTCGTTCCCGGGATCGGCACAATGTCGTCGCCCTTATGCAGGAGCCATGCCAATGCCACCTGGCTCGGCGTCGCCTTCAGCGACTTCGCCACGTCTTTCACCACCTCTGCTGCCCGCATGTTCTCTTTGAAGTTCTCTCCCTGGAACCGCGGATCGCCCTTGCGATAATCGCCTTCCGGATACTCCTCCGCCGGCTTCGCACTGCCCGACAAGAATCCGCGGCCCAGCGGACTAAACGGCACCAGCCCAATCCCCAACTCTCTCAGCAGCGGAATTATCTTCGGCTCTAAATTCCGCTCCCAAAGCGAATACTCGCTCTGCAGCGCCGTCACCCGATGCACCTTGTGCGCCCTCCGTATCGTCTGCTCTCCTGCCTCCGAAAGCCCGAAGTACCGCACTTTCCCAGCTTTCACCAACTCGCCCACCGCTCCCGCCACGTCCTCAATCGGAACGTTAGGATCCACGCGATGCTGGTAAAACAAATCAATATGGTCCGTTTGCAGCCGCTGCAGCGACTGATCGCACACCTCGCGAATGTGCTCCGGATGAGAATCCACCCCTTCCAATTTCCCATTCACGAATCGCCATCCAAACTTCGTCGCCAAAACAATCTTGTCCCGTCGCCCTTTGAACGCGCGTCCCAACAGCTCCTCATTCTTGAACGGCCCATACGCCTCCGCCGTGTCGAAGAACGTAATTCCCAGCTCCAACGCCCTGTCCAGCGTCGCCAGCGACTCCTTTTCATCCGCCGGGCCATAAGCCCAGCTCATGCCCATGCAACCCAGTCCAAGTTCGGAAACCGTCAGCGCGCCAAGTTTGCGGGTTTTCAAAGCAGACCTCCGTCAACGCTAGATACTATGGGATGCGCTACGTCTCGCAGCGATGCAGGTTGTCAAAAATGGTCATCGTTGGCGAAACGGGATGGCGCCCGTCGAATGCATTGTAGAATTATCCTTTCATGTCCACGCCCACTACCTCCACAATGGCCAGCAAAGCAGTACTGCTCGAAAATACCTTGCGCACCATTATTCGCGGTAAGGACGAAGTTGTGCGCATGGCGTTGGTCGCCATTTTCGCCCGCGGCCATCTCCTCATCGAAGGCGTTCCCGGAGTAGGGAAGACCACCCTCGGCCACGCCGTCGCCCGCGCTTTAGCCGTTGCCTTCCAGCGCGTGCAGTTCACCAGCGACATGCTGCCCAGCGATGTCCTCGGCATCTCCATCTACTCCGCCGCCGAGCAGAAATTCGAATTCAAGCGTGGCCCCATTTTCACCAACGTCCTTCTCGCCGACGAAATCAACCGCACCACCCCCAAAACGCAATCCGCTCTCCTCGAAGCCATGAACGAGAGCCAGGTCACGGTCGACGGCCACTCCTATGCCCTCCCGCAACCGTTCCTCGTCATCGCCACCCAGAATCCCGTCGAGCACCACGGCACCTACCCGCTTCCCGAGTCGCAGATGGACCGCTTCCTCCTCCGCGCTCGCATGAGTTATCCCGACGCCGCCGCCGAACGCGAAGTTCTCCGCTCGCAAGCCGGTGCCGCGCGCCTCGACGACGTTCGCAATATCCTCAACGGAGAAGACGTCCTCTCCATGCAGGAAGAAGTGCAAGCCGTCCGCGTCGACGACTCGCTCGTCGATTACGCTCTCCGCATCGTGCAAAAGACCCGCGAATCCGAGCACCTCTCGTTGGGTGTTTCTCCCCGCGGATCGCTCATGCTCTATCGCGCCGCCCAGGCCAACGCATTCCTCGACGGCCGCACTTACTCCACGCCCGAAGACTTCAAAACTCTTGCCGTCCCGGTCTTCGCTCATCGCGTCGTTGTCAACGCCCGCTACAGCTCCACTCTTCGCAAGTCCGAACAAGCCGACGCCGTCCTCCGCGACATCGTCGAGAGCGTTCCCGTCCCGGTCTAGAGCGGTACACTGATTCCGTGAATTTCCTCAAATTCCTAATGCTCCTCGCGCTGGTCCTCTGGCTGGGTGGCATCCTCTTCTTCGGCGCCGTCGTCGCTCCCACCGTTTTCGGCGTCCTTCCCACGCACGACCTCGCCGGAAAAGTCGTCACTCGCTCTCTCGGCGAACTCCACCTCATCGGGATCATCTGCGGCTTCGTCTTCCTCGCCTGCTCCATGATCGTCGCCTACGTCACCCGAGGGTCGGCCGAACCGTTTGCCCCGCGCCACCTCGCGATCATCGCCATGATCATCCTCACCTTCGTCGCGCAGAACGTCGTCGCCAAAAAAATGCTCCAGCTTCGCGACAGCATCGGCGTTATCGACAACGTTCCCCTCAACGACTCCCGCCGCCTCGAGTTCAATCGTCTTCACGTCTGGAGTACCAGAATCGAAGGCTGCGTCCTTCTTTTAGGACTCGGTGTCCTCTACGGCCAGTCGCGCCGTTTATCATAGGAAGTTCACGATAATTCGGGCGTTTCCGCCGACTGAGAATTCATACTTATGAAGACTGGAATTGTAGGCCTGCCCCAGGTAGGCAAGACCTCGCTGTTCGTCATGCTGACGAAAGCCGACTTATCCAACCGCTCCACCAACCCGCGCGAAGCCAACCTCGGCATCGCCATCGTCCCCGACGAGCGTCTTGATAAGCTCTCTCAACTCTTCAACCCCAAGAAGCTCATCCACGCCCGCGTCGAGTACGCCGACGTCGCCGCCATCAGCCAGGAAGCGCTAAAGGAAACCGCGTTCGCCGCCAACCTGCGGAACGTCGACGCCCTCGCCCACGTGATCCGCGCCTTCGACGATCCTTCCATCCCTCACGTCGGCGAAATCGATCCTCTCCGCGACATCAAGAACCTCGACTTCGATCTCCTCGTCAACGACCTCGGCCAGGTCGAAAAACGTCTCGAGCGCGTCGAAAAAGATCTAAAGAAAATGCGCTCGCCGGAACTCGAGAAAGAGCACGAGCTCCTGCTCCGCTCCAAAGCCCACCTTGAAACCGAGCGCCCGTTGCGCGAAATGCCCATGACCGCCGACGACAAGAAGCGCTTCCGCGGCTTCATGTTCCTCAGCGAAAAGCCCATCCTCTACGTTCTCAACATCGGCGAAAGCACCACCCTGGGCGACGACCTCGAAAAAGCCGTTGCTAAATACAATCTCACCGAAGTCGTCACCCGCCCCAACACCGGCGCCGTCGCAGTCTGTGCCAAGGTCGAAGCCGAGCTAGCCCAAATGCCCGACGAAGACGCCGCCGAATTCCTCGGCAGTTACGGCCTAAGAGAAAGCGGCTTGGTCCGTCTCATCCGCAAAACCTACGAACTTTTAGGCGTGATGTCGTTCTTCACGGTCGGCGAAGACGAATGTCGCGCCTGGACCGTCGAGCAGGGAAGCCGCGCCCAGGACGCCGCCGGCGCCATCCACACCGACCTGCAAAAGCACTTCATTCGCGCCGAGGTCATTCACTGGGACACCCTCCTCGCCGCCGGCAGCGAAGCCAACGCCCGCGCCCAAGGCACACTCCGTCTCGAAGGCAAGGAATACATCGTCAAAGACGGCGACATCATGCACATCCGCCACAGCGGCTGATCCCTTCTGGTTTGTATCAGGGCATGGCTTTAGCCATGCCATATGGACGCCTGGAACTCGGGGCTTTAGCCCCTGCATCGTCCTTTTTCCCGCAACTCTCCATGTCGTCCAACTGCATCCAATCATGCGAGGGAAGAACCATGATCAAAATTACCTGCGACAACTGCAACGCCGAGCGCCCTGAGCGCCTGCCATCCAATGAAGAATGGGTTCTCGGCTACGACATCGAGATGGAATCCCCCAACGCCGTCCAACGCTCCCTACGCTTTCTCGATCGTTGGGACGACCGCCGCGTCATGGAGTTCGGCGCCATCCACCTCTGTAGCGAGGAATGCAAAGCCGAATACCGCAAAGGCGCCGCCGCAGCATAATGGAAACTGCCGCACTCAGCGTTCCGGAATATGCCGCTCAAACAGAATCCCCGGATCTAAAATCCGGGGAACGGCTTTTCCTAAAAGCTGACACCTAAAACCTAAAACCTGACACCTTTTCTAAATCCCATGAAAAAAGTGGTCCAGCACAAACAACGCTGCCACGCCGACGAATACCACCATCGCCATCCAAACCCCCGGCTCATGGTTCACCTCGGGCATGAGATCGGTCGCCGCCACATAAATCGTCACTCCCGCCGATAGCGCCAGTCCGTAGCTCACCGAGTGTTGTAGCGCCGCCATCGCCATCACGCCAGCAAACGTCGCCGCCCCCAAAATCGCCGACGCCCCCCACGACCGCAGCTTATCCAGACCGCTGGCCAGCATCACCGACGTGACCGTGAACCCCTCGGGGATCTTATGAAGAAAGACGGCCAGAAAAATGACCCATCCCAGCCAGTTCGATACGAGGAACCCCGACGCAATCGCCACCCCATCGAAGAACGAGTGGATGATCAGCCCAAACAGCACCGAAAACCGCTTGTGCGAATGGACGAACTCTTCGCCGTGCGTCTCCTCGCCAAAGTGAAAATGGGGCGAGAGCGTGTGCTCGAAGAAGTGAATGATCAGGTATCCCAGCAGGATGATGTATCCGGCGCTAGGCCCGCGCTCGTGGACGCTCTCCGGCACCATCTCCACGATCGCCGTCGCCAGCATGAAGCCGGCGCCAAGTGCCATGAAATACCGGAGATACCGCCGCTCCCAATGCTTCTGCACAATCACGGCCCCGCCAAACGCATTGGCGCCTGCAGCCGTAAGGCCAAGCAAAATGCTGAGCAGCACAGGGTTCATCGCATCGAGAATAGCAGAGGCCCACGTAAAGCCACTGGCGCCCCCTCGCCCATTGGCTACAATAAAGATGTGTGGGCGCGTAGCTCAATTGGATAGAGCATCGGATTTCTAATCCGACGGTTGCAGGTTCGATCCCTGCCGCGCCTACCACCTCTTTCCCCCCCCACTTTCCTGCCTCTCCCCGCCAGTCCCTGTACTTCAGATTCCGTCATCCCCTTCTTCTCCCTTGATTCTGCTAGGCTTTACCCATTAGATTACGGGTTAAGTAAGGCGACCTGCCCCTGTCGCTTATCTGGTCAGCAAAAGGATTTTCGTATGGCAGCTCTCAGCACTGGCGCGACACCGCGACGCGAACCTCGACGCACCGTCGCCCTGAGCGTCCGCGTCTTCGGGCTCGACGCTTCCGGCCAGCCGGTCAACTGCGAATGCTCTACCGTCGACATCAGTGCCCACGGCGTGCGCCTCCTGGGCGTTTCGCATTGGAAGCCCGGCGAGGTCATCGGCATTCGCCACGGCTCCGAAAAAGGCCGATTCAAAATCGTATGGATTGGCGACCCTGGATCGCACGCTGAAGCGCAGATCGGTTTGCAGGCCGTCGAGGTCGGCCGCCATTTCTGGGGTCTGAATATGCCTCAGTTCCCGAACTCACCCCCGGCCACCACCGCGATCGGCTCTCGCATTGGTGGCATCATCGACGGCACGCCCAAGCCCGGACGCCTCAATGCCACCAGCACCTCTATGCCGCAGGCTGACACCCGCCGCCATTCACGGCTGCGCTGCAACGGGGGCGCCAAGATCGTCAGCGGCGGCAATCAGCACTGGGCGACTGTAATCGACATCAGTTCCGGCGGCTGCTACCTCGAGTGCCCCTCTACCTATCCCGTTGGACAGCTCATGTTCCTCAAGCTTGGCGTTGAAGGTCTGATCCTCGAGAGTGATGCCGTCGTCCGTGTTTCCCATCCAGGCATGGGGATGGGCGTCGAATTCATGCGTCTCTCCGCCATGCTCCGCGTCAGACTCGAAGACTTCGTCGCTGAACTCTCGCGCGATCCCAACCGCCTCCGCTAACTTTCTATTGCAAGAAAGAACCCTCGGCACCAGCCGAGGGTTTTTTGCTGCGCGGGTGAGAAGGCTTAGGAAAGATGCGTCATCGTAAACGTGCCGTTGCCAGTGCAGCCCGCTCCGCCATTCAGTGACCACGTGCCGGTGATCACGCTGTTCTGCAGGCTTCCACTTAGCTGTAAGGTGTTGCCCGCGCTCTGTCCTGTCGAATTGATCGTCAGCTGCACGCCCGCCGAAGTTACTCCACTCGTTGTGCCACTGATCGTGATCGCGCCCGTTTCCGTCCCGCCACCCACGAAGCACGCGCTATTCGTCGTGAACGTCAGGTTCGATGTCGAAATCGTCCCGTTACTGTTTTGCACCAGGGTCGTCGTGAACGTAAGGACTGCGTTGCCGTTCGTATCCACCAGCGCGGCGGACCAGTTGCCGCTCACATTCGCTCCGCTGTCGCCATTGTTGGCAGTGCTGCCGCAGGCGGCAAACAATGCAATCGCCGCCAGCAAGATCCCGCTGAAGATGTACTTCATAGTCCACCTTAAATTTTGAATTTGTCAGGATTGCAGACACTGCGAAGGGGCCCCTACTACAATCCACATCAGCAACAACACCGAAACGCGCCGAAAGTTTCGCAAATCCGCACCCTAATCCCAATGGGTCACTGTTTTGCCTGTGTCGCGTCGCGACCCTTAGCAGAATCGCCGTTTTGTAAACTCCTTCATCGGGCGTAAACTCATCGCGCTACTATCCTTGGAATTCAAATTAATCTCTAAAGAGGAGAAGCATGGGGCCAATCACGCGACGTGGTTTCCTTACTGCAGGCAGCGCCGGGGTACTCGGCCTGGCCGCTTCCAGATTTACGGTCGTCGATCTCAACGCTGCACCCTCCGTTAATAAGAACCGCAATACACCCGATTCCGTTCTCGACGCCTTCATCGCCAACTATCTCCGTCTCATGAACGCCCCCGGCATCACCCTCGGCACCGCCAACGAAAACGGCACCGTGCGCGTCGCCGCCTACGGCTACGACGATCCGGAATGCAAGCAGCGCATCGATCCCTCCCAGCTCTTTCACATCGGATCCATCACCAAATCTTTTGTCGCACTCGTCATCTTGCAACTGCACGAGGAAGGGAAGATCGATCTCCAGAAGCCCGTGCTCGAGTACCTCCCGTGGCTCCCCATCGAGTGCACCTACGGCGCCATCAACGCCCATCATCTCCTCACCCACACCTCTGGCTTGCCGGACGCTCTTGTTCTCTTCCCAACCGATCGCACCACGCGTTGGCAGCAAGCCTGGAAGCCCGGCGAGAAGTTCTACTACTCCAACGTTGCCTTCGATATCCTCGGCCACCTCATCGAAGCGCTCGACGGCCGCACTTGGCCTTCTGCCGCCAAGGCTCGCGTCCTCGATCGCGTTGGCATGCCGTCAACCGTCGCCGTCATTACCTCTGATATCGCGGCGCGCACCGCGCACAGCTACGTACCGCTCTATGAAGACCGCCCCTACCCGCGCATGGGCAAACTCGCCCGCGCCGGCATCTTCCAATTCGACGACGCCGCCGGCAGCATCGCCTCAACCGGCAAGGACATGAGCGTCTACGCACAGATGCTCCTCAATCACGGCAAGCTCGCCAACGGTCGCATCATCTCCGAAGACAGCTTCGCCCTCATGTCGAAGCCGCACATCAAGGCCGACGAGTTCGGGCCCACCGCCAGCTACGGCTACGGCATTGCCGTCGATACCATGGATGGCCATCCCGTCCTTCGCCACACCGGCGGTATGCCCTCCTTCGCGTCCGCCATTCTTATCGACCTCGAAGCCAAGCATGCGGCCTTCGCCTCCATCAACGCCATGCAGGGCTTCCGTCCCACGCAGGTCGTCCAATACGCCGTGCAGTTGATGAGCGCCGTCCCCAATCCCAAGGGTTATCTCGCGCCTCCCGTCATCGAAGATCCGCTCGACGTAAAGAACGCTGCCGACTTTACCGGCACCTACACCGGAGACGATGGCAAGACCGTCGAGATCACTGCCGAGAAGCAGGCGCTCTTTGCCACCATCGATGGCCACAAGATGCAGCTCGAGTCCGCCGGCCCCGACGCGTTCATCACCGAGGATCCTCTGTACGCCCGCTCCGCCTTCGCCTTCGGCCGTATGCCGCAGGATCAAAAGAAGGAGGACGCCCCCAAGCCAAGCGAGCCCAAGCCCGCTTCACCGCCCGTCATCGAACTTGCTCTCGGTTCCCACTGGTATCGCAACAGCCGCTACACCGGCCCTACGGAATTCAAAGCCCCCGATCACTATCGAGCCCTCACCGGCTACTACCTCGGCAACCTCGATGGCTTCCCGTCCGATGTCACCATCGTCATCCGCAAAGGCGAGCTCTGCATGGAGAACGGTGGCAAGCTCGTTCCCATCGGCGAGAACGAGTTCATGGTCGATGGCGCCCCCGATCGCCTCGAATTTCTCTACGTCGTTGGCGGCAAGGCCCGCCTTATGAAAATGGCGGGCATCGATCTTTGGCGGTTCGAACGGACATGACCTGTTGGGGTTGCCAAACTCGTAAACCATTGTGGCGAATTGCGTCGTCTTCGCGCTAGGATTCAGGTACTCTGAATTTTCAGTCCTTGGGAGATGCTCGGGGGAGCCCATGGCCACGCCACACCTTCGCGTTAATCGCAAACTCACGCGCATCGATCTCGATAAGCGCGTGCGCGTCACCCTCCATGAGGAACCCGCCCCTTCGGCGGTTCTTCACGGCCGTACCTACGACATCAGCGAAGGCGGCATGTGCGCTATCATCTCCGGCCACCTCAAGCCCGGCTCTCTCGTCTGCCTCGAAGTCTCTGGCCTTGAAGAAGGTTCGCTCGGTCTCACGGCCACGGTCCGCCACGCCAAAGGTTTCTATTACGGTTTCGAGTTCGTCCACATGGATCAAAAACAATTCAACGCTCTGGTGAAAATGATCACCCGCAACGGCAGGCCCAAAAAACACTCTGGCCACGTGGAGCCCTCTTCTTCTCCCGCCCAGCCCTAACGTCAATAGAAAAACGCCGCGACTCTCGCCGCGGCGCTTCGTGTTTCTCCCTTTGCTGTTCTTCCTAGAACATGTTCCACAAATATTGGTTGTAAACGTCGTGGTGGTACTGCACCTCCGGCGCCTTCACAAATGTCCCCAGCATCCGCGGGCAATGGTCCGCCGACGCCTGCTTCAGGTCCGCATAACGTCCCTTCACATCCGCGCCCAGCAGCTTCGTCGTCCAGTCTGCCAGCCTGAAGTGTTCAATCGCCGTATAGATGTTGTCCGGCAAGTATCGCTCGGCCTGGCGCAAGTTCTTGATCTTCGCCGTCTCGCCATCCAAACCTGTTTTGAATACCGAGTACATCACCATGTACGGGTTCGCATCCGGGCCCACTGACCGCACTTCCACGCGCATGCTCTTCTCGTTGCCAATCGGGATACGCACCATCGACCCGCGGTCCGTAGCCGACGCTTTGATCTGGTTCGGCGCCTCAAAGTGCGGGTCCAGGCGCCGATACGCATTCACGCTCGCATTCAGCAGCAGGCAAATGTCATTTCCGTGCGTCAAAATGCGGTCCACGAATGACCACCCAAAACCGCTCAGCTTCTCTTCGCCCTTCGCGTCCCAGAAAATATTCTTGCCACCCTTGCTGATGGAGACGTTGGTATGCATGCCGCTGCCGTTCACGCCCACCACGGGTTTCGGCAGGAAGCACGCCGTCAGCCCCATCTTCGTCGCCACCTGCCGGCAAATCAGCTTGTAGAGTTGGATCTGGTCCGCCGCCGCTACCACTTCGCCATAGCTGTAGTTGATTTCAAACTGCGATGGCGCAACTTCCGGATGGTCCTTCTCATTCTGGAAGCCCATCGCCCTCTGCACTTCCGCCGTCGTATCAATAAAGCTGCGCAGCGGATCGCCCGGCAGCGAGTGATAATACCCGCCCGTATTCACGTACTCGAACTTATTCGTCTCGTGGAAGCGGCGCTCGGCATCCTCACCCTTGAATAAGAAGCCTTCAATCTCATTCGCCGCATTTAACGTGTAGCCTTCCTTCTTGAACTGCTCCTCCGAGAACGTCTTCAGCACGCCGCGCATGTCCGCTTCGTAGTGCTTGCCTTCTTTGCTGATCACTTCGCCGAACACCAGTACTTTGCCGGGTCCAAAAATGTCCGCCGGGCCGAAGTAGAACGAACTCCAATCGATGTACAACCGAAGATCGCTCTCTCGCTGCGCCGTAAATCCGCGAATCGACGATCCATCAAATGTCAGGTTATCGAACGACTTCAGCAAAAACTTCTTGTCGTAATCCAGCATATGCAGACGGCCTTCCAGGTCGCTGAACAGCACGGTTACGGCCTTGATCCGCTTCTCGTCGGTCAGGTACTTCAGCCGTTCTTCCTGGATCTTGTGAGCAGCCACCCGCTTCATCCGCTGCTCTTTGGCTTTTAAATTGAGGTCTTCCAGTTCGTCGTAGGGCAGGGAAAGAAAATTACGCAGTTCTGTCATCGATCTCCTCGGATGGATGGAATCAAGATGGATAATTGTCCGGCGGTACGAAATAGCCTAACGCGCCACTCGCCCACCCAGCCAATCAAATTCGCTGATAAACGCCATCAGCGGAATTTATTCCCTCGTTTTGCACAGCCGAATGTGCACAGACGCCGCGGGTCCCCGTCGTTATCTCCCGCTTTTGGAGATAGGGCCTTCCTTAGAACAGCGCTGCAGCGCTGGGTAAAAATCACCACATCGCGTTGTGACCCAACCCCGCTGTCATCCTGAGCGCAGCGACCGCAGGTCGCGAAGTCGAAGGACCCCTATCCGTCCACAACTGCGTCCGTTGTTTTTTGTTGAAAGTTGAGACTTACTTCTGCTGCGCCGCCGCAGGACGCGGCTCGTATGTCGGGACCTGCTCCACAATGTGGATCCCAAACCCTTCCAGCCCAGCCACTCTCCGCGGACGGTTCGTGATCAGCCGGATCTTCGTGAGCCCCAAATCCGAGAGGATCTGCGCTCCAATACCCACTTCTCTCTGCGTCTTCCGTTGATGTTCCGGCAGCGTCGGCAGCCGCAAATCATGATGGAACTGGATGGTCAGCTTGTCTCCCAGCTTCTCCACCGAGTATCCCTTCGATGTCTGGTGCAAATAAATCAGCGCGCCACATCCTTCGCGCGCGATCATCTGCAGCGCCCGCTCAATGTTCTGGTTGCAATCGCAATGCGTCGCCCCGAACACATCGCCTACCAGGCAATGCGCGTGCATGCGCACCAGCACCGGCTCCTGCGAATGCTCCACGTCGCCTTTCACCAGCGCCACGTGCGACTCTCCGGTAATCTCCGACTCGTACGCGATCATCTTGAATTCGCCATAACGCGTTGGTACCACCGATTCCGCTAACCGCTTGATATAGCGCTCATGCGCCATCCGGTAGCGAATCAGTTCCGCGACCGTCAACATCTTCATCTCGTGCTCGCGGCAGAACTCCGTCAGTTCCGCGACCCGCGCCATCGTCCCGTCGTCGTTCATGATCTCGCAGATCACGCCCGCCGGAACCAGCCCCGCCAGCCGCGCCAGATCCACGCTCGCTTCGGTCTGTCCGGCCCTCACCAGCACGCCGCCCTTCCGGGCCCGCAGCGGAAACGTATGTCCCGGTCGCGCCAAGTCATTCGGACGCGTCTTCGGATCGATCGCCACCTTAATCGTCTTCGCGCGATCGTAAGCCGAGATCCCCGTCGACACGCCGTCCCGCGCGTCGATCGACTCCGTAAATGCCGTCCCGAAATTTGAAGTGTTTTCCGCTGACATCAATGGCAGCCGCAGCGCATCGAGCCGCTCTTCGGTCATAGCCAGGCAAATCAGCCCGCGCCCGAATCTCGCCATAAAGTTGATGGCCTCCGGCGTAATATGCTCGGCGGCCATCGTCAAATCGCCTTCGTTTTCGCGGTCCTCGTCGTCTACTACGACGATCATCCGCCCGGCGCGAATCTCTTCCAGCGCGGTTTCTACATCACAAAATGGGGCCTGCGGCGTCATACCCTCTATTCTACAAGTCTCCGGGTATAAGTCTCCTTTGGGTGCCCCAGGTTTGGCGGTGTTCCAAACCTGGGGATTTCCCTTGGCGCCCCGTTAGCCATTTTTATGGCGCCGTCACCACCGGCAATTCCACATACGACCCCATCGTCGGCGAACAATAAATCTTCTGCGTCGCCGGCACGAAGTCCGCCGCTGTCGCCTTATAAATGCTCGGCACAAACTTCTGCGGATTCCGATCGATAATCGGGAACCAAGTCGACTGCACCTGCACCATGATCCGATGGCCCTTCAAAAACACGTGGTCATGATCGCGCAGCGGCACATCCCACGCCGTCGGCGTATTCGCCTTCAGCGCCTCCGGATGCTCAAAGCTCTTCAGGTACCGTCCCCGACGCACTTCCATCGCGATCGGCAGTTCGTACCCGTTCAGCGACTGCGCATACTGTCCCGGCTTCGGCCCTTCTTCCGGCTTCCAGTCATTCTTCTGCGCGTCCTGCGGGAACACATCGATCAGCTTCACAATGAAGTCACTATCGGTTCCGGATGTCGAAGCAAACAGCTTCGCCGCCAGCGGTCCGGTAATCGTGATGTCGTGGTCCAGCGGTTCGCTCACAAAGCTCAGCACATCCGTACGATGGTCCACAAACCGCTGGTCCGCCATCTCCCACGTCCGCCAATCTCCCGCCGGATATGTCGGCGAAATCGGCCGCGTGCGATACGGGACGGGGTTCGCCGGATCCGAAACATACTCCCGGTAGCTTTTGCCCCTGGCCTTCGGCTCCGTGAAGCTCAACGTCCCGTCCGCATGGAGATACAGCTTCGTCTCCTTCACATTCTTCGGAGGCCACGTCGCATACGTCTTCCACGTATTCGACCCCGTCTCAAACGTGCTCGCCTGCCAGCTCGGTTTTTCTCCCTCGCCGTGCAGGTAATAGCGGAAGAACGGCGCCTCGATGTTCTTGCGGAACTCGAGCGCGGTATCTACCCCAAACGGCAGCAATCCGATGTTTTCGGCTTTTCCTTGCCACTGTCCGTGGTACCAAGGCCCCGCCACAATGAAGTCGGTGTGGTCCGGGTCATGTTCCCCCGCATGACGGAAAATCTGCCACGGCCCCCACGGATCTTCCTGGTCCCAGAATCCCGCCACATTCAGGTTCGGCACCGTCGACGAATGCAACTGCCGCACCCACGCCTCTTTCTTCCAGAACTCGTCGTAATTCGGATGCTCCACCTCCGAATTCCAGAAGGGGATCTTGTCATGCAGGTACTTCGCGTTCACGTTCGACAGCGGCCCCAAATCCAGGTACCACTCGTACGTGTCGTACTTATCGAACTCGAAGTTCGTGTTCTTTTCCTTTTCGGCCTGCTCCAGCACTGAGTATTCCATGGAATAGCTCTCCCTCAGCGCTCCATAACGGTGCATGTCGTCATTCATCCACTGGTCCACCGGCGACGCCTGCTCGCTGATCGCCTTCAGCGCCGGATGCGGCTTCAGCAGTGTCATCCCCGCCGTCAGACCCAAATACGACACCCCCATCATCCCGACCTTGCCGTTGTTGTTCGGCACGTTGTGGATGAGCCACTCGATCGTGTCGTACGCATCCGTCGTCTCATTCACCGCCTTCGGGTCGTTCAAATCCACTGCCGACGACAGCAGGAACGTGCCCTCGGATTTAAAGCGTCCGCGCAAATTCTGCATCACGAAGATGTATCCATCCGCATACAGCTCCTTCAGCGAAGGCGGAAGTTTTTCCGGCGTTTTGTCCGGAATCCCGTACGGCGTTCGCGAAAGCATAATCGGCAATGGCCCGTTCTGGTTCACTGGCGTCAGGATCACGGTCTGCAACTTGATCCCATCGCGCACCGGCACCATCACTTCCTGGTACTTGAAGAACGGCGTCGCGGGCGCGGCAGACTTCTCCTCGTTTTCTTGTGCAAAGCCAGAGATCGCAACCAGCACTATCGCGAGAAGTGCAAAACGAATTTTCAGCAAGGGCGCACCTTTCATCGTGCGAAGAATGGCCGCCATCTTACGTGGACAGAAATGCGCAAGTCAAAACATTCCACGTCTGCCCACTTCGCCCTGCCTGTCGTACACTCATCAACCGGAGCGAATTATCCATGCGCACTCGTCTCTCATTATTTCTGCCAGTACTCCTCAGCCTCGCCCTCTACGCCCAGCAACCCGCTCCTCCCGCATCCTCAGAAGCTCTTCCACCCGCGCCCGGCAACGTCTACACCGTCACTCCCGAGCCCGGTTTCCAGGACGAGCCTTCTATCTCCGTCAATCCCGCCAACCCGCAGCAAGTCATCGCCGCTTACCAGATGCCGGCCCACATCGTCTTCTCGAACGATGGCGGCCACACCTGGACCCTCGCCCCCGGCACGGTTCCGCCGAACTATAAAATCTCCGGCGATGTCGTCACCGCCTACGACAAGAAAGGCATGGCCGTCCTCTGTTACATCGCCTTCGACAAGCTCGGCACCGAAAATTACTGGGCGCGCGGAGCCACTCGCAACGGCATCTTCATCCGACGCTCCCTCGACGGCGGTGCCATTTGGGAGCCCGATCATCGCGCCATCATCGAGCAGCCCACCCAGCCCGGCATTCCCTTTGAGGACAAGCCCGGCATGGCCATCGACGCCACCAGTAGCAAATACGCCGGCAACATTTACGTCGGTTGGACCGAGTTCCGCCTCGACGAATCCGTGATCGTGTTCTCCCGCTCCGCCGACGGCGGCCTCACCTTCTCCAAACCAATCGAAATCAGCACCCACCACGGTCTCCCACGCGACGACAACGGAGCCGTCGAAGGTTTCTCCGCCGCCATCGCCACCGACGGTACCATCGATAGCGTCTGGGCCGACGGCGACACCATCATCTTCGCCTCTTCCAAAAACGGCGGCCAATCCTTCAATAAAAGCCGCGTCGCTATACAGACTGGCCCGCTCTACTTCGCGCAAGCCGGTATGGACCGCTCCAACGGCTTCCCGCAAATCGCCATCGATCCCCACCACGGCAAGCACGGCCGACTCTACGTCACCTGGAGCGACTACCGTTCCGGCGATGTCGGCGTGTACTGCGCCACCTCCGACGATGGCGGCAAGCACTGGACCAAGGGAATCCGCGTCAACTCCAATCCCGTTCACGACGGCACCGACCAGTTCTTCCAATGGCTGGCTGTCGATCCCACCAGCCGGGCGGTGAACATCATCTTCTACGACCGCCGCAGCGACCCCGAACACAACTCCAGAACCACTGTGACTCTGGCTCGCTCCACCGACGGCGCCGCCACCTTCAAAAATTACGCATGGACCACCGAGCCCTTCTCCCCTTATCGCGATCA
>DASYAU010000160.1:0-42680 GCA_036501185.1 Candidatus Korobacter sp. | reverse complement strand
AGCGGCGCGGGCCCGTCGATTGTCGCGCTTGCAACCCAAAGCTTTGACGAAATCGAGCCCCTCTTGGCGAAAATTTACGAGGGACTCGGCCTCTCAATCCGCGTGCGCACGCTCGCAGTGCACCGCAATGCAGAGCCTATTGATTTTGAAATCCCGCCGAACCAGCCGAACCCGTCGGTTTGCGCATAGATCTCCCGGCAAGTCACATTCACACTCAGTTCACAACGACAAACGGAATCAGCCAATGACAGCAAAATCGAAATCGAGCCACCAGCTTTCACAACACAAGGTCGCAATTATCGGCCTCGGAAAAATTGGAACAATACTGCTACAGGCCATGCTGCGCGAGCGACTGCTATCGCCGCAGAAGGTGTACGCCACGGTAACGCGACAAGAGAAGGCGGCGACACTCGCCAAGGAACTCGGCATTCATGCAGGCACCGACAATGCGGCAGCCGTGCGCGATGCCGACATCGTTCTGCTCGCGGTAAAACCGCAGACAGTCGGAGCGGTGCTGACCGGGTTGCGCGACACACTGCGCAAGGACCAGTTGCTGATCTCCGTCGCGGCCTCGGTGCCGACTGCATACATGGAGGAACGACTGGCGTCGAAGGTGCCGATCGTGCGCGCCATGCCGAACACGCCTTCCCTGCTGGGTGCAGGCATGACCGGCATTTGCAAAGGCGCCCACGCGACAGCGGGTCATCTGGAATTGGCGCAAACTATGTTCAGCACAGTCGGTCGGACGGCCGTAGTCGAAGAGAAGCATATGGATGCCGTCACCGGACTCTCCGCGAGTGGACCCGCGTTTATCTACATCATCATCGAATCTCTGGCGGAAGCGGGCGTGAAAGTCGGGCTGCCCCGCGATCTGGCGACGCTCCTCGCTGCACAAACTACGATGGGCGCAGCCAAGGTTGTGCTCGAAACCGGCCAGCATCCCGCGCAACTGAAAGACTCGGTCACAACCCCCGCAGGCTGCACGATTGACGGAATCCTGGAGCTGGAAGAGGGCAAGCTGCGCGTTACGCTGATCAAGGCGGTGGTGAAGGCCTCGCAGCGCGCCAAGGAACTGGTGTTCAGTTAGACATATTGATCAGCATCGATTTGCACGAATGTCACATTGCGGTTCAATTCAGGTTTGATAGGGTATTTTATGGACTTCGACCAACTACTCACTTTCCTTGAAGTCGCAAAGCTCGGTAATTTCTCGCGCGCCGGCGAAAAAGTGTATCGCTCGCAATCCGCGGTGAGCGCGCAAATCCGGCAACTGGAGCAGGAGTACAGCGAGAGGCTGTTCGACCGCTCCGGCAAAACCGTGCGCCTTTCGCCGGCGGGCGAGGTCCTGCTGGAGTACGCCCAACGCATGGTGGCACTGCGCAACGAGTCGTTGCGGGCGGTGGCTGACCAGGGCGAAACGCCGCGCGGCACGCTCGCCATCGGCGCCAACGAAGCCACTTGCCTCTACGTACTGCCTGAGATCTTCACCGAGTACAGCCAGCAGTACCCGCAGGTACAAATCACGGTTTACCGCAACTTCAGCCGCAAGATCTTGCAGGCGGTGGAAGATGGCGCCATCGATCTCGGCATCGCGACGCTGCCGGTGAAATCGCCATCGCTGAAGGTACATCCGATCTTCCGCGACCAACTCATGCTGTTCGTGCCGTCGCGACATCCGCTGGCGGCCCACGACGCGGTCTCCGTGGAACAGATCGCGGATTTCCCGCTAATCTTCCCGAAGACCGGCTACACGCGGCAGCAGCTCGATAAGCTTTTCCGGCCGTATAACTCAAAGCTCCGCGTCGCCATGGAAATCCCGAGCGTTGGATTAATCAAGAGCTTCGTTGTCTCGGGAGTCGGCATTTCCCTGCTCAGCACCAGCTTTGCCCAGGACGAAGTGCGCTCGGGCAAAGCCAAGCTTCTGCCTATCAAGAACGTGGAATTATGGCGCGAGCTGGGGCTGGTTTATCGCACGGACCGCACATTACCCCGCGCGGCAACCGCGTTTATCGAGCTGATCCGGCATCGGGGGCCGGCAAAGAAGGTCAAGTCACAGCGCGTGTGACAATTTGAAAAGCCGTTTCAGCGTATCGAAATTTTGCGTTTTTTCGCAGGGCGCATTTGGCTTCTAATAATGATGTTGACCCTTGGCCAACAGTTCATTCAGGAGCTCCCTCGATGCATTGTCCTTATTGCGGAACTGAACACAAATTAGACACCCCTTGTACAAAGCAGACCAATCCCGGGACCAGCGAGCCCAAGCGTACGGAAGAGCGGCCCTTGGTGGGACTCGACAATCCGTTCTGGAAACGCGAGGAACCGCCAGCCGCCAGCGTATAGCGCAGCATTAGTGCCCTGCGCCGACCGCGCCCTTCTTGCCGACCGTTTTCTTGAGCATGAACACGATCGGAACGCACGCGAAACACACGAGCGCGAGATAGCGGAAGTCATCCACATAAGACCAGAGCCGGGCCTGCTGATCGACCATAAGGTTGACCAGGCCCAGGGCTCGGGTGCCCGCCCCAAACAGCGGCGCACCATTTCCACCTGATCCCGCCAGCGCCATGGCGTGCTTGATTGCCTCGCTCTGCTGTTGGTAATTCAAACTTTCCGGCGTCACCGAGCGCACCAGGTCTACGCGGTGGGTTTGCGCGTGGCGCACCACGATCGTATTCACGATGGAAATTCCGATGCTGCCGCCGATGTTGCGCAGCAGGTTGTAAAGGCCGCTGGCGTTTCCAATCTCCTCGTTCTTTAAGAATGCCATCGTCGTGGTGGAAAGCGGCACGAAGACGCAGCCGGAAGCGAAGCCGCTGAGGATGATGGCCCAGATGAACGTCCAAGGGCCAATGCCGAGATAGACCTCGCCGAACCAGATACTGCAAACGCCAAACAGCGCGAAGCCGAACGCGATGAGCCAGCGATTGTCGATGCGGCTGGTGAGGATGCCGATCATTGGCATGGCCACGATCGCTCCAAATCCACGCGGGCTCACGGCGATTCCCGCATTCAGCGCGGTATAGCCGAGCAGTTCCTGGTAGAACAGCGGCAGCAGCGTGACCATCCCATAGATCACCGCGCCAAAGAGTCCGATCATGATGCAGCCCAGCGTAAAGTTCCGATGGCTGAAAACGCGCAAGTCTACCAGCGGCTTAGGGTGCACCCACTGACGGATAAGGAACGCAACGAACGTAACTAGCAGAAGCAAGGTGGCCCAGCGCAGCCACGTCGCACCCCACCAATCCACTTCCTGGCCTTTATCGAGAATGATCTGCAACGCGCCAAGCCACACGGCGAGCAGCCCAAGTCCGATGGCGTCAATGCGGCCGGGCTTAGCATTCTGAATATAAGGTGGATCCTGCACGTAGGTGAGGATCATGAAGACTGCGAGAATTCCGATGGGAATGTTGATGTAGAACGCCCAGCGCCAGGAATAGGTGTCGGTGAGCCAACCACCGAATGTTGGGCCAAGCACCGGCGCCACTACTACGCCAAGAGCGAACACGGCCATGGCAAGACCGCGCTTTTCCGGCGGGAAGCTTTCCAGCAAAATGGCCTGGGATAGGGGTTGCAGCGCGCCGCCTCCAGCACCTTGGACGGCGCGGGCGGCGAGAATCATCCACAGCGAAGTGGCAGCGCCGCAGGCGAAGGAAGACACCGTGAAAATAACAATGCAGATAACGAGAAAACGCTTGCGCCCGAAGCGCAGCGCGAACCACGTGCTCGCAGGAAGAACAATGGCATTCGCGACAAGATAGCTGGTGAGCACCCATGTGGCTTCATCATTCGTGGCTGAAAGGCTACCGGCAATGTGCGGCAGGGCGACCGAAGCGATGGAAGTATCGAGCACCTCCATGAAAGTCGCCAGCATGACAGCAACGGCGATCATCCATGGATTGCTCGCAGGTCTTACCTGCTGCTGCGTTGTGGCAGCACTGCTCATTCCATCTCCGTTTCGTGGAATTGAACTCTCACCCGACAACCTGATGGCCGATTTGCCGGGGCTCAGCTACTTCGCGAGCCGTTGATTGCTTAAGAGATGAGTTGAGGTGGCACTCGGTTGCAAACTTACGGCTGGATGATCTGCCCGGGCTGCGGACGCACTTCAATTCCCTTCAGCGAATTCGCGTCCCACCCGCCGCCGAGCGCCTTCGCCAGATAGACAGTATTCACCATCTGTTGTCCGCGAATCTGAGTCGCGAGGCGCTGGTTGGAGAGTAATGTCTCCTCGGCAGTCACGACATCGAGATACGTTGTAATTCCGCCTACGTAGCGGTTGTTGGCGATCGTCAGCGCGGTCTGCGCGTCCGCCACAGCCCTCTCCTGTGACGCCGCCGACGCCTGCAACGCATTCAAGTTCGTTAATGCATCTTCCACCTGCTGGAAGGCTACGAGCACATCTTGCCGGTAGTTGGCGATGGTCTGGTCGTAATTCGCCTTCGCGGAAGCAAGGTTCGCACGATTGCGTCCGCCATTAAAGAGCGGTTGAACGAGTTGTCCACCAAGCGCCCAAATCGCGCTCGGAGCGCTGACCAGGTCGGTGATGTCGTTGCTGAGGACGCCGCCGTTTCCGAAAAGCGAAACCATGGGGTAGAAAGCGGCCTTCGCCACGCCGACTTGGGCGTTCGCGGACGCCATCTGTCGCTCCGCAGTCGCGACATCGGGACGGCGCTGCAGTATCTCAGAAGGCACGCCGGTGGGAATCGCTGGTGGCGGCGTATCGAGCGGATGCGCCGAGAGATGGAATGTCGGCGCGGGCTGTCCGACAAGGACCGCGATGGCGTGCTCGTATTGATGGCGCTGCTCGCGTAGAAGATCAAGTTGCGCACGGGTAGCATCGAGGACAGTGGCCTGTTGCGAAACATCGAGACCAGAGGCAACGCCGCCCTTTTCGCGACGCACGACGAGGTCATAGTCCTTTTGCTGAAACTCGAGCGCCTGCTGCACCACAGCGATTTCGGTATCGAGTTCGCGAAGGCTGAAGTAATCAGCGGCCAGCTCGGAAGTCATGATCAGGCGCACGTTTTCGAGGTCCGCTGCCGAGGCCTGGAGCTGCGCATTCGCCGACTCGAGATTGCGGCGATTCTGTCCAAAAAGATCCACTTCGTAATTGATGTTGAACGGGATGGTGTACGTGTATTCCGTATCGGTCTTCGGCGCGATAGGCGAACCGAGCGTAGGACGATCCGCCGAAACCCTCTGGCGTTCGACTGAGGGGTTCACGTTCGACGATGGAAACAGGTACGCCGACTGCACCCGCGCGAACGCCCGGGCTTGGTTTAATCGCGCTTGAGCAGCGGCGAGTGTCTGGTTTGCCTTCGCGGCTTGCTGTTCAAGATCGTTGAGCTCAGGCGTGCTGAAAATGCTCCACCATTCGCCCTTCGGCAAGCTGTCTGCCGGAGAAGCTGCCTGGAACGGCGCTTGCGGCTGAACGCTCCACTGCGCGGGAACGTCGACAGCAGCCCGATGGTAGGCGGGGCCCACTTCACAGCCGCTAGCGATCAGCAGGGCCGCCAGTCCGAAGATGGCGATCGCGAACTGCTTCACGAGCGCCCTCCCTTCTTTCCCGCCTTCTGATCGTTGTCGCTCTTCTGTTGCTTTTTCTGCTCCTGTTGAGTCGGTCCGGTCGGCGGCGCTCCCTCGCCGTTTTCCTGATTCTGCTTCTCGGGACTCACGTGGACCGTTTCGCCATCTTCCAGAGAATCGGGCGGATTGAGCACCACCTGGTCGGTGGGACTGATGCCGGTCAGCACCTCTAGCGTCGTGCCATAGTCCCGACCAATGCCGATGGAAACGAGATGCACATGGTTATCTGGACTGACGACGGCAGCCTGCGCGCCTTGCGCGCGGAAAAGCATGGCATTCACCGGAATAGTGAGTTTGTTCACACCGGAGTCGACGGCGAAGTGCACTTCCCCAAACGAGCCTGGCAGGAGCTTTGCGTCCTTGTTCGGCACATCGACTTCCGTCAATAAGGTACGGGTGGTCGGATCGATAGCTTCGGCGGTGCGGACAATCTTGCCGGTGAATTTATGACCGGGATATTCCTGTAGGGTGACGATGGCGTTGGAACCCACCTTGATTGCCGTGGAATACGCTTGCGGAACGCTGGTGTACACGCGCAAAGGATCAACCCGCGCGACATTGAATAATGCAAGTCCCCCTGCCCCGGCATTGATCAGCGCACCGGGGTCGACGTTGCGCCGGGTGAGCACGCCATCGAACGGAGCATAAACATCCTTGAACCCTTCGAGTTGTTCCAGGCGCTTCACGTTGGCATCAGCCGCGGCGAGGTTCGCCTGTGCCTGCTTATAGCCGCTGGTCTGCTGGTCAGCTTCCTGCGCGGAAACCGAATCGCTCTTGCGTAAATTTTCCCAGCGCTCGGCGCTGATACGGGCCAGTTCGAGTTGGGCAACGATCTGCTGGCGTGCGGCGCGCGCCTGGTTTAATTCCTGGTCAACTTCCGGCGTATCGATGTGTGCGAGTAGTTCGCCTTTATGAATGCGACTGCCGATGTCCTTGTACCACTTTACGAGATAGCCGCTGGTGCGCGCGTAGATGGGCGATTCTTCGTACGCCTGCAACGATCCGGGCAATACGAGTTCCTGGTCCGGTTTCTCCATGGCCGGCTTTACCACGGCCACCGTCGGTACGATGTCGCGCTCCGTTTCGCTGGCGAGCGCCTGGTCATGACTCATTCTTTGCCAGACAGTGAAAGCGCCGGCGAGCACGAGGATGAGCAGGAAAATTCCGACAAAGATCAGCGCCCGGCGGGGCGAAGCAGGCGGGAGATCTGGCGGCTTCTGGATTCCGACGTGCTGATGATGGGCTTCGTTCTGAAGCTCGGCGATCTCCTCGTCGCGGTCCGACTGTGTTTCTTCATGCGCAGACTGATCGCGCGCGTTCTCGTGACTGGCCGACGAATATTTTCGTTCGTCGTCTTTACTCATCGTCGACTCCGGTTGCTGGGATTTACGGGGCTCATCCATCGTTATGCCTCCTGCCGCTCGCGCCTTCTCTCAAGGTAGCTGTGGAAGATGGCAAAGACGCTGGGTACGAAAAACAAAGTTGCTACAGTAGCGAACAACAGTCCGCCAATCACGGCGCGGCCGAGTGGCGCGTTTTGTTCGCCGCCCTCGCCGAAACCAAGAGCCATGGGGACCATTCCGATGATCATGGCCAACGCGGTCATCAGCACCGGACGGATGCGGGTGTAGCCCGCGGCAATCGCCGCCTGGACCGCCGGAACGCCTTCATCCATTTGTTCACGCGCAAAACTCACCATCAGGATGGAATTCGCGGTCGCCACCCCCATGCACATCACCGCGCCGGTGAGCGACGGCACGCTCATCGTCGTGTGCGTGAGCAGCAGAAACCAGCAGATGCCGGCGAGCGCTCCGGGAAGCGCTGCAATGATAATGAAAGGATCGAGCCACGACTGGAAGTTGATGACGATCAACAAGTAAACCAGCACGATCGCGCCGACGAGTCCGGCGGCCAGACCGATGAACGAAGAGCGCATGGTCGAAACCTGGCCGCGCATCACGATGTGCGTGCCGCGCGGCAGGTGGCCGTTGAAACTGTTGATGATCTTCTCGGTATCAGCCGCAACAGCGCCCAGATCGCGGTCCTGGGTGCTGGCGTATACGTCCATGACAGGCTGAACGTTGTAGTGATTCACCGTTGCAGGACGCGCCGTTGGGCTGAACTGCGCGAGATTTCCCATCAACTGCTGCCCCTGCGCCGATGTGACCGGGATGTTCAGCAGGTCGTCCATGCTGGTCATGCGGTATTGTGGCTCCTGCACCGCAATCTGGTACGTGACGTTGTTCTTCGGGTTCAGCCAGAAGTTCGGGGCTGTCTGGAAGCTGCCACTCAGAGAAATCAACGCGCTCTGCGCCACGTCGCGCGCCGTCAACCCAACCTGGGTCACGCGGGTGCGCTCAATGTCCATGTGCAGAGTGGGCAACGAAAGCAACTGCTGCACGTGCACGTCCGCTGCACCTGGGATGTGGCGCATCTGATTGGCAATCTGCTGCGCGACATCATAATTCTTCTGCATATCCGTGCCGACGATCTGGACGTCCACTGGCGCAGGCAGGCCGAAGTTCAAGATCTGGGTCACGATATCGGCGGGCTGGAAGAAGAACTCGACACCAGGAAACTTCTGCGGCAGCACCTCGCGAAGGTGGCGTACGTAGTCGGCGGTGGGATGATGCCGCTCCGGATCGAGAGCGATCAGGATTTCCGCGTCGCTCGATCCGACAGTGCCGTTCGAGCTATACGACTGGTTAATCCCGGAGTTCGGCAGTCCGATGTTGTCGAGAACGGTCTGGAGTTCCTGCTTGGGGATTTCCTCGCGCAGCACACCTTCAATTTCGTCGCACAACTTCGCGGTTTCTTCTACGCGAAGTCCAGGCCTCGCTCGCACGTGGAGTTTCAGCAGGCCTGCGTCTACCTGCGGGAAAAAGTCCTGTCCGAGGAATCTCACGATCGCAAGCGATAGCACACAGAACACAAGAAAAACGATCACAAAGATGCCGCGATGTTCGAGGGTAGTCTCGAGCAGCGCCTGGTAGCCACGGCGGAAATCTTCAAATTTTCTCTCAAAGCCACGCTGGAAGCGGCCCATGAATGTCCTAGGCTGTTCGGATCGATGCTCGTGACCGCGCATGATGTACATCACCAGCGTGGGGATGAGCGTACGCGAGAGCAGGTAGCTGGCCAGCATGGCGAAGCTGACCGCCTCTGCGAGTGGAACGAAGAGAAATTTCGCCACTCCCGTGAGGAAAAACATAGGCACGAAAACAATGCAGATGCTCAACGTGGAAACGAACGCCGGTACGGCAATCTGCTGCGCACCATCGAGAATCGCCTTTTTCATCTCCTTGCCCATGGCAAGGTTGCGTTCAATATTCTCGATTTCCACGGTGGCATCGTCGACGAGAATACCGACGGCGAGCGCCAGGCCTCCAAGGGTCATGATGTTGATGGTCTGCCCGATTGCACCCAGCATGATGATCGAGACGAAGATCGACAACGGAATGGAGATGGAGATGACGATCGTGGGACGCCAGTCACCGAGGAATACGAGGATCATCACCGCTGTCAGTGCCGCAGCAATCGCGGCCTCGCGAAGCACGCCTTTAATCGACGCTCGGACGAACAGCGACTGATCGAAGAGCGCTTTGATGGTCAACTCAGGCGGCAGGGATTTCTCCGCCTGGGACACGATGTCCTTGATGGACTGCACGATCTGCAACGTGGATGCATTGCCGGTCTTGTACATCGACATCAGTGCGCCGCGATTGCCATCCTGCCGCACAATGTTCGTTTGCGGCGCGAAGCCGTCGCGGATGTGCGCCACATCCCGCATATACAGCGTCGAGCCGTTCACCGTCTTCACCGGCAGGTCGTTCAGTTCCGCGATCGTCCCTGGCGTGCCGTTCATCTCGACGCTGTACTCGGTAGCGCCCAACTTCACCGTGCCGGTGGGCAGGATGATGTTCTGCGCATTCACGGCATTGACGATGTCGACCGGTTGCAGCCCATACTGCTGGAGTTTCGCGAGATCGAGGTCCACCTGGATCTGGCGGAGCTTGCCGCCATACGGATAAGGCGTAGCAGCTCCTTGCACCGTCGCGAGATAGGTGCGAAGGAAATTTTGTCCCAAGTCGAAGAGCTGTTGTTCCGGCAGGGTTTTGCTGCTGAGACCGAGCTGAATGACGGGCGTAGTGGAAGCGCTATAAGAAATGATCAGCGGCGGCGTAGTGCCAGGCGGAAGCCCGTGGACGGTGGTCTGGGAGATGGCCGTGATTTGAGAAATCGCGCCTTGGACGTTGGTGCCCGGCCGGAAAAAGACCTTGATAATGCCCAGGACGTAAACCGACTGCGATTCCATGTGCTCGATATCGTTCACGGTGGTGGTGATCCCGCGCTCGGAATTGGAGACGATGCGGTTCGCCATGTCTTCCGGTGACATGCCGGTATAAAACCACACGACCGAGACTACTGGGATATCAATGCTGGGAAATATATCGACCGGGGTATTCGCCACCGTCACAAAAAACATGATGAAGATGACGATCGCCATCACGATAAACGTGTAAGGGCGTCTCAGCGCTAATGCAACAATCCACATCCAGGACTCCGGAAGGTCCAGCCACTCAGAATTTTACAGAAGTCTTCAGTGAGCGGACGAGAGCGGCACAAAACATTTTGATTCGATACGGTTCGTATTGGATTCAGTTTGTGGTAGATTGCGAAAGGTGGTCAAGTCCATTAAACCTCATTCCGCTCTCGCGGATGTAAAAAAACGTAGTCCGGGAAGGCCGCGCAGCGAGGAAGCGCGGGCAGCGATCCTCACCAGCACGCTCGAACTTCTCGAAAAGACCGGCTTCGGCGAGCTCACAATCGAAGCGGTGGCAGCTCACGCCGGAGTCGGCAAGACCACAATCTACCGCTGGTGGCCGACAAAAGCGGTGCTCGTAGCAGACGCGTTCATGTCATCCGTCGTGCGCGAAACGCGCTTCCCTGATACCGGATCGATCCGCGAGGATATCCGCTCGCAGATGCAGCGCCTGGCCGGCATCTTTCGCGGGCCCCGCGGCCGCATCCTGCGCTCGCTGATCGGCGGAGGACAATCGGACCCCGAACTCATCGCCGCGTTCCGAAACCGTTGGCTATTGCCCCGTCGCGCTGAGGCAATCGGGGTACTGGAGCGGGCTATCAAGCGGGGCCAGTTGCCTCCGTCCATCGATCCCAACATGCTGCTCGATACCCTCTACGGGCCCCTGTATTTCCGCATGCTGATAGGTCACGGGCCGATCTCCGTACCCTTCGTCAGCGCTGTCTGCGATGCGGTTCTCGCCGGCTTTACTTTCAACGGGAACGGAACTCATCCAGCGCGTCACTGAGCCGTTCGAGTCCTTCGCGCGTCATTTGCGGATCGCCACCTAGGCCGATCCGGAAATGCTCCGGCATCTCAAAGAATCTACCCGGCACAACTGCTGTCTCATATTTATCCCGCAGAAACCGGTCGAACGCATCCACATTGCCGGAAATCATTCGCGGAAAAACCGTCGTGCCGACGCCGGGCTGAACTGTTTCCAGATCTTTGCGCGATGCGAGGAACGAGCGCAGCGCAATTTGATTAGCGTCGAGGATGGCTCGGGCGCGCTGCTCGATCCGGTCGATATGATCGAGCGCGATCACGCTGATTAATTCTGCCGGATACGCGTGGTTGACACCAAACAGGTCATTGATCCGCCAGATGCGCTCCGCCAGCGATGCTTCCGCCAGGATCCAGCCACAACGCACGCCGCTCAGCCCAAATGCCTTCGTCAGACTGCTGGTAACGACAAGGTTTTCGCCCAGGTGGAGTGCCGTTCTTGGCCGCTTTTCCCATAGGGCTTCCAAGTAGACCTCGTCCACCAACACGTGGGCGCCTACGGACGCGGCAATGCTCCCGATCTCGCCCAGCACATCGTCGCTCACCAGCACGCTGCTGGGATTGTGCAGGTTCGTGATCACGATAAGCCGCGTGCGCGGGGTTATCGCCTTCCGCACCTCGGCGGGATCGATGGCGAATTGGTTCGTCGCACGTCGCGTAAAGCGTCGGACCTTTGCGCCAAGAAACTCGGCAGTGGTAAGCAGCAGCTCGTAGGTCGGCTCTTCGATGACGACTTCGTCGCCCGCCTCAAAAGTTGCGGCCATCGCAAGGTGATTTGCTAGCGAGGTGCCAATAGCAGTTACGACATTCTCTTCCCCGCATCCGTAACGCAAGGCAAGGCGCTGCTTGAGCGGAGCGAATCCGTAAAGCGTAGGACCGTTAATTTCGAGATCTTCAATGCGGACCGGGAGTTCGGTCAGCGGGTACGACATCATACCGCTGGTGGCCAGATTGTATCTTGCTGCCGAGTGGAGTTTGGCAAACTCCATGTACGGCGAATGAGCGCGTGTTCGGGAGTACGTCATTAAGATGGATTGCCTCTTCGTTGCCTGGTCCACAACCAGTACACAGGTATGCCGACGGCGAGAATCGCGAAGCCGAGCAGGCTATTGGCCGGGTACTTGTAGATTGTATTCGCCACCACCAGCCAGCAGGCGGCGATGAACACGAGCGTGGTGAAGGGATGGCCAGGCACTCGAAACCCTTGCTGCTCGCTGGCTTCCGGTCGACGCCGAAAAGCGAAGAGGGTTGTCGCAGTCAAGCCGAAGAATACGAAATCCATGGCCACCACATAATTGAGGATCTGCTCATAGCGCCCGGTAAGCGCAACCACGATCGTCCAGATACTTTGCAGGACGATGGCGAGCACAGGCACATGGGTGCGCCCGTTTACCCGTGCCACACTGCGGAAGAAAACGCCGTCCTCCGCCATCGCGAAATACACGCGAGGAGCGGTGAGGATCGACTGGCTGAGAAAGCCAAGTGTAGACACCGTAATGCCGAGGGTGACGAGAAACGCGCCGCGACGGCCCATCGCACGCAGCATCACTTCGGTGGCTGGAACGTGCGTAGCCGCCAATCCGGCCGGGCCGAGCGCACGCACGCAGACTATGTTCACCGCCAGGTAGAGCGCGATCACACCAGCCACCCCGAGCAGCAGGGCGCGAGCAAGATTTCTGCGCGGATCGCGGACCTCTCCGGCTACGAAATTCGAAGTCTGCCAACCCCCGAAAGCAAACAGCACCGGCACCATCGCTGCACCAAATGCAGTCACCGACGACCCGCCGTGTTCCGTCGTCCCAAGCAGCGGAAATGACTGTCTCGATCCCATCCACCCGGCGATCACGAGGAAAGCGATAGCTGCGATCTTCAGAACCATCAGGGCGCTCTGGAAGCGGCTTCCGAGCTTCACACCGAGGCAATTGATGACCGTCAGCAGCGCGAGCGTCAGCACTGCCACAATGCGCTCGGAAACGTTCCACCGGGTCAGTTCAAGGAAGTAGCGAGAGAAGGTTACCGTGACCGCCGCCATGCCACCGGTCTGGATGACGAGTAACAGCACCCATCCATATAGAAAGCCGGCCATTGGGTGCATCGCATCGCGCAGATACGCGTATTGCCCGCCAACCGCCGGTTCGCGGGCCGCCAGCTCCGCGTAAACGAAGGCGCCGAGCAGCGCGATGACCCCACCCGCCAGCCACGCACCGAGGATCAGCGCGGGAGTATGGACCTGCTGCGCGACTACATACGGATTGATAAAGATCCCGGAGCCGACAATGCCACCCATCACCAGCATGGTGGCGTCGAACAATCCGATACTGCGCACCAGGTGAGGAGATTCGCTCACACGGCCTCCAGCGTTTACCCCGTGATGTTGGAAGTCGACGCTTGCCCCGCGAGAATTTTAGCAAGCAAGAAAAAAGCCGGGCGATTGCTCGCCCGGCGTTGTTTAGACGAGTGGCTATGTCTGAACGATCTTCGGCGTGATGAAGAAGATCAGTTCCTGAGTTTGCGTGTTCGTGCTCTGGTGACGGAACAGGTACTTCAGGATCGGAATCTCGCCAAGGATTGGCGCTTCCTGCGTAGTCAGCGTGTTCTGTGTCTGCACCACGCCGCCGATCGTGACGGTACCGCCATCCGTAACCAGCACTTGAGTCGTTGTCTGTTGCGTTAAGAGAATTGGATTGCCGAGCACCGTGCGGGTGAAGTCTGGCGTGGTGTTTTCCACGTCGACTGCCATGAAGATGGTGTTCTCAACCGTGATCTGCGGAGTGACCGTCAAGCGCAGGAACGCGTCGACGTAAGTAACCGTCGGCGGGCCGTTCAACTGCGAAAGGGTGGTCACCGGCAGACGATAGCCCTGACGAACCAGCGCTGTGACGTTGTTCTGGGTTACGACCCGCGGCCGAGACAGGATCTTCAGCAACCCGCGCTGGTCCGCGGCGCTGAGATAGAGGTCGAGCGCGAAAGAGTGGCCCCGGTTTAAGAGTTCGAAGCCTGCTGTAGGGTTCAAAACCTGGAAGTTCGAGAACAGCGGCATCGCGCCAGAAGTTGAGATCGGGAACGGAGCCGACGTCACTGGGGCGCCGGAGGGATTGGTCAGCACCGTGGTGGTGCTGCCGGCAGCCGGGTTACCGCTGACGGAGGTGGAATTTCCACCCCATCCACCGCCAAGTTGCACGCCCAGTTCGCGAACGAACGTGCGGGTCGCTGCCACTACGCGCGCTTCGATTTCAACTTCCTGGGTCTTACGATCGAGTTGCGCGATCAGGCGGTCAACCTGCGGAATGGTGACCGGGATATCGGAGATTACCAGCGCGTTCATACGGCTATCGGCGATTATGTCGCCGCGAGCGCTGAGGAACTTCTTCAGCGTCGGGACGAGGTCGCCCGCTCGCGCGTAGCTGAGGAATCGCGTGACGGTGACTTTGTCCACGGCCAGTGCTTGCGCCTCGAGTTGGTTGCGCCGCGCCACTGCCTCAGTGCGGAGCGTATCGATGGAAGCGATGCGCAGCACGTTGCCGTCAAGTTGACGATCAAGGCTGTTGTTGCGAAGCACGATGTCGAGCGCCTGGTCCCACGGCACGTCATCGAGAACCAGCGTGACCGAACCTTTCACGCTCGGATCGAGCACAACGTTCAGGCCGCTGATCTCGTGGATGAGCCGGAAGAAGTCCTTCAGGTCGACGTCTTTCAGGTTTACGGAAATCGGTTCGCCGGTGTAGCGCGGACCGCTGGCAGTCTGCGGGATGTGCTGTTGAGAGACTTGTTCCTGCGCCGGGTTAACGGCGGTCTGGCGCGGCGCCATAGAGGCAACCGGCGGCAGCGGAGCATCCACCTTGTCCTTCGCGATGGTGGTTGCCATCACGCTAGCGGCATCGTTCGACCGCGCAGCTGGATCAGGCTTGGGCATCTGCACGGGCTTCTGAGCATCGACCATCACGAAGCTCGATGCGGAGGCGGGTGCCGCGTCCTTCTTCACTTCCGGAGTGCTCGGCGCCGGCGTCGCCGGTGCTTCCACCTTTGCAACTTCCGGCTTTGACTCGACTGCGGGAACAACCGGGGCGGCGATCGGTGTCGCCTTTGCCATTGTCGGCTGCAACTTCACGACAAGGTTGTCGTCGCCGGGGACGAGTTGGAAATCATGTGCGCCCGTCATGTCCACAACCAGGCGGGTGACCGGCGGATTTTCCTGGTAGCGAGAGATGCGGACGTCCTTTACGTCGGGGCTATTGACGAGAATTTCCTTCGTCTTCACGGCCGGCAACGCGTTGGGCAAGTCGATAACCAGGCGATCGGGGCCGGAGAGAGTCATCGCACTGGCTGGTGCGCTGGTCTTCGGCGAGATCGCGATTTCCATGCCGTTCGCGCCACGGGTCACATTGATGTGGCGGATCAGCACCGGAGATGCGTTCGCAGCGGCGGGCGCAGTGGCTTCCGCCACCGTCGCGGCGGCCGCCGGAGCAGCTTCACTCTCCGCGGGCTTGGCGGCAGCTACACTAGGCTGCACCGCGCCCGGGGTAATCTTCAGATTGAGGCCGGAATCTTGTTTTTCGACCTGGACGTCGGTCCCTGGCGTGAGCGCCAGCTCCACGCGAGTGACTTCCGTGCCGTTCGTGCCGGTGTACGAGAGCACGCGGTACGACTTCACGCCGGCAGCATCCAGCGAGCGCATCCGCTCCTGGAGCTTCCCTGCAGAGACGCCGGTCAAATCCACCAGCATCAGGTTGTCAGCCGGACGGTATTCGTTGTGCGTGAAGGCGCCGGTCGTGTGTAACGTCATCGTCGTCGAAGTTCCCTCCGACGCAACACTGACGTTTGTCAGTTGTGATCCGGCAGCCACTGCCGCGCCAGCCAGCGCGAGCAGCATAACGGAAACACCAAGTAGTTGCTTCAGCCTCATCAGAAGTCTCCTCACGGCCCGGCGATTCACCGGATACCGTGCGAATCATGAATCCCGCCCTTGTTCGGAACTCATCGCACTAGGGCGTTAGCGCGCCTCTTCGTTCATCTTGTGTCTCGAACGAAGTAGGTTTGCAGGTGCAACTGCGATTTGGGGCCCAACTGCTCAAAGATCTCGCAGAGTGGATTCCTCCATTCTGCCCGCACGCTTGTGCGGATACACCCATTTAAACTGCGGGTGCGTTTACTTTCTTGACTACCTCGCGCGTCGATTTGCGCCCGAGTTTGTCTGACACCGTCTCGCGGAATACCACCGAGTCCGGTGTTATGCGCATCACGTACCCGTTGTACACGGGGTCGTTTTCACGCAGGAAATATGCCTTGTTGGCGGAGTTGGCCACCACGGCAATCATGCCGTTCGGCGCTTTCACCACGCCCTGCAGGTTCGTCTGGTCGATGACCAGGCAGCGCTTGCCCGTCCCGCAATTGATCGGGCCATTTACGTGCGCCTGCACCGGCGAAATGAATGGATCGCGCTTTTGCGAGCTTGCCGCAACCTTTTTCGGCTTCGACGCAACGTTGGTGGCCGCGTTGGTGGAACTCGCGGTCTTGGCTTTCACGGTCTTCTTCGTGGCGGTTGTTTTAGCCTTCGCGCTGCTCTTCGTTGCCGGCGCCTGGGACGCAGCAGGAGTAGCAGTGGACGTTGACTGCGCCCAAAGGACGCCGCTCGCCACCATCAGCATCAACAATCCAGTTCGCACGTTCATGTTCGCCTCTTACCTTGTACCCGGCTTGGTCGGCGCGGGGCTGGGAGCAGTATCGTGACTAAAGAATGTGCTTGCGGTGCAGGTTGCCGTCACGCTCTCGCTGGGAGCGTAATCATATTTACCTGTCGCACCTTTGGTGCTGCCTCTGAGCGCCGACATTGCCAGCGCGTTCACGTTCACGATGCGCTCCAGTTTCCCGGTGCGCTCGAAGAAGTTGAGCATCGAGTAATACGGGCCGTCCACTTCCATGTCGAACGGAACTTCGGTGTAGAACTCTTTCGTTTGCGCTGTCTTCGCCGTGTAACGGCGAATCTCGATGCCGGCCTGTGCGGCCGTGTCCTGCATCAGGTGGATGAACTTGTCCGCTTCCTTCTCGTCAGGGACAATCTTCTTCTGGATCTCCATCTGCTGCTTCAACGACTCGATCTGCGCCAGCAGGTCAGGCAACTTCGATTCGTATGGCCGGAGTTGCTCGATTTCGGTGTTCTTGTCGGCCAGTACCTTCAAGTTGCGGTTGTTCGCTTCGTCCATGCCCTTGTACACAAACATGTACATGCCTGCGGTAATCGCAACAGCCACGCCGATGATGACGGTCCATTGCGCGATCGGTCGCATTTCGCTGAAATTTGCCATATCTGTGCCCCGACTTAGGATTTGTCCTTTTCGCAGGATAGGGTGAAATTGAATGCCTGGTAATCGCGAACAGTGCTGTCCTGGACCGTTTCTTTCAGCTCCACGGTCTTATACTGGCCCGTACGCTTGAGGTTCGCGATCAGGTTCGCAACTGCGTTGGCGCTCAACGCCGTGCCCTCCAGGTTGACAGTGTTCCCGCTCTGCGACATCTTCGAGAGCCACACCGCCTCGGTCGTGTTGACCGTATCGCCCAGCGAGGCGAGCAGATCGCCCGGACCCTTCTGGTTGGCGCGCAACTGGTCGATCACATCCACGCGCCGCTTGTACAGGTCCGCTTGCTTCTGCTTTTCCAGGAAGGCTGCTTTCACGGTAGCCAGGCGCTTCTGCGTCGCGTCGGCATCCGCAATTTTCTTCTGGATCTCGGTCGCGTGGTTGTTCAGCGTCATGTACCACGCTGCGTTCCCTACGCCGGCGATCAGCAGCACGATGAGGACGGCGAACAGCGGGCTCGTCCCGTCGCTCGGCATGACGGGCATCGCCGCGCCTTTGCCGTGCTTTGAACTTGGAGTGCCAAGTAAATTGATCTTGATCATAGCTCGTCAAAACTCCTGAGGGCGAGTCCCACGGCAATTGCCATCTGCCCGGCGTTCTTGTCGGCCAAATCGCCGCCCATGCCAAGTGGCGGCTCTATGCGCTGGAAGGGGTTCAGTATCTCTACAGGCAGCGAAAATTCCTGGCGCAGCGCCTCTATCAATCCGGGCACCTGCGACGATCCGCCGGCGAGATAAATCCGCTCGATGTGCTCTCCCGTCGCGGTCGCACGGAAGAAGTCGAACGTCTTCTGGATTTCCAGCACGATAATCTCGGTCACCTGCTGCAGGATCGGCATCTTCGCGTCTTCGCTCACGGTGCCGACCTTCTTGCCCAGCTTCAGGGACTCCGCGTCATCGAAGCTGAGATCCAGTTCCTTCTGCAACGAGTCCGTGTACTGATGGCCGCCCACGCTGACGTCGCGCGTGAACAGCGGTGTGGCGCCTTTCACGATGTTGATGTTCATCACGCTCGCGCCCAGGTTCAGCAGCGCAACCGTGGCGCCCGGGCCCGGCTGGTAGTTGTACTCGTAGCAGTTCTGCAGCGCGAACGCATCGATGTCGACCACAGCGGGTGATTTGCCGGCCAGCGACAGAACGTTCGTATAATTCAGAATTTTTTCCTTCTTCACCGCCACCAGCAGCACGTCCATCGACGAACCGCCGTTATCGGAAAGGATCTGGTAATCGATACTCACGTCCGAAATGTCGAACGGAATGTGCTGCGCGGCTTCGGTCTGGATGATGCCTGCCAGTTCGCCGTCGCTCATCGACGCCATCGGGATCCGCTTTACGATCACCGAGTGGCCGCTCACCGAAGTCGCCACCGCGCGTGTCTTAATCCCGCTCTCGGTGAAAATCTTCGTGATTGCGCTCGCCACGCTTCCGCTGTCCACGATCATCGAATCCACGACGATGTCGGACGAGAGGGGTTCCATGGCCATGTGCACCACTTCCAACCCGTTGCGTGATTTCTTCAACTCCACGGCCTTGATGCTGCTGGACCCGATGTCCAGGCCGACGATGCTTTTCGCTGCTCCAAGTCCAAACATGCGCCCCGCCTCTACTGTCCGCCCATTGCTGCCTTGGCAGACTTGGGTTTCTTCTTTTCCCGACCTTCACCGACAGTGCTCTTGCGTTCCATCCATGAGTCCAGAATCGTCTTCTTGAATTTCCAGCGATTGCCTAGCTTGAACGCCGGGATTCGTTCTTCCGACACGTACTTGTAGAGCGTGTCGGGACTCACTCCCAGGTATTCCGACGCTTGCCGAATATTCATCACTTCTGGAGATTCGACCATCGTTGGGTGTCCTTTAGCACAATGACCACACCTTGTCCTCTTGAACGCGAGGATGGTTACTGGTCGCTGACAAATGCGCCTTCTCTGAATCTCGGGGGAACTTTCAGTGCTGCTGTTTATATCAGGGTTACTTGGGAGGGTGTCAAGAAAATCTTCTGGATTCACATGTGTTTGTGCCGATATCTCCGTATGCTCCTATGTGCTCCAGAGAACAAGATGATGTAGGTCTCTTGGTTAGTTACCACCACTGGTTGGGGCAGTGTCAAACTCGGTACGAAAAATTGCCCGAGAATTCGCTAAGGTCACGCGTTCCCATAAGGGACGTTACGGAGGGATTAGCCCCTATCTCTTCCGCCTATCCTCAGATATCTACCGGATTTGTGCCGATTTCTTCCGGGTTTTTGCCCGAAGACACCGGAAGTCGTGGGTACCACTTCGATGCCATCCGAGGTGGAACTACTAGGCCCCGCAAACCTCTGAAAACACGAGCGCCGCACCCGAAGATGCGGCGTTACCGTGCCATTTTTTCCGGGTCGCTTAGTTGATGTCGAAATGCTCTTGGTGCATCGCTGGATCGCTCTTCACGATTACCGTCTTGCCCGTCAGCTCCTCGAACTCCTGCACGAGTTTGCCGTTGTTTTCCTTCAGCGATTTTGCCACTTCCGAGTTCACCCGGATGGTGACGTCCTTGCCTTCGAGGTGCCGCGAGAGCTTCTTCACTTCCGTGTAGATCTCGCTGCACATGGTCGGCACAGACTTCACGAATCCGGTTGCCTCGCAATACGAGCACGGCGTTCCCAGCGTGCGTTCCAGTGATTGCTTCACCCGCTTACGCGTGATCGCCACCAATCCGAAATCGTTAAACTGCAGCACTTTCGATGGGGCGCGATCCGATTTCAACGCTTCTTCAAGCGCGGCCATCACCTTCTGCCGGTTCTTGCGCTCGTCCATGTCGATAAAGTCGATCACGATGATGCCACCCAAATCGCGCAGCCGGATCTGCCGCACGATTTCCTTGATGGCGTCCACGTTCGTCTTCACGATCGTGTCTTCCAGCCGCGTCGTCTTGCCGACGTATTTGCCGGTGTTGATGTCGATCGCCACCAGCGCTTCCGTCTGGTTGATCACGATGTAGCCGCCACTCTTCAGCCACACCTTGGCCTTCAGCGCCTTGTTGATCTCTTCCTGGATGTTGAACTCCTCGAAGAGCGGGGTGGTCTTGGTGTACAGCTTGATGCGACGTACGAGCGACGGCTGGAAGCGGCTGGCAAAGCGCAGCACGCGTTCGTACTCCAGCTCGTTATCGACCCAGATCGTGGTGAAGTCGCTGGTCACCTGGTCGCGAAGCACGCGCTCCACCAGGTTCAAGTCGTGATAGATGAGTGCCGGCGATTTGCTCTTCTCCGAGCGGCTCTTGATTTCGCTCCACAGGTGTTTCAGGAAGCGGATATCGGCGCGAAGCTCGTCTTCCTTCACATTCGCGGCCGCAGTCCGCACGATGAAGCCGCCATGGCCGTTCTCTCGCTCGCTGGTCACGATGCGTTTCAGACGCTGGCGCTCTTCGTCGGAGCCGATCTTGCGCGATACGCCAACGTGGTTCACGGTCGGCATGTACACCAGGAACCGTCCCGGCAGCGCGATGTGACTGGTGATGCGCGCGCCCTTCTTTCCGATAGGCTCCTTCGCAATCTGCACCAGGATCTCCTGCCCTTCTTTCAGCAGGTCGGAGATCAGCGGCGTGTTACGCGACTGCATGTTGCGCATGGGTGGTCCGCCACGTCTGCCGCGGCGTCCGCGACGGCCTCCGCGCTCGAAACGACGTCGAGGCTGCTGGCCAGGTTCGGTCGCAACGGCCTCTTCGCCCTCTTCTTCTTCTTCGCCTTCGATTTCCTCGTCGCCTTCTTCGAATTCCCCTTCGGCGGCTTCGGCGGTTTCTCCGTTGCCGTTCGAATACTCGAAGTCTTCGACCTGATGATCGTGGAAGTCCTCTTCGATGTCAGCCACCTGCGGGATCCAACGTCCGCTGATTTCGCCGCCGCCGGCTTCAAGAGTTTCCTCTTCCAGTTCCATATCGGCTTCGGCTGAATCATCTTCGGCGATGCGCTTCACGGTCTCCGACGGCTCGACGGATTCTTCGCCGTCGAAGGTCTCGTGTTCCAATGTCTTGCCCTCGGGCGCCGCTTCCGGCACCGAGTGCTGCGGATGCTCGTACTCCCGCTGCCACTCCGAAGACGGCTGCGTTTCTTCTTCGCTCTCGCTTGCTTCTTCGTGCTCGTGCGTTTCAGAAGGCTGGGCAAGAGCCTGTTCCGCGCTCACCTGTTCAGCATGCTCAGCTTCTTCGACCTGCTCTTCTTCTTCGAACTCTTCCTGTTCGGCGTCGTCGTAGGTTTCAACCACGGGCTCGTGACGCAGCTCCGCGACCTGCCGCGGTGCACGCATCTCGGCGAAGCCTTCGGTAGGCTCTTCGTCGTGGGTCTCTTCCTTCACTTCATCAACGAAGGTGTTTGCCGGTTCCGGAGCAGATACGCGATCGAAGGCCGCGGCAACAATGTCCCGGGCCTCGCGCTCGGTGTCCTTCGCGTGCTCGGCATGCTGCGCGTGCTCATGCACGTCCGGCTGCTGTTCTTCAGCCGACGTTTCCTGCTGAACCGGCTCCGCAGCCGCAGTGCTCTGCTGCTGCGGACGGTTGCGGTATTTCGAAAGTGATTCACCGGGCAGGATGATCGGCTGATAGCCGGCAGGTGGTCCGTAGCTGCGCTCTTCGCGCTCACCACGATCCCCGCGGTCACCGCGATCACGTCGCCCACGGCGCTCATCGCGCGACGGACGATCTTCGCGCCCGGGACGCTCTTCACGACCCTGGAACGGTGCCGCGCGATCTTCAAGCACCGGCTCCTGTTCTTCCGGCTCGGTCTCGCCATCGGAAGCATCAGCCGCTTGCTGCTGGGTTTCCGTGCGTTCGAAGCGCTCGCCTCCGCGTCCGCGGCGTCCGCCACGGCGACGACGGCGTCCACGCCAGCGGCGCGTTCCATCGTCCGATTCCTCCGATTCTCCGGCGCTATCGCCGTTATCAGAATCCGGAATCGCCGCCTCGGCGGTTTCTTCGGCCTCGTCACTATCGCTGTAGCCACCTTCGAAAACTGCCGTCGGCGCCTGTGATTCGTTTTGCTGAGGTGGTGGTTCCGGCCGGCGCTCGCGATGCTCGCGACGCGACTCCTGCCGATCTTCGCGACGGTTATCGCGGTCGCGATCGCGATCTCGGCCGCCGCGTTCACGGCGCTCATTGCCGGTATTGTCGGCCGTGCCGTTGGTTTTCACGGCGACTTCGAAATCCTCGTCGTCATCGTCCTGCAAATCGAGGAAGTCGGAAACGTACAAAAAGGCATCGCGCTCCAGCCCGATGTCCACGAATGCTGATTGCATTCCGGGGAGCACGCGGGTTACGCGGCCTTTGTAAATGGATCCTGCCAGGGTGTATTCGTTCTCGCGTTCGTAGAAAATCTCCGCGAGCTGATCGTCTTCCACCAGGGCCACACGGGTTTCGTGCGGATTGGCGGAAACGTACAGTTCCTTGTTCATTGCTTCTCCGGTGACTGTCCTTCCCTCAGGAAAGCAGTCTTACCGGATGCGAAGAGGGTTGCCGTGCAGGAAGGTTGGTGAGGTGTCCGGAGGGCTTACAAATGCGTTTTCCGCTCTGCCCGGCGGACTCCATGGATTCTGTAAAAAATTGGGAATCTCGATCACCAAAACGTCTGCGCCGATGTTGGGTTTGTGACCGCACTCTCTCCGTCAAATCCTACGGAAGGGGCCGTTACCCGCCTCACAACTGCGCTTATTCAATCCTGTCCGGCGACTCGCGTCGCTCCGGTTTCGCCCTCGTTATCGTCAGGGCTTCACGTATCTTGTCCGCCTTTTCCAGCGCCTCAACCCAGTTTGAGGGGGCAACTGCCGGGAGCGGCCCGGTCCAACTTATCTGCTACCGCCGCGGCCTATCTGCCGGCGACTTCTTTACCACTCCCCGAGAAAATCCATCGGGGACTTTCCTCTGTTCAGTTCACGAACCGGCGCATTCGGACGTTCATTACAATGCCCATCGCCAGAAACATGAACAACACGGAAGACCCGCCGTAACTCATTAAAGGCAAAGGAATTCCGGTAACGGGCATGAATCCTACTACCATGCCCACGTTCACCAGGATGTGGAAGGCTAATACCGCTACCACTCCCATCACAATGAACGTTCCCGCCCTGTCGGGCGCCGTCTGAGCGTCATGTATTAAACGCATCAGCACTATGAAGTATAGCAGCAACAGGAAGATAGCACCTAGGAATCCGTGCTCTTCGGAAAACGCCGCGAAAATGAAATCGGTCTGCGGTATCGGCAGGAAAGACCCCTGTGTTTGTGACCCTTTACGGATTCCCTTGCCCGTCAACCCGCCCGAACCCACTGCCACGAGGGATTGCAGAACTTGATACCCCGCCTTCTGCGGATCGCTCTCCGGGTCCATGAAGCTCGTCAGGCGGTCCTTCTGGTAGGGCTTCAACACTTTCATCCACGCAATCGGCATCACCAGCGAAAGGCAGAGCACAATCACCGCCGCGTGCTTGGTCTTCATCCCGCCCAGGAACAGCCCCATCATCGCTACAGGCAGGTACGTGAGCGCCGTGCCGAGATCAGGCTGAGCCAGCACCAGCAAGAACGGCAAGCCGACCAGCAGGCCGACTTTCACAATGTCCATCCCATCGGCTTCGCTCGACTTGTCTTCGGCGAAATATTTCGCCACCGCCAAAATCAAAATCAGCTTCACCCACTCCGACGGTTGGAAATGGTTGCCACCGATCTGGATCCACCGCCGTGCGCCGAGATACTTCTTTCCGAACAACCGCACCGCTATCAACGAGGCCACCGCCGCCAGGTACATCCAGTGCGCGTTCCCCAGCAGCAGGTGATAATTCACCAGGCTGAGCAGGAACATCGCGACCAAGCCGCCAATGATCCAATACACCTGCTTTACATGCGCGCCCTGGAACTTCGTCGCATACGTCGCGCTGTAAATCTCCATGACGCCCAATGCGCAGATGACCAGCACGAACAGCATCAGCACCCAATCGAAATCACGGAAGGAAACGTATCGACTCACCGTGCTCCTCCCGCCGCTGTCATCCTGAGCGGAGCAGCCGCAGGCTGCGGAGTCGAAGGACCCCTACCCCCGCCAACCCTCTCCACTCCCGGCGCAGCCTTCACCGGCGGCGCCTGCTTCCCCACCGTCACCTTGAACCGCGCAGCGTGGAAACCGTCGCTGCCGTCAGGCTCATGCCAAACGCCGCTGATCTCCACACTCTTCTTCGAATCCGTATCGGCGAAGAGCGTTGGGTTCTTCTGCAACCGCCGCTGCTTCTCCACGTAGGCCTTGATCACCTGCGACGCGAGGATCCCCGAGTGCCAGCCCCATCCGCCGCCCTGGTAGAGCACCGCCACCACGATCTGCGGGTTGCGCCGCGGCGCCATCCCGACGAACCACGCGTTATCGCTGAACTGCTTCTTGCCCTCCGCCCCAAGCTTGCTGCGAGCTTCGAGCGAAATCGTCTGCGCCGTTCCGGTCTTGCCGGCGAAATCAATTCCCTGCAGATGCGCCATCGCCGCCGTTCCAACTTTCGTTACGTCCGCCATCGCGTCCGTAATCGTCTGCCAATTTTCGGGATTGATGTCGACTTTCTTCTCAGCCACGTCGCTGGCAGCGATCTGCTCGAAGTTCGTTGTCTTCGGGAGTTCATCTGGAAATGCCACATGCGGCGTGTGCAGTTCCCCGCCCATCGCGATTCCACCCAGCGCCCGCGCCAGCTGAATCGGCGTGGCCGCCACCGCTCCCTGGCCAATACTCACCGAGATCGTTTCGCCCGCGTACCACTTGCGTTTGAACGTCTTTGCCGCCCACTCCTCCGACGGCATCACGCCGCTTACTTCTTGCGGTAAATCCACGCCTGTCTTCTGACCGAGTCCAAATGCGGTCGCATATTCCGCAATTTTGCCAATCCCCAACTTCGATCCCAGCGTGTAGTAATACGTGTCGCAGGAAGCGTAAATCGCCTTCGAAATATTCACCGCCCCGTGTTTCTGGTCGCACTTGAAGAAGCGTCCGTAGAACTCCGCTCCCCCATTGCAGTTCACCACCAGGTTCTGCGCGATGTTCTCCTGCAAGCCCGCCACGCTCATGATGATCTTGAACGTCGAGCCCGGGGCGAGCTGCGCCTGGATCGCTTTGTTCAGCAGCGGCTTCGATTCGTCGGTGATCAGCCGGTTCCACTCCTCGCGGCTCACACGCACCGAAAATTGGTTCGGATCAAACACCGGCCGGCTCACCATCGCGAGAATTTCGCCAGTATGCGGATCCATCGCGATGATCGCCCCATTCTCGTTGCCCAGCGCCTCTTCCGCCGCGATCTGGATATCGAGATCGATGGTCAACCGCAGCGGCTTGCCCGGCTCGGCTGGAACATCGCTCAGGGTTCCGACTTCCTTGCCCTTGCTGTTCACCAGCACCTGGCGCGAGCCGTTCTTGCCCATCAGGATGTCGTTGTACTCCAATTCCACGCCGCTCTTGCCCACGATGTCGCCGGGGTTGTAGAGCTCCCACTTTGGCTGGTTCAGCATGTCTTCGCTGACTTCGCCAACGTACCCGATCAGGTGCGCCATGAACCCATTCCGCGGATATAACCGCCGCTGCATCTGGATCGTATCCAGCTCAGGCAGCTCGGCCTTATGCGATTCCACCCACGCCAGTTCGTCAGGGGTAATGTCGTCCTTCACGAACAACGGCTGATATCCAGGATTGGCGGCGATACGTCGGATCCGCGACCGAAGCTCTTTCGGATCGAGATGCAGGCCATCGGCAATCATGTCTACATCTGTGTACAGATCGCGGTGCTGGTCGCGCAGCAGCAGGACGGAGAACGACGGGTAGTTGTCGACGATGATGCGGCCTTCGCGGTCGAGGATTTTGCCGCGCGGCGCCAGGATCGGCACTTGCTTAATGCGGTTTTGTTCGGCGAGGTTGGAGTAGTGCTCGTTGCCACTCACCTGCAGCCGCCAGAGCCCGTAGCAGAGGATCAGAAAAATCGCGAGGATGACGTACTGAATAATCGTCAGCCGGAACGCGGGAACTTTTTCCTCTCGGCCAAACATCGCGGCGGCAGCTACTCACAGTCCATGCACCCCGGCCGGCGCGCGCCGACTCCTGGGAACATGTGGGGATGTGACTACTCTACTCTATCCAGAGCGGCTCCGCGCCTATCGAAAGTCCCATGGACGGGGGACTCAAACACCTTAACCCTGGCGCAGCTTAGATCAACCCTCTCGCGGCCCAATGCTTTAGGTACAACCTGCTCACGAGCTTTGATACTGCCTCCCGATCCACTATGTCGGGCAACGGTGACTTCTGTTGCGCCTCATCCAATTCGAGAAACTTCCGGTTGGCGAAATCCAGCACCTTGTCGAGCGACCCGAACTCGCCGCTCCGAACGCTGATCAGTAGGTCCTTCTCCGGGCGCGGCAGCGTGAGCCACCCCGTCGAAAGCAGCTCGATCCCCTCGAATAGCAACCGCAGCAGGTGCATGGCTGCTTTCGTGTCATAGCCATACTTCCCCACATACTCTTCGCGGATGCCGTGCTTGCCAACCCCTTCGCCCTTCAGCCTCCGGAGCTGCGACTCGGCAAACCCGCGAAACTGATCGCCTGAGTGCTTCGAGAGAAACATCGGCCGATGCGACACAACTTCTTTCCAGATCGCCGACTTCATCTCGGGATCTTCAGGTGCGAAGAAGAAGTGAAGTGTTGTCGCATTGCCCTTCGCCGCGAGAGACGCCCACTTCCGTAACGAATACAACGTCACGTCGACATCGTCCGGCCCATTACGCCGATCGTCCCCGGCGGTACTCCAAACGTAGTGATCGAGCCGAGTGAGCCCGAGCGTTTCCTCGGGCGGTTCGATGAACACTCCGTAGATGTCGAGATCGTCGGTCTTCGCGACTTTCGCGCCGTGTAGCTGGCTACCGCCAACAAAAAGATGGACGAGGTCGGCAGAGTGCGCGAAGCCGGAGCGATGCACTTCGGCAAGCAGGGACATGGAGTGAATACTACCGTGGGACTTCGGACGACATCTATGCCCTCTGCCGGAACCGGTCCAGAACCGCGAACAGCACCACGCCCAGTAGCGCATTCGCCACCGCGCCGAGCAGTTCGTGCGCCCAGTGCCAGTCAATCGGCTGGCGCACGAGGCCGCGCGCCACCGCGAAATATGCCGCCTGGTGCCCCAGGTAGAACGTAAGGATGATGAGGATGCGCGAGCCGGGATTGTCGCTGTCGATCTTGCCCCCGAGTTGCGACGCCGCGAAGCCAACCAGCGTCTTCGCTATGCCGTACATGCCGATCATGTCGCGCGTCAGCGAATCCTGCACCAATCCGATGATGCTTCCCTGCAGCAGGCCAGTGATCGGGTTGCGCCGCGACATGGCGAAATAGATCGTCACCAGCAGCGGCAGATCGAAGACATCGAAGAAACGCAGCTTGATCGGAATGAACGCCTGCAGGAAGATCGCCAGCAGCGGCGTCAGGATCGCCACCGGCCAACTGAAGCTGTAGACCTCAACCTGCTCGCGCGATCTGGGATGGGCGGCCACGAGTTCGCTCACGGTTGTGGCGCCTCAGCAGAATTCGCGGGCTTAGGTTTCGCAAGCGCAGATTTCGGTGCAGTCCCCGGCGTAGCTTGCGTGCCGCCAGGCTTCGTCGCGCCCGGCGTCTTCGGAGTTGTTGACGACGCGTTTCCGCCTGCCCCACCCGTCCCGTTCGCCGCAGCCGGAGGAGGCGTCTTGATCAAGTTCCCATTTGCATCGAACTTCGGCCCCGAACCGGGCTGCACGGTTGGCAGGCGCGCCGCAAGAATATCCGCGGCCTTCACCGGACCATTCGTCTCCTCGTTCGTCCGCTCGCGCTCCACGATTCTGGTCACCACCAGCACCTCTTCCAGCTCGCTGAGGTTCGCCGCGGGAGTCACGCGGATGTTCAGGAACATGTCCTTGCCAGGAGTCACATCCTTCACTCTGCCGATCGCCAGGCCTTTGGGAAAGATGCGATCGCCGCCGCTGGTCACCACCGTCTCACCCGGCTCGACCTTCTCATCTTTCATGATGTACTTGATGATCAGGGTCCCGCTCGGCGTGCCCGCGAGGATCCCTTGCAGCCGTGTCTTCTCGAGCGTGGCGCCAACACCGCTCAACTGGTCGTCAATCACCAGCACTTGGCATGTGGTCGGTAACACACGCAGCACTTTGCCCACGATGCCGTCCGGCGAAATCACCGCCATGTCCGACTTAACCCCATCGTCAGAACCTTTATCGAGATAGATAATCCGCGACTGATCGCTGCCGCTCGATCCAATGACTTGTGCCGGCAGCGTCTGCGAAATGAACTGTTCTTTGAAATCGAAGAGTGCTTGCAGCCGCCGCGCCTGCAACGCGTCTTGCTCCACGCGCACATTCTGCAGCCGCATCTGCTCGATCTGCTCGCGCAGTTGCCGGTTTTCCTTCCGCACGCCGCGCAGGTAAAAATAATTCGACCAGCCGCTGAACACACCGTTCTGCCCGTGCACCAACCCCTTCTCCACCGGCGTAATCGCGGAGATCGACCACATGCGCATGAGGCTCATGCCGCCCTGCGCATTGTTGACGCGCACCTGCATCGCCAACCCGATGATCTGCCCGGCCAGCACAACGGCCAGCGCGATCAGGTTCTTGTGGCGTGTCAGAAAGCTTTCCATGGTAATAGCGGGCGCGGAGGACCCGCGCCCCATTCTCTACTCGATCGAGATCTTGCGCAGAAGTTTAAAGTCGCTGAGCATCTTGCCAGTACCGAGTACCACGCTGCACAACGGATCGTCGGCGATCGAAACCGGCAGCCCGGTTTCTTCGCGAATGCGCTTATCCAAATTCTTCAGCAGCGCGCCGCCACCGGTCAGCACAATCCCGCGGTCGCTGATATCGGCCGAGAGCTCCGGCGGAGTGCGTTCCAGCGCCACGCGGATCGCGTTCATGATCGTCGCCACGCATTCACCCAACGATTCGCGAACTTCGCTGTCATCGATCGTGATCGTCTTCGGCACGCCCTCGATCAGGTTCCGGCCCTTGATTTCCATCGTGATCGGCTTGTCCAACGGGTACGCCGAACCCAACTCGATCTTGATCTGCTCGGCCGTGCGCTCCCCGATCAGCAGGTTGTACTTGCGCTTCAGGAAATTCATGATGGCTTCGTCCATCTGGTTTCCTGCCATCCGCACCGAACGCGAATACACAATGCCGCTCAGCGAAATCACCGCGATGTCCGTGGTCCCCCCGCCGATGTCCACCACCATGTTGCCGCTCGGCTCCGTGATTGGCAGGCCCGCGCCAATCGCGGCCACCATCGCCTGCTCCACCAGGTGCACTTCGCTGGCCTTCGCGCGATAAGCGCTATCCATAACCGCCCGCTTTTCCACCTGTGTGATCTCCGACGGAACGCCGATCACGATGCGCGGATGCACCAGCATCTTGCGGTTGTGCGCCTTCTGGATGAAGTAGTTCAGCATCTTTTCCGTGACCTTGAAGTCGGCGATCACGCCATCCTTCATCGGCTTAATGGCCACGATGTTGCCGGGCGTGCGCCCCAGCATTTCTTTCGCTTCTTTGCCGACAGCTTCTACTTCACCGGTGTTCTTGTTGATGGCGACAATCGAGGGCTCGTTGACCACGATGCCCTTGCTCTTCGCATAGACCAAGGTGTTCGCCGTGCCCAGGTCAATCGCCAGGTCGCTCGAGAACATGCTGAACAGCGACCGCAGGTTCGCAAACCGGGAAGCGTTAGAGTGAAATCCGTTCGATGCCATTGAAAGACTTATCTTTCCTGAATGCTGATGATGGTTATTAGGTTACTACCGGCGAAGTGGTTGCAATATCCCCGCAATAAACTACGCCCGCGGCCAGCGAGCTTCTCTTCCAGCGTGACCTGCATCCGCCCCGTTCGCCTTTGAGAAAAGGAACTGCGGTTGTTCTGTGGACGTCCGTATTTTACTGGATGACCACAGTGTGCTGCTTGGTATTCACGCCACCCTTTGAGTTCTGTGCCGTGACCGTAATCACGTTTTCGCCCTGCGGCAGCGGCGGCGTGAAGTAATGGAACGACCCGTCAGACCCAACCACCGGCACCTCCTGCCCGTTCACCATGACCCGGGCGCCGGCTTCCGTGCTTCCTACCACCTCAACTACTCGTCCGTGTTGGTCGAATTCCCTGAGGTCAAGTTGTAACGCAATTTTCGACGAACTCTTCGGTAGGATTGTGAACCGGTTCTTCTCACTCTCCACCGATTCCTTGCCCTCGTCATCCACCGCTAGCACTTCCCAGTAATAGGCGCCCTGCGCCAGTCCGGTTACCGACAGGTTCGTCGTCTCCAGTTCCTTGTCGAGGATCACATCCGTAAAGTACGGATTGCGCGAAAGCCTCAGCCGGTAGGTCTTGCCGCGGGCCACCCCGGTCCACGCGAACTGCACGTTCCCGCCCTGTGCTCCCATGAAAATCGGCGACATGTTCGACGGCGACACCAGGAACGGCGGCAGGATCGCCTTCGACTTCTCCATCGGCTTCTTGTCGTTCTTGAATGCCACCTTTTCGAAATCGGCAATCTTCACGATCTCGCCACCGCGCGACACGCTCGCCGAACCACGCCGCAACAGGATTTCGTGTTCGTCTTTGGCCGGGTCACTCTTCACCGATGCCGAGCTCTCTGGCGCAAGTGAGGCACTCGCGCCCGCCACCCGCACTTCCGACTTCGACCCCTGCGTGAATGTCGCCGTGCTCAGGTCCACCGTGCCGGTGGAAACCTGTACCGCTACAGTGGTCTGCTGGTCTTTGTTCGTCGAGTTCTCTTCCACCACGATCAGTGAATCCTGTTTCACTGTGTAGTTCGTACCGTCGGTGAACACGATCTTCGCCATACCTTCGGTCGTGGTCTGGACGATATCGCCCTTCTCCAGTCCCGTGTCATAGTTGGCTGTGATCCAGTTGTTGCTGTTGGCCTTGCGGACCTTCACGCTGCCGTCGATGTAGGTAAAGTGCGCCTGCGACCCGGTGTTCGTGCCGATCTGTGCGGCGCGCTTCGCAATGCGGCTTGCGACCGCATTCCACGCGGCTTTCGTCACGTCGGGGAAGATGAACATCAGCGCAACGATGCCAAGTAAAACCGCAGCAACGCTCATCACCCACACCGTCCTGTAACGCATGGTCGTCCAGGAGATGAGGTCGAGTCCGCCGCCCCGTTTGCGGCGGCGCTGGTGTTGCGATGTAAGAAGGCTTTGCATCGCTTAATGTGAGCGAGAGTATCACATTCATTTTCATACAAAAACTAGGGAATTCACATCGCATTTACCCATTTTGTCCTTAGTTCTCCACACCTTAGACCCCTGCACTTCCGGTCCATTCGGACTTGTTCCACTGTCCTACCGGCCATTTGCCCGCTTCGGCACGCTCTCTCGCCCGCATCTTGCCGCCCTGTTACCCGAAAGGTTACGATGGAAGGTTTGGACTCATACACCGGAGAAAAACCATGGCAAGCACCACCGCCGGAAGCCCTAAGGCCCCCGTTTACAAGAACCTGATTGATGGCGAATGGGTCGCCTCCAAGACCGGCCAGACCTTTGAGAACCTCAACCCCGCCGACACCCGCGAAGTGGTCGGCATCTTCCAGAAGAGCGGCAAGGAAGACGTCGCCGCCGCCGTCGATGCCGCTCGCCGCGCGTACGCCAAGTGGCGCCTCGTACCGGCCCCGCGCCGTGCCGAAATCCTCTTTAAAGCCGCGTCCATCCTGGAACAGCGGAAAGAAAAGTACGCCCAGGAAATGACCCGCGAAATGGGCAAGGTCATCAAAGAGACTCGCGGCGACGTGCAGGAAGCCATCGATGCCGGCTTCTACAATGCCGGCGAAGGCCGCCGCATGTTCGGACCCACCACGCCCTCCGAACTGCCCAACAAGTTCGCTATGGCCGTCCGCCAGCCCATCGGCGTTTGCGGCATGATCACGCCCTGGAACTTCCCCATGGCCATCCCATCGTGGAAGCTCTTCCCCGCACTTGTCTGTGGCAACACCGCCGTCATCAAGCCTGCGCAAGACACGCCACTCTCCACCTTCAACTTCGTTCAGGCGCTTAACGACGCTGGAGTTCCCAAGGGTGTCATCAACATCGTGAGCGGCTTCGGTGGCGACGTCGGTACCCCGCTCGCCGAGCATCCTGAAGTGAAAGCTGTCTCCCTCACTGGCTCAACCGCCGTAGGCCGCATCGTGGGCGAAATCGCGGCGCGCAGCTTCAAGCACTGCTCGCTCGAACTCGGCGGCAAGAATCCGATGATCGTCCTCGACGACGCCAACCTCGAGCTCGCTCTCGAAGGCGCGCTCTGGGGCTCGTTCGGCACCACCGGACAGCGCTGCACCGCCACCAGCCGCATCATTCTGCAGAAGGGCATCTACAAAAAATTTGCGGAAGAGCTGATCGCCCGCGCCAAAAAGCTCAAGATCGGCAACGGTCTCGACGAGTCCGTCGACATGGGCCCCGCCGTCAACAAGGGCCAGATGGAAACCGACCTGAAGTACATCGAGATCGGCAAGGGCGAAGGCGCCAAGCTCGCCACCGGCGGCAATCGTCTCGACAAGGGTGACTACGCGCACGGCTGGTTCCTCGAGCCGACGGTCTTCACCGACGTCGATCCCAAAATGCGCATCGCGCTGGAAGAAATCTTTGGGCCCGTCGTCTCCCTGATCCCGTGCAACGACCTCGACGAAGCCATCGAGATCGCCAACGGCATCGAGTACGGCCTCTCGTCCGCGATCTATACCAAGGACGTCAACAAGTCGTTCCGCGCCATGCGCGACCTGCACGCCGGCATCACTTATGTGAACGCACCGACCATCGGCGCCGAAGTGCACCTGCCGTTCGGCGGCGTGAAGGCCACCGGCAACGGCCATCGCGAAGGAGGGATCGGTGCTCTGGACTTCTACACCGAGTGGAAATCGATTTACGTCGACTACAGCGACACGCTCCAGCGCGCCCAGATCGACAACCGCGAATAGGTGTGGGTTTTGTATCAGGGCACGGCTTCAGCCGTGCCGATAAGGCATAACAGAACCGGGGCTTCAGCCCCTGTCACGCGGTCAGCCCATGAAGCTGACCGCTTTTTCTTACCGCGAGTCCACCGTTCACTTTGCTGATGAATGCCGCAAGTCTTTTGCAGCTTGCCATTGACGGACCGCGCGAGAGCTGAAAAACAGCGCCAGACCAAGACAGGGCAAAATGAACACCGCAAAAAGCTTTGCGTGGAGGTACCACAACACCCCGCAGCAATATAAGAAATAGATTGCCATGGGCGTGTTCGGCAACTTCTTCCACGGAATTTCCTTCCTCCATCCGGTATAACGAAACATCACAATTGGCGGCATGATCGAAATCAAGAGCACTTCGCGCGGCGTCTTGTCGCTTAGGAGAAAGAAGAGGACGAGCACCAGCACCACCAAGAATCCTAGCCCCCAGAGTGACGTCCCGGGTTCCGTCCCGTAGCTCTGGATACGTTTCTCGCAATATTTCTCCCACTGGTGATTCAGCAAACAAAACAGTAGAAACGATGCCACGGCGATTGCTAATCTCAGCGGCTTCCACAGTTGCCCAGCGACATTAGCGGTGGCGAAGAAAAAGCAGAGGAGCGCGAACGCCAAACAAAAATCCGCCCACCCGCAAGAAGCCATTGATAATTTCTTGCCTGTGTCGCTCGGCGTTTTGCCCCGACGGTCGCGCAAATATGGCGTACAGCATCGCAGCGACTATAGCCGCCGCAATACCGCCAAGCACCAGATAGCCGATAACGTCGGGCCGCATTAGGAGCAGTCTAACCCTGAGGGTCAACCGTCGACGACAATTTTAGCCTGCTCCCGAATCTCGATTTCGCCGTCACATCGTCCCGCCCTCCCCCGTTCTACAATATTCAAGAACGCTCTTATAAAGGACTCTCCATGTCCACCATCACCAAGACCGCTCCCATTGCCCCCGCCACCCGCATGGCGAATGTTCGCTATGCCATTCGCGATCTCGCCGTCCTCGCCGATGAAGTCGCCGCACAGGGTCACAAAATCCTTTACTGCAACATCGGCGACCCCTGCAAATACGACTTCCCTCTTCCGCCGCATCTGCTCGAAGCCGTCGTGAAGGCGATGAAGGACGGTTACAACGGCTATGCCGACTCGCTCGGCATAAAGCCCGCCCTCGAAGCCATTCGCAATGAGGCCGAGCGCGACGGTTTCAAGAACATCCAGGGTGTCTTCATCGGACTTGGCAGCGGTGAGGCCATCGACTCCTGTCTCAACGCGCTGCTCAATCCCGGCGAGAATTTTCTCGCGCCCAGCCCCGAGTACCCTCTCTACGGCGCCATCACTGCCAAGCTCTCCTGCGAAGCGAACGCCTATTTTCTCGACGAGTCGAACGACTGGCAGCCGGATGTCGAAGACATTCAGCGTCGCATCAACGCCAAAACGCGCGCGCTCCTGATCATCAATCCGAACAATCCGACTGGCGCCGTTTACTCGCGCGAAACGCTGGAGAAGATCGCCGACATCGCTCGCCGCCATAACCTGCTCCTCATCGCCGACGAAATCTATAACAAGCTCGTGTTCGATCCGAGCGCGAAGCATATCTCCATCGCGACGCTCGCTGCTGACGTTCCGTGCATCACCTTCAACGGACTCTCGAAGGCGTATCTCGTCCCGGGATGGCGCATCGGCTGGGGCATCGCTACCGGACCAGCGGAGTTGATTAAGCCATTCCTGGAATCGATCTATAAACTGCTCCGCTCGCGACTTTCCGCCCCACACCCATTTGAATACGCGGTGAAGGCCGCGCTCGAGGGCCCGCAGGACCACCTGAAGTGGGTAAACGAAAAACTCGCCAGCCGCGCCAAAGTCACCAAAGATTGGGCCGCCAAAGAACCGCGCGTGAACCTCGTCGCTCCCAAGGGCGCGTTCTACGCCTTTCCCTCGCTCGACATTCCGGAAGACGACCTGACTTTCGTGAGCGACCTGCTAAAACAGAAGCACGTCCTGCTCGTGCACGGCTCCGGCTTCGGCCAAAAGCCCGGCACGCATCATGCGCGCATCGTTACGCTGCCGCAGGAAGATGTGCTGACCAACGCTTACGCGAAGATCAGCGAATTTTTGGCTGAACGGTATCGATAAGAAGTGACATCAGGCGAGGGCCCGCCGCAACGGTGGGCCCTTTTATTTTGCGCCGGGCTAATCCGGCAAATTAAGCTTCTTCAACAGCGCTTTAAACCGCGGATCCGATCGCATCGGATCAAATGCCGGCAAGCGAATCTCACAGCCGATTTCCGGATCGACTCCATAGCCCTTCGCGAGATACTCGAGGGCCTTGTCTCGATCTCCCAACAGCGCGTAACTCACCGCTATATCCGCGTAGAACGTGGAGATGCCTGCATCTTCGGACGTCTCCAATATTTGGCGGTAGCCCTTGGCATCGGGAGAATAAGTCCGGCTGACATCGTTGTTATGAATCCACGGACCCTGAAATTCCTTCAGCTCCGCGATCGCGTCCCCAAATTGCCCGCGCATTGCCATGAACTGCGAATAGTAAAAGTGGGTTGGCTGGAAGTTCGGGTCCTGCTGCTGCAGCTTCTTGTATTGTGCCAGCGCCTCATCGTAGCGATGAGCATCCTCTAATGCGATCGCGTAGTTCATGTTGATGATCGGCGAGAGCGGGTCGAGCGAGAGTGCGATACGGTATTGAGCGAGAGCTTCATCGAGCCGGCCCAGCGGAACCAGCACTCCGAAGGCATAAAAATAGTGCGCATTCGCATTGTTCGGATTTAAGTCGAAGGTCTTCTTGTACTCACCCTCCGCTTCCGCCCACTTTCCAGACGTTGCCAGGACACCAGCACGTACTCCGTGCGCCTCGTCGAGGTTTGGATCCAGTTCCAGTGCCTTGCGCGACGCCTCGTCCGCCACCGCAAGCGATTGCTTGCTATCGATGCCGATTCCATAACTCGGGGCAACGATATACGTCGCACCTAAACCTGCGTATGCCAAGGCGTAGTTTGGATCAGCGGCGATCGCCTGCCGGAAAAGATCGATGCTTTTCTTCAATCCCTCCGGCGTCCGCCCATACCACTGCTGCCGCCCCTCCAGGTACAACCGGTAAGCTTCGGGATTCGCGGTACCCGCATTGCCGAACTGTTTCTGCTCGTTGCCCACATGCACTTGCAACTTCTTCAACAGGTCTCGGCTGATATCGCTTTGCACCTGGGTAATGTCGCTCAACTTGCGCTCGTAGTGCGATCCCCAGATCTCGCTGCCATCCGACGCATTCACCAGGTCCGCATCCACAACTACCTGATCGGCGTGTTGGCTTATGCGCCCAGTGAGCACAGCGGCGACCTTCAAGGCCTGCCCAATCTGCTGGGGATCTTCCTGCTTCCCCTTGAAGCGGAAGACTGTACTCCGCGCCATCACCTTCATGTCCGGCAACTGAGAGAGCGTGCTGATGAGGCCTTCCGTCAGCCCATCGCTCATGTACTCGTTGTTCGCGTCGTTAGTAGCATTGACGAACGGCAGCACCGCCATCGACGAAATCTTCGCCTGCGAAGCGGTTCCCGCTCCGCGCAGGAAATACACTGCTCCCGCGGCAATCGCGACGATAACCACGGCTGCCACGCCAATCAGCCATCCCTTCGATTTCGCCGGAGCCGCGGCCGGCGTCGAAGGCGTGGAGGCCGCGCTCATCGAAGCGCTCGTCCGTCCTGAATCCAAATCCCGCTTCAGTCGCGCCAGATCCGTCCGCATGTCGGCCGCGTTCTGGTAACGCAGGTTGCGATCTTTCTCGAGTGCCTTCGTGATGATTCGATCTAGTTCGGGCGGCGCATCGGGATTGAGCCGCAGCACGGGAGCCGGAGCGGCATCGAGAATCGCCTTGAAGATTTCCGCCGTGCTCCCGCCGCGGAACGGCAGCGTGCCCGTCGTCATCTCATAGAGCACCGCGCCGAACGAAAATAAGTCGCTGCGCGCATCCAGTTCCTTCGCCCGCGCCTGTTCCGGCGACATATACGCGATCGTGCCCAGCGTCGAACCCGGCGAAGTGAGGTGCTGTTCCTCCACTCCCGCTGCTGTCATCGTGTTCGCCGACCCGATTTGGCTGGTGGTTCCCGCCAGCGAATCCACCTTCGCTAACCCAAAATCCAGGACTTTCGCGTGGCCGCGTTTGGTCACGAAAATATTTGCCGGCTTGATGTCGCGATGCACAATGCCCGCCGCGTGCGCGGCGTCCAGCGCATCGGCAATTTCAATTGCGAGCGCCAGCACCTGCTCGGTTTCCATCGCCTGCCCTGCAATCTTGTGCTTCAGCGTCACGCCATCCAGAAATTCCATGGCAATGAACGCCTTCCCGCCGTCCTCGCCAATGTCATAAATCGTGCAGATATTTGGATGATTCAGTGCCGACGCGGCCTGCGCTTCCCGCTCGAAGCGCGCCAAGGCCTGCGGATCGCTTGCCAGGGTATCAGGCAGGAACTTTAATGCCACGAAGCGGTGCAGGCGCGTGTCTTCCGCCTTGTACACCACTCCCATCCCGCCGCCACCGAGCTTATCGACGATCCGGTAATGCGAAATTGTTGTCCCGATCAAGAGTAAGCCATCTTACGAAGCTGGCTCCAGCGCGTCAACGATATGCTGCATTCGCCATCGCATCACCGATAATAGGCGGACGCTATGAACGACATTCCTCGTTTGTTCCAGGCTTTTGTTGCGCCCGCCATCTTCGTCTCCGCAACCGCGCTGCTCGTTCTCTCCGTCAATGTCCGCTTGATGGGCATCGTGAGCCGCCTGCGTCAATTCGTACACGCCAAGCACAAGGCCACTCGCGAACAACGTCTCCAGGAAGCCGAAGCCTACACCGCCCAGATCCAGTCGATCGAGCGCCGCGCGGAATTGATCCGCCGCTGCTTTCTGCTCGTCCTCGTCGCGCTTTGCGGAACGGTGATCTCGTGCCTTTTGCTCGGACTGGGGCTTTACTGGGCCGATGCCGCCATCGTCGCAACCGCCGTCTTCGTGGGCTCACTCATCGCCTTGTTGGCCGGCGCGCTGTACTACATCGCCGAAATTCGCGTTGCCCTCAGTTCCGTTCGCAACGAAGCCCGCGATATACGCTTCATGGACGCCGGCGGTATCCAGATTGAACGCCGCAGCAGCGATCAGCCGTACCAATAAAAATCGCGGCCAGCAGGCCGCGACTCTCACATCCGAAACTCTATTTGCTCGATCCGCCCGGCTGCGGATTCTCCGCGCCCAGCTCATGTGGGCTGATCGCCGCCGTATCCGGATTCAGCAGTCCTTCGCGGCTTGGTCCCAGTCCGAGTTTGATCAGCGCCCGTGAGTCGGGAACGATCTTGGTCTGCCAGCCGTGGTCAGCCTGGAACTTCGTCAACGCGGCGCGAGTGTCGCTATCCCAAGAGCCGCTTGGCGATCCGTTCAAATAATGTTCGCGGATCAGCGCGTTCTGGATCTCCCGCGTGCGGTCGCTGTCGGGCGCCGCCTGGCCTCGTGGTCGTGCCGCCTTTTTCGCGGTTGTGTGCCTGGAAGAAGTGCTGGTGTGCTTCGCGGTATGTGTCGAGGTCGTGTGAACGGAAGCTTTCTTCGAAGTATGGGTCTTGCTGGTCGTGGTTTTCGTGGCGCCAAAAACTGCAATTTGCAGCGCCAGCACCCCGACGAGCAGCCGAATTGGGTTCCTAAATCGCAATCACTACCTCAGGTCCTTAAGAGTCGAGAATTCTTAATTGTAACCGACCGCAATGGCCGGATCGAACGGCATCCGGCAGCTTTCCCCTGAGTTCGGCCCCAATTTCGGAAGCAGCCTCTTTGGCCCAGCCAGCTATCGAAAACAGAGCGCTGGGAACTCCGGGATCATTGCAAACTGAGATGCCCATTGGCTAGCGAAAAGCTGGCCGCCGCCGGTTACCATTGGTCTAGGCCTACTCTGGACTTCTCAAGCAAACGGCCTGCACCTTACGATGCAGGCCGTGGATTTTCAACAGCTTAGGTTTAAGGCAATGTTCCTGCCATAAAGATGGTTCCGTTGTCGCGCCCGCGCGGTCGCACGAGAAATACCACGTCGGATCCGCTCTTCATGCTGCTCTGGATCCGCTGGAAGTCCTGATCGTTGCTAACCGGCTGCTTATTGATCTCGAGGATCACGTCGCCCCGGCCGAGACCAACACCATCCGCAAAGCCGTCTGGCTTCACGTCGGTCACGATCACGCCCTTGTTGTTTGGCAGCTTGAGCCGGCTAGCAATTTCGGGAGTAATGTTTTTCACGCTCATCCCGAACTTGCTTTCCTGCGGCGTACCCTGCTCGTTCTCGCCCTCTTCCTCACCGCCGCCAAGACGGCTGGCATAGAGCTTCGAACGATCAACGATCGTCACCTGCGCCGATTTCTGCTGTCCGCCGCGAATATACCCGAGCGTTGCCGTCGAACCGGGCCTCCGCGCCGAGATGTCGGAGACCAGCTCATCGCCGGTCTTTACCGGCTTGCCGTCCACCGAAACGATCGTGTCACCTGTCTGGATCCCGGCCTTTTCCGCCGGTCCGCCAGGCGTCACATTCGCCACCGTCACGCCCGTGTTCACGCCGTAAATCTTTGCTACGCGTGGATCGGGCACAGCATTGAACTCCACCCCAATCGAGCCGCGAAACACCTTGTGTTCCGGCTTGATGAGCTGGTTATAAACCTGCGCCACGGTATTCGATGGCAGCGCGAACCCCACCCCCTGGTAACCGCCTCCGGTGGTGAAGATCGCCGTATTGATGCCGATCACATCCCCACTCATATCAACCAGCGCGCCGCCCGAGTTACCGGGATTAATCGCCGCGTCAGTCTGGATGAACTGCTGGAACTGGCGCTGCGGAACGATGTTGCGTCCCTTCGCCGAAACAATGCCGGCCGTCACCGTCGAATTCAATCCGAACGGGCTGCCCATTGCCAGCACCCAATCGCCCACCTGCACGCCATCGGAGTTCCCGAGCTTGGCATACGGCAGTGCGTGCTTCACATTGATCTTGATCACGGCAAGATCGGTTTCTTTGTCCACGCCGATCACCGTCGCGTCATAGCTCACCGTCTCAGGATCGCCCATCAGGTTGACCTTGATCTTGTCGGCTTTGTCCACCACGTGATCGTTAGTCACGATGTAGCCCCTCGGGTCGACGATCACGCCTGAACCGAGCGCGCGCTGCCGCATGTCCTGTTGCGGCATCTGTCCGCCGCCACCCTGGCCACCGAAGAAGCGATCAAAGAAATCCTGGAACGGATTGTCCTGGCCGTTACCCTGGCCCTGTCCTTGTCCCTGACCTTGGCCCTGGTCATCCTGGTCCTGGTCTTGATCTTGATCGTCGTCGGGCGGCTGCATCCCCCGACGATGAATCGATGGATGCTTCAGCGTCGACTCGGTGTTGATGTTCACCACCGTAGGTTCGAGCTGCTTCGCAATCTGTGTGAACTGGTTGTCGTGCGTCTTGACTTCAGGAATCTGCAGCGGCGTCGCGTCGCCGCTCGAAACTTTTTCCTGGCCCCGCGCCGTAGAGGAAACCACGGTGCCGATCAAAATTCCCAGCGAAAGTGTGGCTAGGATCACAAGAACTGAAGCGAAACGATTCGCTTTCAGCCGTTGCCAGATACCGCTGGCGAGCGGTGTCATAGGTCGTCCTCCGGCAAGAATTGCCAATCGAAAATTATACTCAGGAAATAGCCCGGCACTCGCGCATCCGTGCGTTCATCGAAAGATTGTGTATGAGGTCACAGCGAGGAGATTCGAGCAATTTCACTACCTTTTTAGACGCAGTTCGTAGCAATTTGGTCACCAAAATATTGCCGATGCAACCCTGCATCAAGGAACTTTACGATACACGAATCTCTTCCACCGGGTGGTCCTTGCTCCCCAGCAACTCCGAAAGCACGACTCCCGCGAGTATCAACATAGCCCCAAACGACCCGCGAATTCCAAGCCGCTCGTGCAACACCACAAACGACGTCGCCCATGCAAACACCGGCTCCAACAAAAAGATCAGCGCCGTGTGAGTAGCCGGCGTGAACTGCTGCGCCCACGCCTGCACGGTGAACGCCGCCGCCGTGCCCAGCAGGCCTGTAATCAGGATCGCCCAGATCACCACGGGCGACCACGTGACGTGCGCGTGCTCCCCTACCGGGACGGTTGCGAACATCAGCACTGCCGCGCCCGCCACCTGCATGAATGCAATGGGCGCGAAGCCATGCCGCTCGCTTGCCTGCCCGACGAGCACGATTTGAAATGCGAACGAAATCGCACAGCCAACCGTCAGCACGTCGCCTAGGTTGATGCCGTTCAGCTTAAATCCGCCGCCAGCGCCCGGCGGTACAGTGAGGAAAAAAAGTCCGGCAAAGGCGATCACTACGCCCAGCACCGTCCATTTGTTTATGTGCTTGCGCCATCCCAGGCGCAAAACGATAGGGACCAAAACCACCGAGACCCCAGTCAGAAACGCTGACTTCGACGGGGTTGTCAGCGTCAATCCCGTCGTCTGGAATTCGTAGCCGGCATACATCATCAACCCCACCAGCGCTCCGCTCCAGAACGCCTCGCGACGCATCTCCCGCAGGCTCTTCCAATAAATCGCCGCCAGGACCGCGGACGCAAGCGTCATGCGCACCGCATTGAACAACAGCGGCGTAATGTCTCCCAGCGCGCTCTTTACGAGGACAAACGTCGATCCCCACACCAACGTGACGGCCAGCAGCAGCAGATGAGCTTTAAGGGAGCGCGACAAGCGACGGCGTACCTTGTTCCAGAAGAAGTTTCGCGAACCAATGTAGCAGAATGAAAAACCCGGTCGTCGGACCGGGTCTGAATCGCGTTGACGTGTGATCAGTCGCGCGTAGCCGTTCCCTCACGCACGACCCGGAACACCTCTTTGTGGTCCCTGGCAGCGGCGTCGCGATACTTGAGTTCAACCCCAGTTCCCACATAACGCGCACTCACCGTTTGGTTCACCACCGGAAGCGCGCAGCTCTCACCGTCGCGGCATTCAGCGTGAATCGTTTTCCCGTCATTCTCCCGTAGGATCACCTGCGCAACCGTGACTTCTTTCGGGCCCATGTTGCAATAGCCATCGTAGTCTTCGAAGTTACAGCTTGAAGTTGTCACATCCACCGCTTGGGCGGTGTGGCTCTGAGCCGATACCACCGTCGCTGGGAACGGAGTGCTCTTCCCGGAAGCGCTAGCCAAGATGGAAACGAAAAGAACGGCTGGAATCAGAAACACCCATCGCTTCATCACTGCCTCCTTCCACTTTTAAGGTGAGATAGATGCCGCACTTCTGAACCGGATGCGGAAATTCGCAGCTTTTCACAAAACAATTATTTAATCCTGCGCCTGGGATGCTGA
>DASYAU010000159.1:0-2340 GCA_036501185.1 Candidatus Korobacter sp. | reverse complement strand
ATCTGGCGCTGTTGGATCGCGCGCTCCGGCGTACCGGATTTCGTCCGCTTTACGGCACGGATCGGTGGGAGAACCATCTGCTGATCTTCGCGCGCGGCATTTAGAGGACTCCCGGCAGCGGTGGCTTATCGGTTCGGCATCGGACAGAACAATGCGCATGATCTATCCTGATCAGCAGACATGTTGCGACGCATGAGAGATGTGGTCTCTCGTAAGGCCACCCGAACACTTGCCCGATTAACTTCCTTCCGCGATAAAGGCTACCTGGCTGACGTACCTATGTCGCAGTCGATCTCCCATCAGAACTGGCGGAAGCTTATCTACGAACTGGGGAATAAGGAGGGTCTGCGGGTTCTTGAGATCGGAAGCAGAGAAGTGACAGGTCCGTCGGATGCAAGACAACAGTTCTCGAAGGCGCAGTATGTCGGGTTTGACTACTATGCCGGAAGAAATGTGGACGTCGTTGGCGATGCGCACCGCTTGTCTTCCTACTTCAAGGAGGAGGAGCGGTTCGATCTGATCTACACCTCTGCTTGCTTTGAACATTTTGCAATGCCATGGCTGGTGGCAGTCGAGATTGCTAAGCTGCTTAAAGTAGGCGGGACGGTGTTTGTGGAAACTCACTTCTCCTACTTGGCTCACGAACGCCCGTGGAATTTCTTTCAGTTCAGCGACATGGGATTGCGGGTTCTATTCTCAAGCGCTCTCGGATTCGAATGTATCGAAGCGGGTATGTCGAATCCGATCCTGGGACGATTCTCCTCCCTTGCCGACGAGTACCTCCGGTATACACCGGTGCCGGGGCTCTACTGTCACAGCGAATATCTCGGCAGAAAAGTACGGGAAATGCCGCTCTTTGACTGGAACCATGTGGACGTCACTGAAGTTGTTGCAGGAACAACTTATCCGCCGCCTAAGCAGTAACGCGGCGCCCTTCGTGTCCAAGGTGGTGAATTCATGCAAGATCCTTACGTTCCCCAACGGACGTTCGCGTTTGCGCTGCTAGTTGGGCTCAGGAAACGGCAGCTTGCCTTTCAGGCCGCGTGCTTCGAGATCGCGGCGTAGCTGTTCGACGGTGCTGAAGAGGATGCCGTCGATGCCGAGTGCGCGGGCGGCGGCGATGTTGGCCGGGATGTCATCGATGAAGATGGCCTCCTGCGGGGCAACGCCGAGGTTGTCCAGGGTATGGCGGTAGATGGCGGGATCGGGCTTGGCGGTGAGCAACTCGCACGACCAAGTGAGATATGTGAAGCCGGCCAGCCAGTCGAAGTTCTTGCGCATGTAGGCGAGGTTCACGTCCCCCATGTTGGAGAGGATGGCTGTCTTGACACCGGCTTTCTGCAAGGCGAAGGCCCACTCGAGCATGGGGGCGTTCAGGTTGGCCCACATCAGCGAGTCATGGTGGTGGAAGGCGGCGAGCCGTTCCGGGGTGAGCGGGAAGCCGGCGCCCTCCGCGACTTTCTGCCAATACGTCTGGCCGTTGAGTGCGCCCGCATCGTATGCGTGGCGGTGCGCCCAGTAGTGCTCCTCGAAGACCTCGTCAGGAACACCGGCGGTGGCGACGAGCGCGGTGTGGGCGTCGGCGTCGGGCTGCATGCTGAGAACGCGGCCGAAGTCGAAGATGACAGCGCGGGGGACAGTGGCGGTGGCGGGAGGGGTGGAAGTCGTCACCTCTCTATTATGAATTGCGGGGATGAATTGCGGGGGCGTGGTGCGTAGGATGCGGTTTGCAGCCCGGACGGAGTGGGCGAGCGAGGAAACGGCGTGGTCGCGTGCGCTCGAAGCGCGGCGGCGCAGCGGACTGCCCATTCTCGACTTGACGGCTTCGAATCCGACGCAGTGCGGCTTTGCATACGACGTGCATCTGCTGACGGAGCTATCGGCGGAGGGCGCGCGGACCTACGATCCCGACCCGCGCGGCATGCCTGGTGCGCGCGAGGCGGTGTGCGACTACTATGCCGATCACGGCGCGCGGATGGATGCACAACAGATCTTTCTCACCACCAGCACCAGCGAGGGCTATAGCTGGCTCTTCCGCTTGCTGTGCGATGCGGGGGACGAGGTGCTGATCGCGCAGCCGAGCTATCCGCTTTTCGATCTGCTGGCGACCATCGATGATGTGAAGCTGGCGCCGTATGGGCTCTTGTATGATCCGGGCGGCGACCACGGTTGGAGTCTTGACCTACATGCGCTGCGTGAGCGGATCACACCGCGGACTCGCGCCGTCATCGTCGTGCATCCGAACAATCCCACCGGACATTACACGTCGCCGGCGGAGCGTGCCGCGTTGTCAGCCCTGTGCCGCGAGCATTCGCTGGCTTTGATTGTCGATGAGGTCTT
>DASYAU010000158.1:0-7142 GCA_036501185.1 Candidatus Korobacter sp. | reverse complement strand
GGCAGAGTGCTCACGCTTATGCTCGATCGTCCTGTGAACCGCGCGTGGAAGATCCGCGACAGGAAGATCCGCGACAGAAGATCCGCGACAGAAGATCCGCGACGAAGATCCGCGACGAAGATCCGCGACAGACGAAATAATTACCCAACTTCGACGATCCGCGACAGACGAAATAATTACCCAACTTCAGCAGTAGCCAATTCGGAGCTATCTCATCCCTGGTGCATCCCCGTCCGGTATCTGGCCGAAAAACCGACTCGTACAAGCGACCGTCGCCACAAGCCTACCGCTGATCCCCCTGCTCTCGTGCCTCGAACCCGAGTAACCCCTGACTGGGTACCACGGTGCCGGAAAAAAATGCGTCCCGCCCATGGCATCGATTCTCAAGAAGTGTTATTCCTCAAATCAGACGAAATCGGCAAGCAGCGGGCTTCTCACGCAACCGCGCTTAGTCGGCAGTCGCCGGTAGTATCGGCCTTCCGCGTGAGCGAAGGATAGCTTTTCCTGGCTGTCCGGTAACACACCCTACCCCTGTCTCAAAATCACCATCAGCCCGAATAGAAGCTCGATTGAACCCAACCGAGGAACGAGGATTCCCTATGCCCAAAAAACCTATCACCGATCCCATCACCGATCAGGAAATGGCCTTTGCTCACCTGATCCTGTCCGGAACCATGAACGACCGCCGCGCCGCGGAAGCCGTCGGTCTCAATCCCGACACCGCCGCCTACACCAAATCCAAACCCCGCGTCCGCGCCTACATGATGGAGCACCGCGCCGCCGTCAGGGAAAAACTGGTAGACGAGGAAGCGGACCGCCTGCGCAAGCTGAACCTTGGTCGCGACCGGATCCTCACGCGGCTCTGGGAACTGGCCGCTCTCAGTTCCGAAGCGACGAGGGGCAGCATTGCCGGCCAGATCAAGGCCCTCTCCATGATCGCAGCCATCGAAGGCTTCATCCCGGACCGTCGCCTCTCTCCATCCGCGACGCAACCCGTCGCCACGCCCCGCAATGCGCAAATCGACGACTCCGGCTGGCGACCCAAGGACCAGCCTGCCGCAGCCGATCCCCCTGCCTCAGCCCCAAACGAGCCCGTCGCGCCCCGCGTCCCCCAGCCTCCGCTCGCCTACGATGCCGGCCAACTTAACCCCTTGTCATCCCGCAACCGCGGAACCCGGTTCCCGCTCCAGCCGCCAGCTTCTTTGATGTCGCTCTGCACGCAATCAACTCCGTGAAACTGCCCTATTCCGCCAAACTAAGCGAATTCGCGCACAGCCGCTGAAGTCGAAAATAGGCAAAAAGAGCCAAATTTTATCGAATTTTATAAATGATCCCGCCCCGCCGGTCGCAACCCTTCGAGTCACGGAGTATTCAGCAACGGGTTAAAAGCACCTCGTATCCCGCATCGTAAGTCGCCGCGTTGAGGCACCTTGCAATGGCCGGCGGCCAAAACATCCAAAACAAGCGACCGTTTACGGGACCTGCGTCCTGAGGGCTAACTTCACCGTCCCTGCGAAACTCTTTCGGCAGCCGGTCTCATCGCATCTCAGCTGAGCATTTTGCGAAACCGCCACACACTCAACACCACCAGCATAAGCGTGAAAAGGCCCAGCATCAGAAAGTCGGGCCACAGGGCAACGAAGCCGGTGCCCTTGATCATGTTGGAGCGGGCGATCACGCTGAAATGACGGATCGGATTAATAAATACCAGCGGCTGCAGCCAGTGCGGAACGGCCTCCGCGGGCGTCACCGCGCCCGACGCGGTAGTGAGCAGCGGGTTGACGAAAAAGCTGGTGAGCTGCGCCTGCTGCGCGGACTTCGAAAATGTCGCAATGACTGTGCCCAGCGCGATGCCGGAGAGTATGCACAACGCTGCGCCAAAGAATACCACCAGCAGGTTTCCGTTAAACGGAACGTCAAAAGCCAGCTTCATGAAAACCGTGGCAAAGATCACCATCAGCAACAGCAGCAAGAACAGCGGCGCAATCTTGGCGACGATGATCTCGGATGTGGTCGCCGGCGACATGACAAGTTGTTCGATCGTGCCCGCTTCACGCTCCTTTACCATTGCGGCCGAGGCCACAATGGACCCGTTCAGGATGATCAACAGGCCAAGGATTCCTGTGACCACAAACCAGCTATTGATCAGGCCAGGATTAAATAGGAACGCTCGCGTCATCAAGGCTTGCCCCCGGCCCCCCGGAGACGTGGCGACCTGGGAAAAGCGAGGCTGTATCCGGTGACAGGCTGTATCCGGTGACAGCATACCTATTGCAGCAAATTCAACCGATCTGCTTCGCCCCCGCCCGAACTTGGGTGAACACGTATCGTGTCGGTGCGCCAAGCAAGCCGGAGCGTTAGGGACAAAGATGTCCTTTCCGATCGCTGTGACACCGCGGACGATTTATCAAATCGCAGCTATCGATCATCGGCCGATCGGAAATATCTGCTCTCGAGTTGAGCGGCCACCTTCCTGCCGAGCTCGCCGCCGTCGACGAGAGATTGATAGAAATGGAAACCTACATACACACGGGCCCAGAAGACTTCATCGAAGAAGTCGCGCGTATCATCAAAGCTGTGGGTGTGAGTGCCGTCCTTAAAAGACAAACTGTCCACGACAATATGCACCTTGTAAGTGCCAAAGTAGCCTGCAATTAAGTGTGAAACTGCACTTGTAATACACGCGTGCGCTGCGGGGTATTCCGGGTGATTCGGGGTTGTGACGAGCGGGAGCCAGTTCGCGTCGGCCGTGAGGTCCGGATTGCCTCCGCCCGTGGGAATCGCTGTTACCGGGCGCCAGAAACTGTAGTGGTACTTCGCATTGAAGCATCCGATACCTGCGTCAGCAAAGCCAGTCCAGAGAATCGCCATGAAACGCGCCGTATCCGGCAAATTCAAGTGATTCTGGGAAGCGAGATTTGTGAACAAACGCGCATACTGCTGCGCGGTGTTCTCTGTCCAGAAGATGCCGATTTCGGTCTGCTTGGGTGTGCGCGCGGTGCTGTCGGCTGCCCCCAAGATGCGCGTGACGGTATAGTCTCGCTCCCACGCTTCGCTGCTGAGTGAGGTAGGGCCGTCTGGCAGAAACTGCGACGGGTTGCGCATTGTGAAAGGCCGCATCTGGCCCAGCCAAGGGGTTGCTGCAGGCAGGAACCCCGGAGGCGTAGGTTCCCAGATGCCAGGCCCGCTGGCGGGCGTATACGCCACAGGCGCTCCGACGCCGTCACCAGTGCGTGCAGCGATCAGGGCGTATGCGGAAGCTTCGCCGACGTTAACACCGGCATTCTTGGAGTCAGTGGATGCCTGGATCGCGGCAAGCGACACACTGAACTGTTGATCGAGCACATTCTGTTGGTTCGGGAAGTAGTGCACTAACACACGATGAGCAGCGGCAGCAGCAGCAGCTTCCGCGGAGGCCCTGCGCCAGGCCTGAGCGAAGTAGTAAACGGGTCGGAACCGGCGATCGATTGCGTTGACTGCGTCATAGCTTGCAATGGCAGCATACGTGAAGTAAACCGCGGCAGGCGCGGGCGCATTCCCAGCATTTTTCACAATCGTCGTCGAGGCAATGGCATTCCAGTCGGTGACCACGTTCTGGGCCTGGAGCATGCTGCCGCAGGTGGCAACAATCCAAACGCTGCCAACCAACAAAGGCAAAAGCTTGTTACGGTTCATGGCGACACTCCTCTCGAAAGTTAACTCAGGCCTGCCCAGACACGAGGCTGGGTGAGGAACGGTAGCTTTAGGCCGCATGCGCCGGCGCGATGCCTGGCATAGCCCTCAAATCGCGCTCCCTCAATCGCATTCACCGCGTGGTAAATCGCCAGGTGGGCCATCGCGAGCCGGGTCAAGGCGCGCGGTGGCACCTGGCCGCCGTTGGCCCCTTCCTCGAATGCGCGAAAGAGTACAATAGGCACCGCTAAAGAATCGCTCAAGAGGCCGAAAGAGTCCTGACCGCATTCGGACGAATTTCGGAAATTTTTCGGATGTCACCCAAGCGCCTCTTTGTCTTCGATCGGTACCGCCTCGACGAGCAGGAGCGCCAGCTTCTGCTCGGTACCCAGGTGATCCCGCTGGCTCCGAAGCTATTCGATCTATTGGCGGTACTTGTTCAGAACGCGGGTCGTTTGCTTGCGAAGCACGATCTGCTCGATTGGGTTTGGTCCGGCGTTGCTGTGGAGGAGGGCAGTCTCACCCGCGGCATTTCGTCGCTGCGTCAGGTGCTCGGTTCAACTGCCGATGGACGGGACTACATTCAAACGGTATCGAAGCGCGGATATCGGTTTATCTCACAAGTTCGCGAGACAGCCGACGAAGAACTTGATGGCACTTCATCGGGCATCCCACTGCCGCCGTCGCTACGTGCGACCGCTGCGGTTGATTTCCTCGGACGCGAAGCCGAGCTTCTACAGATGCACGATGTGTGGCAGCGCGCGATAGGTGGCCGTCATCAATTGCTGCTCGTCGCGGGTGAGGCAGGCATCGGAAAGACGCGACTTTCGCTGGAGTTCGCCCGCAGCCGTGGCGCCGAAGGAAGTATCGTCCTCGTCGGGTACAGCGATGAGGAGAATCTGGTACCGTACCAGCCCTTCGTCGAATGTCTAAGCTGGTATTTTCACAACTGCCCGCAGGCCGACCTCCGGGGTCAACTCGCTGCCATCGGTGGCGGGGGGGCCGAGCTTGGACCGTTCGTCCCGGAACTGCGCAATCGCATTCCTGACCTTCCGAGCCCGCCGCCGATGGATCCTGAAGGGCAACGATACCGTTTGTTCGAAGCTGTCGCGGCCATGCTTGCGGTTGCGTCGCGAGCTCGACCGATGGTCCTCATTTTCGACGACCTGCACTGGGCTGATAAGCCAACTGTGCTGCTACTCCGGCACATCATGCGGTCCGCTCGCACCGGGTCCTTCAGCATCGTCGCGACTTACCGGGAAAGCGAGATCGATCGCGCGCACCCGCTGGCAGAAACGCTGATCACGCTGCGGCGCGAGCCGGCGGTGACACGACTTGTACTCCGCGGACTCGACGTCGCGCACATCAGGGCACTCGTCGATTCGGTCGTCGGACCGAACGCCCCAGCACAGTTGCCTCAGCTGGTCATGGACAGCACCGATGGCAATCCGTTCTTCGCGACCGAGATGCTCCAACATCTGAAGGAGACGGGAGCGATCGCGAGGGTTGGCGGGATGATGGGAAGGACCATCGAGATCGCGGATCTTGGGTTGTCGGAGGGAATCAAAGAGCTCATCGGCCAACGGCTGTCTCGGCTAAGTGAACCGTGCAACCGAGTGCTCAGCGTTGCGGCCGTCATCGGTCGCGAATTCGATGCCACTCTCCTCGAGGCCATTGCAGATCTGGCAGGTAGCCAACTGTTGGACGCGATTGAGGAGGCGACCCACGCGCAGCTCGTCAGCGAGTCCCAAGCAGTCAGTGGTCGCTTTGAGTTCAAGCACGCGCTGATACGGGAGACGCTGTACAGCGAGCTGAGTTCCTCACGCCGGGTGAGATGGCATCGGCGCGTCGCCGATGCCATAGAGAGTCTCACGCAGAACATGCCGAACCCGCCGCTTGCCGAACTCGCTTATCACTTCTCGCAGGCCGCGTCGGCTGGGGCGGTTGACAAGGCCATCGATTATGCTGCACGGGCGGGCGATCGGGCCGCTGATGGGCTGGCGCACGAAGAGGCGGCGCGTCTATTCGACGTGGCGCTTCACTCGCTCAAATTCAGGCCTCCAGGACGTGATACCGAGCGCTTGCGGGTCGATCTGCACACACGGCGGGCCCGCTCCTTCGACGCGCTCGGACAGTGGAGGCTGGAAGTGAGCGAACTAGAGGCAGCGCTTCATCACCTGGATCCGGAACAGATGGACCGCCGTTGTGAGCTTGTTCTAGCACTTGCGCGAGCCTGGTTCCTCTTGGTGGATGTCCATCCAGTGGAACAGTACGCGACCGAAGCGTTGGAACTTGCCGAACGGTTGCAGCGCTCGGATCTCGCGGCGAACGCAATGGCGTGGCTTGCACGCTGCCGGCAAGCAAATGGTGATCTCGGCGCGGCCATCGACATGGACCGCCGGTCTATGTCACGCGCACCCGGCTCGGTGACGGCAGCTCACATCATGGGGCCGCTCACGCTGTACCTTGCTGGACGATCGAGGGAGGCGCTGGCATTGGCCCACGTGGCGGCTGACTCCGCACGGTCATCGCGCGACACCACGTTCATCATGTATTCCCTCACGCACCTCGGCTTAAACCTGGCTGCCGCCGGGCGCTACGCCGAGGCCACACAGGCGTTCCACGAAGCCCGGACCTGCGGCCGAAGGTATGGAGCTATTCCGATGCTGGCTCGCGCCACTGCAATGGCAGCTGGGCTCCACTTGACCGTATTTGACTTCGAAGGCGCGGAGGCGCTCCAGTCGGAGGCGTGTGAACTGGCGCGTGGCGTTGGATTTGTTCCGCCCATCGTTAGCGCCAGGATCGACACGCTGTTGATGTTCGCGCGTCGTCACGAACCCGGCCGAGCGGAGCGACTGCTGGAGGAGACAGCCGCTGCCGCGGCGAGTACTGCCGGCTGGCACCAGTGGCTGTGGCAAGTTCGTCTGACTCAGGCCAGGGCCGAACTGGCGCTGGCGCGAGGCGCTTTCGACGATGCGCTCGCCACTGCGACCGACAGCATCGAGCAGAGCCGCGTGAGAGGGCGACCGAAATATGAGGCGCTGGGCCTGATCACCAGGGCACACGGTCTGCATGCACTCACGCGAACTCGCGACGCTATCGCCGATGCCAAGACGGCTGTGTGCGTGGCGGACAAAACGGGCGATCCGGTGCTCCTGCTACTCGCGCTCGATGCGCTGATCGGGTTCGAAGGCACCGACGAATTGGCAACCCAGGCGCGTGTTTTGACAGACCACATCTGTGCTAGTCTGCCCAACGAAGTGCTGCGGCGGTGCTTCACTGAGTCGGAAGTGATGCGACGTATTCGAGCACCTCACTAGTACTACTGGGAAACCTGGGTACTGGGAAACCTGGTGTTGCTTCTGCGAAAGGAACCGAATCCGGGTCACGGTCAAGTGCAGGTAGTGACCGCGGCGGCCGTCCGTTTTCAACTGGTGGCCGAGATCTGAGGAAAGAACGGAACAAAGGGA
>DASYAU010000157.1:0-7404 GCA_036501185.1 Candidatus Korobacter sp. | reverse complement strand
TCGAAGATCCTGCGCGATATACGAGAGCGCAGGGCCACCGAAGCGGCACTGGTGGAAAAAGAGAAATTCGCCGCGGCTGGGCGATTAGCAGCCACACTCGCGCACGAAGTGAATAACCCCCTGGAATCGATCACGAATCTTGCATACCTGTTGACTCGGAGTGGGTCGTTGGATGACGAAGCGCGTCGTTATGCCGAGATGTTATTGCACGAGGTGCAACGAGCGGGCGACATCACGCGGAAAACGCTGGGCTATTACCGCCAGTCGGGGAGCCTCAGCGAAGTAGACATGGCGGAACTGGTGAGCCATGTGCTCCACGCAAAGCGAAAGAAGGTCGAAAGCAAGAACCTTCGTGTCCGCGTGGCGATCCCCACTTTCTCGTCAATCAAAGCGCCCGCGGGGGAAGTCCGTCAAGTGTTCGACAACCTGGTGGAGAACGCGATTGATGCGGTGCCGCTTGACGGCAATATCGAAGTCACAGCACAGACCGAAGACCGCGATGGACGGGCCTACCTGGTTGTAAGTGTTTGCGACGACGGTCCCGGGATTCCAGCGGAAGTGTTGCCGCGCATTTTTGAGCCCTTCTTTACCACAAAAGCTGGGAAGGGAAGCGGATTAGGACTTTGGGTGTCGCGGGCGATCGTTGAGAAAATCGGCGGCAAGATCGAGGTAGAAAGCCGGCGGGGCCAGTCTCAAGGTACTCGTTTCACAATCGTACTGCCGCTGGCAGCTCACGAAAGCCCGGCAATCGTCACTCCGATCGCCCGGGCATTCGACAAAGTCAGTTAGCGGCAGATGCCTGGCTGTCATGTGCGGCTTCACGGTGGTAGATCAATTCTGCAATCAATAGCACGGCACCGACGCAGATCGCGCTGTCAGCGACATTGAACGCCGGCCATTCCCAGCGCTTGTAATACACCAGCAGGAAATCCGTTACCCAGCCGTGCAAAATACGGTCCCAGAGATTTCCGACCGCTCCGCCAAGAACGAGGGAGAGCGCTGAGCCTTGCAAGGAGAGGTGCGCGCTCGATTTGGCGAGCAGGTAAATCACGACAACCAGTGCAACCGTGGAAAAGACGACGAGCATGGCAATGCGCCATGCATCGGGAGCGTCGGCGAAAAGACTAAACGCAGCACCGCGATTGCGGAGGTGGGTGATTTTGAAGAAGCCGGGGATTACTGTGATGGCATCGAACAACGCGATTTTCTGGGAGACGAGCCACTTCGTCCAGCGATCGAGCAGGAAAATCGCAGCAGCGATGGCAAAGTAGATGGCGCGAGTTGTAACGGCTGATTTGGGCAAAGGAGAACGGGCGGTGCTACCGGGCGCCCGCCTCCAGTTCGTGCAACACGGGGCTGCAACGCTCGCAAACGGTGGGGTATTCAGGGTCTGTTCCCACCCGCGTGGAATAGTTCCAGCAGCGGTCGCACTTCTGTCCGGGAGCCTTGTTGACCTTCACTTCGAGGCCGGTGCCATTCGATCCGCCGGGGGCCAGTTGCACGTCGGAGACGATGAACAGGTAGCGCAGTGCCGCAGCGTGCTTCTGGAGCAGGCCATGCAGATCGGCCGGGGCCGTGAGAACAACTTGCGCTTCGAGACCGCTGCCGATCAGCTTCTGATTCCGAGCGCCTTCGAGCGCTTTCAACACGTCGGCTCGAACCGCGATCACTCGGTCGTAATCCGACTTGATGGTCTTGCTGGCGTCACTGGTGCGGTTGCGCGCGATGTCGTTGCCGCTGGGGAAGTACGCAGCATGGACCGTGGCGGGCTTTCCTGCGGTTGCTGGAAGGTACTGCCAGATCTCATCGGCAGTGAAGCTCATGAGCGGTGCGAGCAAGCGTACAAGGGCATCGCCGATAATCCAGATGGCGGTTTGCGCGGAGCGCCGTTCCTTCGACTGCGGCGCGAACGTGTAAAGGCGGTCCTTGACTACGTCGAAGTACACGGCGCTCAGGTCGACGGTGCAGAAATCCTTTAGCCGCATAAATAGCTTGTGGAAGGTGAACTCGTCGTACCACTCACGGACCTCGTCCGTGACTTCAGCAAACCGCAGCAGGATGAACTGATCAAATGGTTGCAGCTCATCAAAATCGACAGCATCATTGGGGTCGAAGCCCTGAAGGTTTCCAAGAATGTATTTAAAAGTATTGCGGATCTTGACGTAGTTTTCCGCTACGCGGCGCATGAGCTCTTCGCTCGCGCGCACGTCTTCACGGAAGTCCACACTGGCGACCCAAAGGCGGACGATTTCAGCCCCGAGACGCTTCGCGATGTCGACGGGATCGACGACGTTGCCGAGAGACTTCGACATGGCGCGGCCCTGCGGATCGAGCGTCCAACCGCTGGTTGCGACCATTTTGTACGGTGCTTCACCTTGCGCACCGATGTGGCAGAGCAGGGAGGAGTGGAACCATCCACGATGCTGGTCGCCACCCTCGGTATAAAGGTCGGCCTTGGGCTCGCCAATGACGGCGAGCTTGCTGGAGCCGCTCTCGAACCAGACGTCGATGATGTCCATCTCTTTCTTGAACGCCGCCCCGTTGCATTTGGGGCACTTCGTACCTGACGGCAGCAGCTCTGCGGCGGAGTGCTTATACCAGGTGTCGACGCCTTCATGTTTCACTCGTTCCACGATCGCGGCGTTGACCTGCTTATTGTTCAGCAGCTCGTTGCAACCTTCGCAGAAGAACACAGCGATGGGGACGCCCCAGATGCGCTGGCGCGAAATGCACCAGTCAGGACGGGTAGCGATCATGTTCGAGATGCGTTCTTCGCCCCAGGAGGGGTCCCACTTCACTTTCTTGATTTCATCCAGAGCGAGGGAGCGCAGGGTTCCACCGTGCATCCGCGACTCCATCCCGATAAACCACTGCTCTGTCGCGCGGAAGATGACTGGGTTATGGCATCGCCAGCAGTGTGGATAGGAGTGGTCGATGTTCGCATGGCCCATGAGCACACCGCGGGATTTCAGCAGCTCCACGATGACCGGGTTGGCCTTGAACACCTGCATGCCATCGTATTCCGGCAGGCCGTTTCGCAGGCGGCCGGCATCGTCGACGTTGCAAGCCTGATCGATGCCATACTTCACGCCCGTGTAGAAATCGTCTGCGCCGTGGGCAGGTGCGGTGTGGACCGCACCGGTGCCGGTGTCCATGGTGACGTAGTCGGCGAGCACGCCGAGAATCGAGCGATCGAGAAACGGATGCTGGAAGGTGACGCGCTCGAGTTTGTTGCCGGGGAAATGCGCGACTTCCACCCCCGACTTCAGCGTGGTGTTTTCCTTCACCGAATTCGCTAATTCAGCGGCGACGATGTACACCGTGCCGTCCTGTTCGAGCGCCACGTATTCAGATTGCGGGTGAAAGGCGACTGCCATAGAGGCGGGCAGCGTCCAGGGAGTGGTCGTCCAGATGATGGTCGCAACCTTTTTGCCGGCCAGTTTCGCGTCGATGGCCGCAGGGTCGCTGGTAAGCATGTAGCGCACGTACACGCTGGGGCTGGTGTGCATCTCGTATTCGACCTCGGCTTCGGCAAGCGCTGTTTTGTCGTGGATGCACCAGTACACAGGTTTCAGGCCCTTGTACACGGCGCCCTGCTCGAGGAAGTCATACAAGATGCGCAGTACGACGGATTCGTACTGCGGTGTCATGGTGGAATACGGCTTGTCCCATTGGCCGAAGACGCCGAGACGCTTGAACTGCTCGCGCTGGATATCCAGATACTTCTCGGCGTATTTGGCACAAGCCTGACGGACCGCGAGAGGATCCATCTCGAGCTTCTTGCGCCCGAGTTGTTCGTCGACCTTGATCTCGATGGGCAGGCCGTGGCAGTCCCACCCGGGGACGTAAGGAGCATCAAAGCCGGCCATGGTCTTCGACTTCACGACGAAATCTTTCAGGCATTTATTCAAGGCGTGGCCGAGGTGGATCGGGCCGTTAGCGTACGGTGGGCCGTCGTGGAGGATGTACATCGGCTTGCCCTGGCGCGATTCGCGGATGAGTTCGTAAATTCGCTGTTCTTCCCACCGAGCGAGCATTTTCGGCTCATTCTGCGGAAGATTCGCTTTCATCCCGAATTCGGTTCTTGGCAAATTGATGGTGGCTTTCAGCTCCAATGGCACTTACGTCTCCTCACGCAGCACGTCGTAGAAATTTCAGACGGTGGAGTCATTATAGGTTTTCAGGAATTTTTACGTCCAACCGTAGCCGAACAGGTGGGGTGTCCTCATCCAACTGCGGATACGAGCGAAGACCAAGAAAGGGAGTTGGTATCGAGATGCTCACATTGCGACAGAGACTTCGCACCTTCAGCAAGGCAGCAAGAAAAGGATTAAGCAGATCGTGCTAGACCCCCAAGAAACAGGTACTTTCTACACAAAGCAACTTGGCAGGCCACGTGCATCATCTCTTGAGAAAGAGCAGCGGCTCAGCCCCAGCGTTGCTCCCACGCTATCTCGGGCGCTAACTAGCGCAGGGCCAAAGGATCTGTAAACGGGCCACTAAGGGGCCGAACGAAGGGCTGACATTCGATATGTCGAACCAGGTGTTAATACCGAATCCAGGATCGAAGAAAGAATTGAACCTGCTTCTGCCGACCGAGCACAAAGGGCTATTTAGCTCGCTCTCGTCGAACATCAAAGAAGCGTTGTTTCCCCAAAAGCTTCCTCCTTTGCAACTTACGTCGCGACCAGTTCGGGTGCGCGAAATCTGGGGTGAGTACGGCCATCGCAAGACCAGCACGACGTTGTCTGCCATGCTGCATATTATGGCCATCGGCGGAATCGTTGCGCTCTCGCTGATGGGGGCAAAAGTGGTGCAGCAGAAGCCGGTGGAGCAGCACATCACGCTGTTGAATCCGGATTTGTCGGAGATCCTGCCGATGCAGCCCAAGCAGATGCAAAGCATCCAGGGCGGTGGTGGCGGAGGCGATCGCGACAAGCTCGTGGCTCCGAAAGGAAAGCCGCCTAAAACATCGATGCAGCAGATCACGCCTCCGGCGATGGTCATCCGCAACGATCACCCGAAGCTCGCCGTCGAACCGACGGTGGTGATGCCTCCGACCGTGAAACTCGCCAGCAACATGCCGAACCTGGGTGATCCGCTGGCAGCAAAGATGCCGTCCGGCCCACCGTCGAACGGTACGGGCACGGGAGCGGGCATTGGCTCCGGCAGCGGCGGTGGCATTGGCTCCGGGGAAGGCGCGGGTATCGGGCCCGGTAAGGGCGGTGGTATCGGTGGCGGTGTGTTCCGGGTGGGCGGCGGCGTTTCCGCTCCGCGCGCTTTGAACACTCCTGATCCCGAGTACTCGGAAGAAGCTCGCAAAGCGAAATATCAAGGCACTTGTATCCTGTGGTTGATCGTAGGACCCGACGGCCATCCGCGCGATGTGAAGGTTGCGCGCAGCCTGGGGATGGGCTTGGACCAGAAAGCGATCGACGCGGTGAAGAAGTGGACGTTTGAGCCTGCAATGAAGGACGGCAAGCCCGTCGCGGTACAGATCAACGTGGAAGTGAATTTCCGGCTGTACTGAGATTTCAGGAACACCGTCGGATCGCGCGCGGAGAAACGGCCGCGAATCGCAAAACGATGGTGCTTAATGTAGGCTGAAAGTGCGGGAGAGGATAACCAGCCTCTCCCGTTGCATTTTTTGGGGTATTCTGGATTTAACTTGCGCGGCGGTGAAGATCATCCGCGCCTCACACAAAATTGAAATTCCTACGCGTCGAAGTCGGGATCCAGAAACTGCTGGCGTCCGCTCGCCCGAGCGAGACGACCGTGGTCATGCTGCTCGCCATTTTTGTGGGCGGCCTCGCCGGCACCGTCGTTGTCCTGTATCACTTCCTCATCGAGATCGTGAACGATTACGCCTATACGATCGCACCGCAAAGGACGTGGTTAAGCGTGATCTTTTGCGCGCTGGGCGGGTTGATTGGCGGCGTCATCCTGCTGCGCGTGCGCTCAGCGCGCGGCAGCGGCGTAAACCAGGTGCGTGTGTCGCTCATTGTGCACGATGCCTATGTGCCGCTGCGCGGGACGATTGGGAAGTTCTTCGCGTCGGGAATCGGCATTGGACTGGGTTTGCCGCTCGGGCCGGAAGATCCCGCCATTCATATTGGCGGCGGCATTGCTTCGGCGATGGGACGGCTGTTCTCACTGTCAAAGAAAAATCTTCAACAACTCATTCCGGTCGGTGCAGCGGCAGGACTGGCGGCGGCCTTCAACACGCCGATCACGGCTGTGATCTTCACTCTGGAAGAGGTGGTGGGCAACATCAACGCTCCGATCCTCGGTTCTACGGTAGTAGCCGCGGTGGTTGCAGTGATGGTGCGTCGCGCGGCCCTCGGTGGCGAACCGCTGTTCACCGTTCCGAAATATGAGTTTGGAGCCGCCGGAGAACTCTTCCTGTATGTCGCCCTCGGACTGATGGGTGGTCTGGTTTCCGCAGGATTCACGCGCATGCTGGTCGGTCTGCGGTCGTGGGCAGGACAGATTCCACGCCGCGGATATGTCGATTACGTCACGATCGGCGGGGGAGCCATCGCGGGTGGACTTGCGATTATTTCTCCGCAAATTCTCGGAGCAGGATACGACGTCGTGAACAGCGCTCTCAACGGGCAGCTCGCCTTTGAAGTCTTGCTGCTTGCGTTGCTATTTAAGCTGCTGGGGACGAGCATCGCATTCTCAACCGGGAACTCCGGTGGCCTCTTTGCGCCATCACTCTTCCTGGGAGCGATGCTCGGCGGAGCGATGGGCACGCTGGCACGGGCCCACTTCGGACACGATGTGGCCGATGTCGGCGCGTATGCCCTGGTCGGCATGGGGGTGACCTTTGCCGGGATCATCCGCGCACCAATCACGTCCATCTTCATGATTTTCGAGGTGACCCAGGACTACCAGATCATGCTGCCGCTCATGATCGCCAACATAATTTCATACGCCGTGGCTCGCACTCTGCACCCTGGTTCTTTATTCGACTTGCTCGCCCGTCAGGACGGCATCCACCTGCCAAACAAAGAGCATGAGGACCTCAACGACCTGACGGTGGAGGCGGCGATGCGTCCGCGGCGCGTGGTTCTCGACCCGAAGATGACCGCCAAGCGGGCGTTGGAGGAAGCATCACGGGCGCAGCAGCAGGCTTTCGCCATCGCGGGCCCAGAGCAGGAGCTATACGGCGTAGTAACGACGCCAATCCTTACCCGCGCAGTGGCCGCTGGGGAAGGCGAACGCCAACTCTACGACCTCGCGGTTTCTGCCGGAGGGTATCGAATTTATCCCGACCAGCCGCTCACCGCGGCGCTGGAGAAACTGGGCGGTGGCGCCATGCTATTGCCAGTGGTTGGACGCCTGCACCCCGACATCCTGATGGGTGTAGTGGACGCGGAAGACGTGCTTCGCGTGTATGGT
>DASYAU010000156.1:0-1735 GCA_036501185.1 Candidatus Korobacter sp. | reverse complement strand
GCCGATGCCGATGTTGACGATGTTGCGAATGCGCTTGCCGGTGTGACCCTTCCATGCGCCGCTGCGGACTTTGTCGGAGAAGGCGGACATCTTGTCCAGCACGGCGTGGACACCGGGGACGACATCTTCGCCGTCGACTTTGATCGATTCACCCTTGGGGGCGCGGAGTGCAATGTGGAGCACAGCGCGGTTTTCCGTGATGTTGATCTTGTCGCCGCGGAACATCGCGGCGATGCGTTCCTTCAAGCCGCGTTCATTGGCGAGTTGCACCAGCAGCTTGAGTGTCTCCTCGGTGATGCGGTTCTTTGAATAGTCGAGAAAGATGCCGACGGCGTCTGTGTTGTAGCGCGTGCCGCGCTCGGGATCTTTATCGAAGAGCTGACGGAGACTGGTCTTCGCGATTTCCTGGGAATGCTGCTTGAGCGATTTCCACGCTGGTTGTTCTACAAGGGAGAGATTGGGAAGAGTGGCGGACGCGGTCATGATCTCGAGGCTCCTTGCGTTGGTAAGACGGGGTAAACGAATGAGAAGTGTGGTTGACGCTGACGCTTGCATCATATTGCAGTTTGCGGCGACCTGGCTTTCGGGCGGACGGTCGGCCCCTTAGTGCAGCGCGCTGACAACCAGCAAAGTGAAGGCTACGATGAGGCCGGCGGTGCGAAACCAGTGGTAGAGATCCCAGCGATGCTCCTGCGCCTTCCAGTCAGCGGGGAGATGGGTGGGTGTCCAGAGCTTGATGCGATTGTTGATGGGGACGGGACCGACGAGCGAGAAAAGTACGGCGAATACCTGGATGACGAAGGCGGTTTGCGCGAGGTGCCCGGCGAGGACGCCGAGGTGCTCGAAGGGCAGGAGAAGAAGCAGGTTCAGGAGGGTGGAGGTGGCCATCCAGAACGGCATGACGCGGCCGAACAGGGTGGCAAATGAGGCGCGAACGGGGATGTGAACTTCAGGTTTCTGTCGATTGAGCGTGGGATGACCGAAGGCGGCGACGTTCAGTTCGCTGCCGCACATCAGGCCCAGGACCACGATTGCCAACACCTGAATCACCATACGACTTTCGATGTCGCCGGGCGGCGGCAGTCGCACAAGTTCACGCTGCATTCATGCGGGCACGGCATGCACCAGAAGTGGCACCCCCTTCACCGAAAAATCATCACGTGTTTGCACCATTCTCGATGAAAGCAGCCAGGATGTCCCTGTGAACCCTGCACACGTACACGATTCGCGTTCAGGTTTGTCGCAACATGCTGTAGCCGGCGCGATTCTTCATTCGAGCATTGCCCATACGCGTGTTCAGCCGGATTGGATTGGCTGCGACCTGCGCAGCTATCGTCTACGGCTGGCCGAGACAGCGGCGGAGCGCGGGGCGGCGTGCCGGTTGCGCTTTCGCGTCTTCAACCTAGAGCTGGGTGAGGGGCTGGCCGAGTCCTATGCCAACGGCATGGATCAGGACACATACGACGCCGTTTGCGAGCACCTCCTGGTCGAAGAGAAGGCGACGGGACGCATTGTCGGTACATATCGGATGCAGAGCGGCACGACGGCCTGGCGGCATCGGGGATACTACAGCGCGCAGGAGTTTGACTTTGGACCCTACGAGGGTTTGCGGCCGCATCTGCTGGAGCTGGGGCGAGCGTGCATCGATCGTGAGCACCGTTCCCCCGAGGTGCTGACGCTGCTATGGCGCGGCATCGCGCAGTATGCCGAGCACCACGGGTTGCGCTATCTCATC
>DASYAU010000155.1:0-1599 GCA_036501185.1 Candidatus Korobacter sp. | reverse complement strand
GCGGAAGCGGAGGCTATGGAATACGCTCGCGTCTGCTGCTTGCCCTTCGAGTCTTCGGCGACAATCGACACGAACTGTCCCGCAACAAAGTCGAAAGAATTGAGTTCCGGTATGGAAAATTCGAGGTGATAACACTGGGCGCGCTCCGATAAAAGGAGCTTCTCCGCAAGATGTGCTGTGTAAAGCTGGCGTACCAAGCTGTGATTTCCCCCCGGGAGGCTTTCCGAACCGTCCGCAGACCAGTGTAACGGGTTCGGAGGCTGCCCCTAGCAAAAACTCTTACTGGTTTGACGCTCGAGTTACTCTACGGTAACTGACTTTGCCAGGTTTCGTGGCTGGTCTACATCGCAGCCTCGCCGCACGGCGATGTGGTACGCGAGCAGTTGTAGCGGGATCACGTCGAGAACCGGCAGAAGCAGCTCGGGCGCTGGAGGGACGCATAGCACGTGATCTACAAGCTGCCCGATGTGCTCATCGCCCTCAATGGCCACGGCGATTACTTTGCCGGAGCGCGCGGTGACCTCCTGAATATTGGAGAGCGTCTTTTCATAGCGCAGCTTTGAGTCGCGATTGCTCTCGTCTTTCGTCGCCAGCACCACCACCGGCAACGTTTCGTCGATCAGCGCGTTCGGCCCGTGCTTCATCTCGCCCGCAGGATAGCCTTCCGCATGAATGTAGGAGATTTCCTTGAGCTTCAGCGCACCTTCGAGCGCAATGGGGTAGTGGATGCCGCGCCCGAGGAAGAGAAAATCGCGCGCCGTGGAGTAGGTCTTCGCAAGCTGCTCGCACACGCTGTCCACACTGCGAAGAATCTCCTCCACTTTACCGGGAAGCAGGCTCAGACCTTCGAGCAGAACCTTGCTCTCGGCTTCTGTAATTGCTTCGCGCTTCTGCGCCAGGTGCACGGCGAAGAGGAAGATTGCGACCAGTTGCGCGGTGAAGGCCTTGGTCGAGGCCACGCCGATCTCCGGCCCGGCGTGGGTGTAGATGGCGCCGTGCGCCTCGCGCGCGATCATGGCTCCGACCACATTGCAGATGGCAATGGTCTTCGAGCCCTTTGCGATCATCTCGCGCTGCGCGGCGATGGTGTCGGCGGTCTCGCCCGACTGCGTAATCAAGAGCCCAATCGCGGAAGGATCGGGAATCGGGTCGCGATAGCGGTATTCGCTGGCGTAATCCACTTCGACGGGAACGCGGGCCAGCCGCTCGATCATGAACTTGCCCGCGGTCGCGGCGTGCCAACTGGTTCCGCAGGCGGCGATGTTGATCTTTCCGGTTTTACGAAACTCTTCGTCGGAGATCTTCATCTCGTCGAGAAAGACTTTGCCGCTGTCGAGCGAAATGCGGCCCAGCGTTGTGTCGCGAATGGCACGCGGCTGCTCAAAGATTTCCTTGAGCATGAAGTGCTTATAGCCGCCCTTTTCCGCCTGAATGGGGTCCCACAAGATTCGCTGCACGGGGCGCTCAACACGATTGCCGTCAAGATCGGTAAGTTCAACGCCGGTCTTGGTCAGGATGGCGACGTCACCATCGGCGAGAAAGTACAGGTTGCGGGTGTGATGCAGAATGCCCGGCACATCGGAGGCGACAAAGTATTCG
>DASYAU010000154.1:0-37040 GCA_036501185.1 Candidatus Korobacter sp. | reverse complement strand
AGAAGAATCCTAGTGCCGCTACCGCAAGAAGGGTGGCTGTAAACGCGACAGTTAACCATGCCTTTGGCCTCATATTGGTTCAGACACCGACCCCGATGGGCAAGTTCCGCATGATTGTTGGCGATAACAGGCCTTACCACTCATTATTCTCCGACGTCGGGATCAGAGTAAGGAAGTATGCAACGAACGTCAGCGTCGAAAGAGGGTCAAATCTGGCTTCCAATTTTGCTTTCAAGAACTGAAACTCTGCGGTTTGAGAACGGAAATTGATGGATTGCACGAGATGATCGAATCGCATCCGGGCCTCGGCGCAGCCGGCGCATTCGGGAAACACTCTGGCCGCCATCCATACTCGCTTCCACACAGAGTAGCGCCTTCGAGAAAATCCGGCGGCAGATCACCTGGATTTACGGTGGTTTTGCCATTTATTGAACGCGGTTGGTGCTCTCCGACATATCCATCACAACCGTCGCATGTTCAGAACGCAAGCCGAATTTCTCTGGCGGTGTATTCCCATCGCCGCCGTACGTGAAGAAGTACAATCCGTCTTTCCTTTCCATCTTTATTTCCGCGCTGAAGCCGGTGCGACAGATGAAGTTTTCTGGCCGGGCTACCACAGCTTGAAAGGGAGTAAGGAAGCCTTTCGGAAGAAGTACCCGAACCGAGCGTTGCGCCCAGGCCACCAGCGAACCATCAAACCGGCTGTTCAGCTTCAGATTAATCTCGGCCTCGGCAGTGAGAAGAACCTCGCCTTTTGACCCTTCAAAATCCACCACCGACCCGGTGGCGTCCACTCTGCCCGTGGTGCCCAGGATTCTCGCCCTCGCGTGCGCGGCCGTCACCCGCACCGGGCCGCTCATATCGTTCACATTCACGGCCCCGAATGAGGCATGGACCACGACGGGAGCATCCGCTGGCGCCTCTGCAATCAGATGGGCTCTTGCTTTGACCCTGCCATGGGACTCGCGGCCTTGGAACTCAACGACGCCGCCGGTCCGGCCCATCGAGATTCCTCGTAGACCCTCGCGTGCTTCCTGCTCGGTATCTCCCTCGCCATGAGCGCAGAACCGCAATGACCAATCCGACCTGATATTTCCGTTCACCTCGACACTATTCGCTGGGTCCGCAACGATTGTGAGTGCAGGGACTTCATCGCGCCCAAGCGCCAGGGCTTCAACTTGTATCCGTTGATACGGCGAGCTCGGAACCACATAAACTCCTGTTTTGACCGGTTGGCCGGGGGTCCTGTCGGTACACTCAGACTCGAAAGATCGCTTTCGGAACAGGAAATCGAACGCCGGTTGCAGCTCGTACTTTCGTCGTGAATCAGAGTCTCTCGTTCGAAATAACCAGGCGATGGAAGGCGGGAAAACCGGTCTGCGCAATTGCATCGGCGAACCTCGTGCTTACCGCGAGAAACTTCGCAATCATTCTACGACTCCAGATTCCCGTTGTGATTAACAGGCCGCAGCACTCCGAATTTTCCCGCTCTGCCCATCGACATCGCTGTTCCGCGATTTTCCCCGCTCTGCTATAGTGGCTCGATCATTTACAAACCATGGAACTGATCTCGCCCACCGATTTTGCCAAAGAGAAGATCCTGGCCGTCCAGGAATATGCCCAGTTGGCAGGCCGTTCCATCACGAACCTCTTCGCACACCCGCGCTACCTCGCCGACACCCTGCAGCAGGCTGACCTCATCGGCGTGGGTTCGCTGCCCATCGTCATCCTCGCCGGATTCTTCACCGGTGCGGCGCTGGCGTTGAATACCTCGGCGACCCTCGAGAAGTTCGGTTCCATCACCCTCACCGGGCAGTTGGTTTCCTATTCCATGGTGCGCGAGCTCGGCCCCGTGCTCACCGGCCTCATGGTCGCCGGACGCAACTCCAGCGGCATGGCCAGCGAACTCGGCTCCATGAAAGTCACCGAGCAGATCGACGCCATGCGCGCCCTCGGCACCGATCCTTCGAAAAAGCTGGTTACCCCGCGAGTCATTTCCACCATCATCATGCTGTTCTTCCTCAGCATTATTTCCGACCTGCTGGGCCTCGCCGGCGGCTTCCTCATCTCGTGGACGCTGCTCGGCCTCGACGCCAACCAGTACTGGACCACCGCCTACCAGGCGCTCGTTTTCCAGGACGTCGTCATGGGCCTGGCCAAGCCGCTCGTCTTCGGCTTCTTCATCGCCAGCGTCGGCTGCTTCTACGGGCTCACCGCCACCGGCGGCACCCAGGGTGTGGGCCGCGCCACCACCCAGGCCGTGGTCACGGCCTCCGTGCTCATCATCGCCTCCGACCTGTTCATCACCCGTTTCCTGATGGTCGCCCTCGGGTAGCGTATGAGCAATTCGATCATTGCCCCACCGAACATCCTTTCCCACCCCGCTCCCGACGTCACCACCGACGATAAGAAGATCGCCATCTCCTTCGAGCACGTGAGCATCGCCTTCGAAGAGAACAAGGTGCTGGATGACATCTCTTTCAGCCTGCGCCAAGGCGAGACCAAGGTCATTCTCGGCGTCGCTGGAACCGGCAAAACCCTGCTCCTGAAACTCGCCCTCGGCTTGCTCTGCCCCGATAGCGGCCGCATCACCGTGCTCGGCCAGGAAGTAACCAGCATGAAGGAGAACGATCTCTTCGCTCTCCGCCGCCGTGTGGGCATGGTCTTCCAGGAAAGCGCGCTGTTCGATTCGCTCACCGTCCGCGAAAACGTGGCGTACCCGCTGCACGAGCAAGGGGGTCTTTCACCCGAGGAAATCGAAAGCCGCGTGCGTGAGGCGCTGCGGTTCGTCGAACTCGAACACACGCTGGATCTGTTTCCGTCCGAACTCTCCGGCGGCATGCGGCGCCGCGTGGCCATTGCCCGCGGCATGATCACTCATCCCGAGGTCATTCTCTACGATTCGCCCACCGGCGGCCTCGATCCGGTCACCTCCACCACCATCGTCGAACTCATCGTCAAAAGCCGCGACGTCTATAAAACGACATCGATCGTCGTCACTCATCGCCTGCAGGACGCCTTCGTCATGGCCACGCATTATTTCGATACCGAAGCCAACACCATGAAGCCCGTCAAGGCCGGCTCCAATCGTGATGTTCACACCCGGTTCCTCATCCTGCGCGACACCCACATCATCTTCGAAGGCACCGCCGCCGACCTCATCGCCACAAAAGATGAATATCTGAAGGAATATCTCTCCTAGACCACCCACCCTCGCCCCATAGAATCAGATTTTCTGCTAACCGAGGGGACGGCTGTGGTGTCCATACTCTAGATAGAATGATTCCGCGGGTCATGAAGTCGTTCCTTCTCACCATCTGCTTTCTCTTCGCCGTGGCTGCGGTCGCGCAGCAGCCCGTCTCGGGCGATAGCGCAAAGCCGTGCCTGGTTTCCGGCACGCTGACCCGGTACGGCAGCGGCGAGCCAATCCGTGGCGCCGAAATCACCGTCACTCGCATCGTTGAAAATTCGCAGGGCCTCGAGAACGTGAGCGACCCCGCCTCCACCCAGGTCTCCGTCGTGACCGACCGCAACGGCGCCTTCTTGTTCCCGCATCTTCCCCAAGGTGAGTACATCCTCGGCATCCGCAAGACCGGCTTCCACGGCTTCCGCGGACAAAACAGCCGCACCTGGGAAGAGTCCATGAACTTCACCCTTGCGCCCGGACAGCAACTCACCGATCTCGACATCGCCATGGAGCCAGGCGCCGTCATCACCGGCAAGGTCACCGACGAAGACGGCGATCCGATGGCATTCGTGCAGCTCAGCGCGCTGAAATGGGTGTACGCCAACCATCACCGCCAGCTTCGGCCACAAGGCATGGCCACCACCGACGACCAGGGCAACTACCGCATCTTCAATCTCGCGCCCGGCCGCTACATCGTGCGTGCCTCCACCACAATGGAAGGTGTCAACTCCAAGCAGCGCTACCTTCCCGACTACTTTCCCGACACCAACTCGCCGCTCAACGCCACTCCCATCGTGGTTCGCGCCGGCGACGAGACCTCCGCCGACTTCCGCATGGCCCGCGGACAAGCCGCCAAAATCACCGGCCACGTTGCCGGCCTTACCGCCGGTGCGCAGGTCCAGGTCTACCTGCACAACACCGTCGATGACGCCATCGGTGGCCGCGCCTCGGGAACATCAGTGGACCGCAACGGCAACTTCACGCTCGACGGCGTTCTCCCAGGCGACTACGTTCTCGGCGCCATGGAATTCCGCACCGAGGGCAACGAGAGCCCGCGCCACGCCGAGCTTCCCCTCAGAATCGATGGCGATCTCAGCAACGTCGCCCTCACGCTCGAAGATGCCGGCCGCGCCAGCCTGCAAGGCACGCTGCATCTCGAAACCGGCGACGTCAGCCATCCCCCGCTCAGCACCCTGCGCATCGGCCTGTTGCCCGCCGACGACACTACTGGCAATAGCGACTACGTCGGCACCGGCGGCTACTCCGCCGTCGGCCGCGACGGCACCATCCGCATCGACAAAGTTTCCCCCGGCAAATACATCGTTTCCATGACCGCCGACGGCAACGGCTGGGAGGACTTCTACACCAAGAGCGTGCAGGTCGGTAACCGCGACGTCACCGACGGCGTCATTAACTTCCAGACCCGCAGCGGCGCCGTTCCGATCACCGTAACCGTCGGCGTCGATGGTGCCCTCGTCGACGGCACCGTTCTCGACGACAACGGAAAGCCCGTCGCCAACGCCACCGTCATCGGCGTCCCCAACGATCCCGCCCTCCACAACCAGGTTGACCTCTACCAGCGTGGCGAATCCGACACAAATGGCCGCTTCATCCTCCGCGGCATAAAGCCCGGCGCCTACTCGTTCTACGCCTGGAACAACATGGACGACGAATCCTATATGGACCCCGATTTCCTGCGCCGTTATGAGAATTCCCGCGCTGATTTGACCCTTAACCCCAAGGATCACCAGACTCTACAGTTACACCTGCTCACAACCGACGATGAATGAATAACTTGCGGCTGAATCCGGGAAACCTGTGGTAACATCTAATGAGTGTCTCGCGAGACTAGACGCGACCTTGAGTTGACCATCAATCCGCTCATTTCCCGCTGAAATCCTAGCCAAGCGCGATCGTCCGTAGCGACGCCCGCTACCAGTCTGTCGGAACCCCGAGTCGCCAACCAGCGCTCGCCGGCACTTACCAAGGAGAAAAGATTGGCAAATTCACGCCCATCCTTCACCAAGCGTTTGAAAGAACGCGCCCGCCAGGAAAAACAGGCGGAAAAGGCGCAGCGCAAGCTGCAACGGAAAGCTGAAACTGAGAAAGAAGAGACCCCTCAGAGCCAGCCCGGCAACCCGACCATCACGTACGACGAAGAAGGTCAGCCGCAGGCTCTGGATTTCCACGACTTCTAGTAGTAACTACCGGCACGCTGTGTCGTGCCTTACCATTCACCCAATACGTCCGGGCTTCGGCCCCTGTCGCGAACCGCTCTGTTCTTCATTGCGCCTCGCGAGACGCTTTCAAGAAAAGAGAAAACGATTCGCATGACTCCATTTACCGATATGCCGATCTCTGCCACTTTGCAGCAGCGATTGGCCGCTTCCAACTTCATTACCGCAACTCCCGTCCAGGCCCAGGCAATTCCCCCCGCCATGGACGGCCGTGATGTCCTCGCCACCGCCCAAACCGGCACCGGCAAAACTCTCGCCTTCTTAGTTCCCGCACTCGAAATGTTGCGCGAAACCGAGCCTTGCGGGATCCAGGCGCTCGTTCTCGTTCCCACCCGTGAGCTTGCCATGCAAGTACACGGAGTGTTCGAACAGCTCAAGGGCAAGAAGATCAAGTCCGCCGCGCTCGTCATTGGCGGGACCTCGGAGAAGAACCAGCTCCAGTCCATCCGTGCCGGCGCACGTATGATCGTCGCCACCCCCGGCCGCCTCGAAGACTACATGAGCCGCAAGCTCGTCGACCTTCGCAACGTCGAAATGCTCGTCCTCGACGAAGCCGATCGCATGATGGACATGGGCTTCCTCCCCTCCATCCGCCGTATCCTGCGGGCCGTCCCGCGCGACCGCCAAACCCTCTGCTTCTCCGCCACCATGCCTCCGTCCGTCAGCGGCATTGTGGAAGACTGCATGGAAGACCCGGTCCGCATCGCCGTTGGCCCCGCCGGACTCAAGCCGGTTGCGCTCATCGAACTGCACGCCGTCGAAGTCCCGCTCGAAGGTAAGAAGAACGCCCTGCGCCAGCTTCTCTACGAGCAGGAAGGCAAGACCTTGGTCTTCGCCCGCACCAAGCGCGGCACGGAACGCTTAGCCAAGGAACTCATCCGCGACGGTTTTGCCGCCGCCATGATCCACGGCGACCGCTCCCAGCCGCAACGCAACGCCGCGCTGGCCGGATTCGACCAGGGCAAGTTCAACGTCTTAGTCGCGACGGATGTAGCCGCCCGCGGCCTCGACGTCGACGACATCGCCCACGTCATCAACTTCGACCTGCCCACCGTGCCCGAAGACTTCGTCCACCGCGTAGGCCGTACGGGACGCGCCGGCGCCACCGGCAAAGCGACAAGTATCGTCTCCGGCGCCGAAGTCTTCGAGTTGCGCAACTTCGAACGCGCACTGAACCTGAAGATCGCCCGCCGCGACCTCGGCAACTCGCCCAAGCATAGTGTCAAAGAACAAAAAGACACCCTGAGCACGCGAACCCTAAAGCGCATGCCCGGAGAGATCTTCGCCTAGAGACAGCTTGGATTAACTACAAAGAGCGCGGAGAAATCCGCGCTCTTTCTTTTGTGTTGTCGTTCTGAATGGAACGCGCAGACCGCGCGTCGAAGGACGTCCACGCGATCAACGATCCGCCTCAAGGCAGAATGTCATCCGCCAGTTCCCTAAAAAACCGCACCAGCCATGGAATACCGACCCGGCAAGCGATGATGACAATAACCAGGGAAATCGCGACCCACTTCGGCATCGGAGCATACTGCTCACTCGCCGGCCACTCTCACGTACAGATCACCATTTGTTCTGAAATCGGAACAGCCCAGCTTAGCGCCCCGGCGTGGCTGCTATTGCCTATGGTTGGACCGCATAGAGATATAGCCCCGCTCGCGCTCAATCTGAAGATTGCCCGCCGGCGAATTAGGCGACTCCCCAGGGATAGCGTCCGAAGAACGCGCAGACGATTGCGCGTTGGCAGCCGAAGGATCTTGTGGTTCCGTCACACCCCATGCTCTCGACTATAGGGGAGGTACTACTTTGCTAACGCCGCCTTCGACTTCTGCAAGCCCGCTTGCACCACGCCCCCGTACTGGAGGGTGTAGAACTTCGAGTCCTGCGCCCGCCGGTACCAACGCTCCGCTTCGGCGCGGTTGTGCAGGCGCTCCAGGTGTATCCGCCCGGCGATCAGCATGGCTTCAAACGCCAGCGGGTCGTCGGGAAACGTGTTGACCAGCTTCTCGCACTCATCCGCCGCGCGCTGGTACGACTTCTCCCCTTCGAGGAAGCGGCAGAGGTCGAGCCACATGGGAGGCGCCGGAGGGCCGCCGCCTGCCGCGAGCCACTCCTCGTAGCGGCCCCAGGCCTCGTCGGCGTGGCCGCTGCGCATGGTGAGCCGGCACAGGATGCCGAGCACCTCGCGCTCGCCGTCGCGATCGTCCAGACCCTGCTGCGCGCGCAGCAAGGTCTCGTAGCCCTCGATCGAGTCCGGGTGCAGCCGCAAATATTCGCGCAGCGTAGTTTGCGCTTCAGCGAATTTTTTCTCCTCGATCAGCGCCATTCCAGCGAGCACCGCTTGGTCCGGTTGCCACGTCAGGCTTGGGTCTTCGCGGTTGATCTTCTCCTCAACGCCGCTCTTCATCACCACGAACGCGACCGCGATCCCGAACACAAATCCGCCAACATGCGCCCAATGCGCAACGTAATCCATAGCGATGAGCCCGGAGAGAACTTCGAGCGCAACCCACAACGACAGCACGACATACGAAGGTATGGAGAACTTGACAGCCCCGTTGCGGAATCCCAGCAAGTACACGAACAGGAAGTTCACCTTGACCTTGGGAAAGCGCACCAGGAACGCTCCCATGCAACCTGCAACCGCGCCCGAAGCGCCCAGCACGAACGCGAGGCTGTTCGGATGCGCGAGCGCCTGCGCCAACAGCGAGACCACACCCGCGACGAGATAGAACGATCCGAAGAGCCAATATCCCCACTCAGCCTCGAGCAGCGTCCCGACGAGGTAGAGGAACCACATGTTCCCGAGCAGGTGGAAGAATCCCTCGTGCAGGAACGTAGCCGTGAGCAGGCTCACCGGCTTGGGATGGAAGGAATGGAACGCATACTTCCACATGAAGGAGTCGTGCTCAGCCTGGTCGAGCCGTTCGCTGAGCTGCTGCATCGCCTCGTCAGCCGTGAGTTCTCCGCGCTGTACGCGCCCGACTAACGGCGGTGTCGACGGACCGAGCAGGCCCTTCAGCTCATCCAGCGAGTCAAGGTTTATACTGCTGGTCTTGCCACCCTGCGCGATCAGCGCTTCCGCATCGTTCGAGCCGTGTGCCTGCGGATAGTAGCCGTGGAACTCCACGATCTGCCGCCGTACCTCGCCAAACCTGATCGTTCCCTGGTCTGTCATCCAACTAGTGCAAAGACACACCGCCGCATTGATCACGATCAGGCTGAACGTGACCCATGGAATGCGCCGGACCGTCTGTACGCTGGTACCAAGAGGGATGAGCATTCGACCACGATTGTATGGATACAGGGGGATTCTGCAATCAGCAGCATCCCCGATATGTGGATATCCGCGACTGCCCTGCTCAGGTAGAATCTTCCTTCGGTCCCAGCACGTAATGTCATCCGTCGGAGCGCCTCGCCTGAATTTATCCCTGCTAGCTGCGGTTGTGGGCCAGAACCGCGGGGTGCAACATTGGGTGCGAACCCACATCCTCGACACGACTTTCAAGGGGCTTTACCACGCCAACGCCTTCGACCTCTGCCTGCTGATCCCGTATTTCATCGTGCTTGTCATCCTGGCTGGCTACGGGATGCACCGCTACCAACTCGTGTGGATGTATTACCGGAATAAGCGGAACAAGACGACCCTGCCAGAGCACAGTTTCGAAGACTTGCCGCGGGTCACGGTGCAGCTACCGATCTTCAACGAGCAGTACGTGGTCGATCGACTTGTGGATGCGATCTGCAAGCTGGAGTATCCGAAGGACAAGCTCGATATCCAGTTGCTCGATGACTCGACCGATGAAACTGTCGAGGTAGCACGGGCCGTGGTCGAACGCTATGCCGCGATGGGAAATCCGATCACATACATCCATCGCACCAACCGTCACGGATTCAAGGCCGGGGCCTTGCAGGAGGGGATGAAGGTCTGTAAGGGCGAATTCATCGCCATCTTCGACGCCGACTTCACGCCGCCCCCAGACTTCCTGATGAAGGTGATCCACCACTTCGCCGATCCGCAGATTGGGATGGTGCAGACGCGCTGGACGCACCTGAACCGCAACTACTCGTTCCTAACCGAGGTAGAAGCGATCCTGCTCGATGGGCATTTCGTGCTGGAGCATGGCGGACGGTCACGCAAAGGCGTGTTCTTCAACTTCAACGGGACCGCCGGGATGTGGCGCAAGAAAGCGATTGAAGAAGCCGGCGGCTGGCAGCATGACACGCTGACGGAAGATACCGACCTGAGCTATCGCGCGCAGGTAAAGGGCTGGCGATTTAAGTATCTACAGGACGTGGAGTGCCCTGCCGAATTGCCGATTGAGATGACGGCGTTCAAGACGCAGCAGGCGAGGTGGGCAAAGGGGCTGATCCAGTGCGCGAAGAAGGTATTGCCGTTCCTGTTCCGCAGCGACGTGCCGCGGCGGATCAAGGTGGAGGCGTGGTATCACCTGACGGCAAACATCAGCTACCCGCTGATGATCGTGCTTTCGACGCTGCTGATGCCGGCGATGATTATTCGTTTCTACCAGGGCTGGTTCCAGATGCTGTACATCGATGTGCCACTGTTCCTGGCGAGCACGTTCAGCATCTCGAGCTTTTACCTTGTGTCGCAGAAAGAACTCTACCCCAAGAATTGGCTGCGCACATTCCTATTCCTGCCGGCGCTGATGGCATTGGGTATCGGACTGACCGTCACGAACACGAAGGCGGTGCTGGAAGCGATTGTCGGGAAGCAGACGGCGTTCGCACGCACGCCGAAATACAGGGTTACGAAGAAGGGCGAAGCCTCCGCAGCGGCGAAGAAATACCGCAAGCGGCTGGGCTTAGTGCCATGGATCGAACTGGCAATCGGGACTTACTTCGCGCTCGCCGTGTGGTATGCCATGGCCAATGAGAACTACATTACGGTGCCATTCTTGCTGCTCTTCGTATTCGGCTACTGGTACACGGGATTGATGTCGCTGCTGCAAGGGCGGTTTGACACGCTGATGGGTCGGGCGGCGAGCCCGGAGACGCATACCAAACCGTTCCCTGTAGGGGTTTAACTTTCCTCGATTCCCTTCTTCATTCGCAGTAAGAGTGCCGCCGACGGCGCGGCGTAGCGGCTGATCCAGCGCTCATAAATTCTCTGTAACGGGGCAATATCCAGATAGTTCCATCGCACGCGGCCCTCGCGCTTGACGGCGATCAGCCCTGCTTTCTCCAAAACCCGCAGATGGAGCATCACGGTGCAGCGATCGATTTTGGGAAAGCGATCGCATACTTCGCCAGTGGTTCGACGATCTTCTTTCAAGAAATCGAGCATGGCGCGGCGACGCGGATCCGCCAATGCCTTGAACACCAGGTTTTCCCGGCCCGAACTTGACATGTTAGTTTTTTATAACATATAACAGTCGCCGTGAGGAGTTCCATGGAATTCAAGTTCAAAGTGCATATCAAGATTCAAAAGCCGATTGCAGAGGTGTTCGACGGCATTTATAACCCGAAGAAACTGAGCGGCTACTTCACCACTGGGGGCGCGAGCGCACCGCTGGACGAAGGGACGACGGTGCAATGGGATTTCGCGGACTTTCCGGGAGCCTTCCCGGTAAAAGTCACAAAGACAATCAAGAACGAATTGATCGCGCTGACATGGGAGGCGGGAGAAGCTGACGCCGCCGGGAAGCGCTACGACACGCATGTCGAGATGCGATTCGAGTCGCTCGGACCGAAGAATACGCTGGTCACCATCACCGAGGGACGCTGGAACGAAACTGAGGCGGGACTGAAAGGGTCGTACGGCAACTGCATGGGTTGGACGCAGATGCTGTGCTGCCTGAAGGGTTATCTCGAGCACGGGCTGAATCTGCGCGAAGGCGCGTTCTAGGTGCGGTCACCAACGGGCATAGGCGCGGACTGGGAACGTGCCCATGCCTTTGATTTTTGCGGGAACTGCGCTGAGACGAAAATCGTCAAACGGCAGCAGGTCAAGGTTGCACATGTGTTCGACGATTGGAATGCCGGCACCGAGCAATTTGGTGTGGACGGGACGCTGGCCATCGCCGGTATCGTCGATGTTGTAGGAATCGATGCCGACGAGCACCGCGCGCTGTCTCACCAAGTGTTCGGCGGCGGCCTCGGTTAGATAGGAATGTCCTTCAAAGTACTGATCGGTGCCCCAGTGCCGCGACCATTCGGTTTGCACGAGCACTGCCTTTCCGAGGAGACTTCGCGCACCAAAGACTTCGGGACCGACGGCGCGTCCGCGCGGAGTCATCACCTTCACCCGCACGGCATCGAGATCTGCTAGCTTTTCGAGCGGCAACTCAGAGATGTCGTGACCGTCGGCGTAGCGATGGAATGGGCTGTCGAGGTACGTGCCGGTGTTGGCAACCATTTCGATCTTGCCGATGTGGAAAGTTGTGCCTTCGGCGTAGAGCTTTTTCGAGGCTTCGCGGGAGAGGAAATCGCAGATCAGCGGCGCGGGAAGGCCCTTATAGGTGATTGTTCCATGCGCCACGGTGTGGCTTAGATCAACGAGGTTTTTCGCGGTCATGACAGGCAGAAAGTTTACTCAAAATGTGAGGCCGCGGCGGCGGAATTTCGCCTTCCTCATGTGTGGGCGAATGGGAGCGGCGGTGTATTCGTCCCTAGCCGAGCGCCAACAGAAACAACTTCAAACCGAAAAAGATTGAACCAGAACGTCGGGAATTCCGTTTAAATGGGGAGGAGGCATCTGCCTCCGAGAATTCTCATGGAACCCGAAGTGAACGCTGGTTTGCCTGCGTCCGACCCGCAACCAATTCCGCCTGTCGACGCGCCAAAGTACAACGCGTTAATGGGGCCGCGTGGGCTGCGGGCGGGCTGGAAGTATTTGTTCTTCATGATCCTGCTGATCATCGTGGTGGTTTGCGCGAGCATCGCGGCGGCCATCGTGTTTGGGCGGCCGCGGCCCGGCAAGCCAATTCCGTTCCACTTCCAGTACGCGCTGCAAATCTCCGAGGCCATCCTGGTGCTACTGGTCACAGCGCTGATGGCGAAGGTGATCGACAAGAAGCCGTTTGGATATTTTGGACTGCCCGGGAATCGGGCGTTTCGCTCGGAGTTCTGGGTGGGAGCGGTGATCGGCTTTGGGGCGTTGTTCGCGCAGCTTTGCATGATGAAAGCCGGTGGATGGTTCGACTTTGGCCCGATGGTGCTGCACGGCGGACAGATCGCGAAATACGCGGCGATCTGGGGACTGTTCTTTCTTGGCACCGGCTTCTTTGAAGAAGGAATGCTGCGCGGGTACCCGCAACGAGTAGTGACCGACGGCTTCAGCTTCCTCGGGCCGAATGCGAGTTTCTGGGTGACGGCGCTGATCTTCTCGACGATTTTTGCGTGTCTGCACCTGGGCAATCCGGGAGAGAACAAGTTCGGGATCGTGATGGTGTTCATCGACGGCATGTTGATGTGCTTCTCGGTCTGGCGCACGGGAACCCTGTGGTTCGCGGTGGGCAATCACGCCGCGTGGGACTGGGGGCAGACCTTCTTCTTTGGCACGCCGGACAGCGGGATGAAAACGCACGGGGCGCTGTTTTCGCCGTCTTTCCATGGACCAGTGTTATTGAGCGGCGGCACGGATGGACCTGAGGGCAGCGTGCTGGTAGTGCTCGCTGAGCTGTTGATCGCGGTGGCGATCGCGGTCATTTATCGCAAGCGCAAATATCCGTTGTTGCAGGACGAACCACAGACCGGCCCCGCAGAGCTTCCACCGGCAGTTCCACAAACCTTGTAGAAGGAAAGCGAGTGCATGAGCACGCAAATTCCACCCATCGAACCGAATGAAACGCCGGTTGTCGTTCCGGCGACGCCGAAAGAACCATCCATGCTGTACAAGATCTTCGTCGGGCCCTACGGGGTGCGAGCGGGATGGAAGATCCTGATCTTCATCGCGGTAATGTTCGTGATGCTGCGGCTCTCGCGGCCGTTGTTCAGGATGCTGCCGAAGATGGACCCGAAGGGACCGATGACGCCGGGGATCTCGATCGCCTCGGAGTTCTTCCAGATGACGATCATCTTCCTGGCGACCGGGATCATGGCGAAGCTGGTGGACCGCAAGCCGTGGGGCTACTTCCACATCCCGCTGAATAAGGCTTTCGGCGCGAACTTCTGGAAGGGCGCGGGACTGGGGCTGGGGGCGCTCACGCTGCAACTGGCGGCGATGCACCTCTGCGGATGGTTCGACTTCGGCGTACTACAGTTGCATGGTTTCGAAATATTGAAATACGGCGCCATCTGGGCATTCATGTTCCTGCTAGTGGGTCTTACAGAGGAGGGCCTGCTGCGCGGCTACCTCCAGCGGGTAACCACCGACGGGCTTAGCTTCCTGCCGGACGGATGGGGCTTCTGGGTGGCAGCGGTGATCTTCTCCACTTTGTTTGCTGCCGGGCACCTGGGAAATCCGGGGGAGAACAAGTTCGGCATCGTCATGGTATTCATCGACGGCATGGCGATGTGCGTGACGCTGTGGTACACGGGCGACCTGTGGTTCGCGATCGGCAACCATATGGCGTGGGACTGGGGGCAGAGCTTCCTGTTCGGCACGCCGGACAGCGGCTACCTGGCATTGGGTCGGTTGATGGCGCCGTCGTTCCACGGACCGGCGTTGCTGGCCGGGGGTACGGATGGACCCGAAGGCAGTTTGCTAGTGCTGGGCAGCGAGGCACTGTTCTTTATCGTGACCATCCTGCTGTATCGGCGGCGGCATTATCCGCTGATTGAGCGCAAGGAAACGCGACCTGCCGAAGTGGTGACGATGACGATTGCGGAAACGGCGTAGGTACCCCCTCCCCCTGCCTATTTGTGCTTTCATGGGGTTAGCGGGAATTTCTCGGTAAAAATAAGATTCTAAAGCACTTGGATTAAAAGATAACAGAACAAAGGGGTTAGCCCGACGGTAGACTGTCGGGTTTACCTTTTTGCAAACTTTTAATTTTCCCGGATTTGCCTTTTTTCAACGACTTAGCGGGAAGATCTCCGCAAAAATAGAATTCTAAAGCGCTTAATCGCTATAAATAGGAAAACAAAGGAGTTACCAGTTGTCATCGCGGGATACGCGGGTAGCGCGCGTCATCGCACGGCAAAAAGAATAATTTTCAAAGAGCCAAGTTGATCCTGTGGGAATGATCCACATGCGCAGAATACGGGGATGGGGGCAAACGCGTCTGTGAGCTGTGCACCTGCGAAGGGTGAGCGAGGTCACATGGACGAGCAAAGTGGGCGGATTTAGGAACGGAAGACGGTGTAGTTTTCCGGCAAGACCTGGCCGTTTTCATCGTCTTCGTCGGGTTTGACGTACTCGATTTTCTGCTGATGGGAGCTGCGCATGAGCTCGTCGATGTCCTCGGGGCGCATTTGCGGGCCGGCGAGTGAAGCTGGGATGAGCATGAAACCGAGGAGAAACGTGCGGAAATTGCGGGAAATGCGCATGAAAGTCGCTCCCTGAAGCGATATTGAACATCCCCGAGTTATCGCGTGCGGCGATAAGAACGGGGCACCCAGATCGTTTTGTGGATCAGAACGCGGGTGGGGCGCGAGATGGGAGCGAAGTGCGCGGGGCGGAGCGGACGGGTGCGAGGGCGAGAGTTTCGCGATCGCGAGTGAGTTGGATTAGCGCGAAGAAGAAGAGAACGGGAGCGACGAGTGCCCAGACGATGGCGGAGGTCGGGCTCAGGGCGGTGAATAGGACCGCCAAGAGAGCGACGAGAAGCAGGATCCGACGCGCCATGGGCATGAGGGGATTTTATCGTAAGCGAAGTGCGTGCCGCCCCGCCGGGGCTCGTTCTACTGGACGCGTTCATTTCCCGACGCTACCGCGTCGGGCTTCAACGGCACGGCGACCTTCGGCCTTGGAGAGTTGTGCGGGCGGAATAGCGCTGCGTGGCGAGGTTTTACAGCACAGCAGGCTTTAACAGCACGGTGGAGCACAGGGAGCTTCAATCGCGCGGCGGCTTCGGCCTTGGAGGAAACTGGGGTGCCAACAGAGGGTTAGGTGAGCATGCCTTGGCGGGCTACGCTGACATTGTCGCGGGTGGTGTTTTTTACGGCGTACATCATTTCGTCGGCTTGGCGGATGATTTCGTGAGCGCTCTTGGCGTCTTCGGGGAAGGTGGCGACGCCCATGCTGGCGCGGATATTGAGGTTGAGGCCTTCGGACTTGAGCCAGCATTCCGTACGGAAGACGTCGCGGAGACGGCGGGCAACGACGAGGGCGGCTTCCTTGGAAGTTTGCGGCAGGAGGACGACGAATTCGTCGCCACCGTAGCGGAAGGCGTAATCGATTAAGCGCAGGTGCGACTTGATGGCATATCCGATTTCGGCGAGAAGGCGGCTGCCGATGAGGTGGCCATGGGTATCGTTGACCAGTTTGAAATGATCGAGATCGAGGAAGAGGATGCTGAACTCGTAGCCGAAACGGGCAGAGCGGTAGACCTCGGCCTCGAGGGTTTTGTAGAGATGGCGCGCGTTGTAGAGGCCGGTGCAATCGTCGGTGATGGTGAGTTCCTGGATCTTCTCGACGGCGCGGGCATTATCGATGGCGATAGCGGCGTAATCAGCGAGGGCCTGAAGCAGGAGCATTTCGTCGCCACCAAAGCCTTGCATGTCGACATTGATGAGCTGGATGACGCCGAGCACGCGGTGCTTGGATTTGAGCGGGATGCAGATGATGGAGCGGGTTTGCCACTTCGTCATCTCATCGATGCGCTTGGCGAAACGAGGATCGGTGTAGACGTCGGGGACGAGGAGCGATTCGCCGTGTTGCGCGACCCAGCCGGCGATACCTTCGCCGAGCTTGAGGCGAACGGTCTTGAGAGCCTCAGCGGCGTCGCCGACGGCGATCGCGAAGTAGAGTTCTTCTTTTTCTTCGTCAACCATGAGGAGCGACCAAGTGTCGGGGCGGAAGTATTCCGCCATTTTCTCCATGATGGTTTGCAGGATCGAGTCGAGGTTCAGCGACGACGTCAGCGCCTTGGCGACATCGTGAAAAATTCCTAGCTCCTGTAACTGCCGCTTACGGTCGGCGCCGGCGGAGTCAAACATGACGGAGTAGAGAGCCTCGAGGGTGCTAAGTTTGGCCATTATATGTCGGCATTTTCGTGGGCTGCAATGGTGCATTCTCAAGGTGTCATCAGAAACACCTTACGAGGGTAACTTCGGGAACCCCGCAAAATGCGGTGATACTACCTTCGGTGTTTGACAGCGTAAAATGCGGTTTTTATGATGGCCGGAGTAACTGCGGACGCAATCTGATTGGCTGGTAATGCGAGGGGGCATGGGCTCGTTTGGCGAGAAGTTGCGTCGTGAGCGCGAAATGCGCGGCATTTCGCTGGACGAAATCGCCGGCGCGACGAAGATTGGGACGCGATCTCTGAAGGCGCTGGAAGACGAAAACTTCGCTATTCTGCCCGGAGGGATCTTCAATAAAGGGTTTGTCAGGGCGTATGCGCGATTCCTCGGATTGAACGAGGACGAGGCAGTGGCGGATTACCAGACGGCGGCGAATGAGCAGCCCGTTTCGGTAAAACAAATTGCGGCGCAGAGCGCGATTGCCAAGGCGAACCGCCTGGCGGCACAGCAAAAAAGCGAGAGCCATGTAGCAGGCGGGCTGGTGCGCGCGCTGATTTTCCTGGTGGTGGCGGTGGGAGTTGCGTACGGCGGTTATAAGCTCGTTCACCGGGGATTTTTCAAGGCGCTGAAACGGCCCAGCCTGCATCGACAGATGAAACAGCAGGCGGCCGCGGCACCGGCTGCGACACCCGCAAAGGTTCCGGCATCGCAGCCATCGAGCGCGCAGGGCCAGTCCACACCGAGTACGCCAACAGCGACCGCTTCCGCAGCGGTGGCGCCGCGACCCGCTGCCGAGTTCACGGTGGGGATCAAGGCTACGAAAACGAGTTGGTTGTCAGTGACGGCGGATGGAAAGCGGACGTTTCAGAAGACGCTCCAACCGAACGAGCAGCAGGACGTGACGGCGAAGTCGCGGGTGCAGATCCTCATTGGGAACCCGAGCGGGACGGAGATCTCGTTGAATGGGAAGCCGCTGGTGTTGGGAGGCGATTTGACGCACCCTCGGACGGTGACGGTGGGGGCCGGCGGGCTGATGGAATAGAGAAACAGCAAGTTCTTCGCTGCGCTCAGGATGACAAGCGAATGTCTTGGAGGCGAAAGCAGCAGTAGAGCGGGCTTCCGCAAGGCCAAAGCGAAAGTTAAGTTCCTTTCTCTGCAAAGGCTTACATTTCGACCGCAAATCGGCGCCATTGGCTGGCAAAAGCGTTGTTCGAGGGGTGCGGCTTTGGTACCCTGATGGGAGTCCCAGACCAGCTTCGCCGTCTTCCGCGGTACCCCCCGCCGATCGTGCTGCAAGCTTTCATGAGGAGTTCAAGTTGTCGAAACGAAACCGTTTTCTTTTTACATCCGAGTCGGTGACCGAGGGTCATCCCGATAAAATTGCTGACCAGATATCCGATGCCATTTTGGACGCCTGCCTGAAAGAAGATCCGACGAGCCGCGTGGCTTGCGAGACCCTGACGGCGACCGGGTTGGTCGTGATCGCGGGCGAAATTACGACCAAGGCGTATGTGGATTTCCAGACGCTGGTGCGCGGCGTGGTGCAGGCGATTGGCTATGACAACGCGCTGTATGGGTTCGATTCCAACACGTGCGCGGTGATTTCGAGCATTAACAAGCAGAGCGGCGACATCGCGATGGGCGTGGATACCGGCGGCGCCGGCGACCAGGGCATGATGTTCGGGTACGCGACGAACGAAACGCCTGAGCTGATGCCGGCCGCCATTTCGCTGGCCCATAAGCTAACGCAGAAACTGACCGAAGTTCGCCGCAACGGGCTCCTTCCCTACCTCCGACCGGATGGCAAATCCCAAGTAACCGTGGAATATGACGAGAACCACAAGCCCGTCCGGGTAGACGCGGTGGTGATCTCGACGCAGCATGCCGAGACGGTGAGCACGGAAGATCTGCGCGCCGATATCCTAAAGCACGTGATCCAGGCGGCGGTTCCGGCGGAGTTGCTGGACGCGGATACGAAATATCACATCAACCCGACGGGACGCTTCGTAATTGGCGGACCGATGGGCGACACCGGGCTGACCGGTCGCAAGATTATTGTGGATACGTACGGGGGGATGGGGCGTCACGGCGGCGGCGCGTTCAGCGGCAAGGACCCGACGAAGGTGGACCGCTCGGCGGCGTACATGGCGCGCTACATTGCGAAGAACATTGTGGCTGCCGGACTGGCTGACCGTTGCGAAGTGGAGCTGGCATACGCAATCGGCGTGGCTGAGCCGGTGAGCGTGCTGGTGGAGACGTTCGGCACGGCGAAGATCGAGGAAGCGAAGATCGAAGAGCTGGTGCGGAAGAACTTCAAGCTAACGCCGAAGCAGATTATCGAGTCGTTGAATTTGCGGCGGCCGATTTACCGGAAGACTGCGGCATACGGACACTTCGGACGCAACGATAAAGACTTTACCTGGGAAGCTACCGACAAGGCGGCTGCGCTGCGCGAGCAGGCAGGGCTGACGTCGGCGCACGCGGCCAAGAAGTAAGAGATTCGAAAATCCCCACTCTAAGCGCAGAAAGCGCGCTTAGAGTGGGGCACCCGAAAAACGTTTTACCCAAAGCACTTTCCCCACAGAAAATTTTGAGGAAACATGGCAACGACATCTACGAGCAACGTCGCGTGCGACATCGCAAACATTGAACTGGCGGACTTAGGCAAGAAGCGCATCGAGTGGGCGAACCAGTCGATGAAAGTGCTGCAGATCATCCGCAAAGAATTCATCAAGAACCAGCCGCTGAAGGGGTTCCGTGTTGCCGCGTGCCTGCACGTGACGGCGGAGACGGCGAACTTGATGATCACGCTGCGCGACGGTGGCGCGGACGCGGTGCTATGCGCATCGAACCCGCTCTCCACGCAGGACGACGTGGCGGCTTCGCTGGTGCGCGACTACGGGATTCCCGTGTACGCGATCAAGGGCGAGGGCAACGACACGTACTACTCGCACATCATGGCGGCGCTGGACCACAAGCCGCACATCACGATGGATGACGGCGCGGACCTGGTGACGATTGCGTTGACCAAGCGCAAGGATGCGCTAGAGCACGTGATTGCCGGCACGGAAGAGACCACGACGGGCGTGATTCGCCTGCGCGCGATGGCGAAGGACGGGATGCTGAAGTACCCGATCATCGCGGTGAACGACGCGGACACGAAGCATATGTTCGATAACCGTTACGGCACGGGGCAGTCGACGATTGACGGCATCGTGCGGGCGACGAACTTCCTGCTGGCCGGATCGAAGTTCGTGGTGGCCGGCTACGGGTGGTGCGGTCGCGGATTGGCTTCGCGCGCGCGTGGACTGGGCGCGGAAGTCATCGTGACGGAGATCGATCCGACGAAGGCGCTGGAAGCGGTGATGGATGGATACCGCGTGATGTCGATGGAACAGGCCGCACAGCTGGGCGACGTGTTCTGCACGGTGACCGGGAACAAGAGCGTGCTGCGCAAGGAGCACTTCGAGTTGATGAAGGACGGAGCGATTGTTTCGAACTCCGGCCACTTTAATGTGGAGATCGATATTCCGGCGCTGGAGAAGCTGTCGTCTGCGAAACGCACGACGCGAACCTTCGTGGAAGAGTATTCGCTGAAGGACGGGCGGAAGGTGAACCTGCTGGGCGAAGGCCGGCTGATCAACCTGGCGAGCGCGGAAGGACATCCGGCGAGCGTGATGGACATGAGCTTTGCCGACCAGGCGTTGTCGCTCGAGTACCTGGTGAAACACCACAAGACGCTGGAGAAGAGCGTATTCAAGGTTCCCGATGAACTGGACAAACGGGTCGCGAAGCTGAAGCTGGAATCGATGGGGATCAAGATCGACAAGCTGACGCCGGAGCAGGAAGAGTACCTAGCCGGGTGGAGCGAAGGAACATAGATCGTTATCGATCTTTGAAAGTGAGAGGGACGGCTAGATGCCGTCCCTTTCGTTTTGGCGCCTACTTCATTCCGGACCAGACCATGCGATGGAAGAGGTCGTCTATGGAGGCGGGAGATTCTTTTGCGCCGCGGGCGATCCACCAGCGGAGGAGAGAGATCAGGCTTCCGGCGAAGGCGCAGGCACGGGCGGGGAGTTCGGACTTCGGGACATTGTGCAAGCGAGTGGCGCCGGCAAGACGCTGTTCAATGGCGCGCGCGAAGTAGAGTTCAGCGATATCGAAGAAGTCGTGCAGGCGGCCGGCGTCGGATAACGCGCGCCACAACTTGTTCTGGCCACCGACGTGGTCGAACATCTCGGCAACCGGGAGGACGCGGCGCGAAGTGTCTTTGCGGACGATCAAAATTGTGCTCATCGTTTCGAGAAATTGTTCGAGCTGGCAGAGGAGCAGATCATTCTTGTCGCGGAAATGCAGGTAAAACGTGGAACGGCCTACGCCGGCGCGTTCGAGGACTTCGCGAACGGTGATGTCATCGATCGGCTTTTCGGAAATCAGGGTCATCAAGGCACTGCCGAGGCGCTGCTTGGTGCGTCGGGTGCGCAAATCGGAGTCGTACTGGCGCGCGCTAACCAGTTCTAACGGCTTGGCATGCGGGTTTCCGGACATAGGCTACCTGTTTGTTCAGGAAATCGAGCTGCGTGCTCGACGCTGAAGTGGTTCGTCGTTACAGTGCGAATACTAGCGTAGAAGGAGGCAGAGGATGAACTGGATTCGGAAAATTGCGATTACAACGATGCTGATATTTGCGATGGCCGCGGCGGCACAGCAAATGACGACGAAGATGCCGAGCGTGGACGAGCACCTGAAAGTGCTCAGTGCGAAGTTGGACCTGACGGCGGACCAGCAGGCCAAGATCAGGCCGATCCTGGAAGAAATACAAGCAAGCGCAGAGAAGGTGATGGAGGACCCGAACTTGACGGCGGACGCGCGTCACGAAAAACTAAGGGCGTTGCACGTGAAGGCCGCGAAGGAAGCGCGCGAGTACTTGAGCACGGAGCAACAGGAGAAGATGGACGCGATGATGCAGGAGCCGCATCCGGACGCGCATTGAGGGGTGGCGAAGAGAGATGGTGGCTGCGCGGAACGAAAAAAGCCCCGCCCTATCCGCTGCGCGGATGAGGACGGGGCACCCACGAGGTGCGCGGGTTAATTCTGCGGCGGTGGTGGAGGCGGAGGTGGAAGTTCGCCGTCCTTGGTTTCGAGGCGGATGATGCGGTGGTCACCTTTCATCGTCTGCACCTTGTAATCGGCGGGGGGCGTGAAGAGGCTGGCGTCGGGCTCACCGCGGCGGACGTTTTCGACCTTGGTCGTCATTTCGCCGACCCACGGGTCTTTGTGGACGCGTTTGACTTCCATGCCGATGTCGTCGGAGTACCAGGTTTCGGTGGTGACGGTGATGGGGCGCTCGTTGCCGATTCTTCCGGCGGGGATGGTGTGGCTGGAGCGAGTACCGTGCGCGGAGAAGCCCCCGATGGTTTGGGTGCCGAGATCTTCCATGGTTTCTGGATCAGAATCAGGACCGGGAGCGTTCACGATCCGTTCGTCGGTGCGTTTACGGATGAACATCGCATCGTCGGATCCGCCAGCTTTAGCGCCATCGCCGGCGGTCTTGGCAAAGAACATCACTTTATCGGAGGCCGGTCCGCCGTCGACAACGGTTGAAAATTCGTTTGCGGACTTACGCATGGTGTTGAGGACGAACTTGGTGTGGGCAACGGGATCGGAGATGACGATCATGCTGGGCGAGTCGCCTTCGTGGCCGGGCAGCATGAGCTTGTTCTCGCGGCGGGTGCGGCCTTCGCTGTCGCGATAGAAGTGCGAGGTCTCTTCGTTGCTAATCTTGTTACCGTCGGACAGGTACTGCACATGGCTGTTGACGATGTCGGCGGTGATGGGATTGTTCTTCACCGGCGGACGGGTGTCGGAGTCGGGACCGTCGAGTTCGAGAGTGATGGCGCCGCCCATTTGCGGACCGTCGCCGCTGAGGACCATGGCGCGCTGGCCCTGGGCAAATGCGAGAGTGGCGGAGCACGCCAGGATCGTGGAAACCAGTAGAACTTTCTTCATAGCCTCTCCTGTTTATTGCACAAATCGGACGGCGCGAATGAGGCCGTCGTCGCCGACGATGAGGTCGGCAGTAATTTTGCGGTTGTCGTTTTCCGTGGCGAGCGGCGACGCGGGCAGCTCAACACGAACGGTCATGGTAGGGCCGGAACACGCGAGCGAATCGCACATCACGACGGGATAGAAGTCGGCGTTCGTGGATGGCCCGGTTTCGCGGTGGTGCGTGGGATGAACTTTGGGTGGACGCACGGCAGCGACCTGCGTGGGAGCGGCTTGCTCGACCGGCGTTACTGCGGGCGCGGATTGCGTGGGTGTTCGGGTGGTTGTGATCGTCGGCGGGTGCGGTTGCGGTGCGCGGTGGAAGAATATGGTGCCGATGGCGACGAGGATGAGCGCGGCTACGGCGAAGGCGATGCGCGGGATCCAATTGGCGCGAGGCCCGGGCTGGGCATGTTGGGCATCGAGTTCGGCGAGCAGGTTGCGCTTCAGGAACGCGCTGGACTCCGTGTTCCGGGAGCTCTCGGCCAGTTGCGCGAGCGAGAGTTTCAGTTCGAGTTCACAGGCGATAAAGGCATCGCAGGCGGCGCAGGTACGGGCGTGATCGAGAAGCGACGGCGTTGGTCGTCCGTTGTGCCAGAGATCGGCGTTGGCTTGAAGTTGTTGTTCGTACCAGGCGCAGGTCATTGATTGGCTCCTGACTTCGCGGGCGCCGATGTGCGCGAGAGTTGATCGAGGAGGGCGATGTGTCCGCGATGGAGGCGCGAGCGAATGGTGCCGATGGGAACGCCGAGAATCGCGGCGGCCTCGGCGTAGCTGACTTCCTGGAGATCGCAGAGAATGATGGCTTCGCGGTAGGCCTGCGGGAGCTGGAGGAGTGCGGATTGAAGGGCTTCGGCCGATTGGCGACCGATGGCGTGATCGAGGGGCGTGGCGAGATTAGCCGGAGTGGTGATGCGATCCTCGATGCCGTCTTCGTCGAGAGAGTGGTCGTCGGTGGCGTCGCGACTGGAGCGGCGGACGAGGTTGCGGGCGACTCCCATGAGGAAGCTCTGCAGGGTGCCTTTGCTCGCCTCGTAGGCGCCGGGTTGACGCAAGAGGAAGAGGAAGGCGTCCTGGGTAACTTCGTCGGCGATTTCGTGTGAACCGGACATATGCAAAGCGAACCGAAATACGTGCTGGCGACAACGGTCGTAAATGCTTTCGAACGCGCCGTGGTCTCCGCGGGCAAGCAGTTTGATAAGTTCCTGGTCGCTTGGGGACTTCATCGGCTCCTGCTCGCTGGGAACCAGCCGCTGTAGAGTATTGCCAAATCGGCGGGGAAAGTTCCCGGCTTTCACCTACACTGACGAGAATAACGCGGCGAGGCGAGCGAGTGATCTATCGAGTACGACCAGAATGGATTGCGAAGAAGCGACGCGCGGCGAGGTGGATTGCGCCGCTGATGGCCCTGTTCGGGGTGGGCTTGATCGCGTTCGTCCTGCTGCCACGGGTGAACTGGGCAAGGCAGGAAGACCGCCGGGCCGCGCTGATTGTGAGCATTGTGGTGGTGTGCGGGATGGCGTTCGGCACATTCGTTGGGCGCTTCAGTTTCCGGCTTAAATCGCAGCGCTGGGAGTCGTTTGCTGTGGAGGTGACGGCGGATGAGTTGGTGCGGCAGATGGATGGCGAGGAGACGCGGATCGCGCGGGAGAATGTGGTATCGATCCGGGAATATCCGCGGCGCGGGATGGTGGTGACGGACAGGATTGGGTGGCGGATTTTTGTGCCTCAGACGGTGGAGAATTATTCGGGGTTTCGGGAGGAGATTTTGAAGTGGGGAAAGTGACGGTGAGGCTGACCGCCTCACCGCGGAGCCGCGTCGTCCCTCTTTGAGGGGCTTTTGTAATTTTGCGAGGCTTTCACGACGCTGGCGCGTCGTGCTGAAAAGCCAGGTCGGCCTACGGCCTTGCATCCTGCTAGATCGACACAATTCGTCGGGAAGATGGAATGCATGATGGCAGCGATGATCTGGCAGCCGAACGATTAGCTCTTCGGCGCCCACTTTTCCAGGAAATCGATGATGTTGCTGGCGGGGAGTCGGCGGGTGGGGGAGATCTCGCCGTGCTGGGTGCTGTAGAGAAGCTTGTCGTCGGCGGTGACTACGGCGACCGAAGGCACGCCCTTATTGACGGGGATTTGATATTTCTGTGCGAGGTCGGCGTTCTTTTCGCCTTGGCCGATGTCGATGTGGACGACGACGAAGTTCTTGTCGACGATGGGCGCGATATTGAATTCGTGGAAGCGGGCGTCGAGAACGTGGCAGTCGTAGCACCAGTCGGCGCCGAAGACGAGGAGAAGACGCTTGTGTTCGGTCTTGGCGCGCTGGAGGGCTTCGGCGACGTCCTGCTTGGCGTCGACGTTGGCGGGGTAGATGGAAGTGTTGAGGCGGAGTTGGGCGAAGGCCGTGGCCGCGAAGAAAAGAGTCAGCGCGAGTGCGATGGTGCGCATGTCGTTAGTGTATGACGAGTGGCGGGGGCGACGGGGATGGGGTTTGCCGAAAAAATTACGAACAGCGGGTGTTTATACCGGGAAAACAAAAGGTAGCCCCGCTCCGAACGCGCAACTGTCCGCGAGTTCTCCGGTCGCCATTACGAATCATTGTGATCAATTTGAGGCTGGCGGTTGGGCGGCTTCGTGGATGCGCATTAGCTGGGTTAGCACGCCGCGGAGGTCTTTGAGGTCGAGGGCATTGGCGCCATCCGATTTGGCGTGGGCGGGGTCGTCATGGACTTCCATAAAGATGCCGTCGATGCCGGCGGCGACGGCGGCGCGAGAGAGGACGGGGATAAATTCGGGCTGGCCTCCGGAGACAGCTTCGCCTTTGTTGCCGGCGGACGGAAGTTGGACGGAGTGGGTGGCGTCGAAGACCACGGGCGCAAATTGGCGGAGGATGGGGAGTGAGCGCATGTCGACGACGAGGTTGTTGTAGCCGAAGCTGGCGCCGCGCTCGGTGAGGAAGACGCGCTGGTTGCCGGATTCGCGGACCTTGGTGACGGCGTGCTGCATGTCGGCAGGTGCGACGAATTGGCCTTTCTTCACGTTTATGGCCTTGCCGGTTTTGGCGGCGGCGACGAGAAGGTCGGTCTGACGGCAGAGGAATGCGGGAATCTGGAGAACGTCGACGATATCGCCGGCAGCGGTGGCCTGCTCGGCATCGTGGACGTCGGTGAGGACGGGGAGATTCACTTCGTCGGCGATTTTGGCAAGGATGCGGAGACCTTCCTGGAGACCGGGACCGCGGAAACTTTTCAGCGACGTGCGATTGGCTTTGTCGTACGAGGCCTTGAAAATGTAAGGGATCTTCATGGCGCGGCAGACGCCGGCGATGGCCTCGGCCATTTTGAGGGCGTGGGCTTCGCTTTCGATGACGCAGGGACCGGCGATGAGAAACAGGGTCGGGCCGCCGATCTCGACGTCTTTGACTTTGAATTTCGTGCTCACTATTTCCCTACCCGCTCGGGACGGAGAAAGACGGATTCGTCCTCGCGTTCCTTGGCATGATGGCGCTGCTTGCGGTTCTCGTAGGATGCGCCGATAAAGGCTGTGAAGAGCGGATGCGGCTCGAGGGGCTTCGACTTGAACTCGGGGTGGAACTGGCAACCGAGGAAGTACGGGTGCTCGTTCTGGTCGAGCTCGATGATTTCGATGTACGTGCCGTCGGGCGTGGTGCCGGTGAACTTCAACCCGGCGGCGGCCATTTGCTCGCGATATTCCTGGTTGAACTCGTAGCGGTGGCGATGGCGCTCGCTGATTTCGGTGGTGCCGTAGGCTTTCGCGGCGTGGGAGCCGGGCTCGAGCTTGCAGGCCCACGCGCCTAAGCGCATGGTGCCGCCAAGTTCTTCGACGCCGCGCAGTTCGCGCAATTTGTAGATGACGCGATGCGGGGTGGCGGGATCGAACTCGCTGGAGTTGGCGTCTTCGAGGCCGCAGACGTTGCGGGCAAACTCGATGGAGGCGGTCTGCATTCCGAGGCAGATGCCGAAGTACGGGACCTTTTGCTCGCGGGCGAAGCGGATGCCATTCAACATGCCAGCAATGCCGCGCTTGCCGAAGCCGCCGGGAACGAGGATGCCGTCGACGTTACGGAGCTGCTCGTAGTAGGACTCGTCTTTCGTCTCGAGGCCCTCAGCTTCAATCCATTGCACGTTGAGCTTGAGATTGTGGGCGAGCGCGCCGTGGACGAGGGCTTCCTTCAGCGATTTGTAGGAGTCTTCGTACTCGACGTACTTGCCGACGATACCAATGACGACTTCGTCCTTGGGGTTGTAGACGCGATGGATGAGCTCCTGCCACTTGGAGAGGTCAGGTTCCTTGGCTTCGAGGCGGAGATACTTCATCACCAGTTTGTCGACACCCTCATGGTGGAAGCCGAGGGGGACTTCGTAGATCGAGGCGACATCTTTGGCGGTGATGACGGCTTCGTCTTCGACGTTGCAGAAGAGCGCGATCTTGCCCTTGATGTCCTTGGAGAGGAAGCGATCGGTCCGGCAGAGAAGGATGTCGGGCTGAATCCCGATGCTGAGAAGTTCTTTGACGGAGTGCTGCGTGGGCTTCGTTTTCAGTTCGCCGGCAGCGGCGATGTACGGGACGAGCGTGAGGTGCACGAAGAGAGTGTTGTCGCGGCCGAGCTCCTGGCGCATCTGGCGGATGGCCTCGATGAAGGGGAGTGATTCGATGTCGCCAACGGTGCCGCCGATTTCGACGATGGCGATGTCCACGTCAACGGCGGCGCGCTTCATAGCGGCCTTGATTTCATTAGTAACGTGGGGAATGACCTGGACGGTCTTACCGAGATAATCGCCGCGACGTTCCTTGGTGATGATCTGCTCGTAGATGCGACCGGTGGTCCAGTTATTTTCGCGCGTCAGCTTGCTGTGGGTGTAGCGCTCATAGTGGCCGAGGTCGAGATCGGTTTCGGCGCCGTCGTCGGTAACGAAAACTTCGCCGTGCTGGAAGGGCGACATGGTGCCGGGATCGACGTTGAGGTACGGGTCGAACTTCTGCATGTTCACGCGCAGACCGCGGGTTTCCAGCAGGCAGCCAATGGAGGCAGCGGCAAGACCCTTGCCGAGAGACGAGACTACACCGCCGGTCACAAAGATGTACTTAGGCGACATCGCGACCTCATTCTTTTGACTGGATGTTGGGTTGTGCAGGTTGGAGGGGTGCACGACCAATTATGGGCTAAGAGGGCGGGCAGGGGCAAGAGGGAGAGTAGCTGAGTTTTCCTCAGGGCCTGAGGAATTTTCTTCCGGATGCGAAGGCCGGGCGAAATCCCTTGCAGTGCGGTTCCAACCACAGGGGAGAAACCTGATGTTTACGAAGAAGTTCCGAGCGGCAGCGCTGATGGCGCTGGTGATGGCAGTACCGGCGTTGGCGCAGAAGGGGTCAGACGATTTGTCGCCGGAGGACACGGCGGCGATCCACGATTACGTGCTGACGATGGCGCGGGTGAAGGTGTACCAGGCGGCTTCACAGGATTATGAAAAGGGGCAGCATGATCCGGCGATGGAGGCGGAGAGTAAAAAGGTGGAGGCGAACGATGTCTCGCTGATGAGTAAGGTGAAGATGGTGGAGACGAGTTGCCCGCGGATGAATGCGTGGATTAAGGCGCATGGGATGACGGCAAGGGAATTTGTGGTGCTGCCGATGACGCTGATGACGGCGGGGCTGGCGCAGGTGGCGATCAACCAGGGTGGGAAGCCTCCGGCGTGGGTGAACCCAGCGAATATTGCGTTCGTGAAGGCGCATAAGGACGAGTTGGACAAGTTGGGAGCGCTAGGCGGCGGGCGGTAGTGCGGTTAAGCGTGGAAAGTGCGCCGGACGGGAGATCTCGTCCGGCGCCTTTGTTTATTGGAGTGGGATGTTGGATTTGTTTTGCGCGAGCCAGGTGCGGAGATCCTGGAGCTGCGGGTTGAGAGAGCGGGAAAGCTCGACACGGCGGGTGCTGGCCATGGCGTCGCCCTGCTCGGCGAAGAACTGGAACATGTTGCCGAGGTCGTCGGCGCCGGGGAAGCCGAGGTTGCGATAGACGTCGAACGGGATGGCCTGGTAGGTGACGGGCTGGCCGAGGGCCTCGGTGAAGCGGGCAGCCATCTCGTTTCCAGTAAGCCATTCGCCAACGATGCCGACGCGCCTGCCTTGAAATTCCTTGCCGCGCTGAAAGATTCCGAAGGAGCAGCGGCCGATGTCGACGGCGGCAATACCCGCGAGCTTGGCGTTGGCCATCGGGAGGCTGAGGACGAGCTTGCCGTCGGGCGAGCGCTTGGGGCCCATGCCGAAGTAGATGAAATTATCCCAGTAAAAAGAGGTTAGGAGGAACGTGGTGGGGAGGCCGAGGTCAGCGAAGACGTGGTCGGCTTCTCCCTTGGAGTCGAGATGCGGGACTTTGTAGCTGCCCATGAGCGTGGGCATGCGGGTGGTGTCGGAGAGCGGGTAGAACTGGCGGGTGTCTTCGAGGGTGGACCAGATGGCGTGCTGGACGCCTGCGGCAGACGCGGCTTGCGCAAGGTTGGTGGCCTGCTGAGTTTCGCGCTGCGGAGAGAAGTGGTCCCAGTAAAAGGTGACGCAGAAGGCGCCGTAACAGCCGTCGAAGGCATGCTTGAGGGAGTCAAGGTCGTCGACGTTGGCGGAGACGACTTCGGCGCCGAGCTTGGCAAGTTCCTGGGCTTTGGGGGAGTTGGCGTCGCGGGTGAGAGCGCGCACGCGGTAGGTTTTTTGCGGGTCGGAGAGGATGGCGCGGACGAGACCTCCGCCCTGCGCTCCGGTTGCACCTGCGACAGCGATGATCTTCTGGCTCAATGTGGGCTCCTAACGTCGAATGCTGCGAGGGAGAGAAGTGTAAACGGAAACCGGCGGCGCGGGAAATCGCCGATTATTCGGGGTAATGTTCGCTGGTGAGCGGCAGCCCGCGGCGGGTGAGGAGATAGACGGCGAAGCTGGCGAGCCAGTGTCCGCCTTCGTAGTGCTCGCCGGTGACGGCTTCGAGGCCGGCATGGGCGTGAATCGTTGCGAGTTCCTGCAACTTTGATTTGCGCGGGTCCGCACTGGGCAGGCGAGAGGCGATTCCTTCCAACATCCAGGCGCGGCTGAGGTTGAGGCCGTCGAGGTGTGCGAGCTTGCCATCGGTGCGATCGGGAGAGACGGCAGGTTGAAGGTCGATCGATGGGAAGAATTCGGTGAGCCATGCGGCGAACGATTGCGGGCTGAGGATACGGCGCATGACGTCGGCTTCGGCAAGAGTGGGTGAGAGGAAGTCTTCGCCGGAGGGCTCGTAGGAGAGCGGAGCTTTGAGATCGTTCTGAAAGAAGGCTTTCGCGCGTTGTTCCAGAAGATTGGTGAAGGCGGCGTTGCGGGTGGTTCGGGCGAAATCGAGCGCGAGGCCGATGGCGAAGGCGGTTTGAGAATGCTCGCCGGAGCGGACGGGAAATGGAAGCTTCGGGAGCCATGCGCTAAAACGACGGACCACTTCGGCTTCCAGAGGCTTGAGATTCTGAGCGACCTCTTGCGCGTGGACGTCTTCTTGCCATTCGTGCAATTCGGTGGCCAGTTGCAGGAGCCACGCGAGTCCGTAGGGGCGCTCGAAGCTGGCGCGTCCGTCGCCTTGCAGGTAGTCGGCTTCGGCGGTGAGATTTTCGGCGGTGAGATTTTTCGCGAGCGCATGGCGGGCATGGTGCTCGAACTTGCTGTCGGGAACCATGCGGAGAAGACGGACGAGGAGCCAGTGTGCGTGGACGGCGGAGTGCCAATCGAAACAGCCATAGAAAGCAGGGGTGAGGCGGCGCGGCGGGAGGGCATCGGCGTCACTATTGAGGATGTGCGTGATTTTGTTGGGGTATTCGCGGTGGACGCAGGCGAGAGCGAGATTGGCGAAGCGATCGGCCTGGAAGGAGGAGAGCATGGTGGAAGTTTACTGCGAACAGCAGGTCCTTCGTCGCTGCGCTCCTCTGGATGACAAGGGAGAGTTATGTGAGGAAGTGAGCATTGTCGGATCGCCGCGCGACGAAAAGACCCCCAGGTTTCGAAAATCGCGAAACATGGGGCACCCACATCATTGGGAGAGGTAGCTGTGGACGGCGGAGGCGGTGCGGCGGCCTTCGGCGATGGCCCAGACGACCAGGGATTGGCCGCGGCGCATGTCGCCGGCGGCGAAAACGCCGGGGACAGATGACATGTGGGTGGCATCGGTTTGGACGTTGCCGCGCGGATCGAGTGCGACGCCGAGTTGATCGAGAAGGCCGTTGCGAACAGGACCAGTGAAACCCATGGCGAGGAGAACAAGATCGGCTTCGACGGTGAACTCGGTGCCGGCAATGGGCTCGAAAGTTGGAGGAGGGCCGATGCGAACGGCGTGGAGCCGGTTCACTCTTCCCTGCTCGTCGCCGGTGAATTTCGTGGTGGCGACGGACCAGTGGCGGTCGCCACCTTCTTCGTGCGCGCTTTCGGTGCGGAGTTGCAGCGGCCAGAGGGGCCATGGAGTCTGCGGTGAACGCTGCTCAGGCGGCATGGGAAGAAGTTCGAACTGACGGACGGATTTCGCATGCTGGCGATGCGCGGTGCCGAGGCAGTCGGCGCCGGTGTCGCCACCGCCGATGATGACGACATGTTTTCGCGTGGCGAGGATCTCTTCCCCACTGATGGCGAGTCCTTCGTTGCGGCGATTCTGCTGCTCGAGATAGTCCATCGCGAAGTGAATACCTTTGAGATCGCGGCCGGAGACGCGGAGGTCGCGCGGTTGTTCGGCGCCTCCGGCGAGGACGAGGGCATCGAAGTCACGGCGAAGTTTTTCGACTTCCACATTTACGCCGATATGAGCATTGGTGACGAACCTCACGCTTTCGGCCTTGAGTTGATCAAGGCGGCGATCGACGACATGCTTCTCGAGTTTGAAATTTGGAATGCCGTAACGGAGAAGGCCGCCGATGCGGTCGGCTTTCTCGTAGACGGTGACGGTGTGTCCGGCGCGGCGAAGCTGTTGGGCGGCGGCGAGTCCGGCGGGGCCGGAGCCGATGATGGCGACGCTCTTACCGGTCTCAAAATCGGGCGGCTCAGGCTGGATCCAGCCTTCGTCGAAGGCGCGGTCGATGATCGACTTCTCGATGTTCTTGATCGTCACCGCGGGCTCGGTGATGCCGAGGACGCAGGCGGTCTCGCAGGGAGCGGGACAGATGCGTCCGGTGAATTCGGGAAAATTGTTGGTGGCATGGAGGCGGCGGACGGCTTCGCGCCAGCGTCCGCGATAGACGAGGTCGTTCCACGTGGGGATATTGTTGTTGACCGGACAACCGGTATGGCAGAACGGAACGCCGCAATCCATGCAGCGCGCGCCCTGCTGCTGCAGCTTGGGTTGAGGTAACTCCTGGTAGATTTCGAACCAGTCGTTGACGCGCTCGATGACCGGGCGGCGCGACGGGAGCTCGCGAGTGTACTCGAGGAAGCCGGTCGGCTTACCCATGCTGCACCTCCGCAGAGACAGCGGCTGGCGTGACGAGAATGGGAAGTGAGGTCGGTTGCGGTTTCTTGAGGACGCGTTTGAATTCGTGCGGGAAAACTTTGACGAAGCGCGGCAGGACTTCCGCCCAATGCTGGAGGATCCAGCGGGCGCGCGAGCTTCCGGTGAGGACCATGTGTTTTGAGATCAGGCGGCGGAGGAGTTCTTCGTCTTCGGACTCGAGAGGGTCGAGATCGACGGAAGCGAGGTTGCAGCGCTCCCGGGTGAAATCGTTGTACTCGTCGTAGACATAGGCGATGCCGCCACTCATGCCGGCGGCGAAGTTGCGGCCGCAAGCGCCGAGAACGATCACCGTACCGTTGGTCATGTATTCGCAGCCATGGTCGCCAAGGCCTTCGACGACGGCGGTCGCGCCGGAGTTGCGAACGGCGAAACGCTCGCCGGCGATTCCGGAGAAGAAGGCTTCGCCGCTGGTGGCGCCGTAGAGGACGACGTTGCCGACGATGATGTTTTCTTCCGGAATAAGCGGAGAAATTCTGGGCGGATGGATGATGATGCGTCCGCCGCTGAGGCCTTTGCCGGTGTAGTCGTTGGCGTCGCCTTCGAGAGTGAGGGTGACGCCGGAGGCGAGGAATGCGCCGAAGCTCTGTCCGGCTGAGCCTTGAAAGTGGACGCGAATGCGGTCGTCGGGCAGGCCTTTTGATCCGTAGCGGCGGGCGATTTCGCCGCTGAGCATAGCGCCGACGGTGCGATGGACGTTGCGAATCGGCAGCGGACCGAGTTCGACGGGCAACTGACGTTCGAGGGCCTCGCGGGTGCGATCGAGGAGGAAATGATCGAGTGCATCGTCGAGACCGTGATCCTGAGATTTCACGCAGCGGCGCGCGACGCGTCCGGGGAGCGGGGGCGTGTAAAGAATGGACGAGAGGTCGAGGCCGCTGGCTTTCCAGTGGTCGGCGGCGATGCGGGCGTCGAGCATGTCGGTGCGGCCGACCATTTCGTCGAAGGTGCGGAAGCCCATTTGCGCAATGTGTTGGCGGACTTGCTCGGCTAAGAAGAAGAAAAAGTTGACGACGTGCTCGGGCTGGCCTTGGAATCGCGCACGCAGGACGGGATCTTGCGTGGCGATGCCGACGGAGCAGGTATTGAGGTGGCACTTGCGCATCATGACGCAGCCCATGGCGATGAGCGGCGTGGTGGCGAAGCCGAATTCTTCGGCACCAAGAAGTGCGGCAATGATGACGTCGCGGCCGGTCTGCAATTTGCCGTCGGTCTGCACGCGAATGCGACTGCGGAGATCGTTGAGGAGCAGCGTTTGTTGCGCCTCGGCGAGACCGAGTTCCCAGGGAATACCGGCGTGCTTGATGGAACTGAGCGGAGACGCGCCGGTGCCGCCGCTATCGCCGGAGATGAGGACGACATCGGCGTGAGCCTTGGCGACGCCGGCGGCAACGGTGCCGACGCCGACTTCGGCGACAAGTTTGACGGAGATGCGCGCTTGCGGGTTTACGTTCTTGAGGTCGTAGATGAGTTGCGCGAGATCTTCGATGGAGTAGATGTCGTGATGCGGCGGAGGCGAGATGAGGCCGACGCCCGGGGTGGAGTGGCGCAAGCGGGCGATGACTTCATCGACCTTGTGGCCGGGGAGTTGGCCGCCTTCGCCGGGCTTGGCGCCTTGGGCCATTTTGATCTGGAGCTCGTCGGCGTTGACCAGATAGTTGGTGGTGACCCCGAAGCGAGCGGAGGCAACTTGCTTCACCGAGCTGCGGCGAAGATCACCGGAAGAGTCGCGCTGGAAGCGGGATTCGTCTTCCCCGCCTTCGCCGGTGTTGGAACGGCCTCCGATGCGGTTCATGGCGATGGCGAGGGTTTCGTGGGCTTCCTTGCTGATGGAGCCGAACGACATGGCGCCGGTGGCGAAGCGCCTCACGATCTCCTTCGCGGGTTCGACTTCTTCGACGGGAACGGGCTTGGCGACGGATTTGATCTGGAGCAGCCCGCGAAGGGTGCAGAGCTCGCGGTTCTGGCTATCGATTAAGTCGGTGTACTCCTGGAATGTTTTGGCGTCGGAGGAGCGAACAGCGTGCTGGAGTTTGCGGATGGTCTGGGGATTGAGCAGATGGTATTCGCCATCGACGCGGTAGTGGTAGGCGCCGCCGGAGGCAAGTTCGTCTTCGTGATCGCGAGGAGTGCGGAAGGCGAACTCGTGACGCATGGAGGCTTCGCGAGCGATGACGCCGAGGCCAACGCCTTCGATACGCGAGACAGTGGCGGTGAAGTATTCATCGACAAGCTGGCGGCTGAGGCCAATGGCCTCAAAGCATTGCGCGCCGCGGTAGCTCTGGAGGGTGGATATGCCCATCTTGGAAAAGGTTTTGAGCAGGGCCTTGTCGATGGCCTTGATGAAATTCCTGGTGGCGAGTTCGGGCGTGATTCCGTCGGCGAGATAGCCGCTAGTGGCGCGGTCTTCGAGAGTTTCGAGCGCGAGGTAAGGATTAATCGCGCTGGCACCGTAACCGATCAGCAGGGCGAAGTGCATGACCTCGCGAGGCTCGCCGGACTCGACGATGAGGGCAACGGTGGTGCGCGTTTCTTCGCGGATGAGCGTGTTGTGAACGGCGGCGAGCGCAAGCAGGCTGGGGATCGGTGCGTATTGCTCGTCAAGTCCGCGATCGGAAAGGATGATAAGTGTGTAGCCATTCTTCACGGCGAGTGAGGCGCGGCGGCAGATTTCGTCGAGAGAACGGCGGAGGCCGTCTTCGCCTTCCTTAACGCGAAAGCCGGTGGAGAGCGTGGTGGCGAGGAGATCGCCGTAGCTGAGTCGGCGCAGCTTTTCGAGCTCGCGGTTGGTGAGTACGGGCTGGGGAAGTTTGAGGGTGTGACAATTGAGCGGAGTTTCATCGAGGATGTTGCGCTCAACACCGATGTAGCTGGTGAGCGACATGACCATTTCTTCGCGAATGGGATCGATGGGAGGATTGGTGACCTGCGCGAAAAGCTGGCGGAAATAGCTGAACAGCAGTTGAGGGCGATCCGATAAACACGCGAGCGGCGTGTCGGTACCCATGGAGCCGATGGGCTCCTCGCCCTTGTTGGCCATGGGTTCGAGGATCATCTGCAGATCTTCGTCGGTGTAGCCGAAGGCGCGCTGGCGGCGGAGGAGCGTGCTGTTATCGCCCGCGTGAAAGCGGGTGGGCTCGGGCAAGTTGCCGATGCTGATTTGGTTTTTCTCGAGCCACTCGGCGTAGGGCTGGCGGGAGGCGAGCGAGGCTTTGATTTCCTTGTCGGTGACGATGCGACCGGCGACGGTGTCGACGACAAACATCTTGCCGGGCTGAAGGCGGCCCTTGCGCTTTACGCGCTCGGGTGGAACGTCGAGCACGCCGGCTTCGGAGGCAAGGACAACGAGATCGTCTTCGGTGATCATGTAGCGGCCGGGACGGAGGCCGTTGCGGTCGAGGGTCGCGCCGATGAGGCGGCCGTCAGTGAAGGCGATCGCGGCGGGGCCGTCCCATGGCTCCATGAGAGAGGCGTGGTACTCGTAGAAGGCGCGCTTCTCGGGCTTCATGTGCGGATTGCCGGTCCAGGCTTCGGGAATGAGCATGGCCATGGCGTGGGGGAGGGAGCGTCCGGACTGGACGAGGAGTTCAAGCGCGTTGTCGAAGGCGGCGGAGTCGCTGGAGCCGGCTTGGATGATGGGGAAGAGCTTCTTGAGGTCGTCGCCGAAGAGGGGCGACGCAAGGATGGACTGGCGGGCGTGCATCCAACTGGCGTTTCCGCGGAGGGTGTTGATTTCGCCGTTGTGGGCGACGTAGCGGAAGGGATGCGCGAGCTGCCAGCTGGGAAATGTGTTGGTGGAGAAGCGTTGGTGGACGAGGCAGAGCGCGGTGGTGACGTCTGGGTCGGCGAGTTCGGGATAGAACTTCGCGACCTGCGGCGCGATCAGGAGGCCTTTGTAGACGATGGTGCGCGACGAAAGTGAGGGGATGTAGAAGAGGTCTTTGCCGTCGATCTCGCTGGCCGCGATTTCGTTTTCGGCGCGCTTGCGGACGATGTAGAGACGGCGCTCGAAGGCGTCCTGATCCACGGATGCGGGGCGCGCGAGGAAGACCTGCTCGATGTAAGGCTGCGAACCGCGGGCGATGCGGCCGATGGCGGTTTCGTCGACGGGAGTGTCGCGCCAGCCGAGAACGATGAGGCCTTCTTCGCGGGCGATGCGCTCGAGGATGCCTTCGCATTGAAGGCGCGGATGGGAATCGACGGGCAGGAAGACCATGCCGACCGCGTATTCGCCGGGTTGGGGGAGCGAGAAACCGGAGAGTGGGCACTCGCGGGCGAAGAAGGTGTGCGGGATTTGGATGGTGATGCCGGCGCCATCGCCGGTGTCGGGATCGGATCCGCAGGCCCCTCGGTGGGTGAGGTTGATGAGGATTTCGAGGCCTAGAGTGAGGATGGCGTGCGACTTCTCACCGCGCAGGCTGGCGACGAAGCCCATGCCGCAGGCGTCGTGCTCGTAGCGAGGGTCGTAAAGCCCTTGGGCGGGGGGCAGGCCGTTTGGTGCTGGGTACCTTGAGGTCAAATTCGCGCTCTCCTTCCGCGCAAATACAAAACCCGCCTGCTGGCGGCGGGTGCTGGAAACCTGGTGTTGCCTGGATCCTTACCCGCCTGTGATCGCCGGTGTGCGCAGAGCCTTGCCGGCTGTGCGCTTCATAGGAGCGACGGTACTCGGGTTCGGTTTCATGATTTGCGTGAAAAGCTAACGGCTTGGAATACAGGATGAGGTATGAGTGACCGTTTTGGGGGATGAATCTTCGTGGAAAAAATCGATAGGCTGCATTGATAAATTTGGGGTGAAAGTTCAGAAAACGATTTGACGGGAAGTTGGGGCCGTCCGTATTGTTGAAGCATGAAGTTGCAGAGCCATCGACACCATCATCATCACCATGCGTTGGGCGTGTCGGTGGAGCTGTGCACTTCGTAGATACCTTCGAATCGCACTAAAACGAGCCCGCCGATGCGCACAGCATCC
>DASYAU010000153.1:0-3305 GCA_036501185.1 Candidatus Korobacter sp. | reverse complement strand
TCTTGTTGCCGCTGCTGGCGGTGATCTTGGTGCTGTCGGCGATCAAGGTCTGGCGGCATAAGTAGGCGGAGCGTCGGTGCGGCACCCCGCCACAAAAACATAGCATGCTCAGTATGTTATGCCTCTGAAAGTCTTGATAATGCAGGTTATCAATAGTAAAACTAGCAGGGCGGCGAGTCCGGATCGCCGAGGCGACACCTGCCCGGTAAGTGCTACATAACGGAGCATGGCGAAGCACGGATTCCGTGACACTCAGTTTGCGGCACTGCCCTGGCGAATCGGCGAGGGCGGACGGCGTGAGGTCATGCTGCTGACCTCACGAGAGACGCACCGCTGGATCATCCCAAAGGGTTGGCCCATGAAGGGGCGAAAACCCTCCGAGGTCGCAAGCCGGGAGGCGTACGAAGAGGCCGGTCTGATCGGCCATATCGTCAGCAAGCGGCCACTCGGCAATTTTCACTACCAGAAGCAACTGACCAAGAAGGAGCGGCTGTGTCAGGTGCGCGTCTACTCCTTCCGGGTGGAGCGCCAGCTTGATGACTGGCCGGAGAAGAAGCAGCGGGAAACCAAATGGTTTGATGCGACCGAAGCCGTAATGTTGGTGGAGGAAGCGGGCCTCGCGGGTATTATCGACCGGTTTGCAGGTTCTTACGTTCGGTTCGTGGCATTTCGTAAAACCTGAGGGATATTCGTTCGACACGCACTGAACCGATTGTGCGTCGCATCAAATCCAGAGGCGCAATGCCTCCAATCAACACACCGATTGCATCGCCGCCAACTCCGGCGCATTCATCGGGAAAATAACTTGCCGCGGTGGAGGTCGTTCATGCGGGCGCTTCTCAACATCGCCCTTCTTCCGTTCCTTGTTGTGGCGGCACAGACCTCGGCGGCACACCCGCCCGGGCTTGAGCGGGTGGGTCACATCATCGTCATCTATCTGGAAAACCGCAGCTTCGATCATCTCTATGGATTGTTCCCGGGCGCGGATGGTCTCAACAATGCTGACCTCAATACAGTCCAGATAACGCCTCAAGGTGAACGATTCGAGATGCTCCCGGCAGTGCTCAATAACTACGTGCCCTCGTGGATCGACACACGCTTTGCCTCGGCGTTGCCAAACGAACCTTTTTCCGAAGATCAATTTATCGATCTGAGGGAGCAGACCGGCGACCCGGTGCACCGCTTCTACCAGGAACAGGAACAAATCAATGGCGGGAAGATGAATCGATTTGTCGCGTTTTCAGGGGTTGGCGGGTTACCGATGGGGTATTTCGACGGTCACGCCTTACCTTTGTTCAAACTCGCCCAGGAGTATACGCTGGCGGATCACTTTTTTCATGCCGCGTTCGGCGGCGGATTTCTCAACCACATGTGGCTCATTTGCGCCTGCACGCCACGTTATGAAAACGCGCCAGCCGAGTTGCTGGCTCAACTCGACGCGAAAGGCCGAATGACCAGAGATGGATCGGTCACGCCCGACGGGTTCGCCGTTAATACCATTCAGCCCAGGTTTGGCCTTCATAACCCGAGAGTTGATGAAGAGCGCTTCCGATTGCCTCCGCAGACGATGCAGACAATAGGGCGTCTGTTAACCGACGCCGGGATATCATGGGCGTGGTATTCCGGAGGCTACGCGAATGCGACCGATGGTCACCCTGATCCGACATTCGTCTATCATCACCAACCGTTTGCCTACTTCGCGGATTATGTTGAGGGCACCGCAGGACGTTCCGAGCACCTCAAAGATTTGCGCGACATGCTGGAAGCCATCAATGATCGCACCCTTCCCTCGGTGAGTTTTTATAAACCGCTAGGAACGAATGATGAGCACCCGGGCTACGCAAATGTTACTCAGGGCGATAACCATGCAGCGTGGCTCATTCAGTTCATTCGCAACAGCTTCATCTGGAATGACGCTGTGATTATCGTGACCTACGCCAGCAATGGCGGTATGTGGGATCATGTCGCGCCGCCGAAAGTCGATCGTTGGGGGCCGGGCACACGGGTGCCAGCGATCATAGTCTCCAGATTCGCCCGGCGACATTTCGTTGACCACACGACCTACGATACGACCTCGATACTGAAGCTGATTGAAACGCGGTGGCATCTTACACCGCTCGGCGAACGTGACGCGAATGCCGCTGATCTCACGAATGCGCTCCAATTTGACGGTGGTCACTAATGTGGCTCAAGTGCCTCTGTCATGACAGGTATTCGTGTCTCTACTGTCCTGTTCGACGCCGACGGCGTTTTGCAAGACCCGATTGAGCGCTGGCAGCCAGCCTTTGCAAGAAAATTCTCGTCGGTAGGTGATAATCTTGATGCCGTGGTTCAGTCTGTCATTGCAACCGAACTTACTCACCTCACACGCGACGGGGGTTTCCTGGATGACCTGGATGCGACGTTGGCCCGGTGCAAATTTGCGGGACGCTCGGCCGAAGTTCTGGAAATCCTCAATGCCATCCGCGTCGACTCGGACATCGTCAAGATCGTGCGGGAGCTACGAGCTCGCGGTATCAATTGTCATCTTGCCACCAATCAGCAATCGCACCGCGCGCGATATATGTCCGAGGCGATCGGCCACAGAGACCTGTTCGACCGGGAATTCTACTCCTGCCGTATTGGCATTGCGAAGCCCGACATCGGCTTTTTCAAATTCATTCTGGGCGAGCTGCGCGTCCAGCCTGGGTCTGTGCTTTTTATCGACGACCGCGAAGACAACGTGACGAGCGCGATAGCGGCCGGTCTTCAGGCCAGATTATTTCCGGCTGCGGGAGGCGCGACAGCGATGCGTAATATCCTGAACCGCTTCGGCCTGTAACTGCGATGCGGGCTGGTCCAAGTTTCTCGATCCCGACACGATTATCAGCGCCACTTGGCTGCGATCCTGGAGACGCTTTGGCGGTGCAGAATAGGCTCCGACGATGACTATAAATGCGGGTGTGATCGAAGCGGTGAGTATCCAGCATGATCGTCGAGCTTACGAAGAAGCACTGGCCGAATGCGACGTGCTGGGATCACTTGCCTCGTTCGATCCGCACATCGCCGGCACGCCCCCGCTTGGGCTCGAACTGCCGGGCAGCGACATTGACGTGCTCTGCTTTGCACCGGACGCGCAGGCATTCACGGACACTGTGTGGCACAATTTCTCCAGTGCACCTGCTTTCACTGCGAAGCAACTGGTGAGGGCACCGAGGCCCGTGGTCGTCTCATTCGAGGTGGCGGGCTGGCGAATTGAACTTTATGGCGAAGCGATCCCCGTCGAGCAGCAGCGCGGCTGGCGACATTTCGCCGTCGAACAACGC
>DASYAU010000152.1:0-4403 GCA_036501185.1 Candidatus Korobacter sp. | reverse complement strand
GCGTAAGTCAGCCGGCCCGGATCGCCGCCGCTGAAACGGCTGGCGTGGAAATCGAGGGCGAGAAGCTCGTCGCTGTTCGGGCGATAGCCGAGGTAGAGATTGGTTTGGAATTCTTCGTAGGCGCTGTTCGTGCGCTGACCGTCGCTGCGAATGTAGGCGCCGTCGATCCGGAGCTCAACCGGCCCGACTGCCTCCTGGAGGACATTGTAAGTCTCGTAAAGCCCATCGGAACCACCAATCTGCTGAGTCGAAAAACTCCAGGGCGACCCGGGCGCGGGATGTTTGGTCGCGAAGTTCACCGCCGGCTCGGGTTCCGGTCCGTAAAGCAGGCTGCTGCCGCCGCGGATCTCCTGGATTTCGCTGATACCTTGCGGCAGCGGGAGGTAATAAAGCGTGGGAAATCCGATCCAATCGCTGGCCAGCGGAATCCCGTCCTCGAGCACGGTGACGAACTCCGACTCCTGCGGATTGCCGAGCCCGCGATAGCTAAAATTATATTGGCCGGGCGTGCTCTGCTCGCTGATGAGCAACCCGGGAGCCTTCGTGAAAAGCTGCTGCAGATTGTTATCTTCCACCGGCGGCTGCTGGTCGAGCTTGATCACCGTCGCCTTCTTCGTCACCGTGATTTGGGTTCCCGCAACTTCGGGCATGAGGTGATTGAGCTTTGGCTTCCAATCCTCGTTAGGCGTAGGGCTGGGCAGCGGCTGGCCCTGCACCGTGATGCGCGATGAATTGCCGACTTGCTGCGCCACAGCCGGCTGCTGCCACACGACGGCTAAACCGACCGCTCCGAGGCAGGCAAAACTTCTGCGGAAGAGTGGGCGAAACGATTTCGTGACGCGGAAATTGTTGTTCATGGGCGGGTGTATTACCAAAAAGTAATCAGGCCGCAAGCAAAAAGTGCGCGCGCCCCCGCGCCGCTTTAGGTGCGTCGTCGATTTACGTTCAACTTCGAGGAGCGCGACTGCGGCGTGAGCATCCCTTCTCAAACGTTTTCCCGTCCAGTTCCCCGCCGCCTTTGGCCTAACCGAAGAAGCCGTTCGCGAAGCTCGCGCGATCAAATACAGTTGAAGCAGGAATGGAGGAAAAGAGGAAGGAATTCCTACCGGGCGCCGAGTCTATGCGAAGCATCCTTTTAGGTGGCTTAGAATCGGCAGCGCCGTAAAGCCGCCATAGGATATTGACCGATCATTTATCTCGTGAAAGATTTCGTGAAGCCCGAATCTGCATGACGCCTATGTTCACTCAAGCCGGGCCGGTCGGCGGCACCGGCGGAGACGAGGTCCCTCCGTGGGCGATGCCGGACGACGGCGTTATCGTGCGGATCGAAGTCAAGTGGGGCGCGTATATCAACCAACTGCTGTTTCATTACGCGAGCCCGACGAACGGCCAGGGCGTCATCTCACTCGGCGGCTACACCTCAGGCTCGAACCACGTCGACATACCGCTCGCGGAAGGCGAACAGATTTTGAGCCTCGGCGGCAAGTGCGGCGAATACGTGGACTCGATCACGCTCGCGACGTGGACGCCGGGAGTTGCGAATCGCTTCGTCAAAGAATACGGGCCCTTTGGAGGATCCGGAGGTCAACCGTTCGTGCCATTCGAGGTGCCGGAAGGGGCGCGATTCGTAGGGCTCTTCGGTCGGGCCGGCGCATGGACCGACGCCCTCGGCGTTGTCTACGCCGCAACTGTTACGATGGCGCCGCACGCGTAAAGTTAGTCCGATGTGGGACCGATACCTGGGCTATGCCGACGCAGCGTACTCGACGCTCGTTAATAACTGGTACAACTACGATGACGGCAGTTGGGATGGGCTGCGGTTCTGGCAAGCCGCTAATGCGATGCACGCGATCGCTGATTTCGCCGCGCTCCGCCCAGTCGCGGGCGTCGAGGATATGTTCGCCACCATGTTCCAGAGAAACCGGGATACGAACTTCGCCTACTCCCCGGATGAATATTCGGAACAAGGTTTATTCGATGACGAGTGTTGGTGGGCTTTGGCCTGGCTCGCGGCCTATGACCTCCTCACCTCTCCGGGCGTCATCGATGGATGGGGGTTGGCGGGCGCCTACCTCGAGATGGCAAAGACCATTTTCAATAACATGTCGTCACAATGGACGTGGCAGTGCGGCGGCGGATTGTTCTGGGATACGCAGCAGTATGCCAATGACAACGGAATGCCGTTCCGTTACAAGAATGCCGTAGTCAACGAGCTCTTTCTCACCCTTGCGATCCGCCTCTACCAGCGCACCCGGGATGGTCTCTATCTCGACTGGGCCAGGAGCGAGCTGAACTGGTTTCAAAAAAGCGGCATGCAGAACAGTGCCGGGCTGATCAACGACGGCCTCATTTCGTTCACTTGCGTCAACAACGGCCAGCCGACCTACACCTACAACCAGGGTGTGATCCTTGGCGGTCTGGCCGACCTTTATCTGGCCACCGGCGACTACTCCACCTACATCGAGCGCGCCGCGTGGCCACTCTTCCAGGCCGTGCTCGCCTCCCCATTGGTCCGCGACGGCATTCTGACCGAGCCCGTCGGCCCCGGCGACGAGAGCGCCCAGTTCAAAGGCCCCTTCATGCGCTATCTCTCTTACCTCTGCTCGATCGACCCGGATCCGGATGGGACGCACCGGCCCGCGTATCTGACGTTTATTGCAGGGAACGCCAACTCGCTTTGGCTAAACAACCGACGCGACGATGGCGGCACCTTTTTCGGTTACTCGTGGGCGGGCCCGTTCGATACGGCCGAAGCGCTGCGCCAGAGCGCAGCCTTCGACGCCCTCGTCGCCGCTATCCGCCTCGATTCGTTGTAAGTCGACGTTGCGCTCGATGCCAGTCTGGAAACGTCTGCTGGATTTTCTTTCAGGCGCGGCTACCATCGCGACAGACATGGGCGTCGAGCCGCTAACCGAAGAGGAATATTCCGCGGCGCCCTTTACTGCGATCGCCGCCACGGCCGCGTCTTCGTCGGTCACAACAGCGCAGAGTCTTACTATAAGTGGCAGGGCTTTTCGCGGCTTGTTAAAGGTGCGAATTTACTTTGCCCATGAGATCTGATAATCTCACCGCATGAGCCGCGAAGAACTGCTTCAGCGAATCTGGATCGACCCGCAGCGATGTTTCGGCAAGCCGTGCATCCGCGGACACCGCATTTGGGTGTCGCTCATCCTCGACTTACTCGCTTCGGGATCGACGGTCGCAGAAATTCTTGAAAGCTACCCGGGCATCACGGAGACTGACATTCAGGCGTGTATCGCCTACGGCGCTGAAATGTCGCGCGAGCGTTACGTCGATGTGCCGCTCGAGTCGGCAACCCTGTGAAGTTAAAGCTCGATGAGAACCTCGGCGGCTGGATAAATCGCGGACTGGCGTGAACGTCGATTCGGCGCAAATCCGTCTTGCCGGAGTTAATAAATCGATGCGCTGTCCGCCGGAATGACGACGATGCCGCCAGCTTTCACCTCGCGCTCTTCGTTGCCGACGATGATGGTGGCGCAGCCCTCGAGCGTGAAGACGACTTCGACGTAGGGATGCTTATGCAACGGCGGCCCTTTCCCGGGTTTGGCCTCCACGATGTAGGCAGAAAACGGCGCGGCATGCGTTTCACGCACGAACTCGTGCGACATTCCGATAAACGGCAATTAATCCAGCTCGAGAAAGCTCATGGGCAGAGTCTACCGCATGTGGAAACGTGAGTCGCAGAAAACGGAGTCCACCTCTAAGTCAATGAGCAGAATAACTCACTCGAGTACCCGATGTAGAAACCGGAGTCTTTCCGAACGCAAAACATCCACGTAGAACACTGCGTCAGCATAAACGAAAGGGGCCGCGTGAAGCGAAGCCTTTGCGCGAAACATGCGCAAGCCGTAGAAGTGACGGAAGAGTTCGTAGGTCCCGTCGACGAGGTGAGCGATCACCCCTGGGTTGAAGTTCAGATTTAACGATAATGATTCTGTCAGCGGAAGAAGCAAGGTGCGGAGGACAGGTTGAACAATGCTGTCAGTATACCGAAAGATTTGATTGCATTCTAAGCACGTTCGAAAAAGCGAAATCAGCATGAGTATCAGGAACTGGTTTGTGCCGGCCATAAAAATTGCAGCGCAGGTGCTTCCCGCCACAGCTGCTCTGTCGCAGTGGCTCGATGAAATCGCGACTTCGCGAATTGTGGAGCGTCTGGATCATTTAGAAGATCCGTTGACGAAGTACGGGATACGTCCGCGCATCAAGAAGCTGACTATCGAATTGTATTCGCTGCTGCAGAAACAATCTCAGGATGTTCCGACCACGCATTTCGACTGGGTGCCGCAACTCGACGAATTCAAGAAGGAGATGCGCCACTTAGAAGCAGACGAGGGCTCCCATCGTGTCGGCCCTGGAGGAGAGTTTGGCGTGGGATTTCG
>DASYAU010000151.1:0-1935 GCA_036501185.1 Candidatus Korobacter sp. | reverse complement strand
CATCGTCTGGCGCGATACCTCAGCGCCCGACTGGCAATTCCACCAGCCCGTCCCCGCCGCCGACGCCGCTCAGGGCTCCGTCACCCTGCCCGTCTCCAAGGACAACGTCATCTTCGGCGTCCGCGCCTGCAACCGCGCCGGCCAGTGCAGCCCGGCGGTCCCGCCATTGCCACAGCGATAGCAACCTAAGGCGCTTAAAAATTAATCGGTTTTGCCGGTGTAACGTATTTGACCACGTCGCGGAGAATGTCGAAGGCGGACAAGTCCGTGGTGGTGGTCTCGCTCTTCGTGGCCTCGACCACAATCGTCACGCCGTTGGCCGGGTTATAGGCGAAGCCGCCGCTGTAGCCGTTGATGCTGGGGTTTTGCACCATCCATCCGTTGGCGACGACAAATCCATAGGCGAAATAGCGATCGGGCCGGTTGCCGCCTTTGCCCGCCGAGGTTGGAGCGGTCTGCTCCTTAAAGTGCGCCGGCGAGATCAACCGCCCGGTTCCGAAAATCGGGCCCCATTTGCCCAGGTCGTGAATGTTGGATGTCGGCAAGGCTGGCGTCGAGCCCCACGACGGATTCCAGTAGGTGCAATCCTCGTAAACTCCTCGGTCCTTCGTGAATGCGTGCAGCACCGGGCTTTGGATTCTCTCATCGGCCGGAAACTGCGTGTCCTTCATGTCCATCGGCCGAAAGATGTTCTTGTCGTACAGGTCCTTAAGCGACTCCTTAGTCGCGCGTTGAATCACCTGGCCCAGAATGACGTTGTCGGTATGGGAGTATCGCTGGCTCGTGCCGGGCGGGAAATTCATCTTGCCGTTCCGGACCGAGTAGTGGATCAACTCGTCGTCCGTAAACGTCCGAAAGGGCTCGGCCAGTTGCAGCTTCACGAAGTCGTCTACCGTCACATAATCGGGGTAGCCGGCCGTGTTGCCCACCAGCATGCGCACCGTCACCTGATCGGCATCCAGCAGGTTTGGGAACCAGCGCGAGATCTTGTCGTCCAGGTTAATGCGCCCCTGCTCCTCCAGCATCAGCAGCAGCGTGGACATGAAAGTCTCCGCAATCCCGCCGATGCGATAGTGCATGTTCGTGGCGGCTGGCACGGCTGTCATCGAATTGCCCAGGGCGGTCGTCACCACCTCGCGATCGCCCACCCACATGCCAAATTCCACCGCCTTCGTGCCGGCTTTCTGCGCTCCCGCCTGAACAATGGCTCGCAGTCGATCCGGATCGGTATTGGGTGCGGCAACGCTTTGGCCGATCGCGCTCTGCTGCCCCGCGCACCACAGCGAAAGGCAGAAGAGCAGCAGGAGTTTTACCTTGCCGCCTGAAATTCTCCGGATCACGGCCGATTCGGCAGGGCTGCTGGGAGCAATAGGCATCGATGGGTCTTCCTCGCCCCGCATCTTACCGACGCGAGAGCACCCGGGATACCCAATTCCGTCCTTGCGCATCATTCCGTCGATGGGCTAACGCTGGCCGATGCAGATTGTGGCGAACAGCGGGGAAAATCGGTCTGACTCTGGCTGGACCCTCCGCACACCATCGTCGTACCGAAAATGCTCTAATAGACCACATGCCCGGTTCCCGTCCATTAACGCTGTCCTTCCCGCCTTTCGCGGGCATGACGAAGAACCTCGTTATCATCAATCTCGCCGTCTACACGGCGTGGTTGCTGGCGCGATTCCTGCATCCGCTCGCCATAATTCCGGCCCTGCTCGCGCTCACGCCGCTGGCCGTCGTGCACCGGTTCTTCATCTGGCAGCCCTTCACCTTCGGCTTTGTCCCCGACATGGGGCTGCTCAGCATCATCTTCACCCTGCTCTCGCTCTGGTTCATGGGCTTCTATCTGGAGGACGCAAAGGGCAGCAAATTCCTGCTCGAAACCTATGTCATCTCCACCCTCACCGGCGGCATCCTTGCGACAGCGTTTTCCTTCAC
>DASYAU010000150.1:0-50227 GCA_036501185.1 Candidatus Korobacter sp. | reverse complement strand
AGAAGAATCCTAGTGCCGCTACCGCAAGAAGGGTGGCTGTAAACGCGACAGTTAACCATGCCTTTGGCCTCATATTGGTTCAGACACCGACCCCGATGGGCAAGTTCCGCATGATTGTTGGCGATAACAGGCCTTACCACTACTAACCCTTCCATATTCCACCACCGCCAGCGGCCATGCGCCGACTAATTCAAGACCTTTCCTTCTTCCCCCATAAACGGCGCTTCTTTTTTCTGCAGCTCCGCCGCAACTCGCTCCATTTGTCGCATTGCTCGCAGATGGTTCCTTCCGGCGATCTTGAGCACCTCTTCGTCCGTATACCTGCGACGCAATAACTCAGCAAACAGGTACGGATACCGCGTCACATCCGCCAGCCCGGTCACCATCGACTTAGGATCGGAATCGTAAAAATCCGCGCCAATGCCAATGTGATCAATGCCTGCAACCTGCCGGATATGGTCGATGTGGTCGGCCACGTCGGAAATTTGCGGCGCCGGATACGGGTTCGCGTTGTCCCACTCCTGGATCTCTTGCTCGATCTGCTTATCGGAGATGTATTGTTCGTGCAGCTCACGCAGCGCGGCCGTCCGCCGCTGTTGCCACGCGGAGTCTCCCGGCGCGATGAAGTCGCGGATGAACGCCACATGCACCACCCCGCCATTCGCCGGAAGTTCGCTGAGCACATCATCCGGCACATTCCGCGGATGCGGATCCACCGCGAACGCACACGAGTGCGAAAACAGCACCGGCGCCCGGCTCACGCTGATCGCGTCGCGCATGGTATTGGCGCTTACGTGCGAAATATCCACGAACATCCCCAGGCGGTTCATTTCCATCACGGTGCGCTTGCCGAACTCCGTCAGCCCATTGTGTTCCACGCGATCGGTGGCCGCATCCGCCCAGTTGATGTTGTCCCAGTGGGTCAGCGTCATGTAGCGCGCGCCGAGTTCGTAGAACATGCGCAGGGCCGCGGCGGAGTCTTCCATCATGTGCCCGCCTTCCACGCCCAGCAGGCAGGCAATGCGACGGCTCCGGTGAATGCGTTCAATGTCGTCGGCCGTGTGCGCCTGCTCGAACGCCGGATTGCTACGGATCATCCGCAGCGCCACGTCGAATTCGCGCGCAGCCTCGTGCAGCGAGGTGTGCGTCTTCTGCGTACCCGACGGCACATACACCGACCAGTACTGCGCGCCGACGCAGCCATCGCGCAAGCGAGGCACATCGGCACACAGCTTCGGTTGGACTTTTCCGAGGTCAAATTTTGTGAGGTCCGCGCCCTGCTCAATCAGCACGGTTGGCAAATCGTTGTGCGTGTCGATTAACGGCGCCTGTTGTAGAAGAAACCGCGCCCGTTCGAGGAAGTCCGCGTTCACGTCGGGCGCAGCCCACGCTGTCTGTTTCAGGGAAGAATCAAGCAGCAGGAATCCCGCGGAAAGCCCAGCCTGCTGCAAAAAGCGCCGCCGTGTGGTCAAAGGTTCGCTCCTGTTTTACGGAGCAGCAGTATACAAAACCCGCAACCTCGACGCCTACCTATCGCGATTCAACTCTGCGGCGAAGCTAGAACGGAATATCGTCGTCCGTAATCCCGGTGCTCGCCGCCGGAGCGGAATCGAAATCGTTGCCGCCACTCCGCTGGTCCATGTTGCTGGAGGATTCCTTGCGACGGAAGCCGCCACCGCCTTCTTCGCCTCCACCGGCACCCTCGCCGCGTCCGCTGAGTAGAACGAGGTCGTTGGCAACGATTTCGGTGCGGTACTTCTTTTCGCCGGATTTCTGGTCTTCCCAGCTGTTGGTGGTGAGACGGCCTTCGATGTAGATCTTCGAGCCCTTCTTCACATATTCGCCAACAATCTCAGCCAGCCTTTGCCAGGCGACGATGTTGTGCCATTCGGTACGGTCCTGCCATTCGCCTTGTTTATCTTTGTAGCGCTCGTTGGTGGCGAGAGAGAAACGGGCGACGGCCGTGCCCTGCGGGGTGTACTTCACTTCCGGATCTTTGCCAAGATTGCCGATCAAGATGACTTTATTTACGCTTTTCGCCATGCGAACTCCTCGGGGTTGAAGGGACAATATATCAGTCTGCCGCTTTGTGCGCGAATGATCGAGACATGCTGCTTTGGTGGGAGGCGGGAAAGGCGAGCGGCGGCCTGGCTACGCGTAAATCTTGTAGAGCATGAGGTAGATAACTACGCCGGTGATGCTGACATACAGCCAGATCGGATACGTCCAGCGAGCGATAGCGCGGTGCTTGAGAAAATTTGATTTCAGGCCGCGGGTAAGCGTAATCAGGACGAGTGGGACGATAACGACGGCGAGAATCGTGTGCGAGATCAGGATCGTGAAATAGACCGGGCGCACAATTCCGGTGCCGGTGAAGTGCTTGCTCACGGAGCCGCTGGCCCGTCCAAGAATGCCGTGATACGTGAGATAGCACGCGAGGAAAACCGCTGAGCAGGTGACCGCCGCGATCATGAACTTGCGGTGGATCTGCGGGCGCCGGGTCTTGATGAAATACACGCCGGTGCCGATGAGGATGGCAGCCATGCCGTTTAAAGTGGCGTCAATTGCGGGAAAAATGCTCAGGTCAGCTTGCATGAATTAGGCGGCGGGCTTGGTGGTTCTGCGGTTGGCTAACGCGAAGGCGATGGCGAACATCACGACGGCGAAACCGCCAAGGATCGCAAGATCCATCCCGACGGGGAAGTCGACTGACGTGCTCTGCGGAAACATAAGAGCGCGCAGGGCCTCTGTGCCGTAGGTCAGCGGGTTCACCAGCATCATCCATTTGAGCCAACTGGAAGCACTGGCAACGGGGAAGAGCGAGCCCGAGAGCAGCCAGAGCGGGATCAAGAATAAGTTGATGATGGCGTGAAAGGCCTGCGTGGAATCCATCGGCCACGCAATCGCGAAACCTAGAGCGGTGAGCGAGAACGCGACAAGGAAAACCGTTGCGGCGATCAGCAAAAAACTCGTGACGGTGAAGTGAATGCCGATGAGTGGCGCGAAGACAAGGAAGATCAGGCCTTGAATGGCGGCCAGCGTGGTGCCGCCGAGAACTTTACCCATCACGATGACGGAGCGGCTCACGGGCGCGACCAGGACTGAAAGTAAGAAGCCTTCGTTGCGGTCCTCGATGACGGACATCATGGTGAAGATCGAGGTGAAAAGCACAATCATCGTCAGCGCGCCTGGGAAGAAGAAATCGAGGTAATGCTGGCCGTTGCCGGCGCCGCCACGGAAGGAGCTGCCGAAACCAGAACCGATGACGATCCAGAAAAGAAGCGGCGACAAAATGACGCCAACTACGCGTGCCTTTTGGCGATAGAAGCGCACGATTTCGCGCTTCCAGAGCGAAAAAGAGGGAATTACGGCGCCGGGATTGGTGACTTGAACTCGGGGAGCTACTGCGGTTGTGGTCGCCATGATTAATGCTTTTTCTTTTTCTTTCCTTCGGCTTCGGCTTGTTTTGCCTTCTCGTCTTCGGTCCAGAAGCGGTGTCCGGTGCGGCGAATAAAAACGTCTTCAAGAGTTGGTTTGGAGACGGAAATTGATTGAATTTCGCCCGGAAATGCCTCCATAACGTCGGTTACGAAGCGGTGGCCTTGTTCGCGCTCGAAACGGACTTTGCCGTCGAGAGCAGTGGCTTCGATGCCAAAACGCTGTCCGATGTGCTGGGCGAGCGAGTCGGCGTCGTCGGTTTCGAGGACGATGACGTCGCCGCCGATTTCGTGCTTCAACTCCGCAGGCGTCCCGAGCGCGACGAGCTTTCCAGCACTGAGGATGGCGAGCCGATCGCACTTTTCGGCTTCTTCCATCAGGTGCGTGGTGACGATCACAGTGACGCGTTCTTCGTCGCGGAGGATCTGGAGATATTGCCAGAGGTCGCGCCGGGCGCCGGGATCGAGGCCGGTGGTGGGCTCGTCGAGGAGGAGAACGCTGGGATGATGCAGAAGTCCTTTGGCTAGTTCGAGGCGGCGCTGCATGCCTCCGGAGAAGGTTTCGGCTTTCTCATTGGCGCGATCGTCGAGGCGGACGCGTCGGAGCATTTCGTTGACCCGCTGTTTTAGGGCATCGCCGCTGAGGCCGTAGAGATGGCCGATGTGGGTAAGATTTTCGGCGGCGGTGAGCTTCACGTCGATGCTTTGCGCCTGGAAGACGACGCCGATCTCGCGGCGCAGAGCGGCAGGATCTTTGGCGGCGTCGTGGCCCTGGATGAGGGCGCGGCCTCCGCTGGGGAGCATGAGGGTAGAGAGAATGCGGAACATAGTGGTCTTGCCGCTGCCGTTGGGGCCGAGGAGGCCGAAGATTTCCGCAGGGCGAACGGCGAAGGAAACGCCGTCGAGAGCTACTCGCTTGTCGTAGGTGTGGCGGAGGTCCTGGACTTCGATGACAGGCGCGAGGGCAGCGGGATTGGCGCTGGGAGCTTCAGGGATTGTTTCGGAAAGACTCACTCATTCATTGTAAAGCTAAACATGGCGCGACGCCGTCCGTCTCCCCAGCTCCCCACTGGCGTCCCCACGCCAGGTAAGCGAACTTTTACGAGCGGCGTCACGCCAATGCGCATTCGAGGTGCTAAATGCGCAAACCTATGCCCGCCGGGGATCCGTTGCATTGCGAAAGCTCGCGGATCACCCACTGTAATGTTTGGCGGTACTGCGACGAGAGATCGTGGAAGATCACTGCCATGCCTACGCCCGGGTGGCTGGTTGCCACCTCACCGGCACCGCATATGACCTCGCCTTCAACTTCGATCTTGAAGCGGACTTCGGTGCTGATCGGCAACGGACCGTAAGTCGAGACGTAGAAGCCGGCGAGCGAAATGTCGCCCAATTCTCCCCACACCCGACAGTTGGTGCCGTTGCTGAGGTCTGCGCTGCCACGACAGTTGTAGCGGCTATGCTCGCGTTTGCACGTCATGGAGTGTCTTCCCGTCCTCATCCGCAAAGTTTGTTCTCACAACCCGGAGCGCTGTGCGCGGCGAGTTGCCAATTTCCGGCCCACTTACTAAGGCGAAGAAGAGCGGAGTTTTTTGCGGGACTTTTGAGAGATTTACTGCAGGTGTGACCTGGCGTTTTCCAGAAGCGCCCGGGCGGTGGCTATCTTCTTTGGATCCAGGCGCTTACTGCCTGCCGCCTGAAGTTCGTTCCAGCCGGACACGGATTTTTCGGCGGCGGCCACGGCTTCGGGCCACTCCCCTAAAGTGGCGTGCACGTTGCCAAGGCTCTGGTAGGCGATGGCAATCGAACGGATTTTGCGTTCGTTTTCCGAAGGTAAGGGCTGCATCGCTTCTGCACGGTGAGTTGCAGCCTCCGCATTGGAAATCGCCTCCAGACGGGCGCCGTTTCGTGCGAGCGTTTCGGCTAGATCTTCCTGGCTCGCCAGCACCTGCGAAATGTTGCTCAGATCTTGCGGGGATCGCTCAAGCGCTTTCTGCGCCACCTCAAGCGATTGGCGAAACGTAACGATCGCTTCGTCGCGCCGGTCAAGGGCTTCGAGACGTTGGCCTTTATATTGCTTCGCCAGAGCCAGTGTGCGCACCCTTCCCACCGCGCTTCCGTCCGCGGTCACAAATTTCTGGAGAATGGTTTCTGCCTGGGCGAGGTTCGCGAGGCACTCTTCCCACTGTTCTTTTTCAGGGTCGAGAATGGAGTAGAACATCAACGCATTTGCAAGGTCGTATTGCGCGAGTTGGTTGGTGGGGTCTGTAGCCGACAATCCGCGGGCAATGGCGAGGGCCTTGCCGTAGCTCTCTCGCGCCCCCGCCACGTTACCCAGGTTGAAGGTGATTGGGCTACCGAGCGTCGCGCCGAGATTGCCATAGGTGATCATGAGGTTGCGCCGCGCCAGCACGTCGTTTGGATTGCGTTGCAGCGCTCTCTCGCGAAGCGCTGCTGCCTTCTTGTACTCATCCACGGCTTCGCCTAATTCGCCACGCGCGTTCCGGATCTTGGCTTGCTGGCTGTATGCGGTGGCCGCGTCGAGAGCCACGTCATCTTCGTTGGGGAAACGCTGCAGCGCTTTGTCGACGATCTCCACTTGCTGCATGGAATATCTGAAGGCGTCTGCGGTGCTGAAATTGATGGTTGTCTCCACAAGTTGCGAGTAGACATTGCCTTCAGCAAGCCAGCAGCGAAACTCCGCCGGGCATAGTTTTTCCAGACGATGGGCGAAAGGCGCGGCTGAGAGCAGCAGATCCACCGCTTCTTTGCTCTTGCCCATCTGCGTCAACACCGCCGCCACGGATTGCTGCGCCTCGACCCATTCCTGGATGTAGGCCTGGTTGTTCGGATTCTTCTTCATCAGAGGATCGAGCAGGCTAATGGCTTTGCGATAATTCTCAAGCGCGCCTTTGGAATCGCCGAGATTTGGCTGGGTGGGATATCCCAGCGTGTTGCCCACCTCGATGTAGGAGACCGCTAACGTGAGACGGAAGTTGTCGTCCATGGCGGCGTCTTTCGACAAGCTCTCGAGGAAGTGGATAGTTTCCTGAACGATTTCTTTGCGAGGTTCGAGGCTACCCGGCAGTCTAGCGATGCTGGAGTGCACGTGGAAAACGGTGTCGCTGGCCAACTGCAGGGTCTGCGTGAGCTGCCGCTGCGAGCGTTCCTGTTGCGCACGGGCAATTCCGCTCTCGGTTTCGGCGCGCTGTTTTTCGCGTTCCGCACGCGCACTTTCTTCTTCAGCGGCTTTCTTCTGCGCAACGGCTTGCGAGCGCTGGTATTCCGCAGCCTGGCGCTGGGTTTCGGCAACTTGCTGCTCGGTGCGAGCGCGGCGCGCCTCGACGAGGGCGGCAGCGGTGCCACCGACCATGCTCAGAACAATGAGCGCGGCGGCGCCCGCTAACAAAGCGTGCCGTCGCAGAAACTTCCGCATGCGGTAAGGAAGTGAATCCTGGCGCGCCAGTACCGGACGTCCCTCCTGGTAGCGCTGGACGTCTTCTGCGAGTTGGGAAGCGGAACGATAACGGCGCTCGGGCTCCTTGCGCATCGCCATTAGCACGATGTTGTCGAGTTCACCGTCGAGCCTGGCGGCGCCGCGTCGATTGCGCACCACCGCGCTAGGAAGCGGTGTCGCTTCGCGGCATACCACGCGCTCGATCTCCGATGGCGTGACCGTGGCAATTCGTTGCGCGCGAGTGTCGGTAAGCAACTCGAAGAGGATAGCGCCGAGGGCGTATACGTCCGCCGCGGTGGTGATTCGCTCGCCCTGAACCTGTTCCGGACTAGCATATTCCGGGGTGAGGGGGCCCATTGCCTGGGTGACGGTGAGCCCGAGGTCGGACGAATCTAGCAATTTCGCAACGCCGAAATCGAGGAGCTTGGGAACGCCTTCGGTGGTGACCAGAATGTTGCTTGGCTTCAGGTCGCGGTGTACCACGAGCGCGCGGTGGGCATAGCTCACCGCTTCGCAAACGCGGAGGAAGAGCCGGAGGCGGGCGGCGATATCGAGCTTGTGCTCGCGGCAGTAAACGTCAATGGGCGTGCCCTTCACGTACTCCATGACGAAATACGGGCGGCCGTCGGGGGTGGATCCGCCGTCGATCAGGCGCGCTATGTAAGGGTGCTCAAGCCCGGCGAGGATTTGCCGTTCGTGGCGGAAACGCTGCAGGACTTCGCTGCTGTCCATGCCGCGCTTTACGACCTTGATGGCTACTTCTTTGCGGAATTGTTCGTCGTCGCGCTCGCCGAGATAAACCGTGCCCATGCCGCCGCGACCTAGCTCTGCGACGATACGATAGCGACCGAGCAGGGTGCCGGTCATCGAATCGTCGACGCTTCCAAGCAGCGAGCGGACTTCAGATTCGACTAGGGAAGAGATAAAACGGTCAGCGGTGGTGTCGGCGCGGAGAAGTGCATCGACCTGTGCCCGCAAGTCGGGATCGCCTACGCAAACCTGGGCGAGGTAGCTCTCGCGATCGCGTCCCGAGAGATCAACGGAGGCGAGAAATACGTCCTCGATGCGTTGCCAGTCCTGACCCGGCACATCATCTCCTTCGCAGAGACCCGTACTTCTATTAAGGCGGAAATTGGAGCCGGTTTTAAGCCTGCACTTTTTAACTTTTTATGCCGGTGCGGTCAAGTTCACCTTGCAGCCACGCCTGCGCTACCCGCAAGTGGCGACGCACTTCGGTTACGGCGAGGCCCAGAACTTCGGCCGATTCTTCAGCGGTCATGCCGCCGAAAAAACGCATTTCGATGAGCTGCGCTTTCAGGGAATCGGTCTTGGCGAGCTCATGGAGCGCGTCATCAATGGCGATCATCGGGGATGTACGGGTCACTCCGATGTCGGCGGCAGCGTCCATGGTGAGCGGAACCACGCCACCACCGCGCTTTTCAGCCTTGCGAGTGCGGGCATGGTCGATGAGGATTTGGCGCATTAAATGTGCCGCCACGCCCATGAAATGAGCGCGGCTCTTGTAGTCAGGATGCGCTTGCTGGATAAGGCGGACATAGGCCTCGTTCACCAAGGCGGTGGGTTGAAGCGTGTGAGCGGGATTTTCGTCGCGCATGTACGAGCGCGCCAGCCGCTTCAGCTCTGGGTAAAGGATGGGCACCAGGGAATCCAGGGCACGCTTGTCGCCGGCTGCGACTTCCTGCAGCAGGACCGTGATGGGTTGGTCGTCGGCCAATTTGCGCCATTTTAATCTGGATGGAGCCAGCAAGGCCGTCCTTGTACCAGAAATTACATTACTTTCGTGCGACGGCTGCTTGGTGCGGGGCTTGCTGCTGACGCGGGAAAAACATTGGTCGAAAAGCCTCAGTACGGCAATGGCGATTGAGGCAGGGTGGGGATTGCCGCGGCCCGAAAGACGGGCCTCGCAATGACAAAAACTGGCGTCAGACGTGCATTTTTAGATTGCGGCGGAGGGTGAGGGTACCGTCGTCGTTGAGTTTTTGATGGCAAGCCCAGCGGAGGGGATAGCGTACGCCTTTGACTTCGAGTTCGGCGCGGAGCTTTAAACCTTCCCATTTAGTTGCTGCGGGAAGGACGAATTGGGCCTGGCGGATTTTGCCGGGGAGCGGGTAGCCGGCGTCGAGCGAACCGGTGCGAAGCGGCTTTCCGTCGGCGGTTTCGACGGTGACGCGGAGGAGGCCGGGGACGCCGGCAATGCCATCGTTGGCGAAGCCGATGACGAGGCCATCGTTCGGGCCGTCGTTGTAGCTCCAGATGAAACTTGGGCGGACGCGGTAGCCGATGCGGCGGTTGAGGCTGTCGAACGCGGCTTGTGAGGCCTGGTAGGTCTGCTGAAGAAGCGCGGGATCGATGTGGTGGAAGTTCCAGATCGCGGCGTAATTGGCACCGACGTCGGCGATGTGGGCGAGCATGTTTTCGACCGGAGAGATGCCTTCTTCGACTTCGTGCGGATCGGGTGGGCGGCCGGGGAATGGCTGCTCTAAGAGCGCAGCGATCCATGGCGGACGGTTGCTGAGAGCTTCAATCTGTTCGTTCTCGATGAAGATGGTGTCGCTGCGAACCCAGTTGTTACTGCGCACACTGCGGTCCAACATCTCGCTGTTGCCGACGCGGCTGAAATCGGGCTGGGTGTTGGTGAGGAGCGGCGTTTTCGTGAAGTGCTGAAGTTGGACTTCTAGCATGTGGACCCAAGTGCGTTCCGCCGTCTGGTAATCGGGGAAGGGATTGTTGGCAAAGGGCCAGGTGTGGCCTTCGCCCCAGAAGCCGTACATGAAAGTGTCGATGTACTCGACTTGCGGGTTGCCGTTGAACTCCGATGCTAGGTTGCCGACAAGATCGGCGAAGGCGGCTTGGAAAAACGGGTCGTCGAAGCGCGGCTGGTATTTCGCGTGGGGATTGTTGAGATAGCGTTCCGAGGCTTTCTTGTCTTCGGCGGAAGCGTCGGCGGGGAGGACGAGGTCGACCTTGGGAACTTTTTCGAGAACGAAATCGGGAAGGGCGGCGGAGTGCGTGTAGTCGGGAGCGCTCATCTGGATGCGAAGGCCGACGCGCTTGTTGAGCTGCTTGGCGAGCGAGAAAACTTGCTGGATGTACTCGGGGAGCTGGAGTTTTCCGGGACGCGGTTGGACCTCGCGCCAGGTGGGGCGGATGTAGAGCTGCTGGCCGAGAGGGAAGCGGGCGAGTTCTTCGATGGCACGCTCGACGTTGGGGACTTTGATTTCGTCGGTGCCCATGTCGGCGGTGATGTAGGTGACCAGACCCTTGCCGTAGTTGGGGACGACTTCGGCGGAGGGCGTGGTGGTCATGACGACGTCGTCGGTGGGGATGACGGCGTCGGGTGGATATTGCGGAAACGGGCCCTGGTTCAGGCGATCGGGCGAGGTAGGTCCGGAGCCGAAATTGTATTGATCCCAGTTGTGGGCGGGAACGAATGAAGCGGCGGCGAGGGCGGCGGAGGATTTTAGGAAGTCGCGGCGTTGCATGCGGGGAATTGTAGTGGAGAAATTTGCGGGAGTAAGCGGGAGGGTCGGGGGAGTAACAACGAAGTGAAAAGTGGGGGTTGCGAATGAGGTTGGCGGGGCGGACGGCGGGGCAAAGGCGTGCCGCCCTTCGGGCTTCTCGTTTAGCGGCCGCGCTTTCCCCGGGGCTGGCGCCCCGGGCTTTTACGGCGGTGCGCGCTTCGCGCTTGGAGCTTGGTAGTTCCTGAGTGGCAATGAGCCTACGAGACAGCGTTGGTGCGCGCATTGCGCTTGTAGGGTGGCGGTTCCTGAACGTCGCTCTGCAGACGACGCAATTAGTGCGCGCTTCGCGCTCGGAGGGCGGCAGTCTTCGAGTGGTGTTGGGCGTCCGAAAAAAGGTAGCGGCAAAAATTGGTTAGATGGTGCGGTCGAGCATCATTACCGTGAAGAGGAGCGGGAGATATGTGACCGAGGCCAGGAGCAATTGGCGCGCGTATTTTTTGGAGTGGGGGGAGCTGGGTGAGAGGTTCATCGTCCACATGCGGAGGCTGGCCCAGAACATGAAGGCGCCTAGCACGATCGCGGAGACGAAGTAGATCCAACCGGCGAAGTGGAGGAACTTGGGCGCTAGCGTGACGGGGAAAAGCAGGATCGCATAGGCGAGGATGGCGCGGGCGGTGGAGCGGCCGTCGCGTTCAACGACCGGGAGCATGCGGATGCCGGCGTTTTCGTAGTCGTCGCGATAGAGCCATGCGATGGAGTGGAAGTGGGGGAACTGCCAGAAGAAAAGTATGGCGAAGAGAACGATGGCTTCCCAGTCGATGCGGCCGCGGATGGCGGTCCAGCCGAGGAGCGGAGGCATCGCGCCGGGAAAAGCGCCGATGGTCGTGCAGATCGGGTGAATTTTTTTCAGGGGCGTGTAGGCGAGCAGGTAGACGGCGCTGGTCATCATGGCTAACGCGGCGGTGAGCCAGTTGGTGGCGAGGCCGAGATAGCAGGCGCCGCCGAGCATCATGACGAGCGAAACGACCATGCAGTGGACGAGGCTCATGCTGCCGGTGACGAGCGGACGGATGGCGGTGCGACGCATGCGGGCGTCGGAGTCGCGCTCGATAATTTCGTTCATGGCGGCGGTGCCTCCGGAGACGAGGCCGATGCCGAGAAGCGCGTGGAACAACGTCCAGCTCACTAGCGGCAGACCGGACTTGGCAGCGGCAAAAAACGCGCCGGTCCAGGCGGTCATGACGATGAGGCTGGTGACGCGGGCCTTGATGAGTTCGGAGTAGTCACGAGCGAGCAGCGCGACGGTGGAGCGGGGAACCGCAAGCGGCTGAGTTGCCGAGCTCATGCGACCTCCGTGGAGGGGTGGGCAAAATGAGAGACGAAGGAAAAATGGGCAAAAGAACCGAGTAACTTCAGGACCGTGCTCCCTGGCATAGTGCCGCGAAGGAAGAGGACGTCGCCGTCGCGTGGCGCGAAGACGAATCCAGTTGAGCTGTTATTTGTATACCCCACACCCGTTTAGGCAGATTCCGTCCAACCCCGTAACGCCGGAGGATTCAACCCGTAAGCAATCAGACATGCAGCGTACAGCCGCTAAAAAAACAACTCAGCATTCTATCACCCTGGCGAAAGTAGATGGAAAAGTACGCCGAAGTGTGCCGTTTGGAGGCAGAGACTTACGCCGTTGTTTCGGGCCAGGGCCACAATCGTGGTTGCATTCTCCTGCAACTCTGGATTTTCTGTGTGCAGGAACTCTGGTTGAGGAGGGTCGGCAAATTTTGCTTTGGCCAAGCAGGCAAGAATTTCCCTAGGAGTGAAAAAACTACTTTAGGTAGGTGAGTTGCTGCTGGTTGAGATGCTTTGTTTTCAATAATATCGAGACCTCGGATGTTTGGCACGGAGGATGCATTAGACGGAGCAGACGAAGTGGCGCAAGAAAGGGCGTCGATCGGAGTTTCGGCCAGAGGCCCCGAGCGACGCCCTTTCTAATTCTCTCCTGAAATATTCCTGATACATTTCTGAACGAAAATCGCCGGTGGGTATTCCCGTGCGAAAAACCCGCCCTATCTCCAAAACCGGGAGAAAAGGACGGGGCACCCACAGCGAGCGAGGGAAGAGTGATGAGTGATGAGTGCTGAAGCGCCGCGGGCGCCGCTGCCGCCGTTTACGAGAGAATCTGCGATTCAGAAGGTGCAGTTGGCAGAGGATGCGTGGAATTCGCGCGATCCGGTGAAGGTATCGCTCGCCTATTCGCCGGATTCGGTGTGGAGAAATCGCGCGGAGTTTTTAAAAGGGCGTGAGGAGATCGTGGCGTTCCTGGAGCGGAAGTGGGCTAAGGAACTCGAATATCGGCTGATCAAAGAGTTGTGGGCTTGCGAAGGGAATCGGATTGCAGTGCGGTTTGCGTATGAGTGGCATGACGAGAGCGGGAACTGGTTTCGGTCTTATGGGAATGAGAATTGGGAGTTCGATGACCTGGGATATATGCGGCGGCGGGTGGCGAGCATTAATGATCTGCCGATACGCGAAGACGAGCGGAAGTATCACTGGGCGCTGGGGAGGCGGCCGGAGGGGCATCCGGGGCTGACGGAGTTGGGATTGTAGTTGCGCAACTATGCAACGGTAAGTTTAGGGAAAGAAAATGTTGCGAACAGAAAGGAAACGAAGGCTGGAGACGCGCGGATTTGGAGAGAGATTGTAATTCCATTATGGGACGGAAAGCCGCGCTGGTAGCACTTCTCGGGGATGAATTCGCTTATCACAAATTTTTTTGTCAATATGTAAAAAAGTCGATTTTCCTCGTAAGGCGATGAGGGTAGAGGAAATATAAACTTCGGAAAAGTGTCAGTTTTACCCCCTCTGATTTGGTATTCTAAAAATAGAGGGTAAGGAAAAGGAGTCCGTCAGCGGCGAATGGCCGTTGGCGGCTTTTGTGTTTTTGGGGAAGGTGGCAGGTGGCGAATCGAGGCGAATCAGCAGGCCGGGAGGCCTGTTTTTGTTTTGGTACGGGGATGCCGTCCGGGAGCGGACCCGGGAGGCAGTGTCGTCGGCACCCCGGACTTACGTCCGGGGCTAAATTATTTCGTGCCTTCGGCACTTTTATTCGAGTTATGGCGCAGCGGTTAGGGATTTGGGTTGGGGTTGGCGTGGTCGGCTATGTAGGTGCCGGTGAGATAGCCGACGGTGGCGCCGATGAGAATGTCGGAGGGGTAGTGTTTGCGGGCGGGATAGCGACCAACGCTTATGGCAGTGGCGAGGGCGTAGGATCCCCATTTGACCCAGGGTTTATGCGGGTATTCATGAGCAATGGCGGCGGCGAAGGCGAAGCTGGTGGTGGCGTGACCGGAGGTGAAAGAACCGGCGCGGCTGCGGGCGAAGAAGTCTCCGGTGCTGCCGGGGGAGTAGGGGTACTGGCGGCGGAAGACTTCTTTGATCCCTAAATTCAGAACTTGGGCGTAGCCGCCGGCAGCGAGGGCGGTGAAGGCGGCATTGGCTGCGTGGTTGTTATCGCTGTGGCAGCCGGCGATCCAGGCGATGGCTCCGGCGCCGAGTTCTGCGCCTACGCCGATATCGGTGGCTCGGGTGAAATCCTGCTCGTGAGTGGGATTGTGAATGCGATCGATGCCGGGTTGATCGCCCCACTCGACGAGCGCGACGGTGGCGGCGGCGACAGGGAGTTCCCACGCGAGATTGCGTGGGCGGATGGCTTCACGAGGGGAGACGAGAATGCCTTTGCCGATGGTTTTGCCGTCGCGTCCGAGGGCACGCGCGAAGGGGCCCGGGCGGCAGGGCGGGGCAGGATCTTGAGCGGCGGCGAAGGCGGCGAACAGGATGACGAGTAGGAGCGCAAGAAAATGTTTCACGCGGGTTACGATGCAGAGTTCGCGGGAGGTGCTGCGCGCGATGAACGAAACGTCATGCATCGAGGGGGAGAGCCCAAGCGAGGAGTGTGACCCCAGGTTTGGAAAATCGCCAAACCTGGGCACCCGGAGGGCTAGATGAGCTGGAGTTTCTCGGTGATATCGAGGCCGGTGCGGCGGAGGAGGGCGGCGACGGTGGACTCGTTGAGGCGGGTGGCGTCGTATTCGACGCGGACGGTGCGTTCCTGTTCCTTGAAGAGAATGCGGCGGATGCCGTAGACCTCGCGAAGATTGTCAAGGGCACGCATCTCGGGCTCGCCGGGGGCCTGCCCGTATCGAAACACAACGTCAACGCTAGTCATTTTGGTTCTCGCTTGATGATCGCCGGCGGCGAAAGTACTGAAGCACCCGCGATGCGGGCCAGATAATTGCAGGTACCACTATAGAGCATCGGCGAAACGGCGGGCATGGCGGGACGGAGAAGGACGGAGGATCCAGAGGTACAAGCGAGGGAAAAGCCGGCGGTGAAACGTCGCGCGCGGAAGACGGTGGACGGCGATCACCCCAACGAACCAAAACCGGGTTCGTCGGGGACTCGGGAGAAGAAGCCAATCGCAGCGCGGAGACAGCGCTCGGCGGCTGCATCGCCGACAACGGCAGCGACATCGGATAGGGTGGATGCGCCGGTGGCGGAGGTGATGGACCTCGTACTGCCGGAGGTTCGGAAACGGGTGGAGCAGCCGCCGATGCGGTTTGTGGCGGGCGTGGCGCAGGAGTTCTCGCGGGAGTTGGAAGACTTTTTGGCGAAGGATGTTGAGCCGCAATGGTACTGGCGCGGCGAAGTGGAGAAAAAAGAGTTGGAACGAGTGAAAGATGTTGTGTGCGGAATGATGGTGGACCCGGAGCGGGCGGCGGGCGCGCTGGATTATCGGGGGAAGAAGTATCACTTCTGCAGCAAGGGGTGCGTGGCGAAGTTTGAGAATGATGCGGAGAAATATCTTGACCCGAGTTACAAGCCGAGAGGGATGAATGCGCCGGTGACGAACACCCCATCGAGCGTAACGACCGCGCACGTGATTGGCGCGGCACCGGTGACGCAGATTGGAGGGGCGGATTCCCAGGTTTGGAACACCGCCAAACCCGGTGCACCCGGCGCGGCGATGGTGAAGGATCCGGTATGCGGGATGAAGGTGAATCCGGCGGAGAACGCTGGGTCGGTGGAGCACTGCGGGAAGACGTATTACTTCTGCGGCAAGGGATGCGTGGCGAAATTTGCGGCGGATCCGGAGATGTATCTCGATCCGAATTATCGGCCGGGAGGGATGGGGGCGGTGGTAATGATTGGGGCCGCGCCGAAAGAGGCGGTCCTGAAAACGGCGGCTCCGTCGATGTATGTGTGTCCGATGGATCCGGAGGTGCGGCAGGCGGGGCCGGGTGCGTGTCCGAAGTGCGGGATGGCGCTGGAGCCGGAGACGATTGCAGCGCCGGCGACGAAGACGGAATACGTGTGCCCGATGCATCCGGAGGTGGTGAGCGATGAGCCGGGGAGCTGTCCGAAGTGCGGCATGGCACTGGAGCCGCGGACGGTGACGGCGGACGAACCGGAAAATCCGGAGCTGGTGAGTATGTCGCGACGCTTCTGGTGGAGCGTCGCGCTGGGTGTGCCGCTGCTGGCGCTGGCGATGGGACACATGATGGGTCCGCTGGCGCACGCGCTGAATGCGCGTATGGTGGCGTGGATTGAGTTTGCGCTGGCGACTCCGATCGTGTTGTGGGGCGGGTGGCCGTTCTTTGAGCGATTCGCGGCGTCGTTGAAATTTCGCAGTCCGAATATGTTCACGCTGATTGGGATGGGCGTGGGCGTTTCGTATGGGTACAGCGCGGTGGCGACGATTGCGCCACAGGTTTTCCCGGCGAGTTTGCGCGGGCCGCAGGGAACGCCGGATGTGTACTTCGAAGCCGCGGCGGCGATCACCGTGCTAGTGCTGCTGGGGCAGGTGTTGGAGCTGAAGGCGCGGAGTAGGACGAGTTCGGCGATACGAGCGCTGCTGGATTTGGCGCCGAAGACGGCGCGGAGAATTGCGGCGGACGACACAGAGAGCGATGTTCCGCTGAGCCAGGTACAGAAGGGCGATCGACTGAGGGTGAGGCCGGGAGAGAAAGTTCCGGTAGACGGCGCGATCGTGAGTGGCGAGAGCGCGGTGGATGAAGCGATGGTCACCGGGGAATCGATCCCGGCGGAAAAGCGCGAGGGATCGCGGGTGATTGGCGGCACGCTGAATGGGACGGGATCGTTCGTGATGCTCGCGGAACACGTGGGCAGCGAGACGATGCTGGCGCAGATCGTGAAGCTGGTGAGTGAGGCGCAGAGGAGCCGGGCGCCGATCCAGCGGCTGGCGGACAAAGTTTCCGCGGTGTTTGTGCCGACGGTCGTCGCGGTGGCGGTGATTACGTTTGTGGCTTGGATGGCGTTGGGGCCGCAGCCGCGGTTTGCGAATGCGCTGGTGAATGCGGTGGCGGTGCTGATTATTGCTTGTCCGTGCGCGCTGGGGCTGGCGACGCCGATGGCAATCATGGTGGGCACCGGACGCGGAGCGCATGCGGGTGTGCTGGTGAAAAACGCCGAGGCGCTGGAGACGATGGAGCGCGTGGATACGCTGGTGATCGATAAGACGGGGACGCTGACGGAGGGACGGCCGTCGCTGGAATCGGTTATGGCGGTGGCGCCATTCAAAGAAGAAGAAATCGTGGCGCTGGCGGCGGCGGTAGAGCGAGGGAGCGAACATGCGCTGGGTTCGGCGATTGTGCGCGCCGCGGAAGAAGGGAAGCTCGAGATCGTGGCGGCGGAGAAGTTTGAGTCGGTGACGGGATTGGGAGTGCGCGGGGTAGTGCAGGGAAGAACGGTGGCCGTCGGAAATGCGGCGTTGCTCCAGCAGATGGGGGTGGATGCGGCGGCGCATGAGGCGGATGCGCGGACATTGCGCGAGCAGGGGCAGACGGTAATGCTGGTGGCGGTGGATGGGAAGTTTGCGGGGATGCTGGGCGTGGCGGACCCGGTGAAGGCGTCGACCCCCGAGGCACTGAATGAGCTGCGCGACGAGAAGATGATGGTCGTGATGCTGACGGGCGATAACCGCGTGACGGCTGAAGCCGTGGCAGGGAAGTTGGGGATCAAGCATTTTGAAGCTGAGGTGTTGCCGCAGCGGAAAGCGGAAGTTGTGCGCGCACTGCAAAAGGAAGGGAAGCGAGTGGCGATGGCGGGCGATGGAGTGAACGATGCTCCGGCGCTGGCGGCCGCGGATGTGGGGATCGCGATGAGTACGGGGGCGGACATCGCGATGGAGAGCGGGGGCATCACGCTGCTGAAGGGCGATTTGCGTGGGATCGTGAGGGCGCGGAAGTTGAGCGAGGCGGTGATGCGGAACATCCGGCAGAATCTTTTCTTCGCGTTTGTGTATAACGCGCTGGGCGTGCCGATTGCGGCGGGCGCGCTGTACCCGGTGTTTGGGTGGAAGTTTAGCCCGATATTGGCAGCGGCGGCGATGAGCTTCAGCTCGGTTTCGGTGATTGCGAATGCGCTGCGGTTGCGGCACGTGAAGCTATAAAAATATTTTGGCAAGGGTGTCGATCAGGAGATTCGTCGTTCGATTTACTGGTGAGCGCAAGAGTGGCGCGATCAAAAGATCGAGAGGTGAATGATCATGGCGGCTGCAACGATAACGATGAACCCTACGATTTCTAAAGGGCGCTTGTGGACGGGGCGGGTGCTGACGACTCTGGTCGCGCTGTCCCTGGTATTCGATGGCGCAACTAAAGTTTTTAAAGAGCGGCATGTGCTGGCGGCGATTGCGGAGATGGGCATCGCGGTGAACACGATTGTATGGATCGGGGCGCTGCTGCTGGTGTGCACGCTGCTGTATGTGATCCCGAGGACTTCGGTGCTGGGCGCGATTTTGCTGACTGGCTATCTCGGCGGGGCGGTGTTTGCGAATGTGATTGCGAAGCATCCGGCGTTTGAATGCTGGTTCCCGGTGATCTTCGGAATGCTGGCGTGGCTGGGGCTGTATCTGCGGGAAGCTCGGTTGTGGGAGTTGGCGCCGTTTCGGAAGTAGTCCGGCGCGGAAGTTTGAGCCCAGCACTTTCGAGTGCTGGGTTTTTATTTTGCGTCTGCTTGGCTAGCGATTGCTTTTCGGGAGTGTCCAAGTGAATCCTTTTGCACGTGCTCACGCATGGCGCGCTCATCTGCAACGTTAACTAGAACTATTGAGGCGAGAACGAGCAACCATGCAACCAATCCGACGAGCCGGGCGCGACGCGGAATACCGTCGCCAAAGAGCATGATGATCCCGTACAGCACGCCTGAACTGCAGATCATTACCAAGGCAGCCCAGTTGGTCTTGCTACCTACGGCCGCTCCGCAAGTTGGACATTTACGCATAGCCTTTCGCATAGTGTCCACTCCTTGGCCACCCGTGTAAAGCGTGATGTGGAAACAAGTCTTAGCGGAGCGTTTGGGGAGGAGTGGCGGGAAGGACAATGACGACTGGGTCGCGGGAGCCTTTGTTGGCGAAGTAGCTGGTGGCAAAAATTTCGACGCGGGGGGCGTGGAAGCGGGGGAGGAAGCGGCCGGAGAGGCCGGTACACTCCTGGCCTTCGGCGGCGTGGCAGATGGGGCAGGAGAGCTGGAGTGGGGAAGCAGAGGATTTGGCTGGGAATGTGATGAGCTGCGGCATCAGATCAGCTCCTTGGTTCGGCGTTTCTTGCGGAAGGGGATTTTGAGGCGATCTTCGATGGGGTGTCCGCCGGCGGCGCGGGTGCGGCCGGTATGCGGAATGGGCATCGAGGTGCCGTCCAGACGCGTGCAGGATTGCTTGGGTGCGGCGCCGCATTTGGGACACGCGGATTCGAGGACATTGGACACGCTGACATTGTAGGTCCGCGGGGAGGGAAGCGGAGATTAAAGGTGGGTGAAGGAAATACCTAGGTTAAGGCGGCTTGGAGGAAGAGGAATAAGGTTTCAGGTGTCAGGAGAGGAGGCAGTTAGCCAGCTATTGGATGTTAGGCAGAGCAGGTCCTTCGCTGCGCTCTGGATGACAAGGGGCAGTCGTGGAGATTGGAGATGTTGTGTGGGATCGCGCAGCGCAAAAAGTCGCGGGTTGAGATCAAAGGGAGCGAAGGAAGTTTTCGATGTCGGGGGAGGTCCAGTTGGCGGCGCCGATGAATTTTCGGCGGATTTTGCCGTCTTTATCGATGATGTAGGTTTCGGGAAATTTGTAGGTGCCGTAGAGGGCGTTGGATTTGTTGGCCGCGTCGCGGACAGTGACGAAGTCGACGTGGTGGTCGCGGATGAAGGTGTGGTAGGCGTTGTCGTCGACATCGGTGGAGACGGCGAGGACGACGACGTTAGGTCCCATGTCCTTTTGCAGGGCGATTAGGGAGGGCATTTCTTCAACGCAAGGCGGGCACCAGGTGGCCCAGAAGTTGAGGACGACGATTTTTCCGCGGTAATCCTTCAGGGAAACGGTGTGGTCGGAGTCACTGACGGTGAATTGCGGGGCTTCGGTTCCAAGCTGGGCGGGACGGGTGCCCTGGTAGCAGGCGGAAAACGAAAGGGCCAGCACTGGCGTCAGAAGATACGTAAGGCGCTTCACGAACATATAATAGACAACCGGGATGGTGGGGTTCCAGACCCGGTTCGTGGGAATGCAAAAGGCCATGGGCTGTTGGCGCTTGGCTATTAGGTAAGGACGGATGGCATTTCGCAAACGGATTCGACGCAGCTACCAGAGGCCGATTGTTACGGTGATTGTGCCCGCGCGCAACGAAGAAGCGTGCCTGGAGAACTGTTTGCTGTCGCTGCTTGGGCAGGAGGGAATTCCGTTCGAGGTGATCGTGGTGGACGATGGGTCCACGGACGATACGCGGAAGATTGCTGAGAGCTTCCATTCGGTGAGGGTGATGAGCGCGCCGCCGTTGCCGGAAAATTGGTGTGGGAAGTCGAATGCGGTGGCGTTTGGGGCGCGGCATGCGCGGGGCGACTGGTTCCTGTTCACCGATGCGGATACGGTCCACAAGCCGGGATCGCTGGCGCGGGCGGTAGCGGAGGCGGAGCGACATAGAGCGGATCTGCTCTCGTATTCCCCCGAGCAGGTGGTAAAGACGTTCTGGGAGAAGGCGGTGATGCCGGTGGTGTTCGCGGAGCTGGCGTCGACGTTTAAGCCGAAGGAAGTGAGCGATCCGCGGTCGAGCGTGGCGGCTGCGAATGGGCAGTATCTGCTGGTGCGTCGGCATGCGTATGAGTTGATTGGTGGACATGCAGCGATTGCCCACACGCTGCTGGAAGATGTGGACCTGGCGCGGTCGATCAAAGAGGCCGGCGGGAGATTGTTCTTCCGCTATGGCGGCGATGCGGTGAAGACGCGCATGTACCGGAACTTCCGGCAGCTTCGCGAAGGATGGACAAAGAATTTGGCGCTGCTGTTCCCGGATGCGCGTGAGCTGGCGGCGCGGCGGATGTTGGAGTTTGCGGGAATCGTTTTTTGTCTCGCGATTTCGACGGGATTCGCGTTTTTCCAGCACTTCGTGGTTGCGGCGGGATTCGCGGGATTGACGGTCGCCTTCTGGACGAAGTTCTTGAAACGCATACGGCACGCACATTTTGGTTCCACGAGCGAGATAGTTTCGATCTTCGGTTTGCCGATGTTCGCGTGGCTGCTGCGACGGTCGGTGAAGAGCTATGCAAAGGGCGCAGTGACGTGGAAGGGGCGCTCTTATCCGGCAGCAACGGAACGTGCGACAAAACGCGTGCCGGAAAAGACCTTAAACTAGATCCTACCGATGACTGTTTATCTCACCAGGAAATGCGAGTTTTCGGCTTCGCATCATTACCACAATCCTGCGTTCACGGCGGAAGAGAACCAGCGCACGTTTGGCAAGTGCAATAATCCGCACGGCCACGGGCATAACTACACACTGGAGATCACGGTGAAGGGCGATGTAGACCCGACAACGGGATTCGTAGTGGACCTGAAGAAGCTGAAGGACATCATGGAGCGCGAGGTGGTGGAGGCGATGGACCATCGCTACCTGAACCACGAGGTGCCGGAGTTCAAGAACCAGATTCCAACGACGGAAAACATCGCGATCGCGATCTGGAAGCGGCTGGAGACGAAGCTGAATGTAGCGAAACTGCATCGCGTGCGGCTGTACGAGATGCAGGACCTCTGGGTGGATTTTTACGGGGAAGCATGAAGGCGCACCTGACGCGGCGGTATTGGTTCGCGGCCTCGCATAGGCTGCATTCGGAGAAGCTGACGGCGGAGCAAAACCGCGAAGTTTACGGAAAGTGCAACAATCCGTATGGGCATGGGCATAATTACGCGCTGGAGGTGACGGTGAGCGGGCCGGTGGCGCAGGATACGGGCTTCGTGATGAACCTGCCGGAACTTGACCAGGTAGTAAAGGAACAGGTGCTGGAGCGGTTCGATCATCAGAATTTGAATTTTGTGGTGGAATTTCGAGATGTGGTGCCAACTACGGAAAATTTGTGTATTTCGATATTTGAGATTTTGAAACGAAAGATGAGCGGAGTACATCTGGATAAGGTGAGGCTGGAAGAGACGTCGAAGAATAGCTTTGAGGTGGTATGGGAGTAGGGCACGCAGACGATAGGGGTCCTTCGACTTCGCTCAGGATGACAAACATACGATGAAAGTTAAAAGCGAACCGACGACATTGACGAGCGCGACGAATGAAGAATTGGTCGCGGAGTTGTTGCAGCGGATTGGGGAAGATCCGACGCGCGAGGGATTGCTGCGCACGCCGGAGCGCTATTCGAAGGCGCTGAAGTTTCTGACGAAGGGATACGACGAGGATCCCGAGACGGTGTTGAATGGCGCGCTGTTCACGGTGACCTATGACGAGATGGTCATAGTGAAAGATATCGAGATGTTCTCGTTGTGCGAGCACCATCTGCTGCCGTTCTTCGGCAAGGTGCACATCGCGTATATCCCGCAGGGAAAAGTGATTGGGTTGAGCAAGCTGCCGCGGCTGGTCGAGGTGTTTGCACGACGGTTGCAGGTGCAGGAGCGACTGACGACGGAAATCGCGGAGACGATCCAGCGGGTAATTGAGCCGCAAGGCGTGGGCGTGATTATCGAGGCGCGGCACTTGTGCATGATGATGCGGGGCGTGGAGAAACAACATTCGTCGACGGTGACATCGGCGATGTTGGGGGCGTTCCGGGCGCATCAGACGCGGGAAGAGTTCTTGTCGCTGGTGCGGCAGACCAGGGCGAATGGGTTTTAGGGGTTAGGTTTTGGGGGTTAGTTTTTAAGGGACGCTCGTCGGCGTCCCTTTTTTGTTGGGCGACATCCTCTGGGTGAGGACACAGAGCGGTGGTGGACGAGGCGTTCGCGCGGGCTTACGGCGGGCGGAAATCCACGCCCTATCTCCAAAAACGGGAGATAAGGACGGGGCAGCCAAAGGGACGTCAATCTGGTATCTTCGCTGGCGTGATGGCTAAGAAGAAGGCTGCGCGTGGGTCGGCGAAGGACACACATCCGAAAAAAGTGAAGCGGTTTCCGCGGGTGGAGTTGCGGCGGATGGAAGACCAGGTGGCGTTGGTGACCGGCGGGAACCGCGGGATTGGGTTGGCAATGGCGCGGGCGATGGCGCGCGAGGGCGCGACCGTAATTATTACGGGACGCGATGAGCGGGCGCTGCGGCGAGCAACGGAGGAGATCAATCGCGAGGGCGGGGCGGTGGTGAGTCACATCTGTGATGTGCGCGAGGAGGACTCTGTCGATGCGTTGTTCGAGACCGTGCGGCGGCATTTTTCGAACATTGATGTGCTGATCAATAACGCGGGGACGGCGCAGGCCTCGGCGCATGTAGACCGGTTGTCGCTGGAGGGATGGCGGGCGGCGATCGAGACGAACTTGACGGGTGCGTTTTTGTGCACGCGGGCGGCGCTGCCGTTAATGCGGCGAGGCAGCACGATTGTGAATAACGTGTCGGTGGCAGCGACCACGCCGTTTGTGGGAATGGCGGCTTACAACGCATCCAAGGCAGGGTTGCTGGCGTTCACGAATACGCTGCGGGAAGAATTGCGCGCAAGGGGGATCCGGGTGATTGCGTTTACGCCGGGGGCGACGGATACGGACATCTGGAAGCAGTTTTGGAAGGACGCACCGCGGGAGAAGATGATGAGCGCGGAGAGCGTGGCGGATGCCCTGGTGGCGGCGCTGGTGCTGCCGGCGAATGCGACGGTGCAGGATTTGGTGATTACACCGACGGGCGGAGCGCTGTAACCACCGCATAAAGCACAACAATTGGCGTCTGTCGCTATGGAGAGAATGAAGACCCATGAAGTGGCTCTTTGTGGTCCTCGTGGTTCTGGTGCTGCCGGTCGTGGTGGTAGTGCTCTGGGGAGCGATGCTGCCGGTGTCGCACACGGGGTCGCGCAGCCTGGCGCTGAAGGAATCACCGGACGCGGTCTGGAATTTGATCAGCGGGCCGCCGACCTGGCGATCGGAGATTCGTGGGTATGAACCGGTGGGAGAGAAGACGTGGCGGGAGATTGATCGGCATGGTCATGCGATCACGTATGAAGAAGTGTCGGCCAGGGCGCCGAAGGAGCGCGTAACCCGCATCGCGGACAAGAAATTGCCCTTCGGAGGCACGTGGACGTACGAAATTCAGCCTTCAGGAAGCGGCTGCGTGTTGCGAATCACGGAGAATGGCGAGGTTTATAACGTGATTTTCCGATTCATCAGCCGATATTTCATGGGGCAGACTGCGACCATCGACCAATACTTGAAGGATGTGGCGCGGCACTTCGGAGAGCCGGCGCAGATTGGGGATTGAGCAATCGGTGTCGAAGAGCGTGCCGCCCCTGAAGGGGCTTTCATTTTTGCGCAGGTTTCCCGGGCCTATCGGCCCGGGCTTCTACGGCCGGCGCGCTTCGCGCTGGGGTTCATGGTGCGAAGGTTTGGGAGCTATACAAATTTTCTGCGCGAGTGTTGCAGGTGGTTTCAAGGCAGCCAGAGAGAGAATGAGGCCGGACGCTCATTCCTACGGCTTCAATTCCAACCACTATAGCGATAGAGCCGCTGTTTATGTGGCAGGAGCTTGATGAGGAGCAATCCGGTCAGGAATCCGCCGACGTGTGCCCAGAAGGCGACGCCGCCAGTGGTGGTGGAGTGGGCGGTGCCGATGGCGGTGGCTGCGCCTCCGAGGAACTGGGCGAGGAACCAGTAGCCGAGAACGATCCAGGCGGGAAGCCAGAGGAAAAATACGAAGAAGAATGGAACGAGGGTGAGGACGCGGGCACGCGGATAGAGGACGAAATAGGCGCCCATGACGCCGGCGATCGCGCCGCTCGCTCCGACCGTGGGGATGACTGAGCCCCAGTTGAACATGACGTGGAGGAGAGCTCCAGCGATCCCTGCGCCGAGATAGAAGAGCAAGTAGACGAAGTGGCCGAGATAGTCTTCTACGTTGTCGCCGAAGATCCAGAGGACCCACATGTTGGAGATGATGTGCCACCATCCGCTATGGAGGAACATGGACGTGAGAATGGGCAGGAATGCCGCCTGCAGGCTCACGGTGCGGGTTCCGAGATAGTCGATGAGGCGGAGTGGGACCTGGCCACCGGCGAGCGCGATGGGGATTTTGACCGGCACGAGGCCGAAGACCATGGCGAGCTGCTCGGAGGCGAGGCGGCCTTGAGGACCGTGTTGCACCCACTCTTCCAGGAGGAAGATGACAACGTTCAATAAAAGAAGGAACCAGGTGACGTACGGGGTAGTGAACCGCGGGGTATCGTCCTTCAGGGGAATCATGGTGAGTAGTGCGGGGTGCGGCGGGAGCGAAGTTGACCCCGCGCTGCCTCACGGTCAAAGATAGCAGAGAATGTCCCTCGACGCAGTTCTCGTAATTGACAAGCCAAGCGGATGGACGTCGCATGACGTGGTGGCGCGGCTGAGGCGCGTTTTGAGCGAACGCTCGGCTGGACACTTGGGCACGTTGGATCCGATGGCAACCGGAGTTTTGCCGGTGGTGCTGGGGCGGTATACGCGGCTCGCGCAGTTTTACGACAGGTCGGATAAGGGGTATGAGGGTGAGATTCGGTTTGGGTTCGCGACCGATACCTACGACGCGGAAGGGGAGACGGTTGGCGATCCGGCCGAAGTTGAAGTATCGCTTGAAGAGTTGAAAATGCTGGGAAGCGGGATTGTGGGTGCGAAGATGCAGATGCCGCCACGGTTTTCGGCGAAGAAGATCAAGGGTGTTCCGGCCTATAAGTTTGCGCGGAAGAAAGTGGAAGTGGAGCTTCAACCGAAGGCGGTGGAGATCTATGCCTTCGAGGTGCTGGAGCAGACGGCTGAGGATAGGGTGCGGTTTCGGGCGAAGGTGTCGTCGGGGACCTATATAAGGTCGATGGCGCACGAATTGGGGCAGAAATTGGGGTGCGGGGCGCACCTGGCGAGCCTGAGGAGAACGCAGGTAGCAGAATTCTCGATTGAGCAGGCACATACGCTGGAGGCGGTGGAGACGGCGATGCAGGCGGGTACGGTGGAAGAGTTATTCGTGCATCCGCGAAGAATTTTGCCGCTGATGCCTTCGGTGACCGCGAACGAAGAGACGGTTTCGTATATTCGCAACGGTCGATCTGTGAATTTGCCGGAGTTCTCGAAGGCGAAGCTGGTGAAAGTGTTCGCGGGGCAGGCGGAAATTGTTTGCGTGGCGGAGAGAGTGGCGGGGACGTTGTTCCATCCGAAGCTGGTGATGCCGGTTCCCCAAGTACAAGTGAAAGCTTAGCGACTGGGCGGGACTTCGAGTTTGCCGATGCGGCCGTTGGGGCCGACGACGAATGGCGGGGAGATGGCGTTCCAGTTGCCGTTTTCGAGGGGCTGCCAGGTGAGGCCGTCGTCGCGGGAGATGTCGGAGCCATTGGTGCCGACGGCGATCCAGAGTTGGGATTGCTTGTCCCAGGCGACGGCGGAACGGTAGCCGTGCGGGGGAGTTTTCGCGGCGGTCCAGGTGTGGCCTCCGTCGCTGGAGAAAGCGGCGGTGCCGGTGGAGTCGTTGGGCTTTTTGTAGTCGCCACCGACAGCGACGATGTGTGTGGCGTCGCGCTGGGCGAGGGAGAAGATGCCGGAGCTGTCACCGAAGGAAATCGGCACACTCACGCCTTCACACTTTGCGGGACAGTTATCGAGGCAAGGAGCCGACCATTGCAGCACGCGGGCGCCCGATTTCCCGCCGGTGCCGATAAGGGCGTCGCCAGTCGCAAAGGCAATCGCCGACGTGTTGCTGGCTGCGAATGCGCCCTCGCCTTCCTCCGCGACGCAAACATTTTCCGGCGCCAATCGGCTGCGATCACGGGAGATCCACTGGGTTTCGAAATGCCCATTGATGGGATCGCCGACGAGGATGCCAGGGCCGAATTTCGGAAACGCAATCGCATCCCAAAATCCCTCTTTCGTGTGGCTGCGGGCGAGTTCAGTCCACGTGGCACAGCCGTCTCGAGTACGGAAGATGCGGGAGGCTTCGCCGGGCCCAGAGGACATCACGAGCGCTTCTTTAGAGTCCCACGCCAAAATTCCGCGAAAGTCCAGCTTGTCGGTGTCTGCTATCGCGCATTTCGTCCAGGTGGTGCCGCCGTCGGTGGTGCGGAGGATGGTGCCGTTGGTGCCGCTGGCCCAGGCGATTTTTCCGTCGACGTTGAAGATGCCGCGGAGGCCGGCGGTGGTGTGGGAGTCCTGCATTTGGATTTGGGCGGCGGCGGGGATGGCGATGAGGAGGATGGCGGCGAGGCGGAGTCGCATGCGAAGCAGTGTAAATCGGATTGAGCATTTTCTAATCCGGTTGGCAATGTTTCTGCTGCTTCCACTGCCGAGACTGGAATGCATACAGCAGTGGTGGACAGGAAGAGAAGTTGGCAGAAGCTGCTGGCGGCGGCGCGGGCGGACTACGACGCGGGGCGGTGGGAAGACACGGCGGCGATTTGCGAGCGGATACTGCAGGAGGACAGGCGGAGTGCGGATACGCTGCATCTGCTGGGGCTGGTTGCACTGCAGCTCGGAAATGTTGAGATGGCGGCCCGGTTTGTCGAGCAAGCAATTGAGATTGAGCCGGGGTGCGCGGTGTTTTGGAACAGTCTGGGCGCGGTGTTCCTGAAGCAGAAGAACTTTGAGAAGGCGGAGCTGAGTTTTCTCGCGGCGTTGAAGCGGGATGCACGGTATGCCGATGCACATCTCAATCTAGGCGAGGTGCTGGAGCGGCAGGGAAGAGCCGAAGAGGCGGCGGATTTTTTTCGGCGGGCGATTGCGTGCAATCCATGGCTGGCGAAGGCGCATAGCAATTTGGGAACAATGCTGGCACGTGCGGGACGGCATTGTGAGGCCGAAGCATGTTTTCGGCAGGCGCTGGAGCTGAGTCCGGAGGATTATCACGCGCGGAAACAGTTGGCAGGGGTGCTGAATGGGCAGGGGCGGCATCGAGAGGCAATTGCGATGTTTCGGTCGCTGCTTCCGGAGCACGCGAACGATGCGGAGTTGCATTACGTCCTGGCGCATGCGCTGCACCGGGGGGTGGAGGTCGCGGAGGCGGTGACGGGCTATGAACGGGCGCTGGAGATCGATCCGCATTATCTCGCGGCTTATAGCAATTTGCTGTACATCCACGCGTCGACGCGGGACGTTGCGCCGGGCGTGGAGCGGGAACTTGCGAGTGGCTGGGAACGAGCGGCGCTGACGGCGGCGGAGAGAGAGTCGGCGGCTGGCCGGAAATTCGCGCGCGCACGATGCTGCGGGTGGCGGTTGCGGTTGGGGATCGTGTCGGCCGAGTTCGGGGAGCATGCGGTGGCAGAGTTTATTGAACCGGTGCTGGAGAACCTCGATCGGTCGCGATTTCATGTGTCGCTATTTCCAACGACGAAACGCGGGGAAGCGCGGACAGAGCGGATGCGATTGCTTGCGGATGATTGGGTCCCGCTCGAAGCACTGAGTGACGCTGAAGCGGCTGAGCAGGTGCGGTCGAAGGACATTGACGTGCTGATTGATACGACAGGGCACACGGCAAACTGCAGGCTGGGAATCTGCGCGCATCGGGCGTCGCCGGTGCAGGTCAGCTATATCGGGTATTTCGGGACGACGGGGCTGACGGAGATGGATTGGGTGATCTCTGATGGGAGCCTGGCGGAAGAGCAGGCGGCGTATTTCCGTGAAGGAGTGTGGCGACTGGGACGATTCCCGGCGTGCTATCGGGGGGATGCGACGTTGCCGGAGAGCCGGTGGGTGCCGGATCCGCAGGGAACGATATGGTTGGGATCCTTCAACCGATACATGAAGGTGACAGACGAGACATTGGACCTGTGGGCTAGTGTGCTGCGGGCGATTCCGAATGCGAAGTTGTTGTTGGAAGACCGGCACATCGACGAGCGCGATGCGCATGCAAGGATTACTTCAGGTTTGGAGCAGCGCGGTGTCGTGAGCGAGCGGGTTGCGTTTGAACCGCACGTGCCTGGACATTTGCGGCACATGCAGCTTTACGACCGCCTGGATGTTGCGCTGGATACGGTTCCGTACAACAGCGGAACGACGGCGTGCGACGCGCTTTGGATGGGCGTTCCGGTGGTGGCGCTGGAAGGGAAGTGCGTTGTATCGCGGATGTGCGGGGGCTTTTTGCGCGCTGCGGGGTTCGGAGAATGGGTAGCGCAGGACCGCGAGGGCTATGCGCGGATTGTGCGGGAGCTTGCGACTGATGTCGAGATGAGAAAGAAGGTGCGTGGTTCGCAGCGGGCCAAGATGGCGCGGAGCGAGTTGTGCGATGCGCCGGGATTGGCGCGGGAGTTGGAGGTGGCGTTCGAGGGAATGTTCAACCACTGGAGAGAGAACCAGGCTTAGAGGGCGAGCGCTGGTTCCTTCTCGGAGACACGCACCGGGGTGGTGATGGCGTCGAGCGCGTGACGCAGGTCGGCGATGAGGTCTTCGACATTCTCAATGCCGACAGCGTAGCGAACGAGCCCTTCCGGGATGCCGGCAGATTCGCGGGCTTGCGGCGAAAGAGCGGCGTGGGTCATGGAGGCGGGATGTTCGATCAAGGTTTCCACGCCGCCGAGTGATACGGCCAAGGTTGCGAGACGAACGTTGTCCATCATGTTGCGTCCGGCCTCGAGGCCGCCGCGCAGGACGAAGCTGATCATCGAACCGAAGCCGCGCATCTGGCTTTTTGCGAGTTGGTGGCCGGGATCGGAGGGCAGGCCAATGTAGTGGACGGTCTCGACTTCAGGTTGGCGACAAAGCCATTCGGCGATGACCTGGGCATTGCGTTGCGCGCGCTCGACGCGGATGCCGAGCGTCTTGATGCCGCGCAGGACGAGAAATGCCTGATGGGGATCCATGTTGCAACCGGAGGCGATCATCATTTTTCGGAGGCGGCCACAGAGTTCTGGTTGGTTGGCGATGAGGATTCCGCCGACTACATCGGCATGGCCGTTGAGGAACTTGGTGACGGAGTGGAGGACGACATCGGCGCCGAGTTGCAGGGGATTTTGCAGGTAGGGGCTGGCGAAGGTGTTGTCGACGGCGAGCAGCGCGCCATGTGCGTGGGCAATCTCGGCGATGGCGGCGATGTCGGTCATCTGCATGGAGGGATTGGCGGGTGACTCGATGTAGAAGAGACGAGTGTTCGGCCGGGTGGCGTCGCGAACTGCGTTGAGATCGGAGGTGTCGACAAATGTGGCGGTAACGCCAAAACGCGAGAGGTGGGTTTCGAGCAGACCGCGACTGGCTCCATAGACAGAGGCGGTGCTGACCACGTGGGCGCCCGTCTCGAGCAGAGCCAAGTACAAGGTGGAGACCGCTCCCATGCCGGAGCTGGTGGCGACGGCGCCACAGCCAAACTCTAGCTCAGCGACACAGGCTTCGAGCGCCTGGACGGTGGGATTGCCCATGCGGGTGTAGATGAAGCCGTCGCCAGAACCGGCGAAGAGGGCTGCGCCATGCGCGGCGTTGCGGAAGGCGAAGGTAGAAGTCTGGTAGATAGGCACGGTGACGGCCCCCGTCCAGTCGGGCGTTTGGCCGGCATGAATCAGCTTCGAATCGACGCCCAGGCGCTTGGTATCCATTGGTCGGAATCCCTCCGTTTGCCGCACTCGGTGGCGGGCACAAACGGTTCATTGTCAGCGGCGCGAGCGAACCTCGGCTGTGACGCGCGACACGTTCCAGAGTGATGGAAAGGGGACTAGGACTTCTTTGAGCGGAACATGGCCCATTGTTCGTCGGTGATCATTTGGCCGAGGTAGTTGAATTCGCCGGCGCCCTGGAGCCATTCGCCGCCGTCCATGGTGACGACTTCGCCGTTGATGTAGGAGGCGCCGTCGCTGACTAAGAACGCGGCGAGGTTGGCGAGTTCGTCGGGGGTGCCGAAGCGGCGCAAGGGAACGCGTTGAACGGCGAGCTTCTCGAGGTCCTTCATGGGAAGGAGACGCGAGAAGGCGCCTTCGGTGGGGATCGGGCCGGGGGCGATGGCATTGAGGCGGATGCCACGCGGGCCCCACTCGACGGCGAGACTGCGGGTGAGGGCTTGCACGCCGGCCTTGGAGACGGCGGAGGGGACGACGTATCCGGAGCCGGAACCGGTGGAGGAATAGGTGGCGACGATGTTGAGAACGGTGGCGGAATGTTGGGCGGCGAGCCAGCGGCGTCCGCAGGCCATCGTCATGTTGATGGTGCCCATGAGGACGATGCCGAGGACGGCGTCCCAGGCGCGCGGGGAGAGGTCTTCGGTGCGGGCTAGGAAGTTTCCGGCGGCGTTGTTGACGAGGATATCGAGCGGGCCATCGGCCCAGATGCGATCTATGAGTTGTTCGACGGCTTGCTGATCACGAACGTCGCAAGGGAAGCCGTGGATGGTGCCGCCGGTGGTGGCGGCGAGGTCGGCGCAGGTGGATTGGAGGACGGATTCGCGGCGTCCGCAGATGTAGACGGTGGCGCCGAGCTCGAGGTAACGCTGGGCCATGGCGCGGCCGAGTCCGGTGCCTCCGCCGGTGATGAGGGCGCGCTTGCCGGAGAGAAGAGTGGGAGAGAACATGGCAGGCCTCCTGAGAAATATCGAGAGTAGCAGAGCCTGAAATGTTCGCGGCGAGGAAGGGAATTCGCGGTTCCGGGATGGGAGGTGTGACCTAGGTCATCGCCGCGGGAACGATCGGTGGGTACGGTGGAAGTATGAAGATGGCGATGAATCCGAAGCATCCGGAGAGGATTTGCTGGGGGTGCTCGAAGCTTTGCCCAGCGAATGATTTGGTGTGCGGGAATGGGACGGTGCGGACGCAGCATCCTTGCGAGATTTTTGGGGAGGATTGGGCGAAGTGGCTGGGAGAGAAAGAGGCCGCGGCGGCTCCAGCGCATACGGATGCTGAGGGATTTCTCAAAGTAGAGGCGCTCGGCTAAACTCCCACGGATGAACTCGCTTGGGGAGTGGCAGAATTTTTATGTGATTGTGGGCTCGTCGGCAGGGGCGCTGATTGGGCTGCAATTTGTGTTGATCACGCTGATCGCGCAGATTCCAGTTAGCGGCAGCGCGGAGGCAGGGAACGCGTTTGCCACGCCGACGATCATCCACTTTGGGTCGGTGCTGCTGCTGGCGGGGATTGCGGCGGCGCCTTGGAAAGCGGTTGGGCCGCTGGCGATCGCGTGGGGCGTGGTGGGCGGATTTGGGGTGGTGTATTCGTTGATCGTGGTGATGCGAGTGCGGCGGCAGAATGCTTATAAGCCGGAGTTCGAGGATTGGCTGTTCCATGCCTGGCTGCCGCTGCTGGCTTATCTGACGGTCGCGGTGTCGGCGGTGGAGTTTCGGTCGTTCATGCAGGGTGCGTTTTTTGCCGTGGCGGGAGCGGCGATGCTGCTGATGTTTGTGGGGATCCATAACGCGTGGGACGCGGCGACGTATCACGTATTCGTGGTGAACCGCAGGAAGCAGAAAGAGCGGACGAGGGTGGATGGGGCGGCGTGAAGGTGGGGAACTCGCGCGTGTCGAAATTTCTATTGCGTGGTGTTCGACGGTTGCGTCGGTTTGAGCTTTTCAAACAGGATGAACAAGGCCGCGGCGAATGGGTATCCGACGAGAAGGCTCAAGAAACACCTAACTTTCAAACCGTATCTTGAGCTTCCCGAGTAATTCAGGGCGAGCCAATGACTGACGGCGAACTCTGGAATGCTGGAGATCGCCAAGGCCAGCCAGAACCTGAGATTTTTCCTTATCCATGGCTGGACAGCCAGGCATGCGATGAATGCCGCTATGTACACAACAAAGACCGGCTCGGACCATTCGTCCGAAAGATCGAACTGGCCCATAAGCAGAAACATCAATAGCAGCAGCCCGAGCAGTCCCAACAAGAACCAAGGCAAGCGCAGCTTCGCGACAAAATATTTTGACGGCTTTGGCTTTGGACGGCGCGCCCTTGCGTTCTTGGCTTCGAAGCGGCGCTCGTCTCGGCCCTTCACTCGTACTTGCTCGTGGGTCAAGCCGCGCTTTGACATTTCGGAGTCGAGGGCAGAGATAGCCTCATCGCACAGCGCAGGGCGATCTCCGGCGATGTGGAGGAGTTCATCATCGGTGAGACTGGCGTATCGCTCTTGGTAGGTCGTTTCCAATGGCGCCCGTAAATACAGAATTCTGGGACATAGTAGCTCAGCGGCCTCGCCGGTCACGTATGTATGTAATGTCCGATAACAGATATTATGTTAATGACACTGCCGCTGCGCTGAAATAGGGCTATCTAGACTCCGAGCTGGAATTCTGGGCGTTTTGCGGGCGATTCCCTATAGGCGGACGACGCCGGCGCGGCGGAGGTCGGCGATGGTTGGAAGGCCGTCGATGGCCATCAGGAGATCTGCTTCGGCGAGGAAACTCTTCAGGACGTGGACAACGCCTTCGGTTCCGGCGAGCGCCAGGCCGTAGACATAGGGGCGGCCAATGCCGACGGCGGTTGCGCCCATGGCTAAGGCTTTGACAACATCGGTGCCGGAGCGGACCCCGGAGTCGAATAAGACCGGAACCTTGCCGCAGGCTTCGACGATGGCCGGCAGCAGGTCGATGGTCGCGGCCCCTCCATTGGCTTGGCGGCCGCCGTGGTTCGAGCAATAGATAGCGTCGATGCCTGCGTCAATGGCGCGCCTGGCATCGTCGGGGTGGCAAATTCCCTTCAGGATGAGCGGCAGTTTTGTCAGCGAGCGGAGCCAGGACAGGTGCTCCCAAGTGAGGACCTTGCCGATGACCTGGGCCCAGCGCATGGCTGCGCCGTACGGGTCTTCTTCGGGCGTGCGCGCAAGCGACTTACGGAAGACTGGGTCGGAGAAATAATTCTGCAGCGCAACTCCGCGTAGTTGGGGAAAGTTCGCGGCATTGAGATCGCGGGGGCGCCAGCCGATGACCCACGTATCGAGGGTAACGACAATCGCTTTAAATCCAGCAGCTTCGGCGCGATGGATCAAGCTTTCAGTGAGGTTATCGTCCTTTGGAGTGTAGAGCTGAAAGTAGCCGGGTGTGCCGCCCAGACTGTGGCCTATCTCCTCGATGGGCGCGTTGGAGAGCGTGGAGGCGACCATGGGGATGCCGGTGGCGGCAGCGGCGCGAGCCACGGCCAGGTCGCCGTTGTCATCGGGCGCACACATACCGAGAACGCCGACGGGACAGAGGAAGATTGGGGCCGGCAGCTTGAGGCCGAAGAGTTCGATGGAGAGATCGCGCGATGCACAGTCCACCAGCATGCGCGGAACGAGCCCCCAGTGGTGGAAGGCTTCGACATTGTGGCGCTGGGTGAATTCGTCGCCACAACCACCTTGTACGTAGGACAACACGGAGGGCGGCATGGCGGCTTCGGCGCGGTGTTCGAGGGTCTTAAAGTCGGCGGGCAGCGCAGGCGGAACGCCACGCAGTCCGTTGAGGTAGATCTGAAGTTGGTAGTCGCCGAAATGGGGCATCGCCAGTGAGGTTCCTCGGTTCAGGGAGTATACAGTCGGCCTTGCTTACGCCAAGGGCGAATTCCCTGCTGTTTTCTGCGATCATGCGGGCGGTCGAGCGATATACTCCGCGCCATGGCTTCGTCTGTGAAAATTGACCAGTTCTTCCTGGGCTGCCTGGCCCATGCTTCCTACCTTGTGAGCTCTGAAGGTCACGCTGCGGTGATCGATCCGCAGCGCGATGTGGAGATCTATCTCGATGCGGCGCGACAGCTCGGCGTGAAGATTGAGCATGTGATTGAGACGCATCTGCATGCGGATTTTGTTTCTGGACATCATGAACTCGCGGAACGGACTGGGGCTCGGATCTATTTGGGCGATGGGTCGGGCGCGCGGTTTGAGCATGTGGCGGCGAAGAATGGCGATTCGGTGCAGATTGGGCGGTGCCGGCTGGACTTTTTGCAGACGCCGGGGCACACGCTGGAGAGCGTTTGCGTGGCGGTGACCGACCTGGACGAGCCGGGGGCTCCGAAGGCGGTGTTTACCGGCGACACCTTGTTTGTGGGCGATGTGGGGCGGCCGGATTTGTCGGGCGATTACACACCACAGGAATTGGCGGCGCTGCTCTACCGGAGCCTGCATGAGACGTTGCTGAAGCTGCCGGATGAGACGGTGATTTACCCGGCGCATGGCGCGGGATCGCTGTGCGGAAGGCAGATGAGCACGGAGCGGTCGTCGACAATTGGGCGCGAGCGGCGGATGAATTATGCGCTGCAGGCGAAGTCGGCGGAGGAGTTTGTGCATTTGCTGACGGACAGTTTGCCTCCGCGGCCGGAGTATTTTGGGCGCGATGTGGAGCTGAACCGCCAGGGCGCGGAGCCGCTGGATCACCTGCCAAGACCGCGCGCGGTGCGGGCTGCGGAACTCAAGAAGATGCAGGCGGAGGGTGCGGTGGTGCTGGATACGCGTCCAGCGCAGCAGTTTGCGGTGGCGCATGTGCCGGGGTCGGTGCATATCGCGCTCTCGGGACAATATGCTTCGTGGGCGGGGCGGCTGCTGGGGCTGGACCACGAGATTGTGCTGGTGGGCGAGGATGCGGACCATCTGCGGGAGTCGCAACTGCGGCTGGCGCGGGTGGGGATTGAGAAGGTGAATGCTTACCTTGAAGATGGCATCCAGGGGTGGGTTTCGAGCGGATATGAGCTGGATTACATACCTCAAGTAACGGTTGAAGAGTTAGAAGAGCTACGCGGGGGCGAGCCGATCCACGTGCTGGATGTGCGGGAGCCGGGCGAGGTGGCCGCAGGGGCGATGGAAGGCTCGGTGCGCATTCCGCTGGGGCAACTTCCCTCTCGCATGAATGAAGTTCCGCGGGACCGGTTGCTGGTGGTGCATTGCAAGGGTGGATATCGGAGCTCGATTGCTACGAGTTTGCTGCGGCGCGAAGGGATTCGCGATATTGCGAATTTGACGGGCGGGTTTGACGCGTGGGCGGCGCGGATGGAGGCGGCTGCGAAGGCGTAGACGGCTCGTCGGGCTGAAGCCCGACCTCGCCTGATTTTTCACGGACGCTTTTCCCACGGCTGGCGCCGTGGGCTATAAAACCAAGGCGTGCTTCGCACTCCCAGCATCGAGCGGAGTGCAGTTTTGTCGGCTGGCGCTCGACAGCTTCTTGCGATTGACCATTTCGACACCCTATCGCACGGCTTGTGCCGTGGGCTGAAAATGGGATCGTTCTCCTTTCCCACATCTGCTCCCACAGCTGGCGCTGTAGGCTATGAAACCAAGGCGTGCTTCGCACTCCCAGCATCGAGCGGCGTGCAGTTTTGTCGGCTGGCGCTCGACAGCTTCTTGCGAAATGGCCGGCGATTCGCGGCTGAGCGCGCGGAGTATAGTGACGCTCATGCGGATGGCTTTGCTCCTCATTCTTCTGATTGCGCCGGGCTTCGGCCAGACTACTTCGCGCGCTTCCCTGCCAGCTTCGATGGATCGTGACCTGATGGAGGTCACGGTTGATAGGCTGCATGAACTTTACCGGCAACATCGCTACACCGTGACGCAGGTTGTGCAATGGCACTTGGCGCGAATTGCGCGGTACAACGGGATTTATCGCGCGGTGCAGACGGTGAACGAGAAGTCGGCACTGGAGCAAGCAGCGCGCGAGGACGCTGAGGCGAAGCAGCCGGGGTTCACGCCGGGATTGTTGTGGGGCGTGCCGATTGTTACGAAGGCGAACACGAGCATCCAGGGGATTGTTACTACCGACGGGTGGCGCGGCTACATGCTTGCCGGGCATGAACTGGTCGCACCGCGGGATGCGACCATCGTGGGACGACTGCGGGCGGCGGGCGCGATTTTTCTCGGCGTGACCAACATGCCGGATTTTGCGGCTAGCGATACGAACCGGTCGACGGCGTTCGGCAGGACCGGCAACGCGTATGATGTGCGATTTTCGCCAGGTGGGTCGTCGGGTGGAACGGTGACGTCGGTGACGTCGAACTTTGCAGTGCTGGGTAACGGGACCGACACGGGAAACTCGATTCGTATGCCGGTGGCAACCAGCAACCTGGTGGGCATTTTCCCTACGCGCGGGTTGGTGAGTATCGCGGGAATTGCGCCGCTGGATTGGCAACTCGACAATACCGGTCCGATCGCGCGCGACGTGACTGATGCCGCGATTGCGCTGACGGTGATGGCCGGAGAGGACCCGATGGATCCGGCGACGAGCGGCTCGCAGACGAAGGCTCAGGCGGGGCCGTATACGCAGTATCTGAAGGCAGGTTCGCTGAAGGGCAAACGCTTTGGAGTTCCAGCGTTCATCCTGGACGGTGATTCGCCGGCGTTCCAAGGAGTGTGCCCAACCGCGACGCCGGAGCAAGCCGCGCAGGCAAAGAAAGAGTCCTACCTGGCATTGAAGCCGGAGACGCGCGCGATGTTCCTGAAGGCTGTCGATGAGTTACGGGCAGCGGGAGCGACGGTGCTGATTGAGCCGGATATTTTGCCCGACAGCTTTGCCGACGTAGCGATGCATATCTGTACGCTGCCTTACATTCGCGAGGGGACGAATAAGTTCCTGGCGGAGTTTGGTCCGGCAGAGTATCACTCGGCGGAGGAGTACGCGAAGGCGGTGGGAAAGCCGCTTCCGGCAGTGATTATCGGCGGACAGGCAACCGGGACGTCGTCGTTACCGGACATTGAGCAGAGGACGTTGGAAAGCGATCCTGACGCGGAGCGGACGTTGCTGGGGCCACGGCGCCAGGCGTTGGCGATGTATGAAGCGGAATTGGATCGGCTGCACCTGGATGGATTTGTGTATCCCGCGATCCAGATGCCTCCGGTGGATGAGACGATGCCGCAGGATGGGCACCTGAGCGATGGTCCGCACTCGGCGACCGGATGGGTGAACATGCTGGCCGTGCCGGCGATCAGCATTCCTGGCGGATTTTATGAGAGCGGGTTGCCGTTTGGGATCGAGATCAGCACGCGCAGGTGGCACGACGGTGACTTGATCAGCTGGGCTTACGACTACGAGTTAAAGACGCATCATCGCAAGCCGCCGGTGCTGGTGGATCGCGGTTTGTTGCCGCACGCGGCACGGGCGCCGGAAGAGTGAGGGACAGACGGCTCGTCGGGCTGAAGCCCGACCTCGCCCTGATTTTTCACGGACGCTTTTCCCACGGCTGGCGCCGTGGGCTGTAGAACCAAGGCGTGCTTCGCACTCGCCGGATCGAGAGCAGTGCAGTTTAGCCGGCGGGCGCTCGACAGCTTCTTGCGATTGACCATTTCGACACCCTATCGCACGGCTTGTGCCGGGGGCTGATGGAATTGTGCTCGTTTCCCACGGCTGGCGCCGTGGGCTGTAGAACCAAGGCGTGCTTCGCACTCGCAGCATCGAGCGGAGTGCTTTGTTGGGTGCGCTCGACAGCTTCTTGCGCTTGACCATTTCGACACCCTATCGCACGCCTTGCCCCGGGGGATGAAAATGGAGTCGTTCTCCTTTCCCACATCTGGTCCCACGGCTGGCGCCGTGGGCTATAAAACCAAGGCGTGCTTCGCACTCGCAGCATCGAGCGGAGTGCAGTTTTGTTGGCTGCGCTCGACAGCTTCTTGCGCTTGACCATTTCGACACCCTATCGCACGCCTTGCCCTGGGGGCTAGGTTAGGGCTTGAGGGGATTGCGAACGAAGTCTTCTACAGCTTTTAGTTCGGTTAGCGATGCTTCGGCGACGATGGGAAAGACGAGGGCGCGGCAGTCTTTGGGGAGATGGGCGGCGGTAATGCAGTCGCAGAGAACGGCTACAGTGGATTTGAGACCGTTGGCCCAGCCGGCGCGGCGGGCGTCGCGAACGATAAGGGATTCTTCGGCGAATCCAGCGGCGAGGAGGATGGTGCGTGCGGGCTTGAGGAAGCCGGTCCAACGCGAGGCGATGCCGATGAGGAGATCGGTTTTTGCGGGCAAGTAGTGGGCGAGCGACGCGGGGATTGAGCGAACCTTCAGGCCGATGCAATCGGTGCCGGACGGAAGAAGTTTTTGCACGACCGTGAGTTTGCTGGGGAGGCAGACGGGGATGGCGGCGTCGTAGTTCCCTGCTTTGAAGTCGGCTTCCACGACAGGCAGTTGCACGGCGCGGCGGATTTCGGCAGCAGCGATGCGGCGGAGCTCTTCATCGGGCTCGAGGAGGAGGAAGTGATCGGGCGGTTGGATGGTGAGCCACTGTTGCAATCGCGTTCGAACTTGCGCGAGGGGGACGCCGAGCTGACGCGCGGAGCGGAAGAGATCCGCGACTAGGCGGTCGAGGGCGAGATTGCCGTCGGGTAGATGCGAGGGCTTCGATTCGGAGACGTAGACGCCGCTGCCGTGGCGGAATTCTACCCACTTCTCGGCTTCGAGCTGCTTGTACGCCGCGCTGATGGTGTTGGGATGGACCTTGAAGCGTCGGGCGAGTTCGCGCGTGCTGGGCAGGCGCTGTCCGGCGGCGAGGTCGTTGCAGAGGATGCCGAGGACGATCTGGGTGACGAGCTGTTCTCGGACCGGGACGGCGGCCTCGCGGGCTAGCCAGAGCTGCATGGGTGGCATTTTACAAGGGGAGCGACGGATGGGAAGGGTGATTAGTGGTTAGTGATTAGGTTGCGGTTCGAATCTTCTACAATCTCTGCATGCTTACGCCCGAGTTCGCGAGAAATTTTCGTGTTGAAACCGAAGCGAATTGGGCATCGCGGGACATTCGTCCGGAGATTTACGGCTTTCAAATCCAACGCGGGACGCGATGGAACCCCGGCCTGACGGACGATCAGATCTCTGAATACGAGCGCGTTCTCGGGTCGCATTTTCCTGACGACTTGAAAACCTTGTTGCGGGAGATGAACGGAACAGACCGCGAGACGATCAATATCTATGGGAGTTCTGGAACACCATCTCGAACGAGGGTGGGGGTCTACGCATATCCCCAAGATCTGGCGCACGTCCAGGAGCGAATAGCCAAAGTAGAAGCGCATCGGGCGGCGGTTGTCGTTGATCTCGCCCGACAAGGCTTTAATCTCGGCACAAATGCGAAGCTCTTCCCTTTCTACGGGCATCGCTATGTCGTGTGCGCACGCGACGTCGAGTGCTGCGTTCTTTCAATCCAAATTCAGGACGTGGATGCGATCGTGTTCGCGAGATCGCTTGCTCAATATCTGGAACGTGAGTTTCTCAACCGCTAGGATTTTGCGAATACGATCAAGCCGTCGCAGCGAGAAGATCTTTGAGTTCCGCGCGGAAGGCTTCGAATTCGGCGAGGCGTTCGGGAGTGGCTTCGACGAGTTCCGATTTCGACTGGAAGACTTTGCGGCCGGCGACTTCGGTCAGGACGCCGAGGACCTCGCCCATTTTCCAGCCCGGTGTGCCCATAATTTGCAGGCCTTCGGTGCCGGGGACGAGGAGCGCGACGCAGTTACCTTTTACGACACCGATAAGCTTCGGGTAACGGTCGAAGGTTTGTAGCTCGAAGCCAGCTAAATAAATTCGTTGAAGTTGGGCCGCCGAGTCCATTAATCAGCCGCCGATGAGTCCTGGCGGCGCTCGCGGTGGAGTTCTTGGAGCGCGTAGACGGTGGTTTTGCCGCGCTGAAGGGCGGCTATGCCTTCGACTACCGCGCGGGCGGCGGAGAGCGTGGTGATGGTTGGGACGCGGGCGGTGATGGCGGCGCGGCGGATGGCTTTTTCGTCGAACCACGGCTCGGAGCCTTGCGGAGTGTTGATGATGAGATGGATGCGCTCGCCCTTGATGAGGTCGACGACGTTGGGGCGGCCTTCCTTCACTTTGAAGACGCGCTCAACGGTCAGGCCGGCTTCTTCCATGACGTCGGCGGTGCCGTGAGTGGCGACGAGTTTAAAGCCCAGCTCAACGAAACGTTTGGCGAGCGCGGCGGCATGCGGCTTGTCGCGTTTATTTAGGCTGATGAAGACGGTGCCTTCGGTGGGGAGTTTTTGTCCGGCGGCCATTTGCGCTTTGGCGAAGGCTTCGCCGAAGTTGTCGGCCACGCCCATGACTTCGCCGGTGGACTTCATTTCGGGGCCGAGAACGGTGTCGACGCCAGGGAACTTGCCCCAGGGGAAGACAGGGGATTTCACGTAGTAGTAGTTCCCTGTCGCGAGATCGCTGGCACGCTCGATGTTTTCGGGAAGAAATTCGCGGAGCTTGCGGCCGGTCATGAGGCGAGCAGCGATCTTGGCGAGCGGAACGCCGGTGGCCTTCGAAACGTAGGGTACGGTACGGGAGGCGCGGGGGTTGACTTCGATGACGAAGACCTTGTCGCGCTGGATAGCGTACTGCACGTTCATGAGGCCGATGACTTTGAGGGCGCGCGCGAGTTTGAAGCTGTATTCGCGGATGGTGCGAAGAACTTTTTCGGAGAGGTCGACCGAGGGGAGCACGCAAGACGAGTCGCCGGAGTGGATGCCGGCTTCTTCGATGTGCTGCATAATGCCGCCGATGACGACGTCTTCGCCGTCGGAGAGGCAGTCGACATCGACTTCGGTGGCGTCTTCGAGGAAGTGATCGATCAGTACCGGACGCTCCTGCGAGTACTCGACGGCCTGGCGCATGTAGCGCTCGACCTCTTCGCGCTCGTAGCAGATCATCATGGCGCGTCCGCCGAGAACGTAGCTGGGGCGCACGAGAACCGGGTAGCCGATGCGGTCGGCGTTGGCGACGGCTTCTTCGAGCGAAGTCGCAGTGGAGCCGGGGGGCTGCGGGATGTCGAGCTCTTCGAGGAGCTTGTTGAAGCGTTTGCGATCTTCGGCGAGGTCGATGGACTCGGGTGACGTGCCGATGATCGGAACCCCGGCGGCCTTCAAAGGGAGCGCGAGGTTGAGCGGAGTTTGTCCGCCGAACTGGACGATGACGCCGATGGGCGCGCCTCCCGAGGCCTCGTGCTCGTAGATCTCCATCACGTCTTCGTAGGTGAGCGGCTCGAAGTAGAGGCGGTCGCTGGTGTCGTAGTCGGTGGAGACGGTCTCGGGATTGCAGTTGACCATGATCGTCTCGTAGCCGTCGTCGCGAAGGGCGAAGGCGGCGTGACAGCAGCAGTAGTCGAACTCAATTCCCTGCCCGATGCGATTGGGGCCGCTGCCGAGGATGATGACCTTCTTCTTGTCGGTGGGCGCAGCTTCGTCTTCGTCCTCGTAGGTTGAGTAGAGGTAGGGAGTGAAGCTTTCGAATTCGGCGGCGCAGGTGTCGACGCGCTTGTAGACGGGACGGATTCCGCTGGCGTGGCGCTTTTCGTACACGATGCCGGCAGCGCCGCGGCCGTTCTTCACTTTCCAGAGATGTGCGAGACGTTCGTCGCTGAAGCCCATGCGCTTGAGGTCGCGGAGTTCTTCGGCGCTGACTTCGTCGGCAGTGTGCTGTTCGGTGTGGGCGTGGGCCTGGGCGACTTCCTTGAGCTGGTAGAGGAACCAGGGATCGATCTTCGTTAGCGCATGAACCTTTTCGATGGACCAGCCGTGCAGCAGCGCGTGGCGGACGTATTGCAGACGCTCGGGGTGCGCGGTGACGAGGCGCTTGGTAATGATGCGCTCTTCGATTTTTTCCGAGGCGATACTCTTCCCGGTTTCGAGCGAGCGGATGCCTTTCATCAAGGCTTCCTTGAAGGTGCGCCCGATGGCCATGGCTTCGCCGACAGACTTCATCTGCGGACCGAGGGAGGCGTCGGCGCCGGGGAATTTTTCGAACTGCCACTTGGGAATTTTGACGACAACGTAGTCGAGGGTGGGTTCGAAGCAGGCTGGCGTCTTGCGGGTGATGTCGTTGCGGATCTCGTCGAGCGTATAGCCGACGGCGAGCTTGGCGGCGATCTTCGCGATGGGAAAACCGGTGGCCTTCGATGCCAGAGCCGAGGAGCGCGAGACGCGGGGGTTCATCTCGATGACGATCATGCGGCCGTTGCTGGGGTCGGTGGCGAACTGGATGTTGGAGCCGCCGGTCTCGACGCCGATTTCGCGAATAACCTTGATGGCTGCGTCGCGCATGATCTGGTATTCACGATCGCTGAGGGTTTGCGCGGGGGCGACGGTGATGGAGTCGCCGGTATGCACGCCCATGGGGTCGAAATTCTCGATGGAGCAGATGACGATGACGTTGTCGGCGAGATCGCGCATGAGCTCGAGCTCGTACTCTTTCCAGCCGAGAACGGACTCTTCAAGCAACACTTCATGTACCGGCGAGAGGTCGATGCCTTTCGCTAGCAGGTCCATGAGTTCTTCGCGGTTGTAGGCGATGCCGCCGCCGCTTCCGCCGAGGGTGAACGAGGGGCGGAGGACGAGCGGGAAACCGATCTTGCCGCTGAATTCAATTCCATCTTTCAGGTTGTTAACGAGCGCGGAGCGCGGGACGTCAAGACCGATCTTGGTCATGGCGTCTTTAAAGAGGAGGCGGTCTTCGGCCTTCTTGATGGCACCTAGCTGCGCGCCGATGAGGATGACGCCGTATTTGTCGAGGACACCGCTGTCGGCGAGATCGACAGCGAGGTTGAGAGCCGTCTGGCCGCCGACGGTGGGCAGCACGGCGAACTTGCCGCTGGAGCCCTTCATCATTTCGGACTCGATGCGGATGATCTCTTCGAGGAAATGTGGCGTGAGTGGCTCGATGTAGGTGCGATCGGCCATCTCGGGGTCGGTCATGATGGTGGCCGGGTTCGAGTTGGCAAGGACGACTTCGTAGCCTTCGGCCTTGAGCGCTTTGCAGGCCTGCGCGCCGGAGTAGTCGAATTCGGCGGACTGGCCGATGACGATCGGGCCGGAGCCGATGATGAGGATCTTGGCGATGTCGTTACGACGCGGCACCTGTTAGTTGACCTTTCCTTGAGCTGCGGGCACGCAGCCCGATCCAAATGTGTACATGGGAACAACGATGGCGGAGTTGCAGTTGGGATCGCCGGGTGCGAGCGAAATGCGCTGGCGCACCGGAGCGAAGCCCTTGGCGAAGATTTGAAGATCGTAGTCGCCCGACGGGAGGCCGGGCAGCTTTACGTTGCCGTCTTTATCCGAGCGATAGTTGCTGCTGGCAGCGAAGCCGTGTTGCGATGCGAGAATTACGCTAGCGTTGGAAATTCCCGTGCCCTTCTCGTCCACCGTTTGTACGCATGAAGCGTGGAGGTTGGAGGGCGCGAGATTGCAATACTGGTCGTAGAGGAGTCCGCAGGCGCCGTCGCCGACGAAGATGGGGTCGGCTCCCTGCAAAGTGGGATCGACGGTGAGATTCACCGGAATGCGGCCCAGCGGGCGCGAATTGCCATAGTCATCCACTTGTGCGATCCCAAACCAGTAGCGGCCCGACTTGACGGCAGGAAGATCGAAGCGACCGGTGACATCGGTGTCGCTAACGCCCATCGAGGCGAGGTCGGGATAGCTGAGCAAGGTGACCTGGTAATGGCGCATCGGCTCGTTGTCGCGAAGGAGAATGCCGCTAGCCGAGTGTAACGAAATCCAGCGGACCTTGGGCCAGGAGTACTGAACGTCGTCGTTGCCGTCAGGATTGATGTTCACGTTGAAGAGTTGCAGGTCGCCCTGATGATCGGTGAAACGAATGGCGTAGGCGCCCGCAGCAATCTTGCGAAAGTTGAGTTCGCCGCTGCTGTCAGTGACGCCGACGGCAACGGGATGGATGGCGCTGTAGCGATCCATGGTGCCCAGCATGACCTTGATGCCGGAAAGCGGAGCGTTGGTCCAGTCGACGACGGTGAGCTTGAAGTCGGACTTGAGGTATGGCGAGGGCGGGGCGGTGCAGGAATCAGCGAAGGAAATGGAAGAAAGGAGGAGCGCGATCGAGAACAGTGAGATCTGCGCTGCTCGGAACTTCATTGCGCCTCCACGGGCTGGAGCTTGTGGGTGGCGATGATGTCCGCGACTTTGGGACCGTCTTGGAGCACGGTTCGATAGACCCAGCGATAGTGGTCACCGGCCCAGAAATTCATTACTTCTCGCGTGCGATCCGATCCCAGAATCCTATCGTCGAGCTGGCCCTCTTCGTAGCAGACGAGAATGTGGAGATAGGTTGACTGTTCGTCGTTCGCGCCATCCGGGTAACCCACGGGGACTTTGGGATAAAGCTTCTTCAAGTCGGAGATAGCGGCGTCGGTGTCTTGATCGTTTGCGACGAAGAACCAATGCAACTGCTCGTGGACGTAGGTCGAGAGCAACTCATCATCCTGCTTCAAGTGACGGGTGTGTAGGGTGAGCACCGGATGGCTGTGCGGAATGGATTTTTCGTCGATGACGATTTTGTGGGTGTAGCTCCAGCGGCCAAGATTGTATTCGGCGATCAAGTGCTCCAACTGAGATTTGGTTGCCAGTTCGCTGGCCGAACTATGTGCTGTATCAATGGCGATGGGGTCCGCTGCGACTGCGGTGACCGACAGCAACATTGACACCAGCAACAGCCGAAGCATCACTTCCCTTTCCAATCGTCCATCATTTTGACGAAGTCGCCGAAGAGGTAATGGGAGTCGTGCGGGCCGGGTGAGGCCTCGGGGTGATATTGCACGCTGAAGAGCGACAGCGAGCGGTGGCGCAGACCTTCGAGGGTGTTGTCGTTGAGATCAATGTGCGTGAGCTCGACTTCGCTCTGCTTGAGCGAGTCGGGATCGACCGCGAAGTTGTGGTTGTGCGCGGTGATCTCGACCTTGCCGGTCGTCAATTGCTTGACGGGATGATTGCCGCCGTGATGGCCGAACTTCAGCTTGTAGGTTTTGCCGCCAAGGGCGAGGCCGATGAGTTGGTGTCCGAGACAGATACCGAAGACCGGCACGCGACCCATGAGGTTCTGGATGTTCTTTTGTGCGTAGGTGACAGGCTCGGGATCGCCGGGGCCGTTGGAGAGGAAGACGCCATCGGGCTTCATGGCGAGAACGTCTTCGGCGCTCGTGGTGGCAGGGACGACAGTGACGTTGCAGCAGGAGCCACGCAGCATCCGCAGGATGTTGTGCTTGATGCCGTAGTCGTAAGCGACGACGTTGTGGCGCGGCTGAAAGATCTCGGGAGCTCGGCCGATTTCGACGGGTGGCTTCTCCCAGGTGTACGGCCGCTTCGTGGTTACGACACTGGCAAGATCAGTGCCGTCCATTTTCGCGATGGACTTGGCTTTGGCGATGAGCTTCGCGACATCTTTTTCGGTGGTGGAGATGACGCCGCGCATGACGCCGTGGTCGCGGAGATGGCGCACGAGTGCGCGGGTATCGATCTCGGCGAGAACGGGGATGTGGTTGCGGTGGAGGTAGTCGTTGGCATCGTCGTCGGAGCGCCAGTTCGAGGTGACCTTGGAGAACTCGCGGACGATGAGGCCTTCGATGTAAGGCTTCACAGCCTCTTCATCTTCAGGGTTGGTACCGTAATTTCCGATTTGAGGATTGGTGAGAACAACGATTTGGCCGGTGTAGGAAGGGTCGGTGAAGATTTCCTGGTAACCGGTGATGGAAGTATTAAAAACAACTTCCCCTAGGCTGTCGCTTGCGGCTCCGTAACCTTTGCCTCGAAAGATGCGGCCATCTTCGAGGGCAAGGATTGCTTCCACTGAATTCTCCGGGAGTGGATTTTTAAGATTTTAGCAGAAACACCCGCCACGGAGACACGGAGGCACGGGAAAAAGACGGAATGAGGTCTCACGTCAAGCGCGAGAGATTTACTTTGTTGGCGGTGGATCGGGCGCACCGCCGTCGGCGGCGACTTTCCAAGTACCATCTTTCTGTTTTTGCCAGACGGTGAGGTAGGTTCCGCTGAAGGCGGTTTCTTTGCCATTGACTGAGAAGCGGACGTGGAACTTCCCTTCGGTGGTGCCCATCGTGCCGGACGGGAACATTTTGGCGCTGGTGGCTTCCCAGGTGAGCTGGAAGGTGGGGTTGTCGAATTCTTGTTTTTCGTAGGCGCGGACGGCATCGGGGCCAGTAATGCCGTTGGCATCGCCGAAGAGAACGATGTTGGGCGCGAGGTGGGCCATGAAGCCTTCGAGACGCTGCTCGGCGATAGCCTTGCACCAGTCGCGATCCGCTTTCAAGAGTTCGTCGACGGGACCCGCGGCGAAAGAAATTCCGCACAAAATCAGAACGGCCACACAAGACAGCGCCAGCTTGCGCATCGAGGCACCTCAACGAATGACTGGATTGTGAAGAAGTTGAGGAAGGCTACCGCAGGGTGCCCATCTTGTCCATGGGCCAGTAGGCGAAAACGGCTTTGCCGTAGATGAGTTCTTCGGGGACGGCGCCGAAGTCGCGGCTGTCTTGCGAGAGATTGCGGTGGTCGCCGAGGACGAAGTACGCGTGCGGCGGCACAATCATCTCGGGATAGCTGCGGGTATCGATGTAGTCCTCGGGGACGTAGGTTTCGCGGACACGTCGGTTATTGACGTAGAGGCGGCCATCGTCGATGCGCAGGCGGTCGCCCTCGATGGCGACAACGCGCTTGATGTAGCTCTTGGAAGGATCGAGCGGGTAGCGGAAGACGATGACATCACCGCGGGAGATGGGCTCGATCTTGTAGACGAACTTGTTGATGAAAATACGTTCCTGGTCGGTGAGCTCGGGCATCATGCTGGTGCCCTCGACCTTAACGGGCTGGTAGAGAAACACGATGATGAAGGCGGAGACGGCGAGGGAAATGAAGATGTCGCGCGCCCAGACTTGCCATACGCGCAGAGAGGATGGCGCGGTAGCGGGTGGCATGGGATCGCTGGCAACTTGTACTTCGGTCTTTTCTTGTTCGCTCATCCGCTAGGCGAGGTCCACGATGGGGCCCTGTTGATTATACGAGTTAGGTTGCCGGAAGGTTAGCGGAGCTGAAGGACGGGCGGCAAGGAATCTCGTAGAATCTAGGCGAGGTCCTCGTCGTGACAAAATTCCGTATCCTGCTTGCCACGCTGCTCCTGGGAGTGCTGGCAATTGCCCAGTCGAGCAATCCTGTGCCTGCGTTCAATCCTGAGCCGCCGACCAAAGCCGACAATCTGCCGCCGATCCTTCCGAAGGACCAGCGGTGGGGAGAGGCGTTCCAGAGCCCGGCGCAAACGCATGCGTATGAATTGGCGGAGAAGATTCCGGCGGTGCTGCACCAGCTTCCTTGCTACTGCTACTGCGACAGAATGGGACACAAGAGCCTGCGCACTTGTTATGAAACGACACATGCGGCACACTGCGGAGTTTGCATGAAGGAGCTTTACTACGCGTATGAGCAGACGAAGCTGAAAAAGACGCCGAAGCAGATACGGGCTGGGATCATCCGCGGTGAATGGCAGCAGGTGGATTTGGATACGGCAGCATCCATCAACTAATTGCTCGGCGTCGCACCGATGGGCGGAGCGTGTCACAGCACGATAGAAGTGCGGCAATTGCGGTAAAGTTGACGTGGCGGATGAATGCAGGTATAAGACGTGCTTGCCCTACGTAACCAGCCGTTTTCCACAGCCTACGGCAGGTCGCTCGTTCCAGCGAAAACCGGCGGTGCCTCAGCATGAAAAAGAAAGCGCCACCAAAAGTTAAAGAAGCAATGGCTAAGTCCAACCAAATAAAACCGGTTATCAAGAAGAAGAATCAGGCGACGGAGCCCGAGTCTCCCGCCGGCAAAGCGCTCGTGTCGTCGAACGATCCTCGTTTTACACAGGCTGTGCAAAACTACGAGTCCGGTTTGAAGGCGATGCAAGCGCACAAATTCGATAAGGCGATTGCATTTTTAGAGAAAGTGGTCGCGGGGCCGAGTCCCGAACTGGCGGACCGTGCGGCGGTGCACTTGACTACTTGTAAACAGCAAGCCGTTCGCGGGGATGCGGCGAGCAAGTTCAAATCGCCCGAAGAGCATTACGACTACGCGATCTCGCTGGTGAACATGGGCGACTACATCACCGCTCGCGAACACTTCGACAAGCTGTTGAAGTCGCATCCTACGAAAGATTTTGTGTGGTATGGGACGGCGATTTTGGAATGCCTGACCGGTCACTACCCAGAAGCACTACGAGCCCTGGCAGAATCGATCCGGCTGAATCCTTCGAACCGCTTCCAGGCACGGAACGATTCTGATTTTAACAACCTGGCAGAAGATCCCCGTTTTACTGAGCTGCTCTACCCGGAAGCGGGATATGAAGGACCTACGTCCTCGCACTTCTAACGCAATCGCGTACGGCCCACGATGAGTCGCGATCCTGAAAAACAATTGAACGTTGTAGCGATCGGCGGCGGCACAGGCCTTTCCACGCTGCTACGCGGGCTGAAGCGCTATGTTTCGCCGACGAATGCAGCGGGGGGGACGATCGAAAATCTTTCAGCGATTGTCACGGTGAGCGACGACGGGGGATCGAGCGGAAGGTTGCGCGAAGAGTTCAACGTTCTGCCACCGGGTGATATCCGCAACTGCATAGTAGCGTTGTCAGAAGAAGAAGAGCTAATGGCAAAGCTCTTCCAGTACCGCTTTGAGAGCGGTCAGACGCTGAGAGGACACAACTTCGGAAACTTGTTCCTTTTGGCTCTTTCCGAGATGACGGGAGATTTCGCCGCAGCGGTGCGTTTGTCGTCGGAGGTGCTGGCCACGCGTGGACATATCTTCCCAGCCACCACCAGCCACGTGCAGCTTGAGGCGCTGATGGATGATGGCAGCACCGTGGCGGGCGAGACGAAGATCACGGCAAGCAAGCGGCGGATCGTGAACCTGCGATTGTTGCCGGCAGATGCGCAGCCCATCCCCGACGCCATCGCCGCGATCATGGAGGCCGACCTGATTACGATCGGCCCGGGATCCCTGTTCACCAGCCTAATTCCAAACCTGCTGGTGCGCGCGGTGCCTAAGGCGATTTGCGATTCACGCGCAGTGAAGGTTTACGTCTGCAACCTGATGACGCAGGCGAATGAGAGCCTGGGCCTCAGCGCGGCCGATCATATCCGGGCAATTTACGATCACGCGGAGTGCGAACTGTTCGACTACGCGCTGATCAACAGCACGCCCGCTCCGGATGAGTTGAAGGAAAAGTATGCGCAGGAAGGCCAGGAACAGATCTCAATTGATCTCGATCGCATACGCGAGCTCGGGGTGAAGTCACTGCTCGGGAGCTACCTCGACGTGTACCGGCATGCGAATGGGATGCTGCTGGCGCGGCATAACACGCAACGGGTGGCGGAAGACTTGATCAAGATTGCGACAGAAGCACGGCGTAGCCCGCAGCACACCCGCTAGCGTTCCCCTTACTTGCGCAGGATTTCTTTTTTCACCGTGATCTTCTCAATCTGGTCTTCCCGTAACTTGTAGCCGGTGCCCGGCACATCTTTGATGGGGATGAATCCGTCGCTGCCGACGGTCACTTCCGGCTCGATCACATCTTCCTTCCAGTAACGTTTCGAGGCGGAGACGTCTCCGGGGAGCTTGAAGTTGGGGAGCGTCGAGAGGGCGATGTTGTGCGAGCGGCCGAGGCCTGATTCCAACATTCCGCCGCACCAGACGGGCACATTGAACTTTTCGGCGACGTTGTGCACGGCGATGGCTTCGCTGAAGCCACCGACGCGTCCGACCTTGA
>DASYAU010000149.1:0-75798 GCA_036501185.1 Candidatus Korobacter sp. | reverse complement strand
TCCAAGCCGCACAGCAACTCAACATTCCCGTGCTCGCCGTCGCTACTGGAATCTACACCCTCGAAGCGCTGGAACAGCATCGGCCGACCCATTGCGTCACCTGCTGCACGGAGCTGCTATGAAGGCCTTTGCAGCCGCCGTGCTGCTCAGCGTTTCCGCGTTGCTGGCGCAGAACCTTCCCTCGCCGCAAATGCCCGCGGTCGACCCTCCCGTCAACGTGAAACAAAAAGTGGCAAAGCCCTCGAAACATCAACAGAAGCAGGCGCGCCACGAATTCAGCGAGGGCATGAAACTCAAGAAAGAAGATCACCTTCTCGAAGCGCTCGATCACTTCCGCACTGCCGCGGACCTCGATCCGAAGAATGTGGACTACGCCACCGCCCGCGAAACAATGCGTGTTGACGCGGTGATGGAGCAAATACAACGCGGCAATCGCGCCATGGAAAACAACACTCCGATCGAAGCGCAGGCCGACTACCGAGAGGCGCTTCGCATCGATCCGAACAACCAATTCGCCTTGCAGCAACTCCGCAATGCACTGCCGCCTGTCTCCGCGACCAACACCTCGGTCCGCTACACCGACGACGAACGGTTTGCGCCGCCCATTCAGCTAATCCCCGCGAATGTAAAGAAGGCGTTCAGCTACCGCGGCGACTCTCGCGGACTGATCACGCAAGTGATGCAGGCTTACGGTATCAACGTCGACATCGATAAAAGCGTGCAGAGCCGTCGCGTACGCTTTGACCTCGATGAAACCGATTTTCTCCACGCTTCCGAAGCGCTCGCCGACGCCACCAAAACATTCTGGGTCCCGCTCGGGATGCGGTCTGTTCTCATAATGGACGACAGCGCATCGAACCGACGCGACTTTCAGCGCAATACCCTTCGCACGTTTTATCTCCCGGAAGCCACCACGCCGACGGAAATCCAGGACATCGTGAACGTGTTTCGCGTGATTTTCGATGTTCGTTTCGTCGTGGCGCAGCCTTCGCAGAATTCCATCACGGTTCGCGCACCCTCGCAAACCGTCGAAGCCGTGACCCGCTTCTTCGACGACCTCGACAGCGCCCGACCGCAGGTCGCCATCGATGTTAATGTTTACCAGGTCAGCGGAAACCTCACACGCCAGCTCGGAATTCAACCGCCGCAGCAATTCACTACGTTCGCGCTCGGCCCCGCGCTCTCCCAGCTTGGATCGACCAACATCAATACGTTGATCAACAATCTCATCTCGTCCGGCGCAATCAACCAGGCGAACGGCACGAGCATCCAGGCATTGCTGGCGCAGGCCCTCGGCGGCCAAGCTTCTTCCCTGTTCTCTACGCCTTTCGCGACTTATGGCGGCGGATTGACGCTGATGGCATTGACGCTTCCTGGCGCAACCTTGAATCTGAACGTCAACAAGAGCGACCTGCAGTCGCTCGATCATCTCACCATGCGCGCGGAGCAGAATTCGCCAGCCACTATCCGCATCGGCGAGCGCTATCCCATCTTGAACAGCACCTTTTCGCCGATCTATAACACGGCTGCAATTGCCAACGTCATTGGAAACGGCAGTTACATCGCGCCTTTCCCGTCATTCAATTACGAGGACCTCGGTCTAACCGTCAAAGCTACGCCGTCCATTCAATCGAACCGCGACGTGCGCCTGAACCTCGAGATGCAGATCCGCTCTTTGGGCGCCGGGACAAACAATGGCATCCCCATCATCAACAACCAGGAGTATAAGGGCGTGATTTCGCTGAAGGATGGCGAACCCGGTGTGGTGATCAGCTACCTCACCGAATCGCAAGCGAAAACGCTAACCGGTGTGCCGGGTATCGGCCAGATCCCAGGCATCGGCGCGCTTCTTCGCACTAGCGACGTGGAAGGAATCGAGTCCGAACTGCTCGTCATCATTACTCCGCGTATCCTGAAGATGGCCGATCCCAAGCTCGACACCATCGCCCTGCCCCGCGGGATATAAACAAAAAGCCCGCCACTCGGGCGGGCACAGGTAAATCCTAAAAACCTAATTGGGATTGTTCAGGGCGTAATCCACCAGTTGTTTGAACGTGTCGTACGGCAGCGAGTTGAACGACTCGATCTTGCGGCCGTTCAGGAACAACGTCGGCGTCGAATTCACCGACACCGATTCGCCCAACTGTTCCGATGCCTTCACGTCCGCCATCGTCTTCGGATCGGCGATGCACGCCGCGATATTGGCGTCCGCGCCCGCGGATGTGGCATACAGCTTCAGCGTCGTATCGGCGTTCGTGTCGTTGATCTCTTCCTGGTGTTCGTACACCGTGTCAATGAACTTCCAGTCCACCGCGCTATTCGACTTCATGCAGTCCACGTAAAGAGCGGCTCGCAGCGCCCACGGATGGATCGATTCCAACGGGAAGTTCTGGAAGATCACCCGCACTTCCGGGTTCTCCGCCTGCATTTTCTCGATGTTCGCGAGCGCCGCCTTGCACGCAGGGCATTCCAGGTCGGCGAACTCAACGATCGTCGCCTTGACCATTCGCGGCCCCCTGATCGGCCCGTCTGCCTTCGCGAGTACCTTGCGGTAGTACGCAAATGGATCGGCGCCAAATGGCATCAAGCTCCCACCGATGAAGGCCCACTTTCCGTCTGGCGTCACGTAGAAATTCAGCAATTGATTTCCCTGCCCATTGCCCATGCTCACCGTCACACTGGCGACCCCAGGCGCTTCCGCGGGCTTGATCCGTGCAACTTCGATCTTCATATTCGGGACGTAGCCGACCAGGTGCTCGATGAAAGATTTCACCGTCTCCTGGCTGGGCAAGTTGGCGCTCGCTGAGGTTTGCGCAGAGACCGTGGTGCCAAGCAGAAGTGTAACGGCGAATGTTCGAATTTTCTTGATCAATGGCTGCTCTCTTTTTATTGGACTTCCGTACGTGCTGCGATAGGAAAACGCCGGCCTACACCGAACGCCTTCGGCGAAATCTTCAACCCCGGCGCCGCCTGCTGCCGCTTATATTCGGTGCGTTCGATCATTGCGATCACTCGCTTCACAAGCGCGAGGTCGAAACCATGGGCCTTTGCGATGTCGCTTGCGCTCTTCATGTCTTCCACGTAGTCATCGAGAATAGCATCCAGCACGTCGTACTCAGGCAGGCTGTCCGTATCTTTCTGGTCGGGTCGCAGTTCAGCGCTGGGAGGCTTATCGATCGTCGATTGCGGAATGATCTCCCGCCGCGCGTTAACGTACCGCGACAATCGATATACCAGCGTCTTCGGAACATCGGAAATCACCGCGAGGCCGCCCGCCATATCTCCGTACAGGGTGCAATACCCGACCGCAAGTTCTGATTTGTTGCCCGTGCTGAGCACGAGCGCCCCGAACTTGTTCGAAAGGGACATCAGGATATTCCCGCGAACACGCGACTGGATGTTCTCTTCGGTAGTGTCTTCCTTGTATCCGCTAAACACGGGTGCAAGAGTTTCGGAGAAACTCTCGACAATTTTGTCGATAGGAATCAGCGCGAACCGGATGCCCAGGTTCTTCGCCAGCGCCTCCGCATCATTGATGCTGCCTTGCGATGAGTACGGCCCGGGCATGCCAACGCCCATTACGTTTTCCGCGCCGAGCGCATCCACTGCAATCGCCGCCGTGAGCGCCGAATCGATGCCGCCGCTCAAGCCGATGAGCGCCCTTTTAAACCCGCATTTGTGCACGTAATCGCGCGTGCCCAGTACGAGAGCCGCGTACGCATTCGGTTCTTCACCTACGAGCTGCGGATGCAAGTCTCCGGAGGAGGCATCGGTGTCGCAGAATACGAGATCTTCTTCGAACGGCCTGCCCTGGGCCAGTACTTCCCCGCGCGGGCTAATCACCACGCTAGCGCCATCGAAGATAATGCTGTCGTTACCGCCAACCTGGTTACAGAGCGCCACAGGAACCTTGTATTTCTTAGCGATCGCGGTGAGCATCTTGCACCGCAATTCCGGTTTGCCAACGTAAAAAGGTGATGCGGAAATATTCAGCAGGATTCTTCCACCCGCCGACATGAGGTCCGCAACCGGATCTTTGCCATACAGCGGACGGTCCCAGAAATCTTTGTCGTTCCATGCGTCTTCGCAGATGGTGAGCGCCACCGGGACATTGTGTTCTCTGAACACGTCCTGCCGCTCGGCCCACGCAAAATTCCTCATCTCGTCGAACACATCGTAAGTCGGCAGAAGGCGTTTTGACTGGATCATCGCGATCTTTCCGTCGCGCAGAACCGCCGCCGAATTCATTACCGATTTCCCCGTGTGGCTGTTGGCCGGCGTCACCAGCCCCGCGACTACCGTGATCCCAACCGTCTGGCGGGCAATTTCTTCGGCGACCTCGCGATTGCGTGCCACGAACGATGTCCGTTCCACCAGGTCTCGCGGCGGATAGCCGCAAATCGAGAGTTCAGGAAATAAGACGATCTCCGCCCCACGCTGGCGGGCCTGGGTGGCGTATTGCACGATTTTTGCCGCATTCCCAACGAAATCGCCGACAGTGGGATTGATCTGGCCGAGCGCAATTTTCACTCATCCAGTGTAATGGCGAGGTAAGTACCGCGCCAAGTTCTACCCCAGTAACTTCCTTGCTTACTGTAGGTTTGTTTCTGTTCTATGAAGAAAGTTCTCAGCATAAGCCCTAGGGTTTATGCTCGATTTCCCTTAGCCCGCGAGTTCGTCGTTGACGTGCGGTGCGAAACGACAAAGAATTGGTCAACTGTCCACAATAGTTGTCCCATCTTTCCTTTTGCGCCAGAGGTGTCCCGATGACCGCGGCGAAAGTACGAGTCCTTTGCGTCGATGACGACCTGAACGGTCTGGTCATCCGAGCCATGGTGCTCGAAAAATACGGCTATGAAGTAGTCACCGCAACGGATGGAGAGCAGGCTCTGAAACTCTTCCGTGACGGCCACTTCGACGCCGTCCTCATTGATTACTACATGCCAATGGTTGACGGCGCTTATGTCGCTCGCGCCATGCGGTACCTGAAGCCGGCGGTTCCCATCGTGATGATTTCGGGTGCCGTCGCCCTCCCGGAAAGCGCCCTGGCCGATACCGATGGATTCGTCGCCAAGGGCACTTCGCCGAACGAAGTTACCGACGTGATTGATCGCGTGATCCACCGCGCTGCTTAATTGCAGAAAAGGTGGAACCTTCGGGCCTCCCGCCGTATCTCATAAGTATGGCGGAGACCAGCAGGAAACGCGTGATCGTCGTCGGTGGTGGCTTCAGCGGTTTGGAAGTCGTCAAGCATCTGGCTTCGCAACCCGTGCAGGTGCTCCTGCTTGATCGCAAGAACCGCACCACCTTCCAGCCGCTGCTTTACCAGGTCGCTACCGCCGGCCTTTCCCCGGCCGAAATTGCAGCCCCACTTCGTTCCGTGTTTGCGCACAACCGCTATGCGGAAGTCCTTTTGTGCGAAGTCAAGGGCTTCGATCTCGATCGCAAGCTCGTCCTCACTGCGGATAGTGAGCTTCCCTACGACTACCTGGTGGTAGCCGCGGGCGCGCGACACTCCTACTTTGGACATGATGAATGGGAGCCGCTGGCGCCGGGATTGAAGACGATTGAAGACGCGCTCGAGATGCGGCGTCGCGTGCTAACTGCCTTCGAAGACGCGGAGCGCGCTGCCGCGTTACACGGTCGCCACGAAGATATTAATTTCGTGATCGTCGGCGGCGGACCCACCGGCGTTGAACTTGCCGGAACCATCTCCGAAGTCGCACGCAAGGCGCTGGCAAGCGACTTCCGCAACATTGATCTTCGTCGCACGCGCATCCTGCTGGTTGAAGGCGGACCGCGCGTGCTCGCCGCCTACACCCCGGAGCTTTCGCAGAGCGCCGAAGATCAGCTCAAGAAGCTTGGGGTCGAAGTACGCACCAATGCAGTCGTCACCGAAGTGACTGCCCATGAAGTACACATCGGCAGCGAAGTTCTCCCCTCGTCAGTCACGCTGTGGGCTGCCGGAGTCGCCGCATCTCCTCTAGGTCGAGCTTTAAGCCCAGACGTCGATCGCGCAGGACGCGTTCCGGTACTGCCTGATTGTTCTGTCGCCGGCCACCCCGAGGTGTTTGTTGTTGGCGACCTCGCGGCGTCCAAAGGCGAGAACGGCAAACTCGTTCCAGGCGTCGCGCCCGCCGCCATGCAGATGGGCCGCTACGTCGCTAAGACGATCGCCAACGACCTGCATACTCGTCCGCGCACGCCGTTCCGGTACAACGATAAAGGCAGTCTTGCCACCATCGGCCGAGCAGCCGCTGTCGCGCAATTCCCCAAGTTCAAGCTCACGGGGTATCCCGCGTGGCTTGCATGGCTCTTCATCCACATCCTGTTTCTGATCGGCTTCCGCAACCGGCTCATCGTCATGATCCAGTGGGCGTGGTCGTACTTGACGTACCAGCGCAGCGCCCGGCTGATCACCGATGAAGTTGGCCGACTGCGTGAGGTCCGGCCGTCGCCCGACTCTTTGGTTCAAGTGCCGACCGAAGTGCAGGCGGAGATTGAACGCCGCCGCGCATAGAAAAGCCCCGCTCTTTGCGGGGCTGGAGAATTCTAACTCTTACTTCTGAGGTTGTGGATTCGGCGCCGGTGATGCCGGATTCGTCTGGTTCACAGGATTCGAATTGTCCGCTTTGGGCGTACTGTTGTCCTGTGGAGTCGCAGCGCTACCCGCCGCTGCACCCGTTGCCGGAGGAGCCGTTTGCGGTGCGGGCTCGGTTGTGTCAGGCGGAGGAACCGTCTGCGGAGCCGGTGCCGGAGTGGACGGAGCGGTATCCGGTGATGTGCTCGCCGGAGCATTCCCGGTCTGCGACGGATCACCAGGGGCCGGCGTCTGTCCCGTAGTGTTATTTGGCACCGAAGAGCCGGGTGTAGCCGGAGGCGTAGTGCTCGTGCCACCCGACGGCGTCTGCTCGCTCATCGGCTGTTGCGACTGCTGCGTCGTCGAACCCTGTTCCTGTGCGCTCGCGCTTCCTGCAGCCGTACTTTGCGCCACAACGAATCCCGCTGACATGATTGCCAGCGTCGCGATATAGGCAAGTTTCTTCATTTTGTTCATCTCCCTTTGCATTTCGAGTGGCGGCATCTATTAGAGGTCAGGGACCATGGTGCGGTTGCCGCTGCTACACGGCCTAATATGGCCGTTATAATCGCTTTATCCTGAATGTCCGGCCAACGACATTGAATTTTCGCCGCAGCCTGCGCTTCGTTCTCAGCTTTGCCGTGCTTGCCTCCGCAGCCTTCGCCCAGGCACATGCCGGAGCTCAAACCCTGCTTGTGCTCCCGTTTGACAATGCCTCCAAAGCCCCGGGGCTGGAATGGATCGGCGAAGCCTTCCCTGAACTTTTGGGCCAGCGTATGGCATCACCGGGCATTTATGTCATCAGCCGTGACGAGCGCCTGCTCGCATTCGATCGTTTCGGCGTTCCGCAAACCCTGCATCCGTCGCTCGCTACGCTGTATCGCATGGCCGAGCAAATGGATGCCGATTACGTCGTGATCGGCCACTACAACTTCGACGGCAACGCCTTCACGGCCGAGGCCCAGCTGCTCGACATGAAAGCGCTAAAGCTTCACCCGACCATCAGCAGCAGCGGCCCACTCACGTCACTCATGAACATCCAATCCGGGCTTGCGTGGGATTTACTCGGCGAAATGCAGCACCAGCCCGCGGGAACCAAGGCAGATTTCGTGCGTGCCTCAACGGGCATTCGGCTCGATGCCTTCGAAAATTACATTCGTGGGATAACTGCCGGAACTCGCGGAGAGAAAATTAGCCGCCTGAAAGAATCGATCCGCCTGAATCCGAATTACACCCGTGCCATGCTGCAACTCGGCAAGGCATACTTTGAAAATCGCGATTACGATCAGGCTGAGAACTGGTTCTCACGTATTCCGAAGACCGATCCGCTAGCCAACGAAGCCAACTTCGAGCTGGGCCTTGCAGCTTTCTACAAAGCGGACTACGACCGCGCCCACGATGCTTTCACCTTCCTGCTCACCCGCCTGCCCATGCCCTCGATCTACAACAACCTCGGCGTGATTGCCGCTCGGCGCAATCGCCGTAGCGAAGTCGACTACCTACAAAAGGCGGTTGCCGCCGACCCCAGCGATGGTGACTATCGCTTCAATCTGGCCGTGGCCCTGGTTCGAACCGGTGATTCCACCGGCGCCGTCCGCCAGCTGCGCGACGACATCCAGCAGCATCCCGATGATGCGGAAGCCAAGTCCTTCCTCGATCAGCTCTCCGGCGCTGCTGTCGCCAACGTGGCTCATAGCGATTCGTCATCCACTTCGCAGCGCATTCCCATGGAACGCCTGAAGCGCACCTACGACGAAACCTCGTACTTGCAAGTTGCCATGGAGATTGAAAACGTCGCCGAGCAGCGCCTCTCTAACGCCGATCCCAAGACCCACGCTGCGTATCACCTGGAGCGCGGGCGCGACCTTCTAAACCAGGGTTTCGCCTCGCAGGCCGAAAAGCAGTTCCGCGAAGCACTTCAGTACGACTCCGCAAACCCAGCGATTTACGCCGGCCTCGCTCGCGCGCTTGAGACCAGCGACCCTGCAGCCGCGGCCCGCGAAGCTGAGGCTTCCCTGAAGCTGCATCCGAGTGCCGACGCCTACCTGGTCTTGGCGCGCCTAGCTCTGGCGCGAAAAGACAATGCAGCCGCCGCCCAGCAGATAGACTCCGCGCTCCAACTCGAGCCCACGAATTCTGCCGCGCTTACCCTTAAGCGGAGCATAGAATCTAATGTAAGTGAGACTCCTAAGCCCTGAGCGGAGGTCCACAATGCGACGCCCGGTCCTGCTGCTAGCTGCTCTTCTCTTCGCGCTTCCCTGCGTCGCTCAAGTCGTTCGCCTCAAGGTGGACGACACTATCCAACCGATCAGCGCTGAGTACATTCACCGGGGTATCGATTTCGCAGCCCAGGAACATGCGACCGCAGTCCTGATTGAATTGAAAACGCCTGGCGGCCTCGTCACCTCGACCCGAGAGATTATCCACGACATCCTGACCTCGCCGGTGCCGGTGATCATTTACGTTGCGCCAAGCGGCGCCAACGCTGCCTCCGCGGGCTTCTTCATCCTCGAATCGGCCGACATCGCCGCGATGGCTCCCGGCACGAATACCGGGTCAGCGCATCCCGTCGCGCTCGCGTTCGGCGTTTCTGAAACCAAGCAGGACGACACCATGAAGATGAAGATCGAAAATGATCTCGCTGCCTTCATGCGTTCCTATACCGAAAAGCGTGGGCGCAACGTCGCCCTTGCGGAATCAGCCGTCCGCGAATCGAAAGCGTTCAGCGATAAGGAAGCGCTCGATCAGCACTTGATCGACGTCATCGCGAAAAATGACGATGACCTGCTGTCGCAGCTCAATGGCCGCACGCTGCACCGTTTCGACGGAAGCACGATGGTAATGCGCACAGCCTCGCAGCCAATCAAGGATTACGATCCATCCCTTCGCGAACGCATCATGGGGTTCCTCGTAGATCCCAACATTGCGTTCCTCATCTTCGCGATCGGCGCCATCGCGCTCTACGCGGAGTTCAACCATCCCGGCGCAATCATCCCGGGCGTGCTCGGCGTGATCTTCATCCTGCTGGCGATCTTCGCCTTCAACCTGCTGCCGGTCCGATTTGCCGCCGTTACTCTGATCCTCGCTTCGTTCGTCTTCTTCATTCTCGAAGCCAAGTACACAACCCATGGCATTCTCGGGATAGGTGGAGTCGTTTTGCTCACTCTCGGTGCACTGTTGCTGGTAGATGCTCCCATTCCGGAAATGCGTATCCATTTCCTGACCGCGATCTCGGTCGCCATTCCATTTGGCTTGATCTCCGTTTTCCTCATGACCATCGCCATTCGCGCCCGCCGCAACAAAGTCACCACCGGGGTCGAAGGCATGATCGGCCAATCCGGTATTACCCGCTCTGCGCTGTCGCCGTCGGGCCAAGTGCTGGTCCGCGGCGAGATTTGGAACGCGCAAGCTTCGGTGGCTATTCCGGTCGGAGAGCCGGTAAAAGTTCGAGCGGTCGACGGCCTCACGCTGCTTGTGGAGCCTGTTAACAAAGCTGCTGCAGAGCCGTTGGTTCATCGCTAGGCGATCCAAAGCTGTTTACCAATCCGGCGCTCGGCTCGCCCTCCACCAATCCTTCCTACATCCCTGCGTCAATACGAGATACAATCCGCTTGAACTCCTGCAGGAGGTTTTATGGCTTCGCTCGGTATTTTCGGCATTATTCCCATCATCATCGTTGGCTTTTGGATATTGAGCTGCATCAAGATCATTCCCGAGTACGAGCGCGCGGTCGTGTTCACCCTCGGCCGACTCGCTGAGCAACCAAAGGGCCCTGGGCTCGTGCTCATCTTCGCGCCTTTCCAGCGGGTCGTCCGTGTATCGCTGCAACAGGACGCCCTCGAAGTTCCCCCGCAGGACATCATCACCCGCGACAACGTCACCCTCAAAGTGAATGCCGTCATCTTCCTGCGTGTCGTTGATCCCAACCGCGCCATTGTGCAAGTTTCCAACTATCGCTACCAGACCTCGCAATTCGCCCAGACCACGCTTCGTTCCGTGCTCGGCGAAGTCGATCTCGACGAACTGCTCGCCCATCGCGACAAGATCAATCTCCGTCTCCAGACGATCCTCGATCAACACACCGATCCGTGGGGTGTGAAGGTCACCAGCGTCGAAGTGAAACAGGTCGACTTGCCAGAGACCATGACCCGCGCCATGGCAAAGCAGGCCGAAGCGGAGCGCGAAAAGCGTTCCAAGATCATCCACGCGGAAGGCGAATTCGCGGCCGCCCAGCGACTCACGGAAGCCGCTCACCTACTCGCTGCCGAGCCGGCGTCTATCCAGTTGCGCTATTTGCAAACGCTTACGGAAATCGGCGTCGAGAAAAATACGACCGTCATCTTCCCCGTCCCAATCGACCTCATGCAAGGCATTCAGCAGATCATTCAGAATAGAGTCGACAGCAAGCACTGAGGATTTGAAGCTCCAATGGCATCCCAGGACACGGAAATCACTCTCGGCATCGGAAAGCTCCTCGGCCTGTTTTTCGCCCTCGCGGCGCTCTGCGCGGTGTTTCTCGGACTCGGCTACTCGCTCGGCAAGAACTCGGTGAAAACCGCGGCGATAGCCGACACCTCAGCGCCGGCCGATCCTTCAGCGCCAAAGCCTTCTGGCAGCAGCTCCGCACATCCTGCGACGACCGCGGAAAACAAGCCCGATCTCTCTTTCTACAAATCTGTGGAGCAGAAAGGGCCGGACGACAAGCTTTCGGCACCCGACGCGCAGCCCGCAGCCGAGAAGCCGATGGCCGATCCAACGACGCCCAAAGGGACCGCGGTTGCGCCTGAGATCGCTCGACCCGGCAGCGGTTATCTGGTGCAAGTGGCTGCTGTCAGCAAGCAAGAAGACGCGCAGGCGCTCGCCGACGCCTTGCGCAAAAAGAGCTACGCGGTGCAGATTGCCACCAATCCACCCAACGACAGGCTCTACCACGTGCAAGTTGGGCCATTCACCGACATTGCCGATGCGGAAAACATCCGCAATCGTCTTGTCAGTGATGGCTACAATCCGATCCTGAAAAAGTAATCGAGTTCGATTCGGGAAAGCGCGCTGCCGGCGCGCTTTTGTTCATGCTCTATTCACACGCCTCGTGTCTATATTGATGAACATGAATACGAAAAACGGCAACGCTCATCTCACTGAGCAACTTCGGGCGATCGCCGATCCTACCCGCCGTCGCATCCTGCACTTATTGGGTGAAAAGGGCCACTGCTCGATTGGGGAATCCACCGGCCTTTGCGCGCGAGACATCGAAGCTCGCATCAAGCTCTCGCAGCCCACCATCTCGCACCACATGAAAGTTCTTGCCGACTCTGGTCTCGTCAACATTCAGCGCCGCGGACAATGGATGTGGTACCGGCGCGACGAAACTGCCGTCCGCGAGATGACGAAAAAGGTGCGGGAGGAAATCTAGATTCTAAGATCGGAGCTATTCCGCCCCGATCGTCACCGCCCCCGAACTCTTCAGCACCTCGTTCAGCTTTGGCACATCCGTCTTCCTGATTTGCTCCCACTTGTCGACGCTTTCATCTGTCTGCTGCGACAACATCTTGAAGACGTCCTGCTGCTGTTGCGTCGGCGCCGCATCGGCGATATCTACAAGCATGGCGAACGTCGCCCACTCCTCGTTGAGCATGTTCGGATAGCGCAGGTTCCCTTCCGAACTCTTTAGCTTCACCTGGATCAGCTTTTCCTCCACAGCCGACATTTGTTTGTCCAGCGCATCCGCGGCTTCGATTACGGCTTGCCCTTTCGCGTCCTTGCCGATCCACTTCTTCAGTGTCTCCAGTTTCTCCCGCACATCGCGGATCTGGTTCACCGCCGTGTGCAGCTTGGTGATTTCCGACCGCACCTGCAGTTCGAACGCGACCTGCTGCTCCACCTGCTGCACCTGGTCAGGTGGTTCCCGCGGATCCGCCTTCAACTCGAACGGCTGGTCGAAATGGTGACCGTCCACCGTCAAGCGAACGGTGTATTTTCCCGGCGCTGCCACTGGACCTTGCGGAGGCAATCCTTCGTAGAACGCTCCCGGCGATTGCACCGGATCTTCGTATCGCAAATTCCACGCAAACCGGTTCAGCCCCGCTTTCGCCGGAATCACATCCGGCGGCGGTTCGAGGTCCGGCCATTCCTGAGGCTGACCCTCCGCGTTCTTTTCCTTGTTGGAGAACTTCTTTACCAGCTTCCCTTGAGCATCCAATATCTCCAAGGTTGCTTCGTCTTTCGGGGAATCCTTCAAGTAATAGTAGAAGGTTGATCCATTCGGCGGATTCTCGCCCACCGGACGTCGCTTATCGACGGCATCCGGGTAATGCAGGCGGTATCCGCCGCGCGGACGGTATAACGTCGCCGCCACAGCCGAGCTTCCCAGTTCACGCAAAGGCGTCAGATCATCCAGCACCCAGAACGAGCGGCCATGCGTCGCAACCGCCAAATCATCGGCATGAACGACGAGATCGTGGATCGGGACAACTGGCATATTCAATTGCAACGGCTCCCAGTTCGCTCCGTCGTTGAAGGAGACGTACACACCTTTTTCGGTGCCTGCGAATAGCAATCCCTTACGTACCGTGTCCTCGCGAACTGCATGGACGAACGCGCCATCGGGAATACCCGCAGTGATTGCCGTCCACGTCTTGCCGAAGTCGTGAGTTTTATAAGCGTATGGCTTAAGGTCGTCGAGCTTGTGACGATCCACCGCGATATAGGCCGTTCCGGCGTCGAACGGCGACGCCTCCAGCAGGCTCACCATGCTCCATTCCGGAATCGCTTTCGGCGTCACATCTTCCCAGTGTCCGCCGCCATCGCGCGATAGTTTCACCAAACCATCATCGGTTCCGGCCCACAAAAGATCTTTCTGCTTAGGCGATTCCGCCAGTGTGAACACCGTGTCGTAATACTCTACGGTGGTGATGTCGAGGGTGATGGGGCCGCCTGACGGCTGCTGCTTCGTCTTATCGTTGCGGGTCAGGTCCGGGCTGATTTCCTTCCAACTACGTCCCTGGTCGGTTGACTTGAAGATGCGGTCGCCCGCCGTATAAATCGTGTTCGCGTCGAACGGCGAAACGATGATCGGCTCCGTCCATTGGAAGCGCACCTTCTGCGTTGACGCACCCTGGCCGGAGGTGTCCAACGGAATCGGCGAGATGTCCTGGATCGTCTCTTTGGCGTGGTTGTAACGCGTCACTACCCCGCCGCCATCTCCGGCATAAACGATGTTTGCGTCTTTCGGATCCGGCGCGATGTAGCCGCTCTCGCCGCCACCTACGGCGTACCAATCCCAGCGGCCGATTACGCCTTCTTCCTCGTCCATGGTTGCAATTCCGACAGTTGAGTTGTCCTGCTGCGCGCCGTACACCCAATACGGGTAACGGTTGTCCGCCGCGATGTGGTAGAACTGCGCGGTCGGCTGGTTCATCTGCGTCGACCACGTCTTCCCGCCATCGAGAGTGATCGTCGCACCCCCGTCATTACTGTTGATGATGTGGTCCGTGTTCTCGGGATCGATCCAAAGACCATGATGGTCGCCGTGCGGCGCCGGAAGCAGATCGAAGTTTTTCCCGCCATCCGCTGAACGGAATGCGCCCGTATTCAGCACGTACACTGTGTCGATGTTCTTGGGATCCGCGAAGATATGCGTGAAGTACCAGGCGCGTTGCGTGAAGCGCTCATCGGCATTGATCTTCGTCCAGGTCGCGCCGTAATCCTCGGAGCGGAAAATACCGCCTTCTTTCGCTTCGATCAGCGCATAAACGCGCGCGGAATTCGCCGCCACAGCAATACCTATGCGCCCGTAAATGCCCTCGGGCAATCCATGGCCTTCGAGCCGCGTCCAAGTCGTCCCGCCATCCGTGGACTTATACAGGCCGCTTCCCGGGCCACCGCTGCTCAGGTTCCACGGCTTGCGAACTACTTGCCACATCGCGGCATAAATCGTGTTTGCATTGTTCGGATCGAACTGGATGTCGATCGCTCCGGTCTGCTCGTCCTTGTACAGCACCTTCTCCCAAGTCTTGCCACCATCCAACGTGCGGAACACGCCGCGCATTTCATTCGGTCCAAAAGCATGACCCAGTGCGGCAACGAACACGCGGTTCGGGTTCTTCGGATCGACAATCAGCCGGCCGATGTGGCGGGTATCTTCCAGACCGAGATGCTGCCACGTCTCGCCGCCGTCCACCGTCTTGAACACGCCGTTGCCGTAGGTGATGTTGCCGCGGATGCACGCCTCGCCCGATCCAACGTAGAGAACATTGTGATCGCTCGCTGAAACCGCGATCGCGCCAACCGACGTGATGCCCGCCTTGTCGGCGATCGGCTTCCAGGTGGCACCGGCGTCAATTGTTTTCCAGACACCGCCCGCCACCGCGCCGAAATAGAACGTCGAGGGATCTCCCGGCACCCCCGTCACCGCGAGCGCACGACCTCCACGGAACGGACCAATCTCACGCCATTTCATCGCGGAGAATTTGTCTTGCGAGTACTGCTGTGCACTAACTCCGAGACTGAGAAAGAACACCGCGAACAATAACGTGACCAGATTGCGTTTGGCAGCAAGCGAGCGGAATGTCATCAGCAGGTTCACCCGTAGCGATATGAAGAATCAGGCCATACTACTGGTAAGCACCCGAATCTGCAAAACCGCCATCTCGAGCCTATCCGCCGCAAAAAGCAAAACGGCCGGAGGTCTCCGGCCGCTGCCATTTCGTTCCGCGCCGTTTACGCGGTAATTTCCTTCTTCTCTTCCTTCTTCGGTTCCGGTGCAGGATCGCGGAACGCTGACTTGAACTCTTTAATGCCTTGCCCAAGCCCCTTGCCCAGATCGCCCAGTTTATGCGGCCCAAAAATTAATAGCGCGATACCTAGAATGAAAAGTACTTCGGGGACTCCAAGATCGCCAAACATGACTGCCTCCAACTCCTGCAATCATAGTTGCTGAATTCTGCTGATTACATGGCACTTTCCGGCGTTCAAATGGAACCTTCGCCGCGCTCAGGAAGTTGAACTCACCGGGTCTTGCCCAAGGGCTTCATCGCTCTCCGGCAGCAGTCCTCCCGCCGTAACTTCAGGAGCAGGCTCACCGCCGACCATCTGTTGCGCCAGCACCATGCGGCGTGCCCCTTCGCGGAACGATGACAGGTTTCGTGCAAACCATATACCACCGCAGATACAAGCGATCGCACCGACTAGCACGGTATAAGGCGCTCCAATTCGGTCGGCAATTGCGCCCGCGAACAGAGCTCCAAACGGTGCCATACCCATAAACATCATCGAGTACAACGCGAGCACCCGGCCGCGCAGATGATCAGGCGACATGGATTGCAGCAACGTATTCGAGCTCGCCATCTGAACCATCATGAAATATCCGACCGGAATCAGGAAGAGAGCCGACAGCCAAAAGTACCGCGAAAACGAAAACAGGACCAAGCTCGTTCCAAAGCCGAGTGCGCAATAGCTGATGATCCGGCTGATCCCCTTCAAACCTTTTTTCAATGCAAGCGTCAGAGCGCCTGCGAGCGCTCCAACGCCCGTTGCGCCCATCAGGACGCCCAGGCCGCGGGCGCCGCCGTGCAAAATGCGGTCGGCAAAAATCGGCATCAGCACCGAGAAGGGCATGCCCACCAGGCTCACCAGTCCCAGCAAGAGCAGCAGAAGGCGAATCGGTTTTGCACCCTGCACGAATCTGAAACCTTCGACGATGTCGTGAATTGGCGACTTGTCTCGTGCGCCGACCCGCGGAGTGTACTTCAGCCGCATCATCAGCAAGCCGGTAATTACTGCGATGTAGCTCAGGGAGTTCGACGCGAAGCACCAGCCCTCACCAATGCTCGCTACCAGAATCCCCGCCACCGCCGGACCGACAATGCGCGCGCCATTGAACATCGACGAATTCAGGGCAATCGCATTCATCAGGTTTCCCCGCCCGACCATATCGGAAAGGAAAGCCTGCCGCGCTGGAATATCGAACGCATTCACTACGCCCATCAGCGCGGCGAGAAGGAAGATGTGCCACACCTGCACTCTGTGCGTGAGCGTGAGCGTGGCAAGAATGCCCGCTAAGATCATGGAGAGAGTCTGGGTTGCGATGATGATGCGGTGGCGGTTATACCGGTCGGCAACGATTCCGCCCAGCGGCGCGAACAGGAACACTGGGATCTGGCTGCAAAATCCTACGGCCCCCAATTTCAAGGATGAACCGGTGAGGCGATAGACCAGCCACGCCTCAGCAATATTGTCCATCCAGGTGCCGACGAGCGAAATCATCTGCCCGGCAAAGAACAGCTGAAAATTGCGCACCTGCAGCGCCGGAAGTCGATCGAAGAACTTCCGTAAAACGCTCGTTTGTATTGGATTCTGCCCCGGAGGATCCTGCGCCATCTCTGCCATCTTAAACGTTCGATGCGACCCGTGCTCGCTTTGCTCCAGAGGGCTATTTCAGGCGAAGCATCATCAGCAATTCGTCCACGTATTGGTCGCCATTTTTCAACGCGCGCGGCTCCGTTCCATACTCCTGGAAGCCAAGGCTCCGATAAAGGCGTATCGCCGGTTTCTGGGAAGTCGCCACCGCGAGCACAATCTGCTCAAGGACGCGATCCTTCTTTGCCCGCTCTAGAATCTTCGCGATCAGCTCGTGCCCGATCCGCTTTCCTCGATGAGTTGGTGCTACGTACACGCCATAGATGTGGCCCTTGTGCCGGTTCTTGGCATGGATGTCGCACATGAAGGTAGCGATTCCGATCAACTCGCCGCCCTCGAAGGCACCCACGAAAAAGCTGCGCGACGGCATGTCTCGCAACCGCTTCTCCAATTCCTGAATGCTGATCGCGCGGAATTCCTCAGGCGCTTTTCCAAACGCGAGCGGATCGTGCTCCAATCCTTGGAGCCGCAGTTTCCAATAAGCCAGCGCATCGGCCGAGCCGAGTTCGCGAATTTCCATACGCGTAGTTTCTCGCACTCGCCTGCCCCATGTCATGGAACTTCATCCCACATTCCGCGACCCTCTTCCCTGTTATGCTTGAAGGTTATGTCTGCGCGCACGAACTCGCTGAGCAGTGCCTCGTCGTCCTACCTTCGCTCTGCCATGCACCAGCCCATCCATTGGCACCAGTGGGGGCCGGACGCCTTCGAGGCCGCGCAGCGCGAGAACAAGCCCATCCTGCTGGACATTGGCGCGGTCTGGTGCCATTGGTGCCACGTCATGGACCGCGAATCCTACGACGACCCACAGGTTGCGGAGATTCTTAATCGTGAATACATCGCGGTGAAGGTAGACCGCGACGAACGTCCCGATGTCGACAGCCGCTACCAGACCGCCATTGCGGCCATCACCGGCCAAGGTGGTTGGCCTCTCACGGCTTTCCTCACCAGCGATGGCAAGCCGTTTTACGGCGGAACATACTTCCCTCCCGCCGACGCATACGGCCGTCCGAGCTTCCAGAAGATCCTGCTCGCCATCGCCGACGCCTACAAGAATCGACGCGACGACGTGCTGAAAGAGGCCGAAGGCCTCATGTCTGCCCTTAGCCATGCTGAAACACTCGCCGGCCACAACGCCGATTTCAATCCGCGCGTAATCTCGCAAATGGTGCAGGCAGCGCTGAATTCCTTCGACCCGCGCAACGGCGGGTTCGGCTTCGCGCCCAAGTTCCCGCATCCGTCGATCCTCGAAGTGCTGCTCGACTGGTACGCGCGGACGGCTGAGGAAGGCGCCGGCAATGTCGCTCGCACCACGCTGATGAAGATGGCGCGAGGCGGGGTTTACGACCAACTCGCCGGCGGGTTCCATCGCTACTCAGTCGACGAGCACTGGATCGTTCCGCACTTTGAGAAGATGTCGTACGACAACTCCGAGCTTCTGCGCAACTACGTTCATGCCGCGCAAGTCTTCCCTGACGCGAATTTCGGCGACACCGCCAAGGACATCATCCGTTGGGTAGATTCCACACTTAGCGATCGCGGGCACAGTGGCTTCTACGCCTCGCAGGATGCCGACATCAACCTCGACGACGACGGCGATTACTTCACCTGGACCATGGACGAAGCGAAAGCCGCGCTCACGCCGCAGGAACTCCAGGTCGCGGCTCTTCACTATGACATCAGCGAAGTCGGGGAGATGCACCACAACTCGGCGAAGAACGTTTTATGGGTCCGCGCTGACGTCGAAGAGATCTCAATGCAGTTGTCGATCAAGCCGGACGAGGTTCGCAAGCTGCTCGCGAGCGCAAAGCAGAAGCTGCTCACCGCGCGTCTACAGCGACCCGCGCCGTACATCGACAAAACGATCTATGTGAACTGGAATGCGATGTTCGTCTCTGCGTATCTCGCGGCTGGACGAGTGCTCCAAGTCAACGACGCGCAGCACTTCGCGCTTCGCACCCTCGACCGCATTCTCGAGCATTGGAACAGCTCGCACGAATTGCCCCACGTTATCGCGTATTCCGATCCGCAAGCGCAGCCCCGCGCCAACCGCGGGCTGCTCGATGATTATGTCTTCACCGCGCTCGCCTGCCTCGACGCCTACGACGCCACTGGCGACCTCACGTACTTCCGCTGCTCCCGCGAGCTCGCCGACAGCGCAATCGACAAATTCGGCGACGCGACGTCCGGCGGATTCTTCGATGCCGAGCCCACCACCGAGCAGGTGGCACTGGGTGCGCTAGTGGTCCGCCGTAAGGCTTTTCAGGATTCTCCGACTCCGGCTGGCAATCCCGCGGCGGCCATACTGATGGCGCGACTGCATGCCTACACCAACGACTCGAAGTATCGCGACAAGGCCGAGGATACGCTCGAAGTGTTTGCCGGCGCCGTAGAGCAATTCGGCATCTACGCGGGAACCTACGGCCGCGCCGCCATCTGGCTTTCCAAGCCGCACACGCAGGTTGTGATCGTCGGTACGGATGCAGCCGCCGCCGAACTTGAGCGCGCAGCTTTCTCCAACTTTGCAGAAAATCTGTCAGTTCTCCGTCTCACGCAGGCCGATGCCCATCTTCTTCCACCGGCCCTCGCTGAAACCATTCCCAATGTTCCCGGTGTGAATGATGGCCGATCTATCGCCATCGTGTGCTCGAATTTCACTTGTCAGCCACCCCTTACATCGCCTTCTGATCTGACTGAATCCCTCGCACAAATACTTCGCTCTTAGGAAACCTGGCCTAATGCCTACCAAGAAATCCACTCGCAAAACTTCCACCAAGCACTCCAACCACCTCAATGGCAGCTACCTTACGCCGAAGCGCAACGTCTCAATCGCGGTCCCACCCTTCTGGTTTTTTCGTCAAACCAACGATGACATGGAACTCGATTCGCCAACCACGGCGACTTCCATCGTCGTCAGCGCGTTTCATCGCACCGCCCGGCGGGAACCGCTCGATTCCCGCGAATACATGCAGCGCTTTTTGCAAACTGCACCCGCTGCCGGACGCAAGACCGTCACGGTGAGCACGAAGTCGCGCACCGTCGCGAAATTCAGAGACGGCGAAGGCGCAAACTGGCAGTGCGCATTTCTTACCGACGGCAACACCCTACTGCTCGCCACGCTGAACAGCACGGAAAAGCCAAGCTCCGGAGAATTGCAGACCGGGCTCACCGTGCTTGATTCAATCAGAATTGTGAAGAAGTGATTCGAAAGTTATGCGACTTTTTCCGGGCTCTCCACCGCAGGAATGAGCTGCTCCCCGCTGGGTGCCGGCTCATAGAGCAGCGGCCAGCCTTTGCGTAGCACGTAGTCCAGCCACGCTCCTGCGAACTGCGACGTGATCACGGCCGCAAGCACCAGTGTGGTGTAGAACGTCGCGTTGATAATCCCCGCGTCGTAGGCCACACTTGCGAGCACGATGCCCGGGCCGCCGCGCGCGTTCGTCGTCAGCGCCAGGTTGATTAATTCCAGCTTCCGGAAGCCCGCAAGTTTTCCGGCTAGCGACACCGACACGATCTTTACCACGCAACTTCCCACGATGAACGCCGCCAACATCCACCAGGAGAGTCCCTTCACGAGGTCGAGTTTCAAGCCGACAATCGCAAAGTACACAGGAATGAAGAACGCGAATGATACCTGTCCTATCGCTTCAAGTGCCTCGGCAAACAACCGCCGCTTCTTGTGCACTACCGCAAATCCCGCGAGGAATGCCGCGAACACCAGGCTCACGTCGAGAGCTCCAGCCACCACGCAATACGCGAACAGGACCGCCAATACATAAGCCACCGGCGAATGTTTCGCGAGCACATTGAATCCGGCCTTATTGAATCGCTTCACCGCTCGCGGCAGTAGCGTCAATCCGAGCACGAAGAATCCCGCGGTCGCCACCAGGTGATACGCCATGTGCTTCGGATTGAGTGCGGCTTTTCCTGCCATAGCCGTAGCCACAGCCAGCGCCGCCCACAACACAATGTCTTCCAACACTGCGACACCGAGCACCAGCCGGGCGAAGCGCGTGTTCAGAATTTTCAGGTCTGCGAAGATTTTCGAGATTACCGGAACCGACGTCACCGCGACGCCCACGGCGAGAATGAGCACGAGCGAAATCTTGCTGCCATTCGGGCCTTCGATCGCCGGCCCCACCAGCTTCGGTCCAAAGATGAGTCCCAGTGCGAACGGAATACCGGTCCCAACAAGTGTCAGCCAGCTAACTTCCCTCCGCTCCTGTCGCGTGAAGAGTTCCCGCGTCTCGGCGCCAGACAAAAACATCAAAAACAAAAGCCCGAGCCAATAAACGAAATTCACGATCGTCGCGTGATGTGTGCTCACATCCGTCAGGGTCTTCCCAGCGAAGTGGATGCGCCCGAGCAACGCAGGCCCTAGCAGAATGCCCGCCAAGATCTCGCCGATCACCTTCGGCTGGCGCAGCTTGGCAAACAGGTATCCCAGCAACTGCGCAAATCCAACTAGCAATAATAGGAGAAGAAGAATGGTCGTCAGGTCGGAATTCGACATCTCGCGGCGGCGCTCCTGCTTTTAGGATGCACACCAGCAGCTTCGGGTTTGGCCGGAGCTCCCGCTACAATGTCCTCCGTGGATAACCGAGCCCTCGCCAACATCCTTTACGAAACGGCGGACCTCATGGAGGTCCAGGGCGACGATCCCTTCCGCATTCGCTCGTACCGACGCGCCGCCGAAGCCCTCGAAAGTCAGCCCACACAGATCGCCGACATCATTGCCGACGACAAGGCCGTTCTAGCCATCCCCGGCATCGGCAAGGGCATGCTCATGAACCTCAAGGAAATTTTTGCGAAGGGCCGGCTCGGACTGCACCAGGAGCTCCTCGAAAAATATCGCCCCAGCATGCTTGAGCTTCTCAAAATCCAGGGCCTTGGTCCTAAGACCATTTCCCTGATCTGGAGCGCGTTTCAAGTCAGCGACGTGGCCGGGGTAGAAAAGCTGGCTCGTGAAGGCAAGCTGCGCACTCTGCCGCGCATGAGCGAAAAGAGCGAGCAGAAAATTCTCAAAGCCATCGAGACCTACCGCAACATCAGCGGACGGTTCCTGCTCGACATGGCTGACCAGACAGCTTTACGCCTGATCGAACATCTTAAGCCCTTGCCCGGGGTCGAGAAAATTACGCCAGCCGGATCCCTCCGCCGCGGCCGAGAAACCGTGGGTGATCTCGATATCCTCGTCACGGGTCACTGTGCAAAGAACGAAAAGCAGCGCGACTCTGTCATCGAGCACATTCTGAAATTCCCGGGCATTCTCGACGTTCTTGCCAAGGGCGAGAACAAGGTCAGCTTCAAACTGCGCACCGGCATGCAAGTCGACGTCCGCATCCTCCCGCCCGAATCCTTCGGCGCCGCCATGCAGTACTTCACCGGGTCCAAGAACCACAACGTCACGCTGCGCCAACGCGCGCTGAAAATGGGCTACACGCTCAACGAATACGGCCTCGCCAAGCTTGACGATAATTCCGTCGTCGCCAGCCACACCGAGGACGACATCTACAAGAAGCTCGGCCTCGATTGCATTCCTCCCGAGATGCGCGAGAACTGCGGGGAGATCGATCTTGCCGCCAAACATGAGCTCCCGCGGCTGCTTGAACAGAAAGATCTTCGCGGCGACGTCCACATGCATACCGTCGAGACGGATGGCCGCTGCACGATCGAAGAAATGGCCGAAGCCGCCAAAGCGCGCGGCTACCAGTACATGGCCATTACCGACCACTCCAAGAACCTGGCCATGGCCAATGGTCTCGACGACAAACGTGCGCTCAAGCACATCAAGCGCATTCGTCTTGCCAGCGAAAAGATGAAGGGCATCACCATTCTCGCCGGCATCGAGTGCGACATCCTTGCCGATGGAGCACTCGATCTCTCCGACGAGGTGCTCGCGCAAATGGACATCGTGATCGCCAGTGTCCACTCCGCCTTCAACCAGGAGCGATCGCAGATGACCGATCGCGTCGTCCGCGCCGTCTCGCATCCAAGCGTCTCGTTACTCGGCCATCCCACCGGCAGGCTGCTCCTCCGCCGTGACGCCTACGCGCTCGACATGGATGCCGTGATGAAAGCCGCGCTTGCCCATAAAACGGCGATGGAGCTGAATTCCTACCCCGACCGGCTTGACCTCTGCGATGTCCATCTGCGCATGGCGCGCGAGCGCGGTATTCCCATCGTCATCAATACAGACGCGCACCACACCTCGCACATGGACCTCATCAAGTATGGTGTGCTGCAGGCCCGGCGCGCCTGGCTAGGTCCCACGAACGTGCTCAATACGCTTCCGCTACAGGCTTTCCAAAAGGCAATGAAGAAGCAGTGGCCGAAAGTCGCAGAACCAGCTTCCCTTTTCCGAGTTCCCGAACAACAAAATTGTGCCCGTAAGACTCCAATCGGCAGTATGCTTTGCCCATCATCGGAGCAAAAGGAGCCCTTATGCCCGAAACCCCCGCCACAAAGGCCAAGGAACCCGAGTACGACGCTGGTCATATTCCGATGAGCGAGGAACTCGACGACGCCAAGCACAGCCTGCCAAACATGGTGCCCGTGCTGATTGCGCTGGTCGTAATCGCCATCGTGGTCGGAGCGCTGGCCTATGTTTTCCGCTCTAAGCCTGTCGCAAGCGGCGTGATCGAATCGGTCGGCGCAGTGGAACAGAACACTCGCAACACCAGCTTCGTTGCCATCAACGTCAAGCTCAATAACGTCAGCGACAAGACGATTTACATAAAGGACATTCGCGCCGAGATCACTACACCCGCCGGCAACTACGTGGACGACGCCGCCAACGCCTCAGATTACGACCGCTACGTCGCGGCCTATCCCGATCTCAAGCCAATGCTCAAAGATCCGCTGAAGGTGGAAACCAAGGTCGCCCCCGGCAGCAGTCTTGAAGGAACGGTTTTGGTGAATTATCCGCTGACGAAGGAAAACGTTGACCAGCACACCGGTATCACGGTGACGATCGTTCCCTACGACAATGCGACCATCAATATCCACGGCAAGTAACCGTTGCGGATTGCCAGCCGGGCCTTTGCGCCCGGCCTTTTCTATTGGTTCTTATTCAGCCAGCGCCGCTTGTGTGGCTCGTGGCCGGGCTTCACATCATCGTACTTCAAAATGCTGATCGATCCATCGACTTCGAGCACCGCGATCGCCACGTCGTGCAGCGACGCGATGCCGTGCTCGCGTAACGAGCGCATCAATTCATCGCTCGTCACGTGTTCCTTTGCCATGTGGGCGGCAATCATCTGCCCATCGTGCACCAGCATTGAAGGCTGTCCCTGCACGAGGCGCCGGAACTTGCGGTTCATGCCGGCGCCTTCCGCGATCACGTAATTCAGTACGAGCAGCGTGATCGCGGCCACGATTCCTCCGACCAGCGAATTGTCGGGGCCGGTCATGGCGTTCTGCACCGAGTTGCTGAGCAGCAGCAGCAGCACGAGGTCGAAGGGCGTCATCTGGCCGACTTCGCGCTTGCCGGTCAGGCGGACGCCAATCAGAACGAAAAGGTAAATAATCAGTGTGCGGGTTAGGATCTCAAGTGCGATGTGCGGGCTTGTGAGCATGGTTCACGATGATGTCGAACCGCTTGCCCGTTTGCAAATGAAAAAGGCCCGCGCGCAGCGGGCCTCGTAATGACATTCTGGATTACTTCGCCAACGGCTGCGGAGCGTTCTTGGGCGCGCTCAGGTAGCCGGTGATCTTGTCCTTGTCCACGCTCATGACCACCACTTCGTACAGCATCTTGTCCCGGCCGGTGTAGAACTGCATGGGCTCGTACAAAGTGCGATCTTTCTTCTCGATCGTACGATCGTCTGCGATCACGTTGAGAGTAAACTTCCCCTTCTTCCGATCGGCCTTCTTCAACTCCAGGCTCACCGTCGAAACCGGCTCCTTATGGCCTTTCGCCAGCGTGAACTCGTAGATGTTCCGATCGCCCTTATGCTTCAAAAACTCGAGATCATCGCGAGTATGGGCGATCAATCCGCTCTGGACGTTCAAATCGCCTATCGCCGTTTCCAGTTTCTTCTTGGTCGCATCCAGGTCGGTACGCGTGCTGGCGATGTCGGTCTTGGCAGAGCCAAGATCTGTCTTGACGTTGCCCACCTCGCCGGAAACCTGCGACAACTGTTGCCCTTGCGCGGCCTGCTCCTTCGCGAGTTTCGCAGCCGCCTGGCTCTGCGCCCGGCTCAGTGCCTCGGTACGCTTGTCGAGCTCCTCCGACGTCATGCCGACCTTCTGGCCCAACGCCTGCAGCGATTCCTTCATGTTGGTTCGCGTGCTGTGCAGTTGGTCTGCCGTTTCGCTGGCCTGCGCCGAGGTGGCGGCAAGCTGCGCCTCCGCCTTGCTCAGCCGATTATGCATATCAATCAGGAAGTAGAGCGAGACCGCTGCGTAAAGGACTGCCAGCGCGATCAGCACCTTCGGAAGCATGGACGCGTGAGAAGCTTCTTGAATAGGAGCGGGTGATTGGCCCGGATCTTCCAGCAACATGGGACCACCTTAGCAATAGGGGTTTGTTGCTTCCATTGTTTCTGGATGTGAAGGCAGTGTCAACGGCCACGAAGTCAAGAACTGTCACACCAAATGAAAACGGCACGACGCTTGTCGTGCCGCCGGGTAAAAGTAAGCGATCAGTCGTAATACTCGAGCCCGAGGTGCGTGATCAGATCCTCGCCCTTCAGGTGGCGCAGAGTGTTCTTCAATTTCATCGACTGGATGAAGAGATCGTGCTCCGGATAGAGCCCGTCTGGCGTCATCGGTGACTTCAGATAGAAGCTCAACCACTCCTGGATACCGATTCCACGCAACTCCGAGCTACGCTTCGCCAGGTCGAGGAACATCACCAAATCCAGCACAATCGGCGCCGCAAGAATCGAATCGCGACACAGGAAATCGACCTTGATCTGCATCGGATAGCCAAGCCAACCAAAGATATCGATATTGTCCCAACCTTCTTTGTTATCACCACGAGGAGGATAATAGTTAATCCGTACCTTGTGAAAAATATTGCCATACAGATCGGGATATTTTTCCGGCTGCAGGATGTGTTCCAGCACTGAAAGCTTCGACTCTTCCTTGGTTTTGAAGGAGCCCGGATCGTCCAGCACTTCGCCGTCGCGATTGCCGAGAATGTTCGTCGAGTACCAGCCGCTGAGACCGAGCATGCGCGCTTTGAAGCCGGGCGCAAGGATCGTCTTCATGAGGGTTTGGCCGGTCTTAAAATCCTTGCCCGCGATCGGAGCATTATTTTTCTTCGAAAGCTCCCACATCGCTGGGATATCGACGGTGAGATTCGGCGCACCATTCGCAAAGGGAACGCCTTCCTGCAGCGCGGCGTAGGCGTAGCACATGGAAGGCGCGATGCTCTCATCGTTCTTCTGCATCGCTTTCTCCAGCTTTGCCAACGACTCATGATGCGGTCCGCGCTTGATGAACGTCTCAGTCGAGCCGCACCACATCATCACCAGGCGATCAACGCCGCTCTCTTTCTTAAAATCGCGGATGTCCTGCCGAAGCTGCTCGGCGAGGTCCATCTTGTTCTTGCCCTTCTTCACATTTGGGCCATCGAGGCGCTTCACGTAGTTCTTGTCGAAAACGGCCTTGCGCGGCTTGATGGAGGAAAGGAACGGCTTGATCTGTTCGATCAAGCTTTTTTCGAGGACGCCCGCCTTGCTGGCGGCTTCGAACATGTTGTCTTCGAAAATATCCCAGCCGGTAAAGACCAGATCGTTGAGCTGGGCCAGCGGCACAAACTCATTGACCTTTGGCGAGCGGCCCTCGGTCCGCTTGCCGAGGCGAACAGTGCCCATCTGAGTAAGCGAGCCAATCGGCTTCGCAAGCCCACGGCGCACAGCCTCTACACCCGCAACGAATGTGGTCGCTACCGCGCCCATGCCCGGCATCATCACGCCGAGTTTCCCTTTTGCGGGTTCGATCTTCCCTGCGCCCGCCTTCTTCTTATCGGTCATGTATCTAGTCCGTCCGTATGAGTAGTCTCAAAACTATTAGTGTCGCCTACGACAGGGGCTTTTGCAAACCAGGTGCGCTGGGAGGCGCATATCCAGCCTCGAAACGCGACATCGGGCAGTGAGCCGTTCTGCCGAACACCGGAATGTGATTAGGGCCCGCACTTCCCTACCGCGCGCGATCGTGTTTTCATGGTGCATCATGTCCCAGAAAGTCGCTGTGATTACCGGCTCCTCCAGCGGATTTGGCCTCCTCACCGCAGTGGAACTTGCAGCCGCGGGTTACCGGGTCGTCGCCACCATGCGCAATCTCGACCGCCGCAGCTTCCTCGATGACGCTCTGCGCAAGCGCAACGCATCGACGAACGTCGATATTCGACAGCTCGACATCGCGCATACAGCTACCGTCCAACCCGTCATCGACAAAATCCTCGCCGATTACGGACGCGTCGATGTGCTCGTAAACAATGCCGGCTTCGCCATGGCCGGTTTCCTCGAAGACGTATCGCTCGACGAGCTCCGGCGCCAGTTCGAGACCAACTTCTTTGGGCATGTGGGAGTGACCAAGGCCGCCCTCCCTGCCATGCGCCGCCAGCGTTCCGGACACATCATCATGGTAACGTCCATCGGCGGGCGCTGCGCATCGCCCGTCATCGGCTCGTATGCGGCCTCCAAGTTCGCACTCGAGGGGTGGAGCGAGGCGCTGCGCATCGAGATGCAGCCCCTCGGAGTGCAAGTAGTGCTGGTCGAGCCGGGCGCTTACGCTACCGACATATGGGAGCGGAATGCGCAGGTCACGCCGGTGCAGATGGACCCGAACTCGCCGAACCACGCGCGCGGACTCCGCTTCTCCGAGTATGCGTTGAAGCAGGTGCACAAGCGCGACGCACGGGAGGTGGCGCAGCTTATCCTGCGGATTGCCGAGAACCCGCGGCCGAAGCTTCGGTATCTTGCCGGACCGGATGCGCACATACAACTGCTGCTGAAGACTGTGCTGCCGTGGCGGCGATACGAGCGCTTGATCGCCAAAACGGTGAAGGTTGACCAGGTGGACTGAATCGGGCTGTGATGCTGCGGCATCCAATGGTCTTTCGGTAGGAAGACCCTTACTCATGCCCTTATTCGACCCTCTGCCTATACGCGGTGTCACGCTCAAGCACCGCGTCGTCGTTTCCCCTATGTGCCAGTACAGCAGCCAGGACGGCTTTGCGTCCGACTGGCATCTTGTGCAACTCGGCCGCTTTGCGGTGGGTGGCGCGTCGCTGGTATTCACCGAGGCCAACGCTGTCACGGCCGATGGACGGATCAGTCCGTCGGACCTTGGCATATGGAAGGACGAGCACATCGAGCCTCTCGCACGTGCCGTGCGGTTCATCCACGCGCAGGGCGCATTGGCGGGAACGCAACTCGCACACGCGGGACGCAAGGCCAGCACTGCGGAGCCATGGAACGGCGGTCACGCGGTGGAGGTTGAGAAGGGCGGCTGGCGTCCGGTGTGGGCGCCGAGTGCCATCGCTTTCAGCGATACATACGTGCAGCCGACAGCACTGGACAAAGCCGGCATTCAGAGGGTTGTGCAGGCGTTTGGCGATGCGGCGAAACGCTCTCTCGCAGCCGGATTCGACGTCATCGAGATCCATGGCGCGCACGGCTACCTGCTGAACGAGTTCCTGTCGCCGCTCTCCAACCAGCGTACCGATGAATATGGGGGATCGCTGGAGAACCGTACGCGCATCGTGCGCGAGGTGGTGGAGGCAATCCGGCGGGTTTGGCCCGAGCGTTTGCCTCTGTGGATACGTATCTCGGCGACCGATTACCATCCGCAGGGCTGGAACCCCGACGAATCGGTGGAACTGGCGCGCATGCTCAAGCCGCTCGGCGTAGACCTGATCGACTGCTCGTCCGGCGGGCTGATTGGGGGAGTGAAGATCCCAGTCGGTCCGGGATACCAGGTCAACTTCGCCGACAAAGTGCGACGCGAGGCGGATATTCTGACCGGTTCGGTCGGCATGATCACTTCTCCGGCACAGGCGGACCAAATCATCCGCAATGGCAATGCCGACGTGGTACTGATCGCGCGCGAGATGCTGCGGCATCCGAACTGGGCGCTATCGGCAGCGAAGGCGCTGAAGCAGAAGATCGAGTGGCCGAAGCAGCATTCGCGGGCCGACGATTAACATTCGTCACCACGGAGCTGGTGTAGTATCTCCAGAATTCGCATGAGCGGGTGCGGCTTTACTTGACGGTAGTTCCCTCCTAAAGGACCCGTGCTGGTCGTTTGGCTGGAACTTCTTCGACCCAAGGAGCCGCAAGTGCGCAAGCTATTCCCATTTATCCTCGCAGTTCTTACTGTGCCTGCATTCGCGCAGGCGTCGCGTCATTTCATCTTCCATTACGGGTTTACCGTGCGCAATCTTGAGCCGGGGCAACGAGCCGAGATCTGGTTTCCGCAGGCGCATTCCGACGAGTTCCAGGATGTGCGAGTCGTTTCCGCGAACGGCGATTTGCCGCTACATATGGCACATGCGAAGAGATTCGGGAACTTGATGTATCACGCCGTTGCCGCAAAAGCTACGAAGTCCGAGTACAACTTCGATGTCGTGTACGACGTAGTGCGGCGCGAGCGGATTGGTCTTCCTCGCGATGGCGTGCAACCGCACTTGCTGAAGGCGTCCGCGCGCGAGACGCGTGAGTTCCTTGGTCCCGAAAAACTTGTTCCGGTGACTGGAAAACTCGCGGAAATCGCGGCTGTGCAGGTACAAGGAAAAAATTCGACCCTCGACAAAGCGAGCGCGCTTTACGGATACGTCTTCACGACGATGAAGTATGACAAGACGGGCACCGGGTGGGGGCGCGGCGATGCCGAATGGGCGTGTGATTCCAAGCGCGGCAACTGCACTGACTTCCATTCCGTCTTCATCTCGATGGCGCGATCACAACACATTCCCGCGCGCTTCGAAATTGGGTTTTCGCTTCCGGCCGCAAAACATTCCGGCGAGATCCCTGGATACCACTGCTGGGCAGAGTTCTATGACGCGCAGTATGGCTGGGTTCCAGTGGACATCTCCGAGGCGTGGAAAGATCCGGCGAAGAAGGAGTATTTTTTCGGCGCGCACGATGTGAACCGCGTGCAGTTCTCGATGGGACGCGATCTTGAACTGGCACCGAAGCAAGCGGGCGACGCGCTGAATTACTTCGTTTATCCGTACGTCGAGGTAAATGGAAAAGCGTTCGCGAACGTAGCGAACCGATTTTCGTTCGAAGATCATGAGGCGGAGACGGCGGCAAACCGTTGAGTTGCGGGTACCCCTCCCCCTCCCCCTCCGTTTTGTTTGTTTTCAGTGGCTTAGGCTGTGGAAAACTCGCAAAGTCCTGCCGGCGTGAGGTTTATCGGTAAAGTCCTCTTGGCGTGAGGGTTAAGTGATCTTCTCGACAAAAAAACCAAATCTTTAAACACGAAGGCCACGAATTGCACGAAGGAATGGGGATTTTGAAACCCTTTTTTCGTGAGTGGAGCTATGGAATTTTCAAAGAGGGGTTTTGGTGCTGGGGAACATTGCCCCACATGCGCACGATAGCGGGTTGAGATGACTTTGTATGTGAGATGGGTTACGTGGAGGCGTGCGACGGGTCACAAAAAACGCGAAAATTGGTGCGCAAAACGGCGGATTGCGAGCGAAAAACGACGGTTTGAGAGCAGAATTTGCGAGTTTTTGAGGGTGTTTTCTGCGGGCTTTTCGGCGGGCAGGCTCAGCGTGGAGGGATGGTGATTTTGGGTGAAATTGGCGGGGAGCCCCTGTTCATGCGGGTTTGAACGATATCAGTGGGGAAAGCGAAGAATGGTTGCGAAAACGCGAAAAGGGCATTTGAAACGCGAAAAAGTGGCGATTTTGTGCCTCGGGGAGTTCAGGAAAAAACGCATGACGGACCCACGGTTCAAACATCGCGAAACGTGGGCCGTCGCGGAGGGTGGTTAAGCGTGGGCGGATTTCGAGTGCGCTGTTGGTTTGGGCGGAGCTAACGCGATGAGGAGGACGCCGATCAGGACGAAGACAGCTACGCCCATGAGTTCCCTGTTGAGGATGTAGTGCTGGTGCGCCTGGAAGGTCATTAGCGCGGCGTGCGCGAGGCTGGACCATGCGGTGAAGGCGATCAGCGAGCGGTGTTCCGCGGGGCGGCGGACGGCGAGAAGCAGGAAGACGCCCAGAGTGGCGTACACGGTCATCATCATGGCCAAGGCCGGCTCCTGGCGGACGAAAGTGACGGCGAAGTACGACACCGCACAGAACATTGCTCCCACAATGGCGAGGACCACTTGCAACGCGCGTTCACGCATGACGGGCTCCTGTAGAGACGTACGGATTGCGCAGCGCGACGGTTCTTGCCGACGCGGCGCGCAGCGTTCTTGCCGCAACAATACGGCGTTGTCTAGCTGTTGCCTATGACGATGACGTGGCCGCCGGCACCATCTTTCTTTCGTTTCTTGGGTTCCGAAGGGGGCCCGTCCAGGATCTCGTAATGCAGTGTGCCTTTGCCGCTCCTATTGTTTGGGTCAGGATAAACGGTGATGGTAGCGAAAGGGCCGAGGAGTATGGTGACGTCGGCCCGCGCCTTCTTGTCCCGATCCCAGAACTCGATCAGGTACGACCGGTTGTCTTGATTGGCAAAGATGGCGGGCTGGTTGGCGTCAATATCCACTTCGCCGGGTGCGTCGCCCTGGGAGACCGGGATGAACTCTGGTTCCTCGATGGATCTTTTTCGTTTGGCCACGTTTTTTTCTCCTTCATTGATCGATCAGGGCCGATTCGTACTCTTGGGAAACTTTGGATCCGCGATAAGTGCTTGCAAGTTCGAACGGAGGCTGAAGTCGTCGAGCGTGCAGCCGTTGGCAAAGCATTTCTTCACGTATTCGAGAGCGCGTTGGCGATCGCCGAGCTCTTCGTATGTCTCCACCGCATCGGCGAGCACGCGAGTATCTTTCGGCGCGAGTGCGAGGGCAGTGCTGAGTTGACGCTGAGCGTCGGCATCGTTTTTCGCGTCGGCGTAGTAAATAGCCAACTGCGAATGGCGGGACGCGTCCTGCGGATTGCGTTCGACGTCCGCCTTGAGCAACGGGAGGAGTTTGAGGCGGGCCTGGCGCGCACCCTCGCGGTCATTGAGCCAATCGCAGGCTATGACGAGGTTCGCCCAGACCGCCCATTGCTGATCATTGAGTGCCAGCGCTTTGCGCGTCATGCTTACAGAATCCGCCCAGCGATGCTGATCAAGATACATCGATCCAAGGTTGGCGTATGCGTTATACGAAGGAGCAAGCGCCAGGGAGCGCTGGAGAGCAGCCTCGGCGTTTTTCTGCGACGCCGGGTCGCCGAGTTCGAGATACATCGCGGCAAGGTTACTGTAGGCGGCAGCGTTGTCCGGAGTGAGTTCAATGGCGCGTTTGAACTGAGCGATGGCTTCGTCGTAGCGATGCTGGCGGTGATAGAAGTAGCCGAGAGTGTTGTAGGAATCCCAGTAGTCAGGACGAAGCGCAACGCCGCGCTTGAAATTGTTTTCGGCATCCTGCAGGCGGCCCATGTGTTCGTAGGCGCTGGCGATGCCCATGATGGCGTCGGAGTCGCGGGGATCAAGCGCCAGAGCGCGTTGGAATTCCTGGAGCGCGAGTTCATTCTTGCCGAGGCTGGCGTGGAACCGTCCGAGCGAGACGAAGAGTGACGGCAGGTGGTCGTCGATTTCGATGGCGTGTTGCAAATTGGCGAGACCTTGATTGATCCACTTGTCGTTGGGATCGATGAGGTTCTTGAGGCGGTAGGCTTCGCCGAGCGAGGCAAAGCCGAGCGCGAATTGAGGATCGAGTTTGACGGCGTCGTTGAGCCTGGCGATGGCCTGGTCGAGATTGCCGGCCTTGTCGTAGCGCTGCATTAAGCCCAGCGCCTGGAGATAGAGATCGTAGGCGGCAGGTGAAGCGCGTCCCCCGGTAGCATGGAGCGCGTCCGCGGAGATTTTAATCTTCATCAGCGCGGCGAGCCGGGAGATCGCTTCATTCTGGAGAGCGCCAATATCCCCGGTGCGGTCTTCGAGTGGCACCGAGCCAATCTCGCGCAGGTTACGGACATCGATGAGATCGACGGAGAGACGCACGTCTTTGCCAGTACGCTGAATGCTTCCCTTCACCACGAGATTTACACCGAGATCTTTGCCGGCGGTAACCGGGTCGGTGACCTTGCGGCTGCGCACGATGCTGGCGGGGACGACCCAGAGAGTTTGCTGTCCGGCATTGATGTTGGAGAGTTCACCGGTGAGGGAGTCCATGAGGCCGGCAGCGATTTCCTGCCCGGCAGGATCGTCGCCGATGCTGTCGAACGGAAGAACGGCGATGTGGTTCTCGACGGGCGCGGCGAAAGTGGAGGTGACGCGTCGTCGCACGGCCGGGACCAGAAACAGCACGGCGACGAAGAGCAAGACGATCGCGAAAATATAAAGGGATCGACGCGAGGAAGTGGCTTGCGTAGTACCCCAGCGCGGGGCGGAAGCGTGTTCGGCGTATCGCTTGAGCTGGCGCGTACTGCGCGGGACGAGGCGGGTGGGATCATCGGGCGAAATTGGGCTTGCGGCGGCGATGACTTCATCGCGCGCGGCAATGAGGTCGGCGAGAAACTCTTTCGCGGTCGGATAGCGGTGCTCGACTTTCTTCGCAAGAGCGTGGTACGCCACCGCGCAGACAGCTGGCGGCAGATCCTCGAGCTTGGAGGGCGGCTGATTGAGAATGGCGAAAGTGGTAGCGCCAGTGTTCTCGCGGAGAAACGGGCTCGTTCCGGTAAGGCTCTGCACCAGCATGGCGCCAAGCGCCCAGACATCGCAGGCTGCGCTTACGGCTTCGCCGAGAACTTGTTCGGGCGACATGTAAGGCAGCGTGCCGGAGATGTGAAGGCTTTGGGTGGCGGCGGAGTTGGTGATGACGCGGGCGAGGCCGAAGTCGACGATCTTTACGGTGCCATCGGTGGTGACGATCACGTTGCCGGGCTTGATGTCGCGGTGAACGATGTTGCGCGCGTGCGCAGCCGCAAGACCGCGAGCGACTTGCACCATGATGTCGAGACCGTTTTCAACGGGAATGCCGTCGGAGATGACGCGAGCCAGGGTTCGGCCTTCGTAATAGGCCATCACCATATAGAGCTGGCCGTCATCGGCCTGCTCTATACCGTAAATCGCTCCGATGTTGGGATGGTCGAGCGACGAGGCGGCACGGGCTTCGTGTAGCAGGCTGTCTTTTTCCGTGGCATTTCGGGCGGCATCGGCGGGCAGGAATTTGAGGGCGACGGTGCGCTCTAGTTTGAGATCGAGAGCCTTGTAAACCACACCCATGCCGCCGGCGCCAAGCTTCTCGAGGACGCGGTAATGACCGACGGTTTGGCCGATGGTAGCCGCGGAATCCGCCATGAGGCGGCAATCTTATGATGAGGGGTGGGGCAAGTCAACGAAAGGGCGGAGCAGGAAATCGAGCGCGGACCAAGCTGAAATGAGCCAGTCAAACGATTCACTGGTGCTGCTGGGAACGGAATTGCCAGCGAGGCAGCGCGGCTATACCGGCAGCTCGTCCTGCTGCCATCCTGGTTCAAGCACGCGCGGCTCGGAGGCTAATTCCAGGATCAGGTTTTCCAGCACCAGTCGCTTGCTGGGCGGGTTCGAGCGCACCGCCAAATCCGCACGCGCGATCATGCGAATCGCCCGGGTGAGCTCTTTGCGCGACTTGAAGCGTCGCGCCTGGCGGATGATGTCTTCGGCAGCGAATGGCGGGACGCGGAAGCCCTGCCATAACACTTGCCAGAGTGCACGCGAATCGCGAACGTTGCGTTCGCTGATCACCAGCATCTGGCGGAAGGTCCGCGCCAGCATATAGAGATGTCCGATCGCGGCCTCCTCGCCATCGCCGCTGGAGAGGATCGCGTCCATCACCTGCAGGGCCTTCACGCGATCGTGTTGCGAGATGGCGTCGGTGAGCTCGTAAAGCGAGCGCTGCTTGGCGGCAAGCACCATGGTCTCGACATCGCCCAGCGTAATGCGCTTCTTCTCACCGACGAACAGGATGAGCTTCTCGAGTTCGTTGGCCAGCAGCATCATGTCGCCGCCGAGAGAATCTACCAGCTCGCGAGCGGCGTCCTGCTCGAGCTTGACGGCTTGGTTCTGCGCCGCTTGGATCGCCCACTTCACCGCCTCGGTATCTTCCACCCGGGCAAACTCGATCAAGCTGCACCAGTCACCCAAGGTCTCGCGGATCTTTTCGTAGCGCTCTTTACTTTCGTAATCCATCCGCCGGACGTCGGCCGGAATACTGATGTGATCGGCGACGAAAATCAGGAGCGCGTCGGGATTGGGGTTCTTGAAATAGTCTTCGAGGGCGGCGAATTCGTCATCGTGCTTGCCGCGGCCGTAGAGGGCCTTGATCCCGCGGACGAAGAAGACCTGGAAAGGCGCCATGAGCGAGGGTGTGCGGGCGCGGTCGAGCACCTCACCAATGCCCACGTCCGAAAGATCGAACTCGTAGAAGCTGAACTCTCGCACATCCTGTGGGACTAGATGCTTCAGGATTGCGTCGCGGCATTGCTTGCGGAAGAACGCTTCGTCGCCAAGGAAGACGTAGCCCGCCTTGAGCTTTCGCTGTTCTACGTCGCTCACGAAGCGTTCAGCCGGCGCGAAGCTCTTCACTAATAGGCCTCCAGGACATTGCTGACGAGGGTGCGAGCGAAGTCGGCGGACAAGCGGCGGAACGCCATGGAATCTTCTTCGAAGAAACTCGCCGGATCGGCGGAGAGCTCGTACTGGTCGCGAAAGGTGTAGTTGTCGTTCTCGAAGAGAACCTTGCCGTGACGGTCCAGCAGTTTGACAGAGGCGGTCACGGTGACGATGGCGGTCGTCGCGCGGCCGGTCTGCGAATCGTACGTGGAAGGAGAAACTTCACTGGTGAGCAGCGTTCCCTGGAGCGTGGCATCCACGTCACCGCCCGGGGAACTGACAATGTGGTAGCGCGTGCGGCTGGCGAATTCATGCACCACGTCATTGGTCACGATTTGCTCAATCTTGTAGGTCCGCGTCTGGTTGGCAAACATCGGGATAGAAATCGTTTGCACGTCTGGCGGGATGCGCACGGCTTTGCCCGCCGGGGTGTAGCCACAATTTGTCGCCAGCACAATCAGCAGTGCAGTTGCGATCAGGGCAATGCGAAGTTTCACTGCACTTGTCCCCGCGGACGGCTCGCCGCCATGATCTCGGCGCATTCCACCGCCGAGGTGGACATCACGCGCAAATTGTCGGCCGCCGCCCAGATCCAGAAGCCATTCTCCTTCTGCGGATCTTTCCGCAGATGCACCAGGACTTCACTCTGTCCTGCCGCGCTCACATTGTTGGGCGCCTCAGTCTCGGTGCCCAACGACACGTGCTCGCCGCGCAAAGCGGCGCGCACCTGTTCAAGGGTGGCGGCTTGCGCTAGCTCAATGTAAAGGGAAAAGCCGTGTCCATGAAAGGTCGGCGCTTGCAACAGCATCAGCGAAGGCACGGGGGCCGAGGCGCCGACGATGTGCTTGTAATGGCGCACAATGCGCTGCTCCGCCTCGGCGAGCGAATGCACCGATCCCTCTCCGTAGCGGTCGATCATATTGAACGCGACCTGCGTTCCGAAGATTGTCATGGGTAATTGCTGGAAGGACAGCAGATTCACGGTCTGCTCGTGGAGCTCGTCCATGCCGCGTTTTCCCAGCTCCGAGGCAGGCTCGAACACTGTGACCGCTGCGCTCTTAACGGCTCCCGCGCGCATTGCCCGCACCATGATTAACCCGATCACGGTGGCCGCCGGGTGGGCAATCACCACCGGGTGCGTCCTGAGACTGAGCTCCGTTTTGCCCATCTCGCGTTCCAACCATGGCGAGCGCAGCTGCACATCTTTTTCTTGTTCCAATGCGTAGGAGAGATCGAGGATCTCGCTTCCGGCATCGCGCGCCTGCTTCCACGTCTTGAGAGTGAACTCGGGATCGCTGGCAAAGAATGCGAAATCTATGTTGGTTAGATGTTCGGGCAGCAGGCTCTGAATGAAAGTCGCTTCGTCGCCGACCTGCTCAATTTGTCCCAGCGACTCTTCGTCGTCGAGCAGCCGCACATCCTGCGCGGGAAAATTTCTCTCGGTCAGGACTTCCTTGACTTCGCGGCCTTTGAGTGTGCCCGCGCCAACGACGGCAACGCGAAACAACATACCCCAGTTCGTATTTTCGTTCTTGGTTTTTGTCATTAGAAAGAGTTTCTAGTCGGCGTGCGCGACCTGATCGGGCGATGATGGCGGCAGCGGCGTCCCGCGGGAGTAGCGGTAAAACAAACGCGAGAAGATGCCCCAGAGCATGTAGGCGATAGCGATCACGAAGAGCGTCCACTCGGAGAAGAAGATGATCAGTACGACCAGCGCGCACAGCACAACAAGCAAGCGCGACGAGTGGCGCTGCCGGAAATCGACGCCCTTGAAGCTCGGGAAGCGCCAGCGGCTCACCATGAGAAAACCCACCAGCAACACGACGCAAGCCCAGATCAGGGATAACCACCACGACGGGATGGGATAGCCCTTGAAGAAATGCACGACAGCAGCAACAACGCCAGCTCCGCCTGGAATCGGCATTCCGACAAAATACTTGCGGCCGGGCCGGCCGGGATTCGAGGGCTGCGGATTGGTTTGAATGTTGAAGCGCGCCAAGCGGCATGCGCCCGCTGCGAGGAACAGGAATGTAGCGACCGCACCGAAGCGAACCAGCTTCAGGTGCAGGTCCTGGTTAGCCATGGAGATGGCATGGAAGCCCCAAAGAAACGCGAGGATCGCGGGCGCCATGCCAAACGTGATCACGTCGGCAAGAGAATCCAGTTCACGGCCGAAATCGCTGGTGGTGTTCGTCATGCGCGCGATGCGGCCGTCGAGGCCGTCGAATACGATTGCAAAGCCGATGGCGAGCGCCGACATGTCGTAATGCCAAGGCTCGTTGGCGATATTCGCTCCAAGAATTGCTTGGAAGACCGCGAAGTACCCGGCGGCGATGTTCACCGCGGTAAACAGCGATGGCAGGATGTAAAGGCCCTTGCGCACCCGGCGCTGGCGCACAGGGTCATCGTCTTTTCGACGCATCGGAAAACGTTCCAAGGGATTCAACGAACGCCTCCACGTTCCGATTCGCTCATCACGGGCGTTGGTGAGCCCGGGACTCTCGCCAGTGCGAGAATCGTCGAGCCACCCGCGACGTGGTCTCCAATCTTTACCGAGACCTCGGAATCGGATGTGAATATTACGTCAACTCGCGAGCCGAATTTGATCAATCCGACACGTTCCCCGCGCGCGAGCGTGTCGCCCAGCTTCTTGGTGAAGACAATGCGGCGCGCCAGTAGACCGGCAATCTGCTTGAAGACGACGACCTGGCCCTCGCCTTCCACGGTGACGATGTTCTGTTCGTTAGCCTCGGCGGAAACTGCTCCCATGGCATTCCCGAACTTACCCTTCTGATAGCGGACTTCGCGGATTACCCCGGCGATGGGTGAGCGATTTACGTGAACATTAAATACATTTAAAAATATGCTGATACGGGTTCTTGGCTCACCGTTTACATCAATTTTAAGGATGTCGGTAACCTTGCCGTCTCCGGGTGAAACGATGGCCCCGGGGGTCTGTGGAATTGGTCGTTCGGGATCGCGGAAAAACCACGCGAAAAACGCCGCCAGCAGCAAAGGAATGATGGCGAGCGGCCAAAACGTGAAGTAGCCGACGATCACCGCCACCACAATGAATGCAAGTGCGTAATAGATTCCGTCGCGAACCATAGGTTAATCCGGATAATTATAGTCGCAGCGGGAGGCGGGAAACGGCTGCGAACCAGGACCGTTAGCGCGCACGCTACCGGAGACTCGAGAAGTGCGTTAGGCAGCTTTCTAAAGATCGCTTATCTCGGGACCGCCGACGAGCGCCGGCGAGGTGCTTCAACGGGCAGCACAAAGCCTCCGCGCGACGAGCACACACTCGACGCTGCGGAGGCCGGTTACCCTGATCCGCTTCCCGCGACGGGTCACTCCCGCAAACCAAAACCAAGTTTGCCGGGGACTCGAAATTCAGGACACGTCGCGGCTGCAAAAACTCATTGAAACGCAGCCCTTAAGCTACGTGATGCTGCTCTTTATACTGCAGCTCGAGTTTCTCCATCTCGTCTTTCAGGCGCAGCTTCAGCTTTTTCAAACGCACTTCTTCAACCTTCTCGTCTTCCGAGAGATACCTTTTGGTGACCAGGCTGTCGAGGCGTTGTGAGTACTGTTGATGTTCCTGGGAGAGACGGCGAAACTCATCGTTCTGTGCGATTAATTGTTCGCGGACTGCAGAAGCCATCCGGCAAACCTCCGATTACGATCGCCCCACGCTTCGGAGCTCCAGCAGAACCTGGAGTGGAGTGAGGGCAGTTTCAGACGGTAGCACGAGACCTGCTCTCGTTCAACGAATTTTCATACTGGGATGGGTGAAGTTTTTCTCAAAAAGGAGGGCATCCTCTTGGGGACTCTGATAGTAGCTTTTCCGCCTCCCGACGATTACAAAACCATTGCTTTCATACAGCTGTCGCGCCGCGGAATTTCCCTCCCGGACCTCGAGCAGGATTCGTTCGGCGCCGGCCTTTTTCAGGACCTCATCCAACTTTCCAATGAGAGCCCGCGCAATTCCCTGCCGCTGCGCGTCCGGTCGTACGGCGATGTTTTCCAACTCCCAATCGTCGGTGACATTATGCGCAACTACGAAGGCCGCGATCACACCATCGAACTCCGCGACGAAGCCGATTCGCGTGGTTTCCGGATTGTTCCAGAGCTCGGCGTAGGCAGCTTCGTTCCAGTGTGCGGCAGATGGATTCGCCCGTTCAATTTCGAGGATTGCGGGAAGATCGAGTGGCGTGGATTCGCGGATAAAGCAATCGCTCATAAGAACGGCGCGGAAAACAGTTCAGCGTCGGTGCGGCGAATGTAATTTGCATCGAGATCGTCGGGGCGGACGGTTACGCCTCGTTCCAACTGGGCGAAGGCGATTGCTGACAGCACGCCGACACTGGGAGGATCCACTCGTTCCACGAGAATATTTGCGGACTGTGCTAGAGCTGCGATCTTCTCGTCGGCAGTGACTAAAGGCGCGCCGATTTCACGCAGGCGTTCGCCCATTTCAGCCTGCTTTACCAGCGACTCCGAGATGGTGCGGATCTCCAGCTTTGGGTGCAGTTCACAATGCCCGAGAAAAACTTCGCTACGTCCGGCGTCGAGCGCAGCTACTACGCTTCCCGTCGTGGGTTGCGATGTTGCAGCCAGTGCTTCGAGCGCAGAGAGCGCGGTCAGCGGCTTCTGCAGGATTTCCGCCAACCCTTTTGCGGCTGCGAGTCCCACGCGCAACCCGGTAAACGATCCGGGGCCGGCGACGACAGCAATCGCATCGACATTTTTCTTAGTAAGCGAGCACTGGTCCAGCATGGCGGCGAATTTCGGAATCAGTTCCGCCGAATACTGGCCGCCGGCCAGCGACTCGGACGCGAGAAGGCGCACTTCCCCGCCCTCGTTTTTCGCGAGGCCAAGGCTGCCATTTTTTCCCGACGTATCGATGATGAAAAGAATCATTTCTTACACACCCGTGGGCGGGTCCTCGCACAATTCCAGCAACACTCCACCGGCGCTCGAGGGGTGAACGAAGACGTAGAGATGTCCACCGGCACCCACCTTGATTTCGTCGGAGATAAAGCGCGTTCCCGCGTCCTTGAGGCGTTCCACTGTTCCCGCGAGATCATTCACATGAAGCGCGACGTGATGCAAGCCTTCGCCGCGCTTCTCGAGAAACCGGCCAATCGGCGAGTCTGCTTCAAGCGGCTCGAGCAACTCGATCCGGCTGCCATCCATTGGGACCATCGCCAGCCGCACCTTCTCGTCCGCGACTGTCTCTTCCGGCATTACTTGCAGGCCGAGCGTCTGGTAAAACTCCTTCGCCTTGGCGAGCGATTTCACGGCGATTCCCAAATGATCGATCTGAAACATCTTCACCCCACATCCAAACTCTTCCACCTATTAGGGACGGTAGTCGAAGGATCTGGCGTTACCTTTTCCCCACGGTGCCCACGATCTCTTCGATGATGGTATACGGGTCGCGTTTGTGGTCGGCAATCTCTGCTGCGTACCGGTGTGCCGCGCCATTGCCGAGGTGATCGTGTTCGACCTGCTCGAGCAGCGCGTCGCGCAACATCTCGACAAGGCGATCGCGCCAATTCTGCACCCGCTTCTCGTGCCCGGCTTCGCTCTTGTTGAGGAAAGATCGATACTCGTCGATCTTCGACACAAGCTCGGGGATGCCGTCTCCATTGGATGCGATGGTCTTCACGATCGGTGGCACCCAGGAATCGTGCCGGAGAGCGAGGCCTTGCAGCGCGCGTATCTCGCGCTCCACGCGTTCGGCGCCGTCACGGTCGGCTTTGTTGATGACGAAAATGTCGGCGATTTCCATGATGCCGGCCTTGATGGATTGCACATCGTCACCCATGCCGGGCACGAGAATCACGACAGTGACATCGGCAAGCTTCACGATGTCCACTTCGTCCTGGCCGACACCAACGGTTTCAACGAGGACGAGGTCGCGTCCGCTGGCGTCGAGGATGGAGGTCACGTCGGCGGTGGTGCGCGCCAAACCGCCGAGCGATCCACGAGTCGCCATAGAGCGAATAAAGATGCCAGGATCGGCGAAGTGGCCCTGCATGCGGATGCGGTCGCCCAGGATCGCGCCACCGCTGAAGGGCGAAGTAGGATCGATCGCGACGATGCCCACGGTCTTGTTCTGCTTGCGATACTCGCGCGCAACGCCGTCAACCAGCGTGCTTTTACCGGCGCCGGGAGCGCCAGTGAAACCGAGAACGCTCGCGTTGCCGCTGTGCGGGAACAGCGCTTTCATCAAGCCGGCGGCATGGTCGGCCCGGTTCTCGACGGCGGTGATGGCGCGGGCGAGAGCGCGGAGGTCGCCGGCACGAATCCGTTCTACCCACTGCTTGGTGTCTTCTGTCACGATCGCTTAGGTCCTATGAAACTCCCAGTTTATCGCATGGGCGGGGTGGGCCCGCTGTGATGGGATAATGGTTGTGTGCCAGTTGGCATCTACATCTCCGTTCCCTTCTGCCGCACCAAGTGCTCGTTCTGCAACTTCGCGTCGGGCGTTTTCTCGCGTGAACTGTTCGAGCGCTACCTCGACCGCGTGACCGGCGACATTGCGCGGGCCGATTCCGCGGAGGTGGATTCCATTTACCTCGGGGGCGGGACTCCCAGCGTTCTGGCGCCCGACCAGTTGCAGCGCCTCTTCACGGATGTTCGTCAGAGATTCAGGGTTACGGCGGATGCCGAAATCACGGTTGAGTGCGCTCCCGGCACGCTCACACCCGAAGTGATCGCCGCTCTCGTTGCGTGCGGCGTGAACCGCGTGAGCCTCGGTGTGCAGTCGTTCATCGACCAGGAATCGCGGTCGGTTGGACGGCTACATACGCGGGCCATCACGCTGGCCGACATCGCCAACTTGCGCGCCGCCGGGATCACCAACATTTCTATTGACCTCATTGCCGGACTGCCGCACCAGACGCCGGAGAGCTGGCGTGAGTCTCTCGATCAGGTGATCGGCGCGGGTGTTCCGCACGTGAGTGTTTACATGCTGGAAGTCGACGAGGATTCCCGTCTTGGCCGCGAGTTGATGGCCGGGGGAACGCGCTACCACGCCCACTTTGTGCCCGACGACGACACCACCGCCGACCTCTATCTGCAGGCGTGTGACAGGTTGAACAGGGCGAATGTGCGGCAGTATGAGATTTCGAATTTCTCCCGAGCTGGTTGCGAATCCCGGCATAACTTAAAGTATTGGTTGAGGCTTTCCTACTTCGGGTTTGGGGTGGATGCGCACTCCATGGTTCTAAAGCAAAGCGGCGAGGCGACGCGGTTCGCCACCTCCGATGACCTTGAAGCGTTGCTTGCCGGATCACCGGTTTCCGTCCGGCAGATTGACCGCGCGGCCGCCGAAGACGAAACCTTTTTTCTTGGGCTCCGCTTGAACCGCGGCATCGATCTGCAAGTGATCGAAAAGGAGTTCGGCCAAGCTGCCGTTTCTCGTCGGGAAACCGCAATTCAGGAACTCACCGACGCCGGGCTACTGGTTCGTGAGCACGAGATCCTGCGACTCACGGACCGGGGGCGACTGCTCTCGAATGAGGTTTTTGAGGGGCTCACGCTGGCCGATGCGCCCGTCGAAGATGTCGCTGCTCGTGAACGGCTGATCACGTTGAAGTGAGTGTCTGTCACATTCCAGGTGGAAGCGAACTGTTAAACTCAGTTTTTCGGAATTGATTATGTCCAGCACTCATACTGATCCCAGCACCGCCGCACCCACTCAGACAAAAGCTGTCATCGATCTTCGCTCCGATACCGTGACCAAACCCAGCGTGGCTATGCGTCGCGCCATGATGGAAGCCGAGGTGGGCGACGATGTTTATGGCGAAGATCCAACCATTAACAAGCTCGAACATCGCGCTGCGGAGATTTTTGGGCGCGAGGCCGCGATCTTCGTTCCTACCGGCACGATGGGCAATCAGATCGCGGTGAAGATCCACACCCGCGCGGGACAGGAAATTGTTTGCGAGGAACGAGCGCATGTGTGGAACTACGAGATGGCGATGATCGCCCACTTTTCCGGCTGCACCCCGCGGCCGATCGCGGGCGAGAACGGCGTGATGACGTGGGAGCAGGTACGGCGGAAGATCGCGCCTGGCACGTACTACATCGCGCAAACCGGGCTGGTCGCTCTCGAAAACACGCACAACATGGCCGGTGGCACAGTGATGCCGACTGAGGTTGTGAACGAAATCTGCGACGGCGCGCACAAGGCTGGGCTGCCCGTCCACCTAGATGGCGCACGCATCTTCAATGCCGCAGCCGCGCTAAACAAGCCGGTCGCAGAGATTACGAAAAACGTCGATTCGGTAATGTTCTGTCTTTCGAAGGGACTCGGCGCTCCGGTCGGTTCCCTGCTCGTGGGGTCGCGAGAATTCATCACCAAGGCACGGATGTACCGCAAGTCACTGGGTGGAGGCATGCGCCAGGCCGGGATTCTGGCGGCGGCTGGACTCATCGCGCTGGAAGAAGGTCCGAAGCGCCTGCATGAAGACCATGCCAATGCGAAGTTCGTTGCCGGGCGGCTGGCGAAAACTCGCGGGATCCAGATCGATGCTGCCAGCGTTCAGACGAACATATTGGTGTTCGACATCCGCGGTACGGGCATGACCACAGCCGAGTTCTCGCGTCGGCTGGCCGAGCGCGACGTGCTCGCCAACGGCATCAATCCCGAACTCATGCGATTCGTCACCCATCTTGACGTGGACCGTGCGGCCTGCGAGCGAGCTGTTCGCGTTATTGAAGAAATCTGCGGCTAGGATCCCGAACGCATGCGCCTCGAATATTCGACCGTCGCAAACTGCAAGCCGGAGCATATCTGGCAGGCGTTCCAGCACGTGGAAGACTGGCCGCGCTGGAGCAGCGTAATCGCTAATACGCAATGGACCGAAGGCGAGCCCTGGGCCAAGGGTAGCCGTTTCCAGATGCAGATTCTCCAGCCCCTACCGGTCACGTTTCGCCCCCGGATTATTGAAGTATCGCCTCCCAGTTATGTGCATTGGATCGGCGAAACCACGGCGATCAATGCCGAGCAATGGTTCTCGTTCGACGAGTTGCCGGATGGCACTACGCTCATGAAGACCTGGCAGGAATTCTCCGGCCCCGCGAGTTTTATGTTCGGCGAAAGCGTGCGTACCGCGCTCACCAACATCTACGTCGACCTGTTCCGCTCGCTCAAGGAAGAGGCGGAAAAGAACGCGCGGCGCCTGATCGAACCCCCTTCGAACCAAATTTGAGGTTCTATCGGATTCCGACACTCTATAAGCCAGAGTTTCAGCATCTGAAGGTTTGTGTTATAAACCTGAGTTGCCCACCTGCACGACTTCAATGGATTGAGTAGCCTGAAAGTCAGCGGGCGAGGTGTACCCAAGAGGACGAACATGAACTTCGAGTTTTCCGACGAGCAGCAGCACCTTCGCAAGATGGTGCGGGAATTTGCCGAGCGCGAGATCGCTCCCAACGTGATGAAGTGGGATGAGGCGGGCGAGTTCCCGCTGGCCACCATCAAGGAACTCGGCAAGCTGGGCCTGCTGGGCATCATCTTTCCCACCGAGTACGGTGGAGCGGGCATGGGCTACATAGAGTACGCCACCGCGATTGAAGAGCTCTCGCGGGTCGATGGCTCGGTCGGCATTATCGTAGCGGCCCACACCTCGCTGGGCAGTAATCACATTTTTGTTGCGGGGACGGAAGAGCAGAAACGCAAGTACATTCCCAAACTCGCCACCGGCGAATTCATCGGCGCATGGGGATTGACGGAGCCGGGCTCCGGTTCCGATGCCGGCGGCGCCCGTACTTCCGCCGTTCGTAAAGGTGACAAATGGGTGCTCAATGGCACCAAAACGTTCATCACCAACGGCCACTACGCCGACGTCGTGGTGGTCATCGCCGTCACCGACAAGACGGCGCACACCCACGGCCTCAGCGCCTTCGTGGTTGATGCCGGAACGAAGGGCTTCAAACTCGGCAAGAAAGAAAACAAGCTGGGCTTGCGCGCGAGCGACACTGCCGAACTGATCTTCGAAGATTGCGAGATTCCGATCGATAACCTGCTCGGCAAAGAAGGCGATGGATTCATTGACGCCATGCGCATCCTTGATGGCGGACGCATCTCCATCGCCGCGCTTGGTCTCGGCATGGCGCAGGGTGCGTACGAGGCCGCCCGCGACTACTCGAAGGAGCGCAAACAGTTCGGCAAAGCGATTTCGGAAAACCAGGCGATCCAGTGGAAGCTGGCCGACATGGCGACCGAAATCGATGCGGCCCGCCTGCTCACCTGGCGCGCAGCGTGGATGAAAGACAACCACATGAAGACAACGCTCGAATCGTCAATGGCCAAGCTCTATACGAGCGAGGTCGCGGTGCGGGTGGCCAATGAGGGCGTGCAGATCCACGGAGGCTATGGATTCATCAAGGACTACCCTGCGGAAAAGTTCTATCGCGACGTGAAACTCTGCACCATCGGGGAAGGCACGAGCGAAATTCAGCGCCTCGTCATCAGCCGCCAGATCCTGAAGGGCTAAGGGTAGTCGCGGCTCTGTAGCGCAAAAACTTGGTCTTGCGAGGGGCTCAAACGGGCCCCCGTTCTTTTTCGCCACGGAATCGTGACATTTTGTTTGCGTCCTCTCCTCATTTGGCGCGCATCCCACGGGGTAAGATCATCTAAATGGAAAAGCGCGTGGTTATCACGGGTATGGGGGTGGTTAGCCCTAACGGTATCGGCCATGAAGCCTTTTGCAGGGCCATCCTCGCCGGCAAGAGCGGAGTACGCACCATTTCCCGCTTCGATGCCTCATTCCTCCCAGTGCGCATCGCCGGCGAGGTGGCTGACTTCAACGAGTCGCAATGGATCGATCCGCACGAGCGCAAGCACGTAGGACGTGCTGTCCCACTGGCGTTCGCTGCGTCGGACGAGGCGTTACGTCATGCCGGCTTCGACCCGCAGCGCATGACGATGGACGAGAAGCGCGATATCGGCGTAGTTCTCGGCACCGGGGGTGGCGCGCAGGATTACTCCGAGGAACAATACCGTCTCTACTTCGAAGGCAAGATCAAGCAGGTGAGCCTGTTCTCCATCCCCAGCGGAACCTTGGGAACGATGAGCAGTGAGATCAGCATGCGCTTCGGCTTCCGCGGGATGAGCCACGTGGTCACGTGCGGCTGCACAAGTTCGACGGACGCCATCGGCTACGCTGCCATGCATATTCGTACCGGCCAGATTCCCATGATGCTCACCGGCGGGGTCGATGCTCCTCTCGCGCCGGGCATCCTGAAGGGCTTCACCCTGATGAAGATCATGACCCAGTCGTGGAACGAGGATCCCGAGCGCGCGTCGCGACCATTTTCTGCCGATCGCGATGGCTTTGTTCTCGCCGAAGGCGCGTGGATGTTTGTGCTCGAAGACTACGAGCACGCTCGCGCTCGCGGCGCACATCCGCTAGCGGAGATCACCGGCTATGCTTCGACCTGCGAAGCGTTCCACCGCGTCCGTCTTCAAGAGTGCGGCGAAGAGCCTGCCCGGACGATCCGGATGGCCATCGAGAACGCCGGGCTCGAGCCGGACCAAATCGATTACGTGAATCTGCACGGGACCAGCACGCAGCTCAACGACCGCATCGAGTCACGTGCTCTCAAACTGGCATTGGGCGAGCACGCGCGCACTATTCCCATGTCGTCGCTGAAATCGCAGATCGGCCACCCGCAAGGGGCGAGTGGCGCAGCGGGGATTGCGGCCACGCTGGTTGCCATGCGCCACGGCGAAATCCCGCCGACCATCAACCTCGAAAAGCCCGACCCCGACTGCGACCTCGATTACACGCCGCTGCCGGGCCGCAAACATACGGTGGAACACGCGGTGTGCAATTGCATTGCGTTCGGGTCGAAGAACTCGGCACTGGTGCTGCGCAATCTCGGCTGAACTTTTCCATCCGGGCACACCGTCGCTGCGTCTATATAATTTTCAAGAGAACATCTGGAATTCGGGTGCAAACTTGCGCCCGCCTAGGCTGCATGGCGCCTCAAAACGAAGAAGAACAACTAGGGAAGGCATACGACAGTCGCTTGCTCAGGCGTCTGCTCAGCTATCTGAGCCCGTACCAGTTCCAGGTCTACATCGCGCTTGCGGCCATCGTTCTCAAGGCGATGGCCGACATCCTTGGCCCCTATCTCACTAAGGTCGCCATTGACCGCTACTTATCCAGTCACCAGACGCCGAATCTCCTCGACCGTTTTCTGAGCAGCCGGCCGATGGTCGGGATCGGCCAGATCGCGCTCATTTACGTTGTCCTTCAGCTCTTCAGCTTCGCCTTCGAGTACGCGCAGACATACCTCATGCAATGGGTCGGGCAGAAAGCCATGTTCGACTTGCGCTCCGAACTCTTCCGCCACTTGCAGCGCCTGCACATCGCGTTCTTCGACCGCAATCCCGTCGGCCGGCTCGTGACGCGGGTTACCAGCGACGTAGATGCGCTGAACGACATGTTCACCTCCGGCGTGGTCTCGATCGTGGAAGACGTCTTCGTGCTCTCCGGGATCATGTTCGTTATGTTGCGCATGAACTGGAAACTGGCGCTCATTGTCTTCGCAGTGCTGCCCATCATCGTTTGGGCGACCAGCATCTTCCGGCGAGTGGTCCGCGAGGCCTACCGCAAGATCCGCGTCGCCATCGCACGCATCAACGCGTACTTGCAGGAGCACATCAGCGGCATCGTCGTCCTGCAGCTTTTCAACCGGGAAGAACGGTCGTACCAGCAGTTCGAAGAGATTAACCGCACGCACATGGATGCGTTCAAGGACGCCATCCTGGCGCACGCGGTCTACTATCCCGTCGTAGAATTTCTCTCCGCCGTTGCTATCGCGAGCGTCATCTGGTTCGGCGGGGGACGCGTGTTGCACGGAATTGCCACGGTGGGCGCGCTCGTCGCCTTCATCCAGTACTCCCAGCGCATCTTTCGACCGATCCAGGATTTCAGCGAAAAGTACAACCTTGTGCAGCAAGCGATGGCCGCGTGCGAGCGCATCTTCAAGCTGCTTGATACGCCGAATGAAATCGAAGACGTTGCTGAGCCCACAATCGTCGAGGGCCCGGGCCGTATACAGTTCGAGAACGTCTGGTTTGCCTATCGCAAGGATCCCAACAAGAGCGACGAGTGGGATTGGGTGTTGCGCGACGTGAGTTTCGCGCTTGAGCCCGGCGAGACTGTCGCCGTGGTCGGCCACACCGGCGCTGGCAAGACGACGCTGATATCGCTGCTTCTGCGCTACTACGACGTGCAGCAGGGCGCGATCAAGATTGATGGCGTCGACATCCGCGAGATGGCGCTTGGCAATCTCCGCCGCCGCTTCGGGGTGGTGTTACAGGATCCGTTCCTCTTCACCGGCACGATCGGAGAGAACATCCGCCTCGGGACCGACTGGATCACCGAAGAACACATGCTGCGCGCCGCCGAAGAGGTGAACGTGCTGGAGTTCATCCAGTCGCAGCCGGCAGGCTTCGCGCAAGGCGTTCACGAGCGCGGCAGCACGCTTTCCACCGGGCAGAAACAGCTCATCTCCTTTGCCCGCGCCCTGGCCCACAATCCGAAGATCCTCATCCTTGACGAGGCGACTTCGAGCGTCGACACCGAAACGGAATTCCGCGTACGCGCGGCGCTTTCGAAACTGGTGGAAGGCCGCACGTCGCTGATCATCGCGCACCGCCTCTCGACTATTCAGCGTGCCGACAAAATCCTCGTGATGCACAAAGGCAAAGTTCGGGAGATGGGGACGCATCAGCAGCTCCTGGCCCAGCGCGGTATCTACTACAAGCTCTACCAGCTGCAGTACAAGGACCAGGAGTTGCCAACATCGGCGCCTATGCTTAGCCCAGCCACCGACTAGATTCAGCGCTCAATAATCCGTGCTCCGCAAGAATTTTCATGAGCTCCACAGGAGGCTCTATCGGAAATTGTTCCTTGGGCAGGACAGCTCCCGCCGCGACTAGCGCGCGCACCACAGCGGGGTAGTCGCCTTTATTGCGTTCCCAACTATTCAATGAACCGTGCAGTGCCCATCCCAGAGGATTACCTCCGTGCTGGGTTTCCGGGCGATTCACCTCTGCACCTTTTGCGAGCAGTACGCGGACCATCGCCGCATTGCCATGCCATGCCGCATAGTGCAAGGCCGTTTGCCCATTATCCGGCAGCGCCGGATTCGTAGGCCATCCCGCCTCGATCAACAATTCCACGGCTTGCGTGTTGTTTCGGATCGCCGTACTCACGATCCGCACCGCGGCATTCCCCGGCAACCGGTTGACCACCCCGGGATGCTTCTCCATCACTTTTCGCACCATGGCTTCGTCGCCGGTCTCGGCCGCCTGGATCAACCGCAGCCACGGTGCGCTGCGCTGCATCAGAAGTTCGAAAACTTCGTGGTGCCCGAACTTCCTTGCCAGTGCGTGCGGGGTTTGCGTGATGCCGAAGCCGTAGATGTAAATGCAGCCTCCGGATTTCGGATCGCGCTTGGGAAAGTATTTTTCGCTTGCCGTGAACTTCGCATTATCAGGATCTTCGTTGAGCAGGCGCTCCACGAGAGCACGCTCGCCAACGGCCGCAGCCATCAGGATGTCGGGCTGTGCACCGCGTGAGAGAAGGTACCGCACGATCTCATGGCGGTCGTCTTTTGGTGAGCTCTCGTAGCGGCCAAAGCAGGCCATATACTGCGCCGCTGTGGACTCGTGGTCGATGTCGCGCGCATCGATTTCCGCGCCGTTCTCCAGCAGCAGCTTGGCGATCTCAAGCGTGGCGGCGAAGTGCAGCGGCAGTTGCCCGTCACCCCCGCGTGCATGAACTAGTTGCGGATCGTGCGCGAGCATGGTGCGAAGCGCGTCGATTTTGCCGAAGCGCGCTGCCGCGTGGGCATCGAGCTTCGCCCCGCGCGAAAGCAGGTATTCGGCGAACTCGCCACCACATGCATCGAGGACGCCATACCCTCCAGCCCACCACCTTGAACGCGAATTGATGTCCGCGCCGGCGTCCAGCAGCGCATCCATCATCTCGCGATTCTCGCGATGCGATGCCGCCACTACCGCTGTCGCGTCGAAGCCTAGTCCGGGCAGCGGGTCATTCAGTAACGGTTTCAGAACTGCCCCATGCCGCGATAGCACCGTTCGCACGAGCGCGCCGTCGTTTGCCCTGATCGCCGACGCCAAAGCTTCTACCGGGTCTTCGGACGCGGCTTCCACATGCGCCTTCAGCTTGGGCCAGGTTTCAAAACCGTATTCTCGTGCGATCACGTGTAAGGCGTCGGCGAGCTTGGGCGTGTCGGTGACGCCGGCGTTCGAAAAGCGGGCAAGGGCGGACGCATCGGAGGCAAGCGCCTCGTCCAATAACGTGCGGGCCTGGTTTTTCAGATGTTCAAGGTTGGGGCGCGCGGGTAGTTCGCGAGGTGACATAACTCACTCCTTCTATACGGCCCGCGATCCGCTTCGTCGGGCAAGAAGAGAGTGGTTTTTGTAAAGGCAAAGCAGCAAAGGTGGGATATTCCCTTTCCGCGGACGGGGTGCACCCTTCGTGTGCGCTATTGAGATTACCAACTCGCGGCTTTGCATGTCCAGCAGTCGCGCTCGAAGAATATTAAAGAAGCGTCAACCTCCGTCCTGTGAGTTGGAACAGTCCAATGAGTCATTTGAAACGCGCCGCAGCCCAGCATCTGGAACTCGAAGCCTGCCGGTGCTAGCATCCCTGCGTCATGAAACGCATCCTAATTGCGCTCTTTCTACTCACCGCTCCCTCCTTCGCGCAAAATAATCCACCCATCGTCCTGCACGCGGCGCGGCTCCTCGACGTGAAAACCGGACACATGATCAAGCCCGGCGAAGTATTGATCCAGGGCGACCGCATCGCTGAAGTCGGGACCTCCGTGCAGCATCCGGCGGGCGCACAAGTCATCGATCTGGGCGACCGCACGCTGCTGCCCGGGCTGATTGACGCGCACATCCATCTCTTCCTCCATCCCGGCGCCGAGGATTTGCAGACCGTGCAAGAGTCGGTGCCGCAGCGCGTGATCACGGCCACCTTGGCGGCTAAAGATGACTTGATGGCCGGCTTCACTGCGGAGCGCGACATGGGCACCGAAGGCGCCGGATCGGCCGATACCGCGGTTCGCGACGCCATCAACAAGGGACTGATCCCCGGTCCTCGCCTCCGAATCAGTGGGAACGCCATCAATATCCTCGGCGGGCACGAAGACGCCATCGGCTACAACCCCGCACAACACGTGCTGGCCAATGCCGATTACGCGAACAACGTGGACGAACTCATCGCAGTGATGCGCGAGCAGGTTAAGGAAGGAGCCGACTTCACCAAGATTTACGAAACCGGTCACGACGAATTCAGCAATGGACAGCTCCACGCGCCCTATCAGTACACCGAAGCGCAACTCGAAGCGGCGGTGAAAGAAGCTGCCCGCACCGGGCGCAAGGTCGCGGTCCACGCCACCTGCGAGCCTGGGACACTCTATGCTGCGCAAGCCGGGGTCGCGTCCATCGATCACGCTAACCAGCTGAGCGATGAAACTGTTCGGCTCATGAAGGAGAAAGGCATCTTCGCCGTGCCCACGTTGACCATCTTTGAGTTCTTCGCGAACAAATCTGGCGCCGGCGCGCCGGGATGGAACGACCGCACCATGCTTGACGCGAAATATGCGGAGTTCAAGAAGCAGGTCGCCGCTGGAGTTCCCATGGCCCTGGGCACGGACGTCGGTCCCTTCCCGCATGGCACGCAGGCACGCGAGTTCGTTCTCATGGTGGAGCACGGGATGTCGCAGCTTGCCGCGCTGCAGGCAGACCTCATCAACGGGGCGAAATTATTGGGTTGGGAAGGACAGATTGGTTCGCTGGAAAAAGGCTATTACGCGGATATCGTGGCCGTTCCAGGCGATCCGCTACAGGACATCAGCGTGCTGCAACACGTCTCGTTCGTGATGAAGGATGGTGTGGTTTACAAGAAGTGAGAGACGAGGAACTACCGGCGCATCTTGGCCGGTTCACATCATTTTGATTCCGCTTTCGCCGATGGTGGTCAAGACGTCGAAAAGTTGCGTGATGCCGAGCAAGTGCCGGATCGACGGGCCCATATCCACCAAGATCAGCGGCACGCCCTTGCTTTTGGCCGACACATAGAGCCGAACGAGCGTGCCCAGGCCGGTACTGTCCATGCGCGTCAGTTCAGCGCAGTCGATCACTATTTCCCGCGCCTCGGGAAGCAACCGGTGGACCTCGTTATAGAGGATTTCGTTCGTGCCAAGCACCAGGCGTCCAGTGCAACGAACTGTGACAACGCCGCCATCGCCGCGCGACTTAACGGACAAACCACTAGCTGCCGCTTTTTCTGACATCGCAGATCCTGTTTTGCTTTCGGGAGAGTTGTGGGCGCGATTTTCGCACGACCAGCGCCGATTGGCGACGAAAATTCGCATCACCCGTTACACTGCTTCTGCATGCCCAAAGTGCTCATCTCCGCCGGAGAAGCTTCCGGCGAAATGTATGGCGCCGCGCTTCTCGACGCGCTGAAGCGCATTTCGCCTTCGCCGGTGGAAGCTTTTGGCCTGGGCGGGGAACGCATGCATGCCGCAGGTTGCGAGATTATCGTTCACTCGAAAGACGTCGCCGTCGTGGGCATTGCCGAGGTCGCAACCCACCTTCCGCGCATCTACCGCGAGTTTCACAAACTGCTTCGCGAAGCTGATCGCCGTCAGCCCGATGTCGCCGTCCTCATTGATTTTCCCGACTTCCACTTCCGCCTCGCCAAAGCGCTGCATGCCCGGGGAATTCCGATCGTTTACTATGTCAGCCCACAACTGTGGGCGTGGCGTCGCGGGCGGATCAAGCTCGTCCAACGCTACGTGAAGAAGATGCTGGTGATCTTCCCTTTTGAGGAGCAGTTCTATCGCGACCACGGTGTGGCCGCTGAATTCACGGGGCACCCGCTTGCTGAACTCACGGTTGGAGCGGAGCCTCGCGCCGAATTCGCTGGCCAGTACGGTCTCGATCCCGCCAAGGCATGGGTCGGCATTCTTCCTGGCAGCCGGCGCAAAGAGGTCCAGATGATCCTGCCGACGCTGCTGGAAGCCGCGAAAATCCTCGGTTCAGGCTACGAGTACCTCCTCCCGGTGGCGTCAACCCTGGAGGAGGACTGGCTGCGATCGCAGTTACAGCGAATTCCCGCTACCCCGCGTATCACCTTAACCAACGATGCTCGTCAAACCCTTGTGCAATGTCGCGCAGCCATGGTGGCCAGCGGCACTGCCACGGTCGAAGCGGCTGTGCTGGGCACGCCGTTCGTCATGGTTTACCGGGTCTCGCCGCTCAGTTGGAAGCTGGGCCGTCGTCTCGTAAAGCTTTCACATTTCGCCATGCCGAACGTCATTGCCGAACGCGAAATCGTCCGCGAGCTGGTGCAGGGGAACTTCACAGCCACCAACGTTGTTGCCGAGGTCAAAGCATTGATGGAAATCGGTGCCCGCCGAGAGCAGGTGAAGCGCGATCTGGCTGAAGTTCGCAGCCACTTGCAGGCGGGGCGGGCCACGGAATCGGCTGCAGAACGTGCGGCGAAAGCCGTTTTGGGCGCGATCGAGTCGAAGTCAAATTGAGGTATACGCATCTTTTCGTGTAGATTTTTCATCGAGTAAGAAGTTCAGCAGGAGCACACACTGTTCCCCATGCAATCCGCAAGGCGACTCACTCGTCGCGCAGTTGGTCTTATCGCCGCCGTCATCCTTGTCGCTTCCCTGCCGCTCTATGCGGCGCCGGAAAAAATCCGCCTTCACGTCGACGACTACGTAATCGACGCGCAGATACAGCCAGTCACCCATAAGCTTACGGCGCATACAACGGTGAAATTCACCGCTCTTGAAGACTTGGCGACTGCTACGTTCGAGCTGAACAACGCCCTACGCGTAACCCACGTCGCCGATGACAAGGGCCAGGAACTCCAGGCAGAGCGCGTCTCGCAAGACAACACCGTACGAGTCGCCCTGCCAAATGGATTGCCGAAGGGCCAGAGCACCGCCCTCACATTTGACTACGAAGGCACGCTACAGAGCGCGGACGATAGCCCTGTGCAGGGCCTCAAGCTCGCCTATATCGGCAATGACATCACCTACCTGCTTTATCCGGCGCGCTGGTTCCCCATGTCGAATTACGGAATCAACCGGTTTACGGCGACCATCACTATCACCGCGCCGCAGGATTTTGAAATCATCGGAAGCGGCAAGCAATCGCCGGGTCAGCCGTTTTCCGGTGCGTCCGAGGAACCCCGCAAGGAGACGCACGAGACCACAGCTTCAAAGTCGCGCCGGCAGTTAGGCAATCCGCGCCGCGAACTCGAGAAAAAGGAAGCTGCTAAGTCCGAGCCCGCCGGCATGCACAGTGTCACCTTCACATGGGACAAGCCGAGCTTCCCCGGCACGATCATCGCGGGGAAGTTCGTAAAGACCGTCAGCAGCGAAGGCGGCCTGAACCTCACCGTCTACACACTGCCTGACAAGAAGCAGTTCGCGCAGGAATACGCCTCCACTGCGACGAAGGAACTCTTCTTCGACATCACGCTATTCGCTCCGCCGGTTTCCAGCACGCTAAGTGTTGTCGAGTTGCCTGACGACACGGTGCCCTCTGCTTGGGCCCCTGAAATCGCTGCCCTCGCCGCACATAACATCACCGAAAAAACCAACTATCGCCTGCTCGCGAACACCATCGCGCATCAATGGTGGGGCGTCCAGGTCAGCCCCGCGAGCAAGAACGATTGGTGGCTGAATGACGGCTTCGCGCGTTACACCGAGGCCCTCTACATCGAGCACCTTGTTGGTGAAGCCGGCTTTCAGGAGGCGATTAAAGACATGTCGGTAGGCGCGCTCGCCTACCAAACAGTTCCTCTCAGCAGCGTCGGCTCGCTTGACACGTTCTCGCCTGAATTCCAGTCGGTGGTCACCGATAAAGGCGCCATGATTCTCCACATGCTGCGCTTCGTGCTTGGCGACTCGAAGTTCAATACCGCCATGCGCACCTTCGCACAGCAGTACTCCATGCAATCGGTGAGCGTGGACCAGTTCCGCGAAGTCTGCGAAAAAGTCCTCGGAGACAAGCTCACCTGGTTCTTCTCGCAGTGGGTCGATTCGACCAGCGCGCCGGAATTCAAGGACAAGTACACCATCTACCGCATGGGCAACGGCAAGGGCTTCCGCATCGTCGGCGAGATCACGCAGGACCTCGATCTCTTCCACATGCCTGTGGAAGTGAAGGTCGATACCGATGGCCAGACTGAGTTGAAAACCATCGAGGTGGTTGGCACCAACTCGCCGTATGCGATTGAAACCTACGGCAAGCCGCGCCGCATCACCATCGACCCGAACGATCACGTCCTGAAGAATTCCAGCGACATCCAGATTCGCACTGCGATTCTTCGCGGCCAGGCTCTGGTACAGCAAGGGGACCTCGCCGAGGCGCTTCGCCAGTTCCAGTCGGCACTCGCCATCGCGAAGGCCAGCTCGCTGGCGCACTACCGCATCGCCGAAGTCTTCTACCTCCAGCGTAACTACCAGGCCGCGGCGAATGAATACCGCGACTCTCTCAACGGCGACGGCGAACCGCGCTGGACCGAGGTCTGGGCATACATCCAGCTCGGCAAGATCTTCGACATCACCGGCCAGCGCGAACGCGCGGTGAACTCCTACCGCCAGGCTCTGCAAACCAACGACAACACCCAGGGAGCGCTCGACGAAGCTCGAAAATATCTCAACAAACCGTTCGAGCGTCCGAAAGATATAACTCAGTAAACTGTTTGATAGAAGTTGAGGGCCGCCAGAAAGGCGGCCTTCGCTTATTTTCCGAACTCCAACCCGCTCAACTTCCGTTCCACACCCTTCCCCAGCACCAGCGCATGAAAGCGCTCACCCATGTCCTCCGGCGAAATCAGGTGCCGCAACTGCAGTCCGACCTTCGCGCGCTCCTGGGGCAGCACGCAGGCTTCAAATGCATCGGAAAATTCTGTCGCTTGCCCAACTCCCAGCAGCAATTGCGATTGGGTCACCAGCCCCAGGTTCTTCATTCCGCCCTGCTCGGCTGCGTCGATAAGGGCCGTGAAATTTACATGCGCGGTGATGTCCTGCTCGCCCGGAGCCTCGTACGGATTGCCCGACGCGCGGTGCTCGCGAAACGTCATCACCGTGTCACGATGGCGCCCCGCCAGCTGCTGATCGCGCGTATAGCCGTAATCGATGAAAATCGCGAACCCGCGTCTCTTCTCAAACAGCGCTGCGATCCGTTGCATCCATGCCTGCGACTCCATCGATGTCTCCAACCGCTCATTCTCCTGCGGATGAACGCTGTATTGTTTCAGGAAGTCGAGGTGTTCCTGTGCCGGGCGCACCCACTCTTCCGTGAAATTGCCATCGCGCTCGGCAACCCGCAATTCGCCAATCCCAGAGATGATATCCACCGGGATGGCATCGAAGAACTCGTTGCCGAAGACAATCAGGGCCTCGCCGCAATCCTCCGCGGCCGCTTCGAGTTCCGCATACAGCGCAACGCGCGAATCCCGCGCGAAACGCTCGCGCAATCTTTCCCACAGCGAGGGCGAGCTCTCCACCAGGCGATACCGTAACGCCTTTGCAAACTCCGGGAACTTCTTTCCCGCCCAATCCAGCACGTCCTGCGCAAACAACCCCCGGCCGGGCCCAAGCTCGATTAAATCGATCTGCGCTGGAGTTCCAAGTGCGCGCCACATCTCCTCGAACTGGCGGCATAGCAGCCGGCCAAACACTGCGTGCACGTCGCTGGAGGTATAAAAATCCCCAGACTTCCCAAACTTCTCCCTCGTTCGCGAGTAGTACCCCAGCTCCGCGTGATACAGGCACATCCTCATGTAACGCGAGAATGGAATCGGTCCATCGCGCCGGATCACCGTCACAATCTCATCGCGCAGGCTCATGCCTTGACTTTGTGCTGTGGGGTACGGATGAACATCTCCACGAAATAGTCGTGCATGCAGTCATAGAGCTGCCTCTGAAATGTCCACGCAAATTGCGGATGGTCTAGGTCTCGCGGGTGCACTTCGAAGTAGTAGGTGTGCACCGGCACCGGCGGATCCTTGAACTGGATGATGACTTCGATGATGTCGCCCTTCTCGCGCGCATCAAACACCAGCAGCGGATGCTCGTACTGCCGCAGGTGCTCCAGCACGCGCTCCAGACGTGAGGGGGTCATGGGTTGATTGTACCTGCCGTCGCGCACGCAAAAAAAAGGCGGACGCAAGACGCGCCCGCCCCTGTTCCGGAGAGAACAGACAAACTTAAGCCCCAGCTTGTCCGGGGGCTACTCGTACCGCAGCGCCTCGATCGGATCCAAGCGCGCCGCCTTGATGGCTGGCAGCATTCCGCTCACAATTCCAACGACGATCAAAATCACCGTCGCCACAATGAGCGTGCTCGGTTCAATAATCAGGCGAATATCCGCAGCCTCGGCATTCTTGGCCAATGCGCTGTAAAACGTGATCTTGCCCACGCCGAACGACACCAGGTACGACAACGCAATCCCCATCACGCCGCCAATGAACGTGATCGTCAATGCCTCCGCCAGGAACTGGAATAGAATGTCGCGCTTCCGTCCGCCCAGCGCTTTTTCCACCCCGATCTCGCGCGTCCGCTGCGTCACGCTTACCAGCATGATGTTCATCAGGCCCACGCCGCCGATCCCAAGGGTGAGTGTGCCAATGAACGCCAGCAGGACTTTCAATCCCATCGTGATGATCGCGAACTGTTTCACTTGCTTCATCGCGTCGAAGATGTTGACCGCGCGATCGTCGGCAGGGTTGAACCCGTGGCTATCGGCCAGGGTGTTTCGGATCCCGCGCTCCACCAGCTCATATTGATCGGTCTCGTAATCTATCCAGATCCCATCAAGATAATGTGTGTCTTTCAAATCGCTCATCGTCGAGAACGGGATGTAGATCTGCCGGTTGATGTCGCTCTCGCTCTCCTGCATGCGCGGCTCGACCACTCCAATCACCTCAAACGAAATTCCATTCACGCGAATTCGCTGCCCCAGCGGATACTCACCTGAAAACAGCTTGGTCTTCGCATCTGACCCGATCACCGCCACGCGTGCCTTCTGCGAAAGCTCAGCCTCGTTGAAGAACCGTCCCGACTCCACAACGACTTTCTGAATGTTCTGAACGCTCGGGTATGCCCCGGTGATCGTGAAGCCATAGCTGCGCGTTTCATTCGCTACGGTCGCCTGTTGATACGTCGCCGGCGATATATGTCGCACCATGGGCACATTCGTCGCCAAACGGTCGATATCATCCAGGGTGAAGCGCACCTCTGTCCCGGCCTTTTGTCCGCCCGCCTGTTGCGACGTGCGCCCTGGGAACACACCGATGATCTTCATGCCGAAGTGCGAAAAAATCGTCGTCACCGCGCGCCCGAATCCCGCACCGTATGCGAGCAGCAGGACTACCGTCGCAATACCCCACGCCATGCCGAGCATGGTGAGCGCCGTCCGTCTGCGGTTATGCCGCATCGCGCTGTTTGCCTGGCTCAACAAATCGCGGACCATCTCTTTACTCCTGCCGCAGCGCATCAACCGGAGCCATGAGCGCTGCCTTGCGTGCTGGATATAAGCCAGCAACAATTCCAGCCAGTGCCAGCGTGCCGATCGCCACTGCCGCCGACATCGGTACCACCCGCGGCGTGTCGAATCCGGGTGGCGCTGGCAGCTTTGCGAGCATCGAGCAGAACCCGATCGCCAGCGTCAATCCCACGCCCCCGCTAAAGAGTGTAAGGAACGTGCCTTCCAGAAAGAACTGCGCCAATACGCTGCGGTTGGTCGCACCCAGCGCCTTGCGCAAACCGATCTCCCGCGTCCGCTCGCTCACCGCCACCAGCATGATGTTGATGATCCCGATCGCGCCCAGCGCCAGTGTGATAAGCCCCACGCTGCCGAGGAAGTAATTCATTGCGTCAAAGATCTTGCCCACCATCTCGGCCGTCTTCACCGAATCCCATGCCTCGAACGCATCGTCGTTGCCGGCATCGAAGTTGTGGTTCCGGGCGATCACCTTCCGCGCCTCCGTCATCGCAAGCGCGTGTTGCTCGCGCGTCTCCGGACGGAAATTGATAAAGCTGATCGCGTTCTCTTCTTCTTGCTGCTTCAGTGGGAAATACGTGTGCATGGCGGAAAACGGGACGAAAGCGCGATTGTTCGTCGAGTTGTTATCGCCTTTCCCCACGCGCTGCACCACGCCAATCACCTCGAAGCTGCGACCGTTGAGCAATATTGAGCTGCCGATCGGATTCTGCTGGTCGGGAAAAAGGTTCTTCACCATCTCGTCGCCGATTACCACTAAATCGCGGCGTTGCGACTCATCGAGATCATTGATCCAGCGGCCGCGGTCCAGCGGCAAGTACCGGATTGTATTGAACACCGGCAGCACGCCGGTCACCTGGCCGTTGGTACTGCCAAACTGGCTTACTTCGCGAATATCTTCGCGGATCAGGACCGGTGAAGCGGCTCGAACATAGGGCGCCTTGGCAACGTCGTCCGCATCCTCAATCGTCAGCTTGTACGGACGGCTCGAGCTCATATTGCCCGCCACCGCAGGCGCGCGTCCCGGGTACATGAACTCGATATCCTCGCCCATGCTCCTCATTTCGCGGCGCTGCCCTGAGCGAAACCCTTCCCCTAGTCCCACCAGCAGCAGGAGCGAACCCACACCCCACGCGATCCCAAACATGGTCAGGAACGAACGCAGCTTATGCGCCCACAAAGTCCGAAAGGTCTGAGCAATGATGTCGAGGGCGACTCGCATACACGTATCTCTCACTTGCAAATACGCGCCTGCCATCTCATTTGTTCCGGTATAGCTCCTCGTCTGTGCGGTATGGGTTCCTGCTGGGACGAATCGCACCCAGGAGGGATCAACACAAAGCACGCCGGTATTCGATGCGGCCTTCCCTGGCGGTACATTTATCAAAAGGAAAGGGCTGCCAGTTCGGCAGCCCATTAATCTTCCTGCGGCTTGGTTAGATGGCTGGCGCCTCGTGCAGCACTTCCGCACGGGTTACCGCATCCTGCGTTTGTTCCGCTCGATTGGATGGCAGCGCGATCTCCAGCACTTCGTCGATTGTCTTGACGTAGTGCACCGAGATCCCCTGCAACTGCTCCGGAGTGAGGTCTTCGTCCATGTTCATCTTGTTTTCTGCAGGCAAGATGATGTCCTTCACACCAGCGCGCTTGGCCGCGAGCGTCTTCTCTTTCACGCCGCCAATCGGCAGTACGTTGCCGCTTAGCGTGATCTCGCCGGTCATGGCTGTCAGCGGACGCAGTGGTTTGTCAGTCAGCAGCGAAACTAACGCTGTCACCATGGTCACGCCTGCCGAAGGGCCATCTTTCGGGATAGCACCCGCCGGTACGTGGATGTGGATGTCGTGCTTCTCGAAAAAGTCGTCGCTGATGCCAAGCTTCGCAGCATTCGACTTCACCCAGCTCAACGCCGCCTGCATCGATTCACGCATGACGTCACCCAGTTGGCCGGTCATCGTGAAGCCGCCCTTGCCTTTCATAGAGCTGGCTTCCACGAAGAGGATGTCGCCGCCCGCTGGCGTCCACGCGAGTCCAACGACCACACCAGCGCGCTTGGTGCGTTCCGCGATTTCCGTGTCCACGCGGACCTTCTCGCCACCCAGCATTTCGGTGATGACCTGCGACGTCACCACCAACTTGTCTTTCTTCCCTTCCGCAATCCGCCGGGCGAACTTGCGGCACACGGTGCCGATATTGCGTTCGAGGTTACGAACGCCCGCTTCGCGCGTGTAGTGGCGGATGATGCGTCGCACCGATTCTTCGCTGAACTCGATCTGCTCCTTATCGATCCCGTTCTCGTCTTCCTGTCGCGGAATGAGATAGCGGAATGCAATGTGGACCTTCTCCTCTTCGCTGTATCCCTGGAGATCGATAATCTCCATACGGTCGCGCAAAGGTTCGGGGATCGGATCCAATTGGTTCGCCGTGGTAATGAACAACACCTTGCTGAGGTCGAAGGGCACGTCGAGGTAGTTGTCGCGGAACGAATTGTTCTGCTCCGGATCCAGCGCCTCGAGCAATGCCGCGGATGGATCGCCGCGGAAGTCGCGCCCGACCTTATCAATTTCGTCGAGCATGAAGACTGGATCGTTCGTCTCGGCACGGCGAATTCCCTGCATGATCTGTCCCGGCAATGCGCCGATGTAAGTCCGGCGATGTCCGCGGACTTCAGCTTCATCGTGCACGCCGCCAAGCGAAATGCGCACGAACTTGCGTCCCAGCGCCCTGGCAATCGACTTGCCCAGCGAGGTCTTGCCCACGCCCGGAGGTCCGCTGAAGCACAGGATCGGCCCCTTCATATTCGGCTTTAAGCGCCGCACCGAGAGGTAATCCAGGATGCGATCTTTCACCTTTTGAAGGTCGTAGTGATCTTCGTCGAGGATGTCCTTCGCCTTCGGAATATCGATCTCCCCTGCTCCGGAAGACTTCTGCCACGGCAGCACCGCCAGCCACTCGATGTAATTGCGGGTCACCGAGTAGTCGGCTGCCATGGGCGACATGCGAGCCAGCCGCCCAAGCTCTTTCAAGGCTTCTTTCTTCACATCGTCGGGCATGCCGGCCTGTTCGACTTTTTCACGAAGCTCATCCGCGTCGCGCGTACTGTCGTCCTGCTCGCCCAGTTCTTTCTGGATGGCTTTCAATTGCTCGCGAAGGTAATACTCGCGCTGCGTCTGTTGCACGCGGTCCTGCACTTCGCTCTGAATCTTGTTGCGAAGTTGCTGAACCTCTAATTCTTTTGCGAGGTGCTGGTTGATCTTGTCCAACCGGATCTGCACATCCGGGGTTTCCAGGATCTCCTGCTTGTCCTTCGTCGAGAGCGACGGCAACGAGGACGCTACGAAATCCACCAGGCGTCCCGGCTCTTCAATGTTCATCGCCACGGTCGAAAGCTCATCGCTCAGCGTCGGCGAACCGGTCACGATCTGCTGGAACAGCGTCAGCACGTTCCGTTGCAGCGCTTCGATCTCCGAACTCTTCGGCGGGAACGCCTCGGGAACGGTCTCTACCGTGGCACGCATGAAGGGTTGCAGCTGGGTGTACTCGGTCACGCGAACCCGCTCCAAGCCTTCCGCAAACACGAAGAGGCTCTGGTTCGGCATCTTCACCACTTTGTGCACGACCGCGAGCGAGCCGATCGAATATAGGTCCGAAGGCTGGGGAGCATCCACGCGCGCCTCGCGCTGGGCCACCACCACAATCGTTTTGTCTTCGCCAAGGGAATTGATCAACTGCACCGAGCTTTCGCGACCTACGGTCAGCGGCAGCACGGCATGGGGAAATAAAACTGTGTCGCGAACGGGCAGCAGGGGCAAGGTTCTAGCCTCCGCGGAGTCGTCACGAAACTCTGGATCGTTTGGCTCTAAACTACGAGCTTCGTTCGCCATATTGCTCCTTGAGTCACTTATGCTCAAGTTTAGATGAACCACCGCTCAAAAAGATGCAGTGGCACTAAGAATCACTGAATCAGCATCTTACAAAGAACCGGGCCCGGCAGGAGGCGTTCTTCCCCCTCCCATTTGCGGTGCCCCGGCGGCTAGATATCGCCCCGAAGCCCTACCCGCAAGGCGGGAGGATTGTACTGGATGCATCGGCATACGAAACAAGAATGTTTAGAAATTAGACGGGCCGACCGCGGGGCGGGAAATCAGGCTCCTTCCGCCTGCTGGCCGGTGGCCATTGCTTGCTAGATTTCCGCGGCGATTGGACCAACGGCTGTCAGCGGGTTTCCGATGAACGGAACGCCCGGTAACGTCCCAGGACCTTGACGAACTGCGCGATCTCTTCCAGATGGTGCAACGCGTTTTCCGCCGCTTGCTTGTCCGTCTGCAAAAAATCGAGAAAGAAAGCGTATTCCCATGGACGCCCGCGCACCGGGCGCGACTCGATTTTCGACAAATCGATTTCCCGCAGCGCGAACACGCTCAACGCCTTGAACAGCATTCCCGGTTTGTTCGGCAGTCCGACGGCAATCGAAATTTTGTCCGCGTCTTTGGTTACTCGTGCCTTGCGTTCGACAAGGAAAAAGCGGGTGAAGTTCTGCGGATCGTCTTCCAGGTTGCGCTTCAGAATTTCCGCGTCGTACACCTCGGCCGCAACCCGCGAAGCAATCGCCGCCTGTTCGGGCTTTCCTTGTTCCATCACGTGCCGAGCCGCGCCAGCCGTGTCATAAAACGATACCGCGCGCAGCTTTTTGTTTTTGGCAAAAAACTTCCGGCATTGATCCAGTGCCACCGGGTGCGACAGCACCTCGCGCACTTCGCCCAGCTTCGTCCCCGGAACGGCGAGCAACTGGTGTTCAATCCTCAGCCGGAACTCCGCATTCACATGGAACGAATGCTCAAGCAGGAGATCGTAATGCACCACCACCGGCCCCGCGAGGGTGTTCTCAATCGGGATAAGCGCTGCGTCGACGCGGCCTGCGCTTAGCTCGGCGAATACCTCGCTCGACACTGCGCAGGGCACCACCTTGGCGCGCGGAAAATTCTTTCGGCAGGCCTCATGACTGAATGAGCCAAGCTCACCCTGGACCGCGATCTTCATCGTCTCGCCAGCATACTAAAACCAACCGCTCAGCCACAGGGTACGTAGCGGCACTGGGCAAACCCAGGACCGAAGCCGGAGGCGGCGTCTTGAATCAATTTTCGAATCCCTGGATTTCCGCGGTGTCGTTTGCAGTGAAAGGGGGGTTAAGGTTTGTCAATCTCGCCTTTTTGATTGGTTGCATCTAAGTAACTAAAAAATAAACCCACAAACGCAAGTTCCCGCTGGATTCCCGCCAACCTTAACCCACCAGGCACCTTCCAATAACTTCAGAATCGAGAAGCGCTGTTTACTCGGAAGGAAATGGCGCAACTTTAGTCAGCGAGGGTGAGGAAAAAATGCTTTGGACACTTTTTGTAGTTCTGTTAGTGCTTTGGCTGCTTGGCGTTGTTAGCAGCTACACGCTGGGCGGATTCATTCACATTCTGCTGGTACTGGCCATCATCGCGTTGGTCTTCCAGCTGATTAGCGGCCGCCGATCCGCGGTCTAACACGACAACGTAAATTTCGATTCACTCGACAGAGAGGCCATCCGGCCTTCCTGTGCACTGCAAAGGGAGGAAACACATGGATAACGATCGTATTAAAGGCAAGATGGACGAAATGGCCGGCAAAGCCAAAGAAAAGCTCGGCGAGATGACGAAGGACCGCGAAACCCAGGCCGAGGGCATGGGCCAGCAGATCAAAGGCAAAGTCCAGAACACTTTCGGTAAAGCGAAGGACGAGCTCCGCGCCGGCAAGGAACAGGCACGTGAGAAAGAAATTGAACACGAAGAACGCGTCGAGAACCGCCGCGACGACGTCGCGTAGTTCGCAGTAGCGAGATTGAGAGCGCCCTTTTGGGGCGCTTTTTTATTGCTTCTTTACAGAGGGCGAGCTCGCCATTCGTCTCGCTACTTGCCGCCTGACTTTGGTGCCCCGGGCAGTTTCTGCTACTCTGCCCTGTCTTTCAGAAGGGGTAATCGCCGATGCATCTGCGGAAATCTGTCTCTGCCGCTCTATTTCTGCTGCTGGGTTTTTCCATCCCACTCACAGCGCAAAAGAATCAAGCAACAAAACCTGCCACACCTCCCGCTGACGTCCAGCCTGCCCGAGAAAACCTCGACCTAAACATGTACCAACTGATCCGAGACGAAGGCCTCAACCATTCGCACATTATGGAGTACGCCTCCGGTCTCATGGACGGCATCGGGCCGCGTCTCACGGGCTCGCCGAACCTAAAGCGCGCCAACGAATGGACGCGTGACCAGTTCACCGCCATGGGCTGCAGCAATGCGCACCTGGAAGACTGGGGCGAGTTCGGCATGGGATGGCGGCAGCTCAACACCTGGGTCCGAATGTCGGCGCCTGATACCGCGGTCTTCATCGCGCAAGCTCTTCCCTGGTCTCCGGCAACCCACGGGCCGGTGAGTGGCCAGGCGGTTTGGGTCGACGCGACTGACGAGAAAGGCCTCGAGAAGTACAAGGGCAAACTCGCCGGCAAGATTGTCTTTTTTGGCCCGATGCGCGATGTGCCGCCTGTCGACAAACCTCTTAGTAAACGTGACGACGACGCTGACTTAAAGAAAATCGAAGAGTTTCCGGTCCACGTCGGCGAACAGCAGGACTTCCTGCAACACTTCATCCAGCTGCTGGCATTCCGCGAGAAAGCCGGCAAATTTTTCGGGGACGAGCATGCCGCCGCAATCGTCGTCCCGAGCCGTGATGGCCGCGACGGCGGTGGCTCCGGCGGAACCATCTTCGACGACGGCGGCTCCGGCATGGGTTGGTTCACTTATCAACGTGAACACGCGGAACCCGTTCCCATCGTCGTCTCCGCCGTCGAAAGCTACGGCCGCGTTTATCGCCTGCTCAAGGCCAACGTCCCCGTCACCATCGAGATGGATGTGGAGACGGAATTCACTGGCGACCACGAGCATGGCTTCGACACTGTCGCCGAGATCCCCGGCACCGATCCCGCACTCAAGGACCAGGTTGTGATGGTCGGCGGCCACCTTGATTCCTGGGCTTCCGGCACCGGCGCCACTGATAACGGAGCCGGCACGATCGTTGCGATGGAAGTCATGCGGATCCTCAATTCGTTGCACGTTAAGCCACGCCGCACCATCCGCGTCGCTCTCTGGACCGGCGAAGAAGAAGGCGAGTTCGGCTCCTACGGCTACGTGAAACAACACTTCGGGTATGCGCCGACATCTACCGCCCCCGATCAACTCGCATTGCCTGAGTTCGTCCGCAAGCCCGGCGGCCCGGTAGTCATCAAGCCCGAGCAAGCGAAGATCTCCGGCTACTTCAACGTGGACAACGGGAGCGGCAAGATCCGCGGCATCTACCTGCAGGAGAACGCCGGAATCGCCAACGTCTTTCGCCAGTGGATCGCCCCGCTCGCCGACCTCGACGTTACCGCCATCACCATCCGCAACACCGGCGGCACCGACCATGAGGCCTTCGACTCCGTCGGTATTCCGGGGTTCCAGTTCATCCAGGACCCGCTCGACTACGGCTCCCGCACGCATCACTCTAACGAAGACGTCTACGAGCGGCTCCAACCGAACGATCTCGCGCAGGCGGCGACGGTGGAAGCGATCTTCGTCTACAACACCGCCATGCGCGACCAGATGTTGCCCCGCAAGCCACTTCCGCATCCCGAGCTCGAGGAACAAGGCAAAGCGCCCCTCAAGAACGTGATGCCGGGCGCGCAGGCCGCTGCTGAGGAGATGGAAAAGAAGGCGAATCCCGAGCCGAAGTAAGAAGTTTAGAAAGACTGAAACTATGCATTGGATGCCCCGTCCTTTTCTCCTGTTTTTGGAGACAAGGCGGGGTTTTTCGTGCGGACTCTAAAAAGTGACTTCTCGCGAATATGCCGCGGCGCGGAGAGGTCCAAGTAGTCATCCCGCGGCTTTAAAGCGCACGCGGGGCGCTACTGCTTCCTCCGCAGCACCAGGTTCCCTGCTCGGTCCACGCTCCCGCGCCATCGCGGAGCCACGAAGGTTGTCGCACTATACTCGGTGACGACGGCTGGACCGCGGAAGGGTTTCACCGCGCTGCGATCCTTCACTGCGCAGGCAACGCTCTTGCCGTCGACGATCACTTTCCCGCGCGCGATCTCGCCAGCCTTCTCGCCACGAACACGGAGTTTCACCCGCGGCGAGGCGATGGTGGCGCGGAGCCGCAGGGTGACGATCTCGATCTCCCGCTCGGGATGCGAGTAGCCGTAGCGGCGCTGGTGCTCAGCGTGGAACTCCGGCAGGGTTCGGGGCGAGTACGGGATACTCAGCTCGAAGCCCTGGCCGCGATAGCGGAGATCAAGGCTGCGAACGAACTGCGGCTTCCCGCTCCAGCTCTCAGCGGCGAACTCCCCGCGCGCGCGGCGCTCAAGGGTGCGGAACTCGGCCTCAATCTTCGTGGTCGGCAGCTTCCCGATCACGCTCCACCCGACGGTGCGCGAAAGGTCCTTCACCACATCGCTTACGAGTATCCCAAGTGCCGAAAGAGCTCCGGGGAGTGCGGGCACGATAACGGTCGGGATGCACAGCGACTCAGCCAGCTCGCACGCGTGCAGCGCTCCCGCGCCACCGAACGCCACGAGGGCGAAATCGCGCGGATCGTAGCCGCGTTCGACCGACACCACGCGCAGCGCGCGCTCCATGTTGGCGTTTATGACCTTCACCACGCCTTCGGCGAACCCTTCGACCGAGAGCGTGGAGTGCTGCCGCTTCAGCCATTCGCTGACCATGCGCTGGGTGCGCTCTACATCCAGCGTGAACTCGCCGCCGAGGAAGCGCTCGGCGCGCAAGCGTCCGAGCAGCAGGTTCGCATCCGTGACCGTGGGCTCTGTTCCCTTCCCGTAGCAGATTGGACCTGGATCGGCGCCTGCGGATTCCGGGCCGACACGCAGCGCTCCGGCGGCGTCGAAACGGGCGATTGAGCCTCCTCCAGCGCCAACCGTATGGATGTCGAGCATTGGGACGCGCACGGGATAGCCGGCGACTTCGGCTTCGCTGCTGGTGTGGATCGCGCCATCGACAAGGCAGACGTCGGTGGAAGTTCCGCCCATATCGAAGCCAATGATGCGCTCAAAGCCGCTCTCACGCGCCATCGCGGCGCAGCCGACGACTCCGCCAGCGGGACCGCTGAGCACGGTTCGCACCGGCTCACGCGACGCGACTTCGAGGGCCGCGATTCCGCCGCTGCTCTGCATCACGAAGACCCGCGAGCGCTCGTCCGCGCCGCACACACGACGCCGCAGTTCTTCGAGGTAGCGCGACATCAGCGGCTGCAGGTACGCATTCACCACGACCGTGCTGGCGCGCTCGTATTCGCGAAACTCGGGAAGGACCTGGTGCGAGATGGAGATGGGGATTCTCATCGTCGCCAATTCATCGGCGACTTTGCGTTCGTGCACGGAATTTGCGAAGGAGAATAGAAGAGAAAGCGCGATCGACTCGGGAGCCGATTCTGCGATTTCGATGCGCAGCTTTTGAAGATCTTCGTCGGAGAGCGGTTTCAGGATGGCGCCATCCGGCCTGACCCGCTCGGGGACGCCGAAACGGAGGTTTGCCGGCACCAGCGGCGGCGTGCGCTGGACGTGGAGGTCGTAAAGCCGCGGACGGTTCTGCCGGCCGATCTCGATCGTGTCCTCGAAGCCTTCGGTAGTGACAAAGGCCACGCGCGCGCCCTTGCGCTCGAGCAGCGCGTTCGTGCCGACGGTGGTTCCGTGCAAGAGCAGCACCGGGCCGCGATGGCCGATCTTAGCGAGGGCGGACGCGATCGCGTGGCTGGGATCGCTGGGGGTCGAGAAGACCTTCACCATGCGCAGCTCACCGCGCTCAACCCAAACGCAGTCGGTAAAGGTTCCGCCCGTATCTACGGCAATCCGCAGTGGCTCTGGCATCGCGGAGATAGGCTAACAGCCGCAGGGGCTAAAGCCCAATGCTCCTGCCGATAGAGACGGCAGCGCTGAAGCGCTGCCCTGATACAAACCATCTCAAATGCGATCGCTGAAATTTGGGCGGCGGCGCTGAAGCGCTGCCCTGATACAAACTATTCGTCGTTGATCTTTTGGCCGGCTTCTCGCAGACGCTCCTGCACTTCCTCCAGCAGAACGCGGAAGCGCCCAGCATCGTGTGGGGTCTCGGCGGCAACAAGCGCCTCGCGCAAGCGCGTCTCCAGTTCGCGCAGCGACGCTATCTGATCATTTTCGATTGCCATTACGATTTGCGATTGGCCCTCAGAGCGCCCACTCCGCTCGTTTGGGGAGGAAATCTACATCATGTGAGAGGTCAACCCCACGCAGCGGGTCTCCGGCGTACTCGTACACAACGTTGCGCGAGCATTGTTTACAAACCGGGAAGCGCTCGCCTACAAGCAAGAACGCTTTGTACGGCAGGCGATGTTGCAAGTGGACGACCCAGTACTCACCGGAGATCGGCACCTTCTCGCCAGGAAGAAAAGGAGTCAAAAACTGCATTGGAAGAGAGTACGTGGGGGTCGCTCGGCTCGGTATCACCCCTTAGACGACTCACATCCCATGAAAGTGGAAGAGGGTGTGTTGTCGATGAGGCGGAGGAGGCAAGTTTGGAGAGGAGATTGAAGCAAAGCGCGGTTTGTGCAAGTCCGTAGAAGCGGTCACTCGAAGCTGGCGCCGCCGGGCGAAACTTCGCCTCGACCTTGGGGCGATGAAATGTACGGGAATTGCGGCGGCGCGAAAGTCGCGCCTCGCAATGACAAAATTTCGGCACGACGAACATTTTCGGTGCTGGGAGGGCTGTCAACGCGTTTCCGCCAAACCTTGTGCGAGTTTGGCGGAGAGCAGGAAGGCGTCCATGCCGGTGGTCTGGTAGTAGCGCGGGATGGTGCGGACGACCGTGTAGCCGTGGCGTTTGTAGAACGCGATGGCAGCGACGTTGTTGACGGCGGCCTCGAGGAACATGGTGTGGCAGCCTTCGCTGCGGAGGCGGTCGTGGGCCGCGGTGAGGAGGCGAGTGCCTACACTGTGGCGGCGGAAATAGGGATCGACATCGATGGTGAGGATGTGGCCGTAGCCTCCGCGACGTCGGTGGGCGACGATGAAACCGCAGAGAGCGGTTTGGTGTGTCGGGCCCTCATGAAGTTCGGCCTCGGCGATTACGGTGAACGCGTGCTTAAGCTCGATGTAATGGGCGAGCTCCATCTTGCTGTAGGAGATTCCTTCTTCGAAGCAGACCTGGTCGAGCTTCCAGAGGGCGTCGAAGTCGGAACGTGTGTAATCGCGCAGGCTTACTTGCACGGTATCAATGTCGTTGGTCGGGGGCATGAATGCAAGTGACTAGCGTGTGCAGGGGCTAAAGCCCCGATTCTCAAGGGCGCGGAAGGGCAGCGCTGAAGCGCTGCCCTGATACGGAGCTAAAATCCCCAGGTTTGAAAAACCGCCAAACCTGGGGCACCCGTTGTGAAATTTAAGCCGCGCGGTTTTGGCGGTTGCGCAGCTCGCCGAAGACGGCGATCATCTCGCGGTTGAAGGCGGGGATGTCGTCGGGCTTACGGCTGCTGACCCAGTTCTTATCGCGCACAACCTGCTCGTCGGTCCAGGTCGCGCCGGAATTCTTCACATCGTCCTGGATGGTGTGATAGCTGGTCATCTTGCGGCCCTGGGTTAGACCAGCAGAGATGAGCAGCCACGGGCCGTGGCAAATGACGGCGATCGGTTTGCCGGCTTCATTGGCCTTGCGGACGAATTCCTGCGCTTTGCGTTCGACGCGAAGGGCGTCGGCGTTCATGGCGCCGCCGGGGAGCAGGATGGCGTCGTAGTCATCGGGATTGGCGCTGTCGAGAGTGCGATCCACTTTCACTTTTTGGGTTTTCTGGTCGTGCTTGACGGCCTGGATTTCACCGGACTTGGGAGAGATCACTTCGGTGCGAGCACCGGCGGCGTCGAGTGCTTTGCGGGGCTCGATGAGCTCTGCTTCTTCGAATAAGTCGGTGGCGAGAATGGCCACGCGCATGCCTTGAATTTTGTTATCAGCCATAACGGTCTCCTGGGTTTGTTGTTGCTGAATTGCGGTTGGTGAACGGCTGGATTACCGGGAATAAAAATGGGATGCGATGGAGCTGAGGGGGGTGGTCGGCGGATGCGAGTACACCAGCGTTGATGCTCAGTTCGGCAGCTTGCGAGTTTGTCCCTGCAGGGGAGGCGCTCGTCCCCGGATCGTCACGGAAGTGTAAAGGTCGGCGGTACTGACGTAACTTTCACGGTTCTGGCGCGTTCAAACAGTCAGGGTACAATCCGAAGTCGAGTGTTAAGATGTTTTGCCCAACTCCATTCGAACGAATGTCGACCGACCAGCATGCAGGCGCCCCTGGCGAGAGCCAGAGCGAGAACGCCGTAACCATTACCCTCAAAGCAGCCGAATCCGAGGTATCCCCGGTCGTCGACCAGGTGATGCGGATGGTGCAGGAAACGGCGTGCGCGGTGGGCAAGGAACTGGACGTTGAGCTTTCCCTTCGCGAGGCGCTGGCCAACGCGATCAAGCATGGCGCGAACGGAGACAGCAGCAAGACGGTGGAGTGCCGGGTGAGTTGCGGACCGCAGGGCATCCTGATCGTAGTGCGCGACCCGGGCAATGGATTCGATCCGAACTCGGTGCCCGATCCGCTGGCGGGAGAAAATATCTACTCCAATCACGGCCGCGGAATTTTCCTGATCAACAAGCTGATGGATGAAGTGAAGTTCGAGAAGAACGGCACGGAAATCCACATGCGCAAATACTAGTGTTGATCCCTTAGTGCTTGGGGCGGAAGTGCGCGCGACCCGCATAGTGGGCGGGGATTTACATACTCTGACAAAACTAAGCTGGCACAAAATTGGCACAAATATGTTGCAAGTTTTCCTTTGACAGAGCTCCTCACCAGCAACATACTTTGGAGTTATTAGGGTAACTTCCCATGCTGGTTTTGAGGCCAAAATGCGTATTCGGCAGTCGCTGCGGTTCCCCATCTGCACGCTCATTTGCATCGTTTTCCTACTAACCTGTTTTGCAGCCCCGCAAGATCCCGATGAGAAGCTCGGCCGGAAGGACGATCCGGCGGGTCGTGACGCGTGGTTCCGCAGAGGACGCCAGACACGCAATGGCGAGCCGGCGGCGAAGGCGCTGCATCGGGCGTATATCGCGAAGATGAAGATGCGGGCAGCACGGGAGAGCAAGTTCCGGTCGCTGGCGGCGGCACGGCAGCAGCCCTCGTCGGCATTGGCGGCGTCGGTGGGCACGTGGACCAACCTTGGGCCGCGGCCGATCGTGGATAGCCCAGGTGCGCCGAACGGATACGGACCGCTTGCCGGGCGCGTAACCGCGATTGCCGTGGACCAAACGGATGCAACCGGCAACACGGTGCTGGCAGCGGGAGCTTATGGCGGTGTGTGGCGGTCGAGCAACGCGGCGGCAAGCGACCCAACCCAGGTGCAGTGGACGCCATTGATCGACGACCAGGCGACGCTGTCGGTGGGCGCGATCGCACTTCAGCCCGGCAATAGCAATGTGATCCTGGTGGGAACGGGTGAACCCGACTACGCGATCGACAGCTATTACGGAGTGGGCATCCTGCGCTCGACAGATGGTGGCGCGACGTGGGACACGATTTCGAATACCAACGATGGATTTTCGCTTTACGGCACGGGGACCGCGCAATTCGCGTTCAGCACGAAGAACCCAAACATCGTGATGGCGGCGATGTCATCGTTCGCGGTATATCCCTCAACATCCATTGTGTATGGCGCGCCGTTATTGTCGGCGGACGCAGGCGCTTCGTGGGTAACAATTCCGTTTACCAACGACAACAGCAACTACTACATCACCAGCGTATCGGCGATCGTATACAACCCGAAGGAGGACAAGTATTACGCCGTGCTGCCGTTTACGGGCGTGTACGTGTCAAACACTACGGCGTCGGCGGGAATCACGAGTTTCGTGCGGCTGAAGAACCAGCCGGGAGCGTCGGGCACATTGAGCCTCGCGAATTGCCCCTTGAATGGCAACGGCAATTGCCCTCTCTTGCGCGGCGCGATGACGGTGCGGCCGGTGGCCTCGAGTTCCGATCTTGACCAGATGTATATCTGGTTCGTGGCCAACGGTGGCGGGGGCAGCGGCGACGACCAAGGCATCTGGCGCAGCTCAACCGATAGCGGCGGTACGGTGACTTGGACGCAGGTAAGCGATAGCGGGATATCGAGCTGCGGCGACAGCTATGGCTGCGGCACGACGCAAACGTTTTACAACCTGTACGTGAACGCAGTGCCAAACGGAACTTCGACCGATTTGTACGCGGGCACGATCAACATTTTCAAAACGAACATCACGTGCTCGGGTTCGACCTGCACGTCTTCGGGGTTCAAGAACCTGACGCACGTGTACGGATGCAACACGATTTCGGCAGTGCATCCGGACCAGCACGCACTGGATTTCCTGGTGAGCAATCCGAACATTATTTACTTCGGAGATGATGGCGGCGTGAACCGTACGCTGTCGTCGTACACGAACTTGAACACGGGATCGTGCCCGAGTGGCAGCACGAAGGCGAATGCATTCGATAATTTGAATTCGCACATCGGTCCGCTGACGCAGTTCCAGTGGGGTACAAACCATCCTACCGATCCAAGTACGTTGATGGGCGGATCGCAGGACAACGGCACGATGGCGGTTTCAGGGTCGTCGCCCGCGGGCGGTGATGCAGGGTGGTGGGAAGTAAATGGCGGCGACGGCGGTTATGACTGGATCGATCCAGTAACGCCGACCAACTGGTATAGCGCCTACACCGGAGTCACCATCCAGAAGTGCACGGATACCATCAGCTGCAACACCAACACCTTCCTGCCGATCGTGGAAGAAGACCTGGACCAAGGTACTTCGCACCAGGTGGATGGTGACAACAGTAACTTCTATACGCCCTACATTCTGGACCCGGCGAAGACAACACAGATCATCGTGGGCACGTGCCGAGTGTGGCGCGGCGGAAACACCGCTGGAGCTTGGGCGAACAACAGCACCGCCAACGTGCTGAGCCATCACTTAGGAAACACGTCGGATGCGGCGTGCGGATCGAACACCGACCCGGTCCAGGCGCTGGCGGCAGGTGGGCCGTCCACTTCCAGCGGATCGAAAGTGATTTACGCGGGGACGAGTGGCGGGCATTTGTATATGACGTCGAACGCGACCACCGGCGTGGCGACGTGGACGGATGTTACTAGCAACATCAGTCCGGAGGGCTTCCCGGTTTCAGCGATCGTGATTGATCCGTCGGATGCTACGGGAATGACGGCGTACGCGGGTATTCAGGGCTTCACATCCAGCGGATCGGGGCACATCTGGAAAACTACAAACGGCGGAAGCTCGTGGACAGATGAGAGCGCAGCCCTGCCGCCCGCTCCCGTGAATGATCTAGCGATTGATGCGGATACGGACTACGTTTACGCGGCTACCGACGTCGGCGTGTTCACAAACTCAGCGTCCGTCACATGGACAGAGGTCGGGCCCACGCCGTTAATGGTGAGCAGCGGCTACCTACCGAACGTGGCGGTGCTGCACATCGCTTTATATAAGAACGGAAGCGACAAACGGCTGCGGGCGTTTACCCATGGGCGCGGGGTTTGGGAGACGGCGTTGATGCTGTCGGATCTGACGATCGCACCAAACACGCTGCAAGTGACCGCCAACGCGGGAAGTTCATCCACGGCTTCCAGCACGATAACGAACAATACCTCTGGGGCGATCACGTTGGGCGCGCCAGCACTTAACAACCCTAGCTCCAGCTACTTCAGCCTTGTATCCGCCGGAACCAGCTGCGGAACGACCGTCACTTCGCTTGCAAGCGGCGCCAACTGCACAATCAAAGTGGCATTTGCTCCGCCTGCAGGTACCGAGGGAGGAACTGGGGACTCAGTCGTGCTCTCGACGAACGACACGAACATACCAACTATTACTGTCGGGCTCATGGGTACGATCACGGACCATGCTAGCGACTTCTCTTTTGACTTCGGCAGCAACAACACGAGCCAGACAGTCAACGCCGGACAGACGGCGACCTACAACTTCAATCTCGATGGCTCGCCCAGCGGATCGGCGTTTAATCCGTCGCTGTCGTTGACTTGCTCGGTGCCGTCGGCGGCGACGAAGACGACGTGCACATTCTCGAGTAGTTCGGTGTCGACCCCGGGTGCAGTGACAATGAGCATCAAAACGACGGCGGCCACAACCACATCGACGCAGCGCGCGGCGGCAACTCCGAAGCGCGGGCCGGGCTTCCTAGCCGCGCTGACGTTCCCTGCCCTCGGGTTGCTCATTCTCCCGATGGTGAGCACGAAGTCGCGGCGGAAGCGGATGCTGATGTACTCCGCCATGCTGCTGATCGCGCTGGCATTGCTTGGGATGGCGGCTTGTGGCGGCGGGGGCAGTGGTGGTGGAAGTGGAACGACGCCAACC
>DASYAU010000148.1:0-4885 GCA_036501185.1 Candidatus Korobacter sp. | reverse complement strand
GTTTTGTCTCAGTTACCGGCGTGGTTCGAGGATTACAACGAGAGCCATCCTCACAAGGCCCTGCGGATGAAGTCACCCCGTGAATTTATCCGCAGTTTTCAACCCGCGGCATGTCCGGTCGGATAGGGGCAACTCCAGACTGTCACTGAGTACGCGGTACCGTTGGCGCTGCTGCCAGGGAATGTGAACGCTGCGTTCGAGCTTAAGCTAAGCGAGTTAGCGCCGTTGTTCTTAAGGACGACGCTTCCCGTCAGTCCACTAACGGTGCCGCCCAAGGTATAGATTTGCGGCGGCGGCGGGTTTCCACCCCCGCCGCCACCGCATCCGTAAAGACTTAGGGCTAACGACATGATCGACGTGTAATGCAACGTAATGCGATGCCGTGAGTTGGCGCAACGTACCGCATTGGGTCGTTGCGCGCTGCGCGATCTGCAAGACACTAGATTCCCCCGTCGGTCTTCGTTGTTGTGAGAGTCAAATGAAGATCCAGAGCGCCTCAACAATAGCAGTCGCGCTGTTTCTAGTCATTAGGGATTTGACAAAGTATCGGCACAGCGCAACCTGCGATTGATGCACGGGAGTCCACTAGCGTTCGACATCTTCTTCGGGACCACCGCGGCCGCGTTCCGGTGGGATTTCGTTTTCAGGGCGTGGCGAGTGATCGCGATCTGCGTCGGGGCGCAGGGTGTTTTGTCGACGTGCGTCCCAGCGCTCCGCGGCGGCTTGCTGTTTGGCCTCCAGGTCATTGGTGGGCAGGTGAAGTGCTGAGGGCTTGGCCTCCGCGGATCTCTCTTTCTCCCACTGGCTGACTGACAGTTGAGAAACAAGGCTTTGCTCGGTTGATTGCTCGCGTTCGAGGTAATCGTGGGCGAGTTCTTTGGGTCTCGGCCGGGACAGGGTTTCCAGGAAGCGGTCGCGTACGGATTCGGGCGTCGCCTGCGGATGTCTGCCGCCGAAGTCGTCGCGGGCGTAGAACAATGTGGCGTTGTCGCGGTGGCGGGAAAGCGCCACGTAGGCGGTGTGGCGATCGAAGTGATTGGAGCCTAAGACGTAGCTGCGATCAACCGTGGTGCCCTGAGCCTTGTGGACGGTAGCGGCGTAGCCGTAGTCCAGGTGTTGGTAGAATTTGGTGTCGACGTGGACGTGTGTATTGGTGCCGTCGATCTTGACGGAGAGGACGCCGGCTTCGATGCCTTCGATGACACCGAGTGAGCCGTTCTTCACGCCTAAGTCGCGTTCGTTTCGCTGGAAGCGGATGCGGTCGTTCTCTGCAAAGAGTTTCTTGCCGGTTTCCGTGGTAATGCTGTAGCTTCGCCCGAGCTCGCCGTTCTGTTGGCGTAAGAGCCGGATGTCTTGATTCAAGGCTTTGACGTCATCTCGAGTGAAGGCCATAACCAGTTGCGAGGCGTTGGGGTTTTGTTTGTGGTCGTGGGCCCAGCGAGCGATGAGGGCTTTGTGAGCGTCGTCGCGGGTTTCGACTGCGATGATTTGGTGGTGCTTGTCGTAGGCATTGAGAGCGTCGGTGGTTTTGCCGGCACTTAAGTCTTGCGTGGCGGTGCGTTGCCATTCGAGTTTCTGGCGGCGCACTTCGGTTAAGTCGGCGACGCCATGCGTGGAGGTGATGCCGCGGAACGCGGCGCCGGCTTCGATGGCTTGCAGTTGTTCGGCGTCGCCGACTAAGAGAACTTTGGCGTGGGCTTTTTCGGCGATCCGCAGTACGTGTTCGAGCTGGCGGGTGCCGAGCATGCCGGCTTCGTCAATTACCAAAACATCGCGGCGGGTTAGCGGGTCGCGGCCGGAGTTCCAAGCTAATTCGTAGCTGGCGAGCGTGCGGGACTTGATGCCGGAGGCTTGTTGAAGATTTTCGACGGCAATGCCGGCGAGCGCGGCGCCTTTGACGGTGTAGCCTTCCTTCTCCCAGACCTCGCGCAAGGCTTTCAAGGTGGTGCTCTTGCCGGAGCCGGCGACGCCGGCCAGGGATTTCAAATCGCCCTCCTCCGTTATTCGTAAGGCGGCGCGCTCTTGTTCGGGACTTAAGTCGTGACGGCTAAGGACCCCGGCACGGAGCTTCAAGTCGACACCGTGATCGGCGCGATGCGCCAGAGCGTCCGCGTTGGTCAGCAGGCTGCGCTCGAGGTTGAACATTTCGCGGGTGGTAAAGCGCTGACGCCCAAGATCGTCGGTGCCGAGTGGCACGAGTTCGGGCGAGGTGGTGACCTTAAGGTAAGCGGTTTGGAATTGTTCGGCATCCTGGGTGCGGGTGTTTAAGAATCGGGCGATGTCTTGGTGCGAGAAGGTGGCGTTGGAGTGACTCAAGGCCTTTAGCGCAATGGTGGGGTCGGCAATGATTCCAAAGCCATTGGCGGCCATGATGCGTTGTTGCTCGGCGACGCGGTCTAACAGGAAGCCGGGTAGATCGGGGGTGTTCTGACGGTCCTTGGCTATTCCGATCTTCACGCCAGGGGTTAAGTCCAGTTGTTGCTCGCGGTAGGAGCGGTGATCGATGCGCACGCCCAAGCCGGCTTCGATCAGGTGTTCGTTAGTCACTTCGGCCCAGCCGCGGCGCCAGTTAAGGAGTTGTTGGGTGGTGTTCCAACCGCGATTTTTAGGGCCAAAACCGTCGGTGGTCAGATCGCGGGTGGTTAAGAGGATGTGGGAATGGGGGTTGTGTGGATTGTCGCGGTGGATGCCGATGTCGGCGACCATGCCGCGCGCGACGAACTCGCGCTTGACGAAGTCGCGCAGCAGTGCGACTTGTTCGCGGTCGGCAAGCTCTAGGGGCAACCCGACTTCGATCTCGCGCGCGACCTGGGCGTCTTTGCGCTGCTCGGATTCCTCCACGGTGTTCCAGAGGGTGGCGCGGTCGAACACCCAGGGGGGTGCGCCGTCGGGGGCGAGGATTTCGGAATGCTCGACGCCGCGCTTGTTGGTGTAGTCGTGGGTGATGCCGGTGGAGGCTTCGTAGAGCCTGGAGGCGGAGCGGTAAGCGGCGGCTGCTATCGCGCTTTGGCCGAGCTTTCGCGAGACAACCTTTGCGTGAAAATGATAAATGGCCATGGGCTTATCCTTCGTCGGCCAGGCTGTTCGGGCTCCCTGCCCTCGCCTGGCACGGCGAGTCAGGCGCGCGAGCCCGACTCGCCTTCCGGATTGCTCGGCTCGGTAGTTCACGAGCACGACACGCCGCCGAACAATCCGTTGCCCCTTCCATGGGGCAAGTTATCTTTACCTGCGCCATCAAATGCGATTCCTTCGCCAACGGCCGACACACTCGCGGCCACAAACTTGCTCGATCTTGAGGCGACGTTCATACGTCGCCTCCGCACACGTCGCGAAGCGACGTATAAGTGCGCTTAGTCTTCCGTTTCCATGCCTTTTACTCCTCTCGCGGCCCTGCGGGCAAGTGTCCATGCCGGCAGTTGATGCAAAAATGGGCGACGCCAGACAGGACGCTGATGGTGCGGTGAGAGAATGAACATGCGGCGCGCCATCCGACCCAGAGCGGGAATCAGGCGGGTAACATCGCATACATGACGGACGAGGCACCGAGAACCTTGCTTCCCGAACTTCCAGGCACTCCTCTCAACTGGGCGGCCAGCACTGGCGAGGCACGACTGCTCGGGAAACCGCCCCCCGCGCCCGTACTTTCATCCACCGCGAGCAAATTCGGCGGCGCCCTGCTGTAGATCCGACGGTTTGCCCGGCGACGCTATCGATCGATGTGAGCATCGATAAAGAGATTGCCTCTGAAACCGTATGGTTGGAGGATCCCGCTGTCATCGTCGTGTTGGAATATCGAGGTCATCGTCGACTAATAGGGAGGAACGAATGCCGAAAGTGAGCGAGAAGGAACGCATCGCGAAGATCGAAGAGAAGCTCAAACAGCTACGAGCGGTGCAACAGCGAAAGGATGCGCGGACTCGATCGGTTGAATCGCGGCGGTCCCGGCGGGAGGAGATGCGGCGCAAGTTTTTGGTGGGGGCCATCGTGCTTGCTAAAGTGGATGCGGGAGAGATAGAAGAGCAGACATTCAGGCAGTGGTTGAATCCCGCGCTAACCAAACTTGAAGATCGAGCATTATTTGGATTGGACATCACGTAAATTCTTACGGAAGGAGAATTTCGATGAAGGTCTCAGATTTGAATTTCGCTCCTGCACTCTTATTTGTGCTGTTACCGCCGACGGGCTGGACAGCGGCATCGGATCCAGGAAGTCTCGCAACTTTGCGGCAGCTTTACGATGGCAAGAACCGATCGAGACGCGCTCTTTGCGGCAGGCTGCTCAGCGATTTTGCGCACTTCACGAGTCAGAAAATCGGACAACGGCAGACCGGACATGGCCGCCCTGGCCTTCAGCTGTCGGTGCAGCGCATCGGGAACATGACGCAGTTGTATCATCTTTGACACGTGATAATGATAGTTGCATGTGCATCACATGTTCACATGTCACCGCTAGAGCTGATAAAAGGGACGCGGAAGCCGGGTGCGGCCCAGCCGCTCGCGCGGGCGGAGAAGGCTGGGGCCGCTCATCCGAAGAGGCGCAGTCAACTTTCAATTCGGAGAGGCCATTTGGCCATGTGAAAAGCGATTTGCCAATCTTTGTAGCCTAAGAGCCTCCCTTCCTCCCGTTCAAGCGCCGCGGTCCAGCCAGTGATTTTCATCGTTTCCCAGAGTTTGAAATATGCGTCGATGCGCCAGTCCTGTCCCGCCATGCGTAGAGAACACGGCGGACTCCGATTGGCTGGCGGTCGATCACGGCAGCAGTATGGGTCGGCCCCTCATTGTGTTCGCGCATGATGAAGCGTCCCGCTCTCACGTACGGTTCAAATTCGCGCTCGGGGATGATGTCGAGGTTGTGATACTTCGGATAGTCGTCAGCGAAGGCAGCC
>DASYAU010000147.1:0-11214 GCA_036501185.1 Candidatus Korobacter sp. | reverse complement strand
GTCGCTGATATCGCGATCAAGCACCACGAAATCCGCATACATGCCCTCCCGGATACGCCCCTTCGCATCTTCAGCGAATTCCGCGTACGCGCTGCCCTCGGTGTAAGCCGCAATCGCTTCTTCGATAGTCAGCCGCTCGGTTGGGAAATAGTCCCGCGTACCCGTCTCGTTCTGCCTCGTCACCGCGGCATACAGCCCGCGGTAGGGCGCCAGCTGTTCCACCGGGTAATCCGTCCCGAATGCCAGCGGCACACCCGCATCCAGAAAGCTTCGCCACGCGTAAGAATACCGCGCCCGCTCAGTGCCCAATCGATCCAGCGCCCAATTCATATCGGTCAGCAAATGGTTCGGCTGCATCGACGCGATCACACCCAGCTTCTTGTAGCGCTCGAATTGGTCCGACGACAACACTTGCGAGTGCTCAATGCGAAATCTCAAATCATGAAGATCCCGCTCCGACCCGTGCGTCCGCATGTAGTTCTCTGCTTCCTCGAACGCCTCCAGCGCCATCTCCACGCCTTCGTCACCAATCGCGTGGAAGCCGATCTGGAACTTCGCCATCACCCGCTCATCGGTCATCTTGTTGAGCGTTTCCTGGTCGAACTGCGGCAGCCCTTTGTTGTTCGGATCGTCGCTGTAAGGCCGCTGCATCGCCGCCGTCCGCGATCCCAGCGATCCATCCATGAAGCCCTTCAGCATCGTCGTGTGCAGCATCGGATCCGTCGCCGGGTGGTGCTCGCGGTGCAGTTGCAGGGTATCGAGTGGTTCGCGGAACGGCAGCCACTCAGCAATGCGCAGCGTCAGCTTGCCTTCGGCTTCGAGTTCCTCATACACCAGGAAATCTTCCCAGTCAGAAAAGTCCTGCGCCGAGGTCAGCCCGCTCTTCGCCGCCAGCGCCAGCACCTGCACGATGCCCCGTTTCCGCTGCTCCGGCGAAGGCGGCGGGATCACTTTCATCACCAGGCCCTTCGCGCTCTCACGCAGAATTCCCGTTGGCTCCCCATTCGCGTCGTGATCAATCGCGCCTCCGAAGGGAGGCTGTGTCGTTTTGTCGATATGCGCCGCAGCCAGCGCCGCCGAGTTCGCAATCGCGATGTGCCCATCCACGCGATCAAGAAACGCTGGATGCCCGGCCGTAATCGCATCCATTTCTTGTCGAGTTGGTAATCTCTGGTCAGCCCACTTTGTCTGGTCCCACCCGCCGCCGCGCAGCCACTCGCCCGCACCAAGCATCTTCGCGTGCTCTGCGATCCGCTCCTTCATTTCATCCAGCGACTTCACGCCCACGAGGTCGACGTTCAGCATCTGTTTCGCGCCCTCGCCCAGGTGCGTGTGTGCGTCGTTGAATCCCGGCATCACAAACTTGCCGTGCAGATCCACGACCTCGGTGTTCTTGCCCTTGAACTTCTGAATTTCTTCGTTGGATCCCACCGCGACAAATTTCCCGTCCTTCACCGCAAAGGCGGCAGGTCGCGCCTGCGGAGGAACTGCTTTCGTGATTTGCGTCGGCCCCTTGCTGTTCTTTCGCGGGTCTTCCGTCCAAATTCCTGAAGGTGGCACTTCGTTCGTCACGGGTGAGACATACACATTCCCATTGACATAGATCGCATCAGCCGCCGGCATCTTTTCTTTTTTATCGGCCGCCATGAGAGTGCTGGCGCAGAGCAGCATTAAAACAATTGCGGATTTCATCATTGAGCAGAGAGCCCCGTCAGTGCCAGGGTTAGCAGTAACAATCGTTTCAACCCGAGGTCGCGTCCGTAAGGATCGAACCACTCGTGCAAGGTATGGGCCCATGCACCCGATCCACCAGCCCCGAGTGCGATTGCCTCCCGCCCCTGCGAGAGCGGAATATTGGCGTCCGTGGACGCCCGTTGCAGGCGCGACGTGATGTCCAGGTGCGCATCCACCGCCCGCACCAGCGCAAGCAGTGCCGAATCATTGTTCAGGTCGGCTGCCGGACGGTCTCCGATCATCCTCACATCAATTTCAAGTTCGGGAATCTTTGCGTCTTCGCAAATCCGTCGCAGCGCATCTTCCAATCGCTCAATTTCCACGATCGAGTGCGAGCGTATATCTACCCGCATGCATGCCCGCGCGGGGATCGAATTCACTGAGGTACCGCCTTCGATCACCCCCACGTTGAACGTAGTCTTCGGCGAGCGAGCTACCTGCACACCACTGAACGCGGTCACGATCTTCGACAGCACCACGATCGGGTTCGGCACCCCGAAGTCGCTCCATGAATGTCCGCCCGGCCCTGAAACCGTCACCTCGAATCGGCGGCTGCCAAGTCCCTCCGCAATGATTGAATCCGTACCCGCGCCATCGATCATGATCGAGAACTCGATCGCGTCCTTCCATCGCGTGTCGCCGAATATGTGCCGGATGCCGCGCAGGTTTCCCTCGCCCTCTTCGCCAACATTTCCTATGAACACAATCGACGACGACGGACTCAACCGGTTCTCGCGCAGCGCACCCGCCACTCCTAACATGGCGATTACCCCGGCGGCGTTATCCGAGATGCCTGGCCCATACAAGCGATCGCGCTCGCGACGGACCTCCAACGGCGTGCCCGAGGGAAACACGGTATCGATGTGTGCGCTGATCGAAACGAACCCGGTATCTTCGCCATCACCCGGCAAAATTCCGAGCACGTTGCCCACTGCATCAATGTGGATGTCTTTCAACCCGATTTCGCGGAATCGCAATTGCACCCAGTCAGCGCGCGCCGCCTCACCGAATGGCGGCGCAGGGATCCGCGCCAATTCCATCTGCCGTTCCTGGAATTGAAACTCTTTCCGCCGCAGCCACGCGAACGCGTCGTGTACCGCCGCGGTTTCTGCCAGCCCAACCACGCGTTGCTGCGCGGTTCGCGCCCACTGTGTCTCGCTCAAGCGTCCGCGCTTGTTCGAGCTCTTGGCTCGGAGTGGTTCCACCAACGACATAAGGTTCGATACTACAACACCGCCAGTAACTTACGGGCTGGTACCCCCGTCACCTTGAGGTACATACCCATAGGCAACGATTCTTGTGCGGCACCGTTCTAAATCTCTGGGTTGAACCTATGGATACCGAACACGATCACTCCTACGAATCCCCGGCCCCCAAAGGCCCCAACCGCGACCGGCTCGATTGGATTTCCAAGTACCTCGAGTTGGCAGATAAGCTCATCGAATCGCGCATGCTGGACCATGCCGTCGAGCTCGACCGCAGCTAGACCTTCGGCCGCGTCAGGATCTTCACCGATCGCAGTGCACCTTGCACCCGCCGCCCGGCAGTGCTCCCAAACAGCATGTCTGCGAAGCCGTGGATCTGCTCGCGGAAGTCGCCTTTATATCCGTACCACCACGGTTTCTTCATCACGATCCGCTCTACGTCGATGTATCGTACGCGCACCATCTCGTTCATGCCCGCCAGCCCGTGTGTGCGTCCAACTCCGCTCGCCTTAAAGCCTCCGTGAGGCGCTTCGCAAATTCCAAACGCCGCAATGGCATCGTTCACCATCACCGTTCCGGCCTCGATTTTTTCTGCGATCTGCTCTCCACGCCGCCGGTCTCCCGTCCAGATGCTCGCCGCCAGCCCGAACTCCGAATCATTGGCAAGTTCGATCGCTTCCTCGTCTTTTTCGAATGGCACGATCGGCAACAGCGGCCCGAATGTTTCTTCCTTCAGCAGCTTCATGTCGCGCGTCACGTTCGTCAGCACCGTGGGTGCGTAGAAGTTCGGGCCGAGTTGCGGCAACCGGCAACCTCCCGTCAGGATCTTTGCTCCCTTCGCTACCGCATCTGCCACGTGATCTTCCACAATCTTCAGCTGCCGTCCGTCGATCATTGGACCAATATCGGTGTCCCGCTCCAGGCCGTTCCCGACTTTCAGTGCCTGTGCCTTCTTCACGCACATCTCCACAAAGCGACCGAACACCTGTTGCTGTACGTAACATCGCTCGACCGAGAGACACGTCTGCCCCGCGTTCATGAAAGCACCCCACACCGCTCCGCTGCTCGCTACATCGAGATCGGCGTCATCCAGCACGATGAACGGGTCCTTGCCGCCGAGCTCAAGGACGCAGGGCAAAAATTTTTGCGCTGCAGCAACCCCCACCCGTCGTCCCGTCCCCACGCTTCCCGTAAAAATGATCTTGTCGATCGGCGCATCCACCAGCGCTGCCCCGACCGGCCCTTCGCCCAGCACCACCTGCATCACCGCTTTCGGAACTCCGGCGGCATACAGCAGCTCCTGCAACTTCAGCGCGCAAGCCGGCGTCAACTCTGATGGTTTCAATACCACCGCGTTTCCCAGCACCAGCGCCGACAACGTCTCGGTCGCCGGAATCGAGAACGGATAATTCCACGGCGAAATAATCCCGATCACCCCATGCGGCTCGTACACCAGCTTGCCGCGTTTTGTTTTCATCGCAGGGTTCGAATGCGGCACCGCCTCGGCGCGCAGCACTTCCGTCGCGTGCCGCGCCGAGAATTCCGCCGCATCCTGCACCACCAGCACCTCGGCGGCAATCGCCTCCGGCACCGGCTTGCCTGCCTCGCGCGATATCAGTTGCGCAACCTCGAGCGTCTGTTCGTTCAACAACTTTCGGAATCGCCGCACTATCGCAATGCGTTTGTGGACGCCCACCCCCGCCCACTCCACCTGGGCTTTCCGCGCCTCTTCCACCGCCTCCCGGACGCCACCGACGCTCGTGCACCCATACGTGCCCACGACCTCTCCGGTTGCGGGATTGGTACTCACCAATGCCGGCGTTGCCATCTTGCTATCGGTTGCCATTGCGAGCCTTTCTTCAATACTCCACGTTCACCAGGTAAAGCCCTGCGGCCGGCGCCGTCTCGCCCGCTGCCGCACGAGACCGCTGCTCAAGCACCGCTGCCATATGCGTCGCCGGATGGTGCCACTTCCCAACCTCAACCATCGTCCCTACAAGATTCCTCACCATGTGGTGCAGGAAACCATTGCCGCGCACCTCGTAAACCAACTCCACGCCATCCCGCCGCCACTCCGATGAAAAGATCCTGCGGACATTTGACACTTCATCGCCTGCTCCCGCAGCCCGTGCCGCGCGGTCCGGGTCAACCGCCGCAAACGATGTGAAGTCATGTTCGCCACAAATACTTTTTGCGACGCTTTGCATCAGTGTCTCGTCCAATGGCCACGGATAGTGCCATACATAATGCGACAGGAACGGTGGACAAATCTCATCGCGGTAAATCCGATACCTATACGTCTTCCCCTTTGCGGAATGTCGCGCGTGAAATTCGGCGTCTACTTCTTCTACCGCGTACACGCGGATGGTCGGCGGCAGCTTGTCGTTCAACGCCGCCAGCAATCCCGACGCCGGAATCGGCGACTCGAGCGCCACGCTCGCCACCTGCGCCAGTGCATGCACGCCCGCATCCGTGCGTCCCGATCCCTGCGGCAACACATTCTCGCCGGTAATTCGCGCAATCGTTTCCGCGAGCGTCCCTTGGATCGTCGCCTTCCCCGGCTGGATTTGCCAGCCATGAAAGTCGTAGCCGTCGTACGCCAGCGTGATTTTGAAGTTTCGGGACATAGTGATGCGAACTTGCTTCGAATTAACTCCAGCGCACCGCTTCAGGCACTCCGTTCGTATAGTATTAAACGCGGATTCCAGCAAGTATTTTGAACTGTGGCAGCCCCATTCTCGTACTAGAGAGCGGAGCTTCTCGAACTGCATTGGTAGCTTTTTATTTTTTGGAGAAATGCGAATGTCCGTTTCGCGCACCGTAGTCATAACGGCAAGAAGTCTTATTTTCACGATGTTGCTCGGCATGACCCCCATGTTCGCGCAGAACCAGGCGCCGACGCCGAACCCAAACTTGCCCGAGGCCCCCAAGCCCGCCGCCAATACCGCACCTGTAAATGGCGGCGTGATCAACAACGATTATGGCCGCCCCAAGTCGCACCTGTGGAACCCTCTCGCTCCTTATGCCGAGCGCAAAGTTCCTTCGCCGAACTTCGCCAATACCTCGCGCATCGACCAGGTCATGCGTGATGGGAAAATTTATCTCTCGATGAGTGACGCCATCGCGCTCGCCCTCGAGAACAATCTCGACATCGCCATCGCTCGCTATAACCTGCCGATTTCCGATACCGACGTCCTGTTGGCCGAGTCCGGTTCCGCTACCCGCGGCGTCAACGCTGGCGTTGTCCAGAACACTCCCGGTGGCGGCGTCGGCGGCATTGGCGTGTCCAGCACCGGCACCGGCACTGGCGCGGGCGGTACCAGCAGCGGTTCGGGCGGCGCAGCCACTGGCACCGGCGGCATCGTCTCCAGCACCGCTGGCGTCGGCTCCGTCATCGGAACCTACGACCCCATCATCACCGCCACCGCGCAGGACGAGCATGCCATTACGCCCACTCCCTACGCGTACATCTACCATGTGCCGGCTTTCCTCGCCAACACCACCATGGCGAACTTCGCCTATAACCAGTCGTGGGTCACTGGTACCACCGCAACCCTGTCGTTCAACAACCAGCGGGTCACTTCGAACTTCAATTCCTACAGCCCCGAAATTGACAGCAGCTTCCGCTTAACCGTTTCTCAGCACTTGCTTCAGGGATTCGGTTTCCTGCCCAACGAACGCTTCATCAAGATCGCCAAGAACGACAAGAAAATTTCCGACAGCGCTTTCCGCCAGCAGGTCCGCGAAACTGTATCCCAGATTCAGAACATCTACTGGGACCTCGTCGCCGCCTACGAAGATGTCAAAGTGAAGCAGCGCGCGCTCGAGTTTGCCCAGCGCACTTTCTCCGACAACCAGAAGCAAGTGCAGATCGGCACTTTGGCGCCCATCGAAGTCGTCCACGCGCAGAGCACCGTCTCCACCGCGCAGCAAGACCTCATCGTCTCCCAGACCAACCTTCAGCTCGAACAGTTGCTCATGAAGAACGCCATCACCCGCAATCTTGGCGATCCTATGCTCGCCGCTGCGGAAGTGATTCCCACCGACACGATGAAGGTGGACGCCGGCGATCAAGCTCTACCGGTCGACCAGTTGATCAAATCTGCTCTCGACAACAGCCCCGAGATCGAGCAGGCCAAGATCGACTTAACCAACCGCGAAATCACCAACAAGTCGGCAAAAAACGCTTTGCTTCCTACCTTGGACGCGTACGCCTTCTACGGCGCATCCGCCCTCAAAGGTGTGCCCGTTCCCCTTTTCTTTGGCTGCACGCCTGGTGTTAACTGCCCGGTCACCACTGGCTACGACAACGCTCTCGGCGGGCTCGTTGACAGCAGCGCCCCCGACAAGGGTGTCGGAATCAACCTCACCATTCCGATCCGCAACCGCGCCGCGCAGGCTAACCAGGTCCGTTCGCAGCTTGAATACCGCCAGGCGGAGATGCGCCTCCAGCAGCTCTATAACCAGGTGAACATCCAGGTCCGCAACGCCGCTTTCGCCGTTCAGCAGGACCGCGCTCGCGTGCAGGCCGCCCAGGCTAGCCGAGACTACGCCCTGCAATCGCTCGATGCCGAGCAGAAGAAATACGCTCTCGGCGCCTCCACCAGCACTCTCGTCCTCCAGAACCAGAGCGCCTTTGAGAACGCCGAGAACGGCCTCGTCGCCGCCCTCACCGCTTATGAAAAGCACAAGGTGGAACTCGACCGCGTCACTTCCATGTCGTTCGAGAAAAACCACATCGAGCTCTCCGACAGCGTAAAGGGTGTGGTCAACACCATGCCGCAGGTGCCCGGCGTCATCAAGATCCAGGAAGACGTCAACAACCCGGCCAACGAACCGGTGCACAAGCAACCGCAAACGCAGCCGCTTCCCGACCAGCAACAACCTCAATAGTTTTTCCGACTCGACTCAACCATCCCGGCTTCGGTCGGGATTTTTTCATGCCGCGGGGAAGTCCGGTCGTTATCACGCGCGATAGGACGGGATTTTCCCCGTCCTCTCGATGCCATCCCCGGACTTGTTCTTCTCACCTCTCACGAATGTACCCGGATGTTATATTCCCGTCGTGCCGCTTTCCGTCGTCATCATCACCAGGAATGAGGAAGCCAATATCGCTCGCACCCTCGCGAGCGTCGTTGACCTGGCCGACGAAGTCATCCTCCTCGATTCCGGCTCCACCGATCACACCCTCGACGTCGCCAAGACCTTCGGACCAAAAGTTAAGATCTTTCAGGAAGACTGGAAAGGCTTCGCCCGCCAGAAGAACTCCGCCATCTCCAAAGCCACCGGCGATTGGATTCTCTCCCTCGACGCCGACGAAGAAGTCTCGCCACTGCTTTCCCGCGAAATCGTCGAGGCGCTCCGCCCGAAAGATGAAAGCCCTCAGCCGATAGCCCAGGCCTTTTCCATCCCTCGCAAGAATTTCTTCCTCGGCCGCTGGATCAAGCGCGGCGGCTTCTATCCCGACCGCAAAATACGATTAGTGAAAAAAGAGTTCGCCGTCTTCGAAGACCGCGCCGTCCACGAGGACATGAAAATCGATGGCCCTATCGTCAACCTTCGCGGCGCGCTTCTCCACCACGCCTACCCCACCCTCACCAGCTACATCGAGCACATGAACCGCTACTCTTCGCTCGGCGCCGAAATGGCTGTCAGCAGCGGCAAGCGAGGCTTCAGCTTCTTCAATATCCTCGTCCGCCCGCAGGCCACGTTCATCTACAACTACTTTTTTCGCTTGGGGTTCTTAGATGGGCGCGAAGGACTTCTTCTCCATCGCTATCACGCCATGTATGTCAGTTGGAAATACGCGAAGATTTGGGAGTTGACCCGCCCGAAAAACGGACAGTGATAAAAGACAGCTACGATTTCTTTCCCGCCGTCATCGCCTTGGCGCTGTCTTCTTCTTTTTTGTGCTCGGCGTGCGTCAGCCCAATCACCTCGTCCAGCGGCGGCAGCACCGCCTGCGGACGCCCCGTCCACTTCGGCGCAAGAACCGTCTCCTCCGACTCGGCCTCGTCCATCCCCAACTCAACTTCGACCACCGGCTCGTCTTCCGCTAGTTCCTTCTCGGCCGCCTGCACCGCCGCCTGCTCAATCGCATCGAGGTAAATATCCGCGATCTCCACCGGGTTCACCGTCTCGCCCTTCAGGCGTTTTGTTCCGAACTCGTACTCCAGCTCCATCAGTCGGACGGCCGCCAATGGCGTCTCCGGAATGCGGGCCTTTTTGGGCCGCTCCCGCAAACAGTAGTCCAGCAGTTCGAACACTGGCACATCGCCAAGATAAATATTCGGGTGCAGCGGCGATTGCTCAATCCCTGGATCTTTGCGGTTCACGTACGTGATCCCCGTCCCATCGCCGAACAGCGTCACCAGGTCCAGTACGATCCCCGAATTTTCATGCTCGTATATCACCGCCCGGATGTCGTAGGCCTCGTTCACCATCAGTTGCATCTTCGTCTGCATCGCTTTCACGAAGAATTCACCGACGTCGCTGAATCCCTGGTCTCCGAGTTCTTCCACAAACTGACCGTGCAGCGCAGCTCTATCCCAACGCAAATTCGGCGCGGGTTCGAGTGTAATCTTCGCCGGCAACCGCTCTGCCATCTTCTGCACAACGCTTTGCCAAGCCAGCGGAGTCAGCGTCTTCATTACCGCGCGCATCGCCCTGCCCACCAGCGAGTAGCTACGCTCGGTCAGCCCAGGCTCTGGCTTTGCGGACTTCGCCGCCTGCTCCGGTTCGCTCGCTTCCACGGGCGCAACTTGCTCCAACTCCTCCGGAGTAGGACGAGCTTCGCCGTCCGGCCTTGCGGCCGCGCCCGTGATGCCTGTAATGAGCTCCATAAGACGCTGATTTTACCCAGCTTCTCCGCTCGTGGAAATGAAATTCCCGGTGCATGGGGGTAACCATGGTTACTGCTCAGTCATACACCTGAGTACTGCACTATGGAGTCCCGCATGCCCTGCGGGACTCCAATGGCTCAATGCGCCATGGCCTCGCGTTCCAGCCACTTTTTGGCATCCTCCGACTGCGCCCATTCCCCGGCCACCTGTCCGGTCGCGACGTTCACCCGGTTCCACACGTTGATATTGGCGATCGCCAGCACCAGGCCCGCAAGCTGCTTCTCGTCGTAGTACTTCGCTGCTTCGTTCCAAATCTCGTCCGGCACCGGGTTCGGACGGTCCGCCATCCGCGTCGCCGCCTCCGCCAGCGCCAGCGCCGCTCGCTCCTCCGGCGTGAAATACGGTGCGTCCCTCCACGCTGCCACCGCGAACATCCGCGTCTCGCTCTCGTTCATCCGTTTCAGTTGCCGCGAGTGCAGATCCAGGCAAACGCTGCATCCATTGATCTGGCTCACTCTCAGATGTACCAGCTCGATTGTCTTCGCAGCCAGTCCCGTGCTTCCCACGATCGATCCCAACTTTTGCAGCGTCTCCAACACTCCAGGTACCAACATTGCGGGGTTCTTTATTCTCGCTTGCATAATTTTTCCTCTCCTTGTCACGTTCTGCGGATTTAATCCGTCATCTCCATGACGAACCGCATCGGAGATCTGTGACAGATGAATGAGAAAAATTTCCTGGCTGAGCAATTCGAAGCAAATCGCAGCCACCTGCGCGCCGTGGCCTTCCGCATGTTGGGCTCCCCCGCCGAAGCCGACGACGCCGTGCAGGAATCATGGTTGCGTCTTAGTCGCTCCGGCGCGGAAGGCATAGAAAATCTCGGCGGCTGGCTCACCACCGTCGTCGCGCGTGTTTGCCTCGACATGCTGCGCTCCCGCCAATCACGCCGCGAAGATTCCCTCACCGGTCAGGTGTACGAACCCTCGGCTCCGAAATCCACCCACTCGAACCCTGAGCACGAAGCAATGCTCGCTGATTCCCTCAGCATCGCACTCCTCGTCGTCCTCGACCGCCTCACGCCTCCCGAACGCCTGTCCTTCGTATTGCATGACCTGTTCGGCATGAGCTTTGAAGAAATCGCGAAGATCATCGACCGGACGCCCGAAGCCACCCGCCAGCTCGCCAGCCGCGCCCGTCACCGCGTGCAGGGCGTGGAGCCCGAAGAACGCAAAAAGCTCGCCGGTCAGCGCCGCGTGGTCGACGCGTTTCTCACCGCTCTGCGCGAGGGCGACTTCAACGGCGTCATGGCTGTCCTTCATCCCGATGTCGTCGTCCACTTCGATCCGGGTGCCGCAGCTCCGGGCGCTCCAACCGAAATGCGCGGCGCGGCCAGCTGGGCACGAGGCGCCATCGCCTTCTCCAAGGCCGCCGGC
>DASYAU010000146.1:0-12539 GCA_036501185.1 Candidatus Korobacter sp. | reverse complement strand
GGTTTCGCAGCGGAAGCGATGGAGACGACCGTCGGGTTGGGGGATTCGTCGTTCAACGTAGTGTGGATGCTGGCGGCGGGGTGAGCGTCGCGTTTGGTGCGCAGGGGCTGAAGCCCCGTTTATTTATGCCCGGTACGGCAGCGCTAAAGCGCTGCCCTGATACAAAGCAAAGCAAATTCAAAAACAGAAGCAAATATAACGTCAAAAAAATAAAAAGGCTCGGAACGCGACTGGATCGTTCGTGGTCCGGGCGGAACGAACTTGAGAATGTAGAACATGCATGGTGCTTCGCCAAATGAAAAGCGTTTCAGCTACTCACTTTTCTTGGATGCAAGTTGGCGGAGTTCTTTGACGATTTCCGGCAAACGAGTCTGAATTTGCCAGGAGCGGATCCATTGTTTGTGGTCGTAGGAAGGCGATCCGCCGATGCGCTTACCGGGTTCGATGTCGTTCTGGACGCCGGTTTGGCCGGCGGCGATGACGCCGTCGCCGATGTGGAGGTGGCCGGCGACGCCGACTTGTCCGGCGAGGATCACGTTCTTGCCGACATGGCTTGAGCCTGCGAGTCCGACTTGCGAACAGAGGAGAGAGTGCTCGCCGACCGAGGAGCCGTGTCCGACCTGGACCAGGTTGTCGATCTTGGCGTCGGAGTGGATGTGGCTGGTGCCGATGGAGGCGCGGTCGACGGTGGCGTTGGCCTGGATTTCGACGTGGTCATCGAGGATGGTGATGCCGGACTGGATGATTTTGTACCAGTGATCGCCGTCGCGGGCGAAGCCGAAGCCGTCGGCGCCGATGACGACGCCGTTCTGCAGGATGACGTGGTTGCCGATGCGACAGTGCTCGCGGACAACGGCATGTGCGTGGGCGAAAAAGTTGTCGCCGATGGTGGCGCCTTCGTAGATGACCACGTGAGGTCGGAGGACACAGTTGGCGCCGATGGTGACGTGGTCGTCGACGACGACGTAGGGGCCGATGCTGGGGTTGGGACCGATCTTCGCGGTGGGCGCGATGACCGCGGTTGGATGAATGCTGGGAGCGTACTTCGGCGCGCTATAGAAAAGCTCGATGGCCTTCGCGAAAGTTAGATAGGGATTCTTGCTGCGGAGGAGCGGCACTTTGCCGGCGGTGAAATCTTCGGAGACGATGATGGCCGCGGCCTGCGTGGTTTTGGCGAGCGCGGCGTAGCGCGGATTCGAGACAAAGGTGACGTCGGTGGGGCCGGCTTCTTCGATGCCGGTGACGCGGGTGATCTCGACGGCGTCGGGGTGGGGGCAGTTGTCGATGGTGACGCCGAGGCGGTGGGCTAGCTCGGTTAGGTGCATGGGGACATTCTAGACGCTAGGTGTCAGGCGTTAGGTATTAGGGATTAGGAGGGATCTTTTCATCGACGGGGCCGTCGGCGGTGGTGGTTAGGATGAGGGGATCGAAGGTTAGGTCCTGGAGGTCGGCACCCTGGTCGAGGGCGCGGTGGGCGTGTTGGAATTCGGGGCTGAGGTTGGCGAGGAGGAGGACGTCGTCGCCGTGAGAGCCCGAGGCGAGATCGGTATGGAGAAAAGCTTCGCAGGCGCGCCAAACGGGCTTGCGCGAGAGAGTAATCGGCAACGTGAGGGTGCCGTCGGGAAGGCGGCGAGCGCAGGTGGTGGGGAAGTCGGTGCAGCCCGAGCGGCGGAGGAGTTCGCGTCCGTAGGTGAGTGGGAGGAAGGCGAGGATTTCTTCGGCGGTGGAGCGGGAGACGTCGAGTGCAGTGAGGAGTTCGATGATTTCGTTGTCGGGGATCGCGGAGCGCAGGAGGCGGGCAGTCTCGGCGATGGCTTCGGGGAGGGTCACGGGGAGATTGTAAGGCGTCAGATTCCAGGTGTCAGGTTTCAGGAAAAGCGGGCAGGGAAGACTCATCCAGAAAAGCTGTAACCAGTGTTGGTGAGGACGACGCGCGGGGATTGCCGCGGCGCGAAAAGATCGCGCCTCGCAATGACAAACAAGTGATGCGGTATCGCTGCCTCGCAATGACAAACAGCGAGACAAGTTATTCCTGGAAGAGCGGTTCCTGGATTTCTTCTGCGGGTTTGCGGCGGATGCGTTCACCGACTACGCCCAGCACTGTGAGTTCGGTGAGGGCGGTGCGGGGGACGAAGATGCGCTGGGTGTTGGCGCGGGTGTCGGGCGGGGTAATGAGGTAGCCGTCGGCAGTGACTTGTAGGAGGTCGTTGGGCATGGTGCCTTCGACGAGATCGTTGTCGCGAAATTTCAGGCGGACCCAGAGGCCTTCAGCGCGGGGACGGGTGGTGAACGTTTTGCGGATCAGGTCTTCGGAATCGCTGAAGTCGCGGACGAAGAAGACGCCCTTGATGTCGCGGAGATCGATGAGGACGACGTTGCCGGCGGTGTTGAGGAGCTCGAGCTTGCCGTCGCAAACGAAATGGGCGCCGACGAAACCGTGGAGGGAGTCGCGATCGAGCTTGCGAACGATGACTTTTTTGTGCGTGGAGGCCATAGTGCCGGTGCGTCGAGCACCGCTAGGGATAGGGGTGCTGCCGGAGATGATTGTCGCACCTTTCGGCGCAGGTAAAGGCCATTAAAATCAACTTTGTAGCCAAATCGTAAACGATGTGATATCGTCTCGCTTGTTGCCGCGCTTTGTGTGCAATATTGTAAGTGCCTTGGTTTCAGTCACTTAGATAACGACTAAGAAGGCGTCAAATGGCGCCGCGCGAGGAATAGAGGTTCCCCGGCCACCGTGGTGCGTGGCAACGAAAAGGACCGCTGAGATAGCGACCGAGGGGGACGTAAGATCAATGGCTGATTTCATTTACCTCATGGAAACAAGGTTCACGCCGGACCAACAAAAGGCGGTGGGCCTGATTACGGACGTGGCGCGCGCCCACGATATGAACATCTATCTGACGGGCGGGGCGCTGCGCGACCTGCAGACCGGTTTTCCTATCCGCGACATTGACCTGACGGTGCAAGGGAACCCCCTTAAGTTACAGAAAGATTTGGAAAAAGTAGGGGTCAGCGTCCACGGCGTGGAAGAAGAAACGCGGACGATGCACCTGCTGCTGCCGGGGAACGTCCGCGCCGAGTTGAGCATGGCTCGGGCGGAGACGTACGACAAACCTGGGAAGCCTCCGAAGATTGAGCCTGCGACCATCAACGAGGACCTGCGACGCCGAGACTTCACGGTGAACGCCATGGCGCTTTCGTTGAACCCGGGATCGAGGGGGTTGCTGGCGGATCCTTTTAATGGCGTGGCGGATGCCGAAGGCAAGGTGCTGCGAATCCTGCACAACTATGCCTTTTATGAAGAGCCTTCGCGGCTGCTACGGGCGACGCGGTTTTCGGCGCGGTTCCATTGGCCGTTGGAAGAACGGACGCAGGCGCGATACGACGCGGCCAAAGAGAATGGCTACATCGAGTACATCGATAAAAATGCGATCGGGTACGAGCTGGAGCAGGTGGCGCGCGAGGACAATCCGATTGAGATTGTGCGGGCGCTGGAAAAAGAAGGCTGGCTGAAGACGCTGCATCCGCATTGGTCGGTGAGCAAGCTGGAGTCGCCGGAGCTGAACCAGTTGTTGAAGGTGAAGCAGCAGATGCAGGACTTCAACATCAGCGTGGATGCTTCGCCGGCGGTGATGTACTTCCTGACGAAGAAACTGGGCGATAAAGATGTGAGCGATATCCAGAAGCAGATTCCGCGCAAGGATTTTAGCCACGCGTGGAAGCACCTGGACGATGGCGCGAAGGATTTGCAGAAGCGGCTGAGCGGCAAAGAGGCGAATACAGCTTCGGGAACGTGGAAGCTGCTGAGCCATGCGCAGCCGGAGTCGCTGCTATTTCTGGCGGTGACCGGACGGCAGCAGGCAGTGCAGGAGAAGATCAAGAATTTCTTCGGTAAGTGGCGGCAAGTACGCGAGAAGCTGCCATTCCCGGAGATGGCGGAATTGCTGATCACGCCGCAGCTGCCGGAGTATCCGAAGATTGCGGATGAGGCGTTCCTGCAATTGCTGGATGGGAAGTTGCGTTCGCATAACGACATTGTGAAGTTCCTGAAGCCGTATGCGCCTCCACCACCGCCGCCACCACCGCCGCCTCCGGCGAGGCGTGGACGGAAAGGTGCGGCGGGAGCGGCCCCGGTGAAGGCTACCGCACCATCGGCCGAGCCTGGGAAACGTGGGCGGAAGCCGAAGGGAGGACCGGTGGCAGCGCCTGCGCCTGCGGCAGTAGTGGCGGCACCGGTGAAGGCGGCGGTCCCCGCCAAAGGAGCTGCGCCGGCGAAGGTCGCGGCGGCTCCGGCGAAAGCGGCGGTACCGGCAAAAGCGGCGGTACCGACGAAAGTCGAGGCGAAGAAGCCGGAAGCGAAGAAGCCAGTGCCTAAGAAGCCGGAGAAGAAGCCGGCGGCGAAGAAACCCGCCCCGGTGAAAAAGACGGCTAAGCCGGTTAAGAAAGTGGCGGCGAAGAAGAGTCCGCCAGCAAAGAAGAAAAAGAAATAGGGAAGGCGCGCTACGAGCGCGCCTTTTACTTGGATGCCGTCCGCTGACGCGGACTCGTGCATTGCGATCGAGCTTTCCCAGCACTCACGTGCTGGGCTAATTTATTGCGTGCCTGCGGGACTGGGAGGGTTCCAGCGCGGGCGGAACGCAAGGTCCTTCGACTGCGAATTCTCCGCAACGGCTCCGGATTCCCCGCTCAGGATGACAACACTCAGAGAATTCGCGATTGTTTCGGTAAGATGCCGTCCGCTGACGCGGACTCGTGCATTGCGATCGAGCTTTCCCAGCACTCACGTGCTGGGCTAATTTATTGCGTGCCCGCGGCACTGGGAGGGTTGCAGCGAACGCAAGGTCCTTCGACTGCGAATTCTCCGCAACGGCTCCGGATTCCCCGCTCAGGATGACAACACTCGGAAATGGCAATTCCTCTCAAATTCGGAAGTGACGAGCATTTCGCGATCGTGCGCGAATTTTTGCGGGCGTCTGGGTATGACGCGCAGGGGATTTGTGCGCGGCTGGGGGTGGAGCGGCTGGGGATGTTCGAGGGGTTGCAGCCGAGGACAGAGAGCTGGGGGACGCGGGATGCGCTGAACGTTTTGATCTCGTTGTTTGCGCTGGGGGAGCGGGTTTCGCGACAGGATGCGGCGGCTATCCCCGTGCGCGAGATGGAGGCGCTGCGCGGGCTTGGAGTGGTGGCAGATTTCGGTGAAACGATTTATGCGCCGGTGGCGATGGGGCCGGTCGACGATTTGTTTTTTGTCTCGGACCGGTGGTGCAGCGCGGATGGGTCGAAGTGGACGTTTGAGGATGATGCGGTTTATCCGGCGATTACGCCGAACACGCTGAAGTTCCTCGATACAGTTCCGCTCGAAGAATGCGAGGCGCTGCTGGATGTGGGGACGGGAACTGGCGTCGGCGCACTGATCGGCGCGAAACGGTATGCACGGCGGGCGTGGGGGTTCGACATCACCGAGCGCTCGGCGAGGTTTACCGAGTTCAATTGCCGGCTGAATGGAATTGCGAACGTGACTGTGGGCGAAGGGGATTTGTATGCGCCGGCCGCGGAGCAGACGTTCGACAGGATCATTGCGCATCCGCCGTATGTACCAGTGTTGTCGCACCACTGGACGTTTCATGATGGCGGCGATGATGGCGAACTACTGACGCGTCGGCTGGTAGAAGGATTGCCTCGGTATTTGCGAATGGGCGGGATGTTCCATTGTTATGCGATGGGATCGGACCGCGAGCAGCCGTTCGAAGAGCGCGCACGCGAGTGGCTGGGCGCCTCGGAGCGCGAGTTTGATGTGCAGATCGTGGTGAGGAACCGCATGGAGCCTATGCAGTTTGCGATGCAGACGGTGCTGAAGCATGATGCGGGGCAGGACCTGGGGAAGTGGAAGCAGTTGTTCGATGGATACAAGGTCCGCGAGCTGGTGTTTGGGACGATCACGATCACGCGGTTCGCGGAAAAGAGGCGGGCGTTCACGGTGAGGAATGTTGCGGGGCCGCGGACGGGACGAGCGGAACTGGAACGGCAACGGCGGTTGTTCGGTGAGCTGGGTCCGTCACGGGTGATGGAGATGCGGCCTAAGCTGGTGGAGACCGTGGAACTCGTGGTGCATCACGTGGTGGAGGGCGGGAAGTTCGAGGCGTCGGGGTATGAGGCGAGGACGGCGTATCCGTTTGTGAACCGGGGCGACATTGCGGGATGGGCGGCGGTGTTTCTCGGGAGGTGTGACGGCGAGAGCACGGTGCGGGAGTTGCTCGAAGGGCTGAAGAGCGACGGGTACGTGAAGGAAGATTTGGACGAGAAAGATTTTGCGGAGTGGGTGGGGACGGTGGTGGTGAGGGGATTTGTGGTTAGTGATTAGGGGAGCGATGAGGCGGAGAGAGCTGGTGGCGAGGCTAGCGCCTCGCCAGCGAAGCCGTCCCGCAAGAGGCTTTGTTTCTTGACAGCACGATGCCACGACGCTACCGCGGCGTGCTGAGAAATCTAGTCGGCCTGCGGTGGTGGTGCGGCAATCGGCACGGCGCGCACAAAAAATAATAGGCAAGGCTTGCGCCTTGCCCATTTTCGCTTGTCGTGAAAACTAACCGAGATATTGAACTTCCAGGAGCGAGCAGTCGTCGTTGAGGGCTTGGCCCTGGGCGAAGGAGACAACGCTCTCTAGAACGGCTTCGACGCCTTTGGCAGCGACCTCGTTGAGGCGGTCGTCGCCGTAAAACTCACCGTCAGGATCTTCGGCTTCGGTTATGCCGTCGGAGAAAACGAGCAGGCGGCTATTCGGAATCAGCCGGGTCTTGAATTCCTCGTATTGGGCTTCAGGGAAAAGGCCGACGGGGAGCGACGAAGTCTGAACTGTGCTGACCACGTCGCCTTCGATGCGGAGCGGCGGCAGGTGTCCGCAGTTGACGATGGTGAGTTCGCCGTCGTTGCGGAGTTGGCCGGCGAGCAGGGTGGCGTACTTGCCGAGGAGTTGCTTGTTGCAGAGCAGGCGGTTGGCGGAGTGGACCATTTCGACGACCGGGCGCTGCTGCACGAAGTGCGAGAAGGCAACGCCTTGCAGCACGGACGCGAGGAGGGCGGCGGAGATACCTTTGCCGCTGACGTCGGCGAAGACGAAATACATGGAGTCTCCGGCGGTGACAACGTCGTAGAAATCGCCGCCCACCGACTTACAAGGGATGGTGCGCGCCTTGAAAGTGGCGAACTTGCAGTCCGGGTTGGAGACGGAGAGCAATTGCTTCTGGATCTCGGCAGCGATGCCCATTTCCTGGCGCTCGCGGCGGGCCATTTCTTCGGCTTCGGCGAGGTAGGCGTGCTCGATCAGGGCGGCGGCGTCGTTGGCCAGGGCGCGCACGATGTCGTGCGAGATGTTGGTGAGACCCTTGGTGCGGTAATGGCTGTCGAGGTAGAGCAGTCCCCACAGAGTTTCATCGCGCGAACCGACTTTGCGGCGCAGCGGAATGCAGAGGATGCTGCGCAGATTGTGGGCGACGATGCTCTCGCGGGCCGACCAGTTCGATTCCTGCTGCGTGTCAGTGATGAGGAAGTCGGAGCCGGACTTCAGTGCATCCTTCAGCACCGAGTGGGAGACGGTGTTGGCGTCGGTGAGGATGGTGCCCTTGGAATCGCGGCCGTAGGCGAGGGTGATTTCGCCGCCGGGATTACAGCGGAAGAAGAAGGCGCGCTCGGCCTTGGTGACGCGGAGACTGAAGTCGACAAGGATCGTCAAGACTTCGCTGACCGCGGAGGCGAGGTTGAGGCGGCGGGCGGCGTCGAGGAATTCGCGGAGGTGCTCGAGGTCGCTGTAGGTGGAGTGTTCCTGCCAACTGGAGAGGCGCTGGATGACAGATTCGCCTTCTGCGGTCTGCGGCGAGAAGATGACGTGCACCTGGGCGAGACCGAGGTCGATGCGGTCGTTGGGCTTGAGGACGACGCGGTCGGCCTTGTTGCCGTTGACTTTGGAGCCGTGCTTGCTGCCGAGATCAAGGAAAACGAACTGATTGCCTTCGCGGATGATCTGGGCGTGTTCGCGCGAGACGCTGGGGTCGGCGATGACGAGCGCGTTTTCGGGCTTGCGCCCGATGGAATACGGGAACCGGTCGAGCTTGAGTTCTTCAACAAGAGTACCGCGGAGAACGCGGATACTCGGGGCGTCGGCGGCTGCGGCGACTCCCCCAAACCCCATCATAGTGCTCATCAGTGGCCTCGATGCGAGAATCCGGACAGGGACCCGGATGTGAGAGTGTTGCTGATTTTAGCAGGGTTTGGGGGGCGGGAAGGAGGCAAAAACGTGCGCGCCGCGCGGGGAGCAGCAGGTCCTTCGTCGCAGCGCTCCTCTGGATGACAAGGGGAGAGATGGGAGGGAGAGGAATGTGGGCTGGCCGCGGAGGGAAATACCCCGTCCTATCGCTTTCGCGATTAGAACGGGGATATCCAGTGCGAAAGACCCTACCCACCGCTACGGGGTGGGGAAGACCAGGTATTGCTCCAGTTTGCCGTCGGGCATGGTGTAGGTGGTGATATCGAGTTTTACTGGCGAGTTGGGGAAAGTGGCTTCGAACTCGTGGTAAGTCATGCCGCCGCGCAAGGATTCGCGGACCTGGTGGAAGGTGGTGGGTTCGCCGAGAGGCGCGAGGCTCTTGGCATAGTCGGAGAGAGCTTCGGGGGTAAAGTAGTCGTTGCAGAGCTTGGTGAAGAGGCTGCGATCGAGCTTGCCGTGCTGGAGGCCGTTGAAGATCTTGCGGGCAGCGGCTTCGTTTTCGCTGCTGGGCTTGGATTCGCCGCCAGCGGGGTTGAGGAGCAGGGGCACGATTTCTTTGCCGATCTGGTCGGCGCCGGGTGAGGCGTCCTGGTTGGTGAGGACGACGATTGCGATGTGGTCGTTGGGAAGGACGAGGTTCATGGCAGTGAAGCCGGAGACTTCGCCATCGTGGGCGACGACCTTGTGTCCCTGGAAATCGCCAACGCCTACGCCGAGCGCGTAGCCCGTGTCTTTGCCGTCCTTAAGCTTGAAGGGGGTTTCGAACTGGGTATAGGACTCGGGCGAGAGCAGCGACTGGTTCATGATGCCGATGTCCCATAGGGCGAGATCGTAAGCGGGCATGGCAAGCTCGCCGGCGGCATAGACCCATCCGCGGCCGATCTTGGGAGCGACGCGCAGCGGCCCGAGTGCGTGACGGTAGTAGGCCTCGACGAGCGGACCGCCATCTTGATCGTAGTTGTAGACGTCATTCATTCCTAGCTTCGAAAAGAAGTTGTTCTTCAGGAAGGTGAAGAGATCCTGGCCGGAGACTTTTTCGAAGATCATGCCGGCGATGACGTAATTGGTGTTGGAGTACTGCCACTTGGTGCCGGGATCGAAGTCGAGTGGCTTCTTGGCCCATTGATCGACGATGGATTGTGCGGTGGCGGGGACCATCATGCTGGTCATGACGTAGTCTTCGGGCCAGTAGTCCTGGTATCCGGATGTGTGCGAGAGCAGCTCGCGGATGGTGACTTCGCTGGATCGAGTGAGCTCAGGGAAATATTTCGAGACAGGGTCGTCGAGCGAGAGCTTGCCTTGCTGCTGGAGCCAGAGCATCGCGGAGGCAGTGAACTGCTTGCTGATGGAGCCAACCGCGTAGGGCATCTGCGGCGTGGCGGGTTTCTTGGGGTTGAGGTCCGCGAAGCCGTAGGCGTGGGTGTAAACGACCTTACCGTCCTGGACGATCGCGATGGAGGCGGAGGGAATTTCCGTCTTGGTGAGGCCCTGTTCGACGGCCGTGTCGATCTTGGAGCGGAGATCGGGAGAGATCGTGTCGACGGTGGGAACTTCCGCGAGCGCGATGGTGGAGGCGAAAAGCGAGAGCAGGAGAAGAGAGCGACGTAGAAAAAGGTTCATGGAGTTTCCTGGGTGATATCGAACGACGAGGAATTATCTCACCAGAAGGTGGTGAAGAGCTGCGCGACTAGCGGAAGTTGCGGATGAGAATGGCGTCGGAGTGAAAGGCTCCGCGAGCAAGGATGAGCTTGCCATCGGCGAGATAGGCAAAGCCAAAAATCTCGCCTGAATCAAAGTGCGTGATCTGCTGTGGATTCCTGCCGTTGAGGTCGACCTTCCAGATGTTAGAGATGCGGTTCACCGTGTTGATGTAAACGATGCTGGAATCGTCCGCGGACCAGCCTGCGCCAACGCTGGTGAGGGGAAGATCGAAGAAGCTGAGCGGCTTTCCGTCAGTATTGACGACGGCGCTGCGGGTGCGACCTTGCGAGGGGTCATAAGCGTACATGAGCAGGCGGTCGCCCTTATGGGAGCCGGTGGGGTTCCTGAGTGCATCCGCAACCTTGGCAGGAGCGCCGCCGGCAACGGGAGCCCGATAGAGATAAGAGCGTCCGCCTTCATAGTGGGTGTAAAAAATGGTCTGGCTATCGCCAAAACTGCCGCCCTCATCGGAGTTCGTCATGCTGACGGCATGCGGGTTGCTGCCATCGATGTCGGAGACCCAGACATTGACCTTGTTGTCGTGGACAGAGCTGTAAACGACATGCTTCTGGTCCGGCGAGATGAAGGGAAATTCGGCCGGATCATGCGCGGGGCTGACCTGAACGGGGCTGCCTCCGTTTTCGTCGCCGACCGTGACGGCTTCTACGCCGGAGACTTCCGTGGTGTATGCGAACTTAGTACCAGAAGCCGCAAGTCCATTCGTGCCGGCGAGCGAGTCCTGCGAGACCTGGCGAAGATTGGTACCGTTGGAGTCGGCCAGGAAAATGTCGGAGGTGGTAGTGGACTGGATGGTGGCGATACAGCAGTTGTCGGCGGTGATGCCGAAGCTGATAGTGCCATATCCGTTGAGGTCGTTGGTAATGCGAGTTATCTCGCCGGAGGGATAACTTGCGCGGAAAATCTGCTTGTCGAAGTTGCCGATATGCGGCGTCGCAGTGTAAACCACGCCGGAACCATCGTTGAGCCATGCCACGCGACCCATTACGCCGCCCACGTTGGGGACGAAGACCTTCAGGTTGCCGCTCAGATCAACAGAACCGATGCCCTCATGATAGACACCGGCGTCAAGCAGATACATGCCAGCGGCAATCAGCTTGCCGTCGGGCGACCAGGAAACACCAGCCTTGTTGAACCAGCGCATGCCGGCTTTGGTCGAGAGTAGGGTGCGTACGACGGAGCCGTCGGAGGTATTGGCAATTACGAGGGACAGAACGCCGTCGAGTGGGGACTCGCGGACGAAGGCGAACTGGAGGCCATCGGGTGAGAACGCGATGGGCGAAGCGATGTCGGCGAGAACTTTGCGGGGCGTGCCGCCGAGCGTAGGCACAGCATAGAGCGCACCCTTCGGCTCGGATTCGGGCGACCAGACGAAGTAGACGTAATTTCCGTCGGGCGAGAAGGTGGTTCCACCATAAGTCAAATCAGAATCAGGCACGAGCTTGACCGAACTGGAGGTGGCGATTTGGCGCAGCCAGAGGCTCGATTTGCCGTTCTCGACCATCTGATAGACGACGTATTTGCCGTCAGGCGAGATACTGGCGGAGCCCTCAATTTTGCCGGAGTTGGTGAGGCGCTCGACGGACATCGGTTGGGTGGAGATGCGCGGCGATGGTTTATGCAGCTGCGACCACAGAACCCAGCCGCCTGCGCCTACGACCACCAGTAAGAACGCGAGGGCGAAGAAGACGCCGGTCTTATGGCGCTTGGCTTCAGCAAGCAAGACGCTGGTGCTCGACGGAGCGCCTTGCGCGGCGGGCGTGGCTTGGGGCGTGGGACGGGAAGAGGGCGCCGGAAACGCGGCGGTGACAGCGCCGGAGGTAGATGCTCCAGCGGCGACGTTGCGGCCGCTGGTATCGCGACGAAGACGCTTGAAATCGCCGCGCAGCTCGGCCGCGGTCTGGTAGCGCAGGTCAGGATCCTTCTCGAGCGCCTTACAGATGATTTCGCTGAGCTTGGGCGGAATGTGCGGGTTGAGCTGCTCGGGCGGCGCGGGATCGCGATCGAGGATGCCAGCGAAAATCACCGGCGAGGTAGCGCCTTCGAAGGGGACATGCCCGGTGGACATTTCATAGAGGACGCTGCCGAAGGAGAAGAGGTCGCTGCGTCCGTTGAGGTCTTCGCCACGGGCCTGCTCCGGCGACATGTAAGCGGCGGTGCCGACCGCCATGCCCGGGCTGGTGAGATAGCTGGGCGGCTCGGCGGCGGTAGCGGCGATCGTCTGGGCGACGGCGCGGCGATCGTGGGTGATCTTAGCGAGTCCGAAGTCGAGAACCTTTACCGCGCCTTTGCGGGTGACGAAGATGTTGGCGGGCTTGATGTCGCGATGCACGATGCCGTTGGTGTGAGCAGCGTCAAGGGCGTCGGAAACCTGGATGGCGACGTCGAGAATACGGTCGAGGGTGAGGGAGCGGTCGGCTGTGAGTGGGGAGTTGGGTTACGCGTCACATTCGCAGAACCGGCAGCGGGTGGCAGGAGTCGTCATTCTATGGCCGGGAGTTTGTAACTGCCGAGATTGATGGTCGTTAAGGGTCGTCGCAATTCCTTCCTCAGCGCTGGG
>DASYAU010000145.1:0-28032 GCA_036501185.1 Candidatus Korobacter sp. | reverse complement strand
CCGCCGGTGTTGTAATTCTTTTGATAAATGGGAGAGTTCAGGGGCGCAATCGTCACGCGGATCCTGGCTCCCGCGGGAATCCGCCGCGCAAGCCAGCTGAATTCAAAGCCAATTTCCGCGATCTGGTCCGGCTTCAGCAATTCTTCCTTAAAGAAGCCCTCGCGGAAACGCGCCCGTTGGATGTCCTCGCCAAGACGTACGGTGGATCCATCCGGCATCACCATCAAGACCTGCGCCCACAGATCGAAATCAGGAGCGTCCGATTGTATGGTCAGGCGCAGGTGCATCTGACCCGCCGTCTCCACTGCACTCGTCAATGGTTCGGAATGGAATACGAGTGCACGCTTCTGGAAATCCCGGAACTGGCTCGCTAAGCCTTCGTCAGGCACATAAGCCGCCATCGCAACTTCAGGAAGCTCGTGCGGGTCGTCGACCAGGATCGCCGGTGGTTGCGCATTCGCTGGTTTATCTTCCAGCGTGCCGGATTGAAAAATATCCTTCGGAGTTCCCGCCGGATCACCGAGGTAAAGCTGAAGGTTCTTGCCCGAAGAAGCGCCTTCCAGCGAATGCGCGTAGCGCCATTCATCCGCGCCCAGCATGAAATAGGCGACCTTGTCCTTCAGAAATTGAGGTTGGGGTCCGCGACCCAGGATCCAGTCATACCAATCCGCGTGGAGTTTGTTCATGTCCAGTACGGCATTTTCGGGGATCGCTATCGCCATGATCTCCTTCTGGGGATGCTGGGTGCCGCCATGGTCCCAGGGGCCAATCACCAGGTAGAGATGGCTCGCGGCTTCCGCGGATGCATATTTCAGATACCGGCGATAGTAGTGCAATGCACCGGGTTGATCGTCATCGTAGAAACCCGTCACCGTGAGCACCGGAAACTTCATCGCGGCAAACTGCGCAGGCTTCGGTTCGGCGGCTAAATTGAACGCCTCATCCCCTACGTGATCGAGCCAAACGTTGATCATCGACTCTTTCTTGCCTTGCGGGTCCAGCATCCACCAGTCGTCGGGATTCACGCCAATAAAACTGCTCAGGTCGCGGAATGATCCGTGGGCGGCATAGTGCTCCAGCATTTTGCCGTACCAGTAATCCTGGTTGCTGATGAAGCCGGTGTTCAGACTGCGGCCGGAAACGAAACCCAGGATCACATTGGTCCACGCCTGTGGAATCCCGTTCGTGTTTGGTATGTCCCATCCAGGGTAAATTGGGACGTATGGTGCAATGCCGGAAAGATGTGGAGGGTTCTGCGCAGCGGTTCGCCACTGCGTCATGCCCACGTACGAACCACCGAACATGACTACGTGCCCGTCGCTCCACGGCTGCTTCGCAATCCATTCGACAACATCGGCACCGTCCTGCCCAACTTGCACGCCGAGGTCCTCGGTCTTTTCGCCGCCGGAACTGCCACGGCCACGAACATAAACTTGGACATATGCATAGCCCCTCTTCACGAACGTCGGAAAAGAATGGGCGGCGTCTATGTCATATTGCGTGAGGCTGAACACGGTAGGCACCTTGCCCGCACCGTCAGGTAGGAAGACCCACGCTTCAAGTTGGGTGCCATCCCGCGTCGGAATCATCCGGTTCATCTTGATGCTGTAGCCGGGTCCCGTCTTCTGCGCCAGGCAGGTGCAAACACTGAACAGAAACGCGGTGAGCAGGGCGACGGCGAAGCAGCCGGTTCGGCGATTCATCACCAATGACCCTCCTTTATTAGGCTAGTCTTTGCGCCCACGGGTTGCGTCCACCCACGCGTCCCACGCGCCGAACCCTTTCATCTGCTCGTCGAAGTGCGTGTCCGCGAAGCTCGCTTCGATCTCTTTGCGCGTGTAGCGGTGTCCGATGCGGCTCGGCAGGTTCGCCAACTCGACGATCATCTCGGCCGACATCGCTTCGTTCTTGCGGAGCTGATCGAAATCCACTTTGTCGAAGGTGTCGGAAACGGCGTGGTAGTTCGGCAGGTAGTTGAACTCCGGCTGGCTAGGCACGATGGTCGGCACGCCTTCCATCATGAAGTCGTAATTGTCGGTGCCGAGTTCGGCATCTTCCGTGATGGCCGTGGCGTTCCACTGCGCGAAAGGCGCAACCAGCGGCTTCAGCGGCTCCATCACTTCCTTATGGCCTTGCGTCGCCCAGCCGTTGAACTGGCCGACACCTGAATCGACGACCACCTCGGCCTGCACATTCTCCATTTCGTTGAGGTGCTGGCGGACGTACGCCCACGAACCTAGCATTCCCTGCTCTTCACCTGAGAACAGGATGAAGCGCAGCGTGCGGCGCGGCTTGACGCCCGCCGCCTTGATCGCGCGAAGCGCGTCGATCGTCAGGGCGGCGTTACACCCGTTGTCGAGGGCGCCGGTTCCGAGGTTCCAGGAGTCGAGGTGCGCGCCAAGGATCACGACTTCGTTCGGCAACTCGGAGCCTTTGAGATCGGCTACGACGTTGTGCGCCGTGATCTGCCCGCCAACTTTGTTGGGCAGCGACAGGCTCATCTTCACTGCCTTGCCGCTGGCGAGAATTCGCTGAATGCGAAGCGCGTCTTCGCGGGCGAGAAGGACCTCGGGGATCTTCGCGAGCTCGCCGAACAAGCCGTCAATGTGACGATAGAGAATGTCGTGCTCGCGCGTCGCAGTGAAGGCGAGGGCAAGCGCGTGGCCCTTGATAGCGCGCTCAATGACCGGTGGCGGATTGAAATACTCGTTGAAGAGGTCTTCCCACTTCTCATCAACGTGCGTGTTCACAAGAACGATGGCGCCCGAGATGTCGCCGGCTTTTGCGAACTCCTCCGGCGACCCCATGCCGACGCTCACTACACGTGCGGTGGTTTTCGCCAGCGCGGGCGTCCATGCAATCGACGTTGCGCGAACGTGAAACTCAACCGGCGCAACAATGCTGACTTCGGTTGCGCCTTCCGACCACGACTGCGGAATCGTGAACTCCTCGAGATGTACGGAGTCGGCGCCGGCTTGCTTGAAACGCTCCACGGCCCATTGTTCGGCCGCCGTCATTTGCGGTGTGCCGGGAACGCGTCCCCCAATTTCATCAGTCAGCACGCGAAGATTTTCGTGCAGTGGCGAGTCGGTGCGCAGCGCTTCCTGCATGACGCGGTCCTGCGCGAAGCCCACGCCTAGGAAGGCCAAGGCGCACAACAACAGTCGTGTGGATTTCATGGCGAGCGATTATACGTGCCACCACTTCGGACACAACGTGCTCAGCGGCTCGGATGCATCCCCGCAAAAAGGAATCTTGACCTCTTCGCGGCGCATCCGGAGTTACATCCCCAGCGCTCAAAATCGCGCCTTTTCGATGCTTTTTCGTGCTCTTTCAGAGTTTTTGAATATCCCTGGCGAAAGCTGCTCCGCACCGCGGACCCTCTTCTGCAGAATCCATTCAAACCCGCTCACTGCGCGTCTTTCGACCACCCAACGCAGCGTAGCGAGTGCGCTGGCTCTCTGCCCCGCCGCAACTCATTTGCCACGACCATGGGACTCGCGAAGTCGTGATTTCTACTACTTTTTCACGATTTTCCGCGCCGTTTTGCAGCTTTTCTGCTCTCGAATTTACTTGATCGGCAGCTGCGCATCGAGTTGGTTCAGCTCCGTCGAGGTGAGAATACGCCCTTTGTAAACAGCAAGATAAGCGATTCGTCCTTTAAGCGACCCCGCCATCGGATCAAAGCTCACATTGCCGATGCGGAAGGGCTGATTCGTTGCGTTTTTATAGCCGATCTTCCCGCTGCCGTCCGACGACACCGCCTTCGCCTGCTCTATCCCATTGATAAATAAGTGCGCCGCCGACGCGCTCCCAACCGTGCCATCCCAGGTAAAAGCAACCTGGACCCACTTCCCCGCCGGAATTACCCCCGCCCCAGTAGCTACACGCATATCACCAGTGCTTTTCTCGACCGTAAGTCGTAAAGCGCCATAGGGATTCCAGCCAAAAAGGAAGCCGGAAGAGTGATTCCCGTCCTCTTTTTCGGCGATACCCGCCGGAGCAATGGTGCTCGCAAGTACCTTTGCTACCAATGTGATCTGGCTGGTGGGCATCTGGTCGAAGGCAAGATCGGTGCCCGCATCGAGGTAGCTGTTCAGCGAAGCGCCGCCCTGAAAGCCCAAAGTATGGTCCCCGCTATACCACGTAGGCGGCTGGGTGCCGGCGAAGTTGGCGATGTTTCCGTCCGCCAGATTGACGTCCGTCGTGCCTGTGCCCTCATTCACAAGGAAGAGGCCGACGAGGTTAGACGCGAGCGCGTTCGTCGAGTCCACGACGGCAGTGGTTGGCCTTGGCGGGATCTGTGCGTTGAAGGTCGCGTGCACATCGGCGTTCGTATTCATGGTGACGGAGCAGCCGGCCTTCCCGGAACAGTCGACTCCCCATCCAGCAAAGACGGAGCCGGGCAACGGAGTAGCAATGAGGTCAACGACCGTGCCGAACGGAAAATGGACGGTGCAGACGGGATAGCAATTTACGGCGCCCGTGGTATCGGTGATGGTGCCGAAACCGGTGCCATAGCGGCCGACGGTGAGGGCGGGTGTCGCGCCGGTGCCGCTGATGCTGACGACCTGGTTTGGCGTGAGGGAATCCACGATGGTGACGGTGGCGGTCTCTTTGCCGAGAACGGAGGGCGTAAAGGTGAGCGAGATCGTGCAGAACGCGGCGATGTCGAGAGAGGCAGGACAGTTGTTCGTCTGGGCGAAGTCGCCGGGACTGACGCCGATGGAAGCGATCGGCAGCGCAGCATTGCCCGCGTTGTAAAGCGTGAAGCTGCGCGTTGTGGAAGTGGTGCCGACGGTCTGATTGCTGAAGCTGATGCTGGTGGCGGAGAGTTCAGCGATGGGACCCGTGACGGGGAAGAATTCACCGAGTCCTTTGGCCACTGCGCTGAATCCGGGATGTGCGCTGATGCCCAGCGATTGCAGAATGGTGAGGAGCGCGTCCTGGTGGTGGAAGAGCGTGTTGGACACATAGCCGGGTTTGATCTTGGGGCCGATGACAGCGGTATAGACCGGTGCGGCACCGTCATCATCGCCATTATCGAAGGTGATGATGAGTAACCCATCCCCACCTGGCTGGAAGAAGGGCTGGCTCAATAGCGGGGTAAAGACATTAGTCTGAAGCCATGTGTCGGCTTCGGCGGGAGTACCGTCGTGGGCATCGTGATTATCGTCAGGGATGATGATGGAGTATTGCGGCAGCGCATTGTTCCCAAGGTCGGTGACGAATTGGGTGAATGGAACCATGTTCAACTGCTGTGCGGCTTGCGCATGACTGCGGCCCACGTCCGAGTACCAGAGCGGCGGATTGTGGTGAGGATCGTAGCCGTAATAGGGTGATGACGGATCGCTGACGCGATCGCCGGTGTATCCAGCATAGGGGATGGATTCGGCGTAGAGCTTCCACGAGATCGGAGAGGGGGTGTGGTGGATCATCTCGCGATAGATATTGTCATCGGTGATCGGCCAATAGTCTTGCGTAGCCGGATTGACGCACGCGCCGCCAGTGCAGCCGAAGTCATGCAGGCCTGTGACCCCCGAAGGAAATGGCGCGTAGACGCAATCGGCAGTACTGCTCGGATCGGAGTGGCAGTAGCCGGAGGAGAGCCAAAGGTAGTCGAGTAGTGACCCGGAGCTGTTGGTGACGTAATTGGTGGCGTGGCCGTAGGTTGAGCCGAGGGCCACAAGGCTCGGCATGTAGCCGGTGGGATTGGTAGGGTCGGTGGCAGTGGCGTAGCCGGTGTTCTCGAGAACGATAAGGAAAACGTGCTGCGAAACGGGCACTTGTCCGGTGATGGCGGTGCCGTTGGGTGGATTCTGGGGGAGGACCACGGCGGTGTAGAGACAGACCAGCAGGGGCACGAAAACGAAGAGCCTGGAGCGCATGAAATGTCCTTTGGAGCACGAGCTGGTGAGTTCCTGGGGGAGGAGCGAAGATTTTATACCGGAGTAGCTGGCGGGATTGCAGGAGATTAGGAAAAAAAAGGCAAAGGCGCGAGGAATCGCGCCTTTTTCTGGATTTTCCGATCGGGTTACGAGGCCTTCTTCACCTCGGTGTTCTGATCGGAGCGGAAGCGGAGCAAGGCAGCGATCCGGCCCACGCGGTCCAGGTCGGGGTTCGACGGCAGGTAATGAAGCTGTATGCCGGCAGCCATGGCACGGGCTAGCAGCGGATCGGCGATGTCTTCGACGCCGATGGTGGGCTGCCCGCAGACGCTGCAAGTGTGCGACATATTGATGTCGATGTGATTGCAGTTGGTGCATTGCACCCCAGGGGCCGCAAATTTGTCTTCCAGCAGGAGGGCCTGGACTTCGCCCATCTCGAGCGAACGCAGAACGCGGCGGAGGCCGACGGCACCGCGGCCATTGCGGCTGGCTTCGCCGATCACTTCGCGCAGTAGGTCGAGTTTGCGGCGGCCGTCATGCTCGGCGAGGAGCAGATCGACTTTCTCCTTCACTTCTGCAGGCGAGGCGGCTTTCGCGTCGGCGCGGAAGTGACCGATGAGGCGGTCGAGCGTGTAGGTGTGCAGCGTGGGGCGGATTTCCGACCACAGTTCGTCGCGACAGCCGATGGCGAAGAAATCACAGTGCGAGCGTTGTCCGTAGGATTGCAGGAAGTCGGCGACGGTCCGAAAGTGCTGAGAGGCCTCATTTAGGTCGTGACGCTCAGCGTGGCCCCCGTCGTAACCGGCGAAGCCATCGCTGCGGCCCTTGCGCATGGGTTCGCCGAAGAAATCCTGGCGCTCGGTAAGCTTCTCGTCAGCGAGTTCGAAGATGCGCGCCTTGGTGCGGTCGATGAGGGCGATGAGAAAGCGCGGAGCCGCTTCGAGCACGGGTGCGAGCGGCTTGAGATGGAAACGCGAATTTACTACCAGTTGCGTGCGCGCAAGCACCGGAGGTAAATCGAATTCGCGCCAAATACCGCGATGCGAGCAGGCGAAGATGGCTTTCGCTTGGCGGCTGTTGCCCTGAAGGCGATCAGCCATAGCAAGAATTTTTTCGAGGTCAACGCGGACGAACGAGTTCTTTCCGTTCTGCTCGGCGTTGGCGAGCGCTTCGCGAACCAGGTCTTTAACGAGGATCGCCTCGTGGCGATGAGACTTATCGAGAGGCGGTGCGGGTTGGTAGAAAAATGTGATGGCGCAGCCTTCCGGCGAATAAATTTCCGATATCTCGCGAATTTCTTCCCGCGTGATCATTCCGTAGTCTCCTGGTGTTCCGGTCGTTCTGGGGCCTTTTGTTAGTTGTTGTTTTATCTAGGCCGTCTTGGAATGTTCGATCAAACGGTCGCTCAGCGGATCGCGCACGGGCAGGGCCTTTTTGAGGTGTTCCCGGGCGGAATGCACGCCTTTCTTTACCTCCTCCGCAGATCTCTGCGTGATGTCGGCGATTTCGTCGACGGTGAATCCTTCGATGGTGTAGAGGATGAATGCTTCGCGCTCCTGTCGACCGGCGTCGCGCAAGGTCCGCTCGACGAGGGTGATCATCTCGTCTTTGGCGGCAAGATCCTCGGGACTGGCGATCTGCTCGTTAGCGGTAATGCTCCGCGAGGAGAGATCGTCGTCGGGCTGATGGAACTGGAGGACATTCTCATCGCTCCCACTTTCTTCGCGGAGACTCTCGGGATGATCGAGCGGGACATTGCCTCCGCTGCCGTCGGCGCGAGCGAGGCGATCGACAGCTTCGATGGAGAGACGATAGAGCCAAGGTTCGAGACGCAGCTTTTCCGGGCGTTCGTGGGAGTCGCTGAGCGCGTCACCAATGGCCTCGCCGATCACTTCATCGACCGAGATGGCCCCGCGAGCGATGCGGTCATCGTCTTCACGGGAACGGAGTTCGCGGGCCACGAAGCGACGGAGACGCGGCAGGTTGGCGTTGATGTAGCTGTTCACGTCCTCGTTGGAAACGTCGTCAAGCTTGACCGCAGCAAGCGATTGTTCGAAAGGGATTTCGCCGGCGGGCTTGCGCGGCTCGCCGTGGCGGCGACCCGGGAACCGATGATGATTGCGCAGGAGTTCTTTGTGGCTGGTGACCTGCTCGATGAGAGCGTCAAAGGCGGCCTTGATCGCCATGGCGGGCTGCTGGTTCGACTGTTCAGAAGCCAAATCAGTAGAGGGCAATTTGAGGCTGAGCGCCACCACGAAGCCGGCCTTCGGCGATCGTTGCAGCACGCTCCCATGCAGGCTGACTAGCTCCGGCCTGAACAGTTGCAAGCGTCTTTCCAGTTTTTTGATGTGTTGTTGGACGGTGGATTCGACATCGGGAGTCTTCTCGAGACCCTTGTAATTGATATGGACGTTCATGCCTACCCTCACCCCGCTTCCACTGTGGCTGGTGAGCGGGGTCGTTGAGGAGCCGCTTTTTGAAATACGGCTGCCAAAATCGGTGCCGCTAAGAACGCCCAGCAGCGGAGGCGAGTCAGCGGAAAAGTACAGAGGCCGCTGCCGCACAGTCCTTGTGGGCGAGAATTGTACTCCTGAATGAACAGACGTGATGTAAGAAATGGCGGTTGTATATCCAGCTTTGGAATGTTGTGCAGAATCAATGGAATCGCGGGATCGCCCGACATCGAATGCACTGAGAGTGAGGCAAACGAGCAGCGCTGAAATACCTTGCGGCAGAGACCAACAACCTGCGGTTTGTTTCTGGAGTTGGTGAGGAAAATGTTTATTCTCTCGTTCTACTTTTTTCCTTGGCAGCGGTGCAGAGCAACGCGAATCCGCCGATGGCTTCGGATCTTGCCACTATCACGTGCAATCGCGACTCCGGGCTGGTTCGAAGAGGGATGGCCTGCCCATGCAGTTTGCGCCGCCTACAGTGAATGGCAAAACAGCGAAGAACGCTGAGACGGGGCGCGGGGACGTGGATTCAGAGAAGTAAGAATTTACGATTCGCGGCGGAACGCGCGGCACGAAGGTGTCATCCAACTAAAAGCTGAGCTGCTGGATGCATCGCGCGATAGTTCTAATTCTTCTTCTTTTTTGGTGCGGGTTCGCTTGGGCCGCAAGCGACGACGGTGAACTGCGCCTGAAAGTGACCGATCCGAGCGGCGAAGCGTTGCAGGCACAGGTTGGGATCAGCAGCGAAGCAAATCAATATCACGCAGAGACGGAAACAAATGCTGACGGAACGCTGGCTGTGCATCGGCTGCCGTTTGGGAGGTACAGCCTTCGGGTGCAGCGGGCGGGCTTTTCGGCAATGGTTTGGACGGTCGAGATCCGCTCCTCCGTGCCGCGGGTGATAACGGCGGTGCTGCCGGTCGCTACCGCGAATGAGACGGTGAATGTAACGGACGCCGACACGCTGGTCGACCCCGAACGAACCGCGTCGGTGGAACGAATTGGCAGCGCGACGATCTCGACGCGAGAGGGGTCCTTGCCGGGACGATCGGTAACGGACCTGGTCAACGAGCAACCGGGATGGCTGTATGAAGGCGATGCGGTATTGCATCCGCGGGGATCGGAGTATCAAACGCAATTTGTGGTGGATGGAATTCCGTTAACGGAAAACCGGTCGCCGGGGCTCGGGCCACAGATCGAAGCGGAAGACGTGCAGTCGATGAGCGTGTACACGGCCGGATTCCCCGCCGAATATGGGCGGAAACTCGGCGGGGTTGTGGAGATCAATACCGCACGTGACGTGCGCGAAGGAATGCACGGAAAAATGGAGCTTTCGGGCGGAAGCTTTGCGACGCGCGATGGCTATGCACAACTGCAATACGGCTGGGGCGCCAACACGCTGACGATAAGTGGCGATGGCGGAGCGACGGATTGGTATTTGAACCCGCCGGTGCTGGAGAACTTCACGAACGACGGAACCGTCGGCGATTTCGCGGTGAACTACGAGCGCGATCTCAGAGGGCGAGACCGCATCGGGCTGAGCGTGCGAAGAGAGCAGGCGCGATTTGATGTTCCGAACGAACTGGTGCAGCAGGCAGCGGGACAGCGGCAGAACCGCGGAACGGATGAGACGGCGGGGGTGCTGAGTTATCAGCATGTGTTTACGGCGGACTTGCTGGCAGAAGTGAAGTTCATGGCACGGAGCACGGATGCGACGCTGGCGTCGAATGGGCTGGCAACGCCCATCATCGCGGCGCAGAACCGTTCGTACGACGAGCAATATGCGAAAGCTGCGCTTTCCTACCACCGCGGTGTGAACGAATGGAAGATCGGCGCGGAGGCCGACTTCGCGACGTTACAAGAACGGTTCAGCGACACGATTACAAATTTTGCTGCGTTCGATCCCGGTACGTCGGCGCAGTTTGCATTTCTGGGGTCGGCGCCAGACCACGAGCAGGCGGCGTTTTTGCAAGATGAAATCCATGTCGGGCGGTGGACGGCTAGCCTTGGGTTGCGATGGGACCATTACCGACTGCTGGTGGACAAGCAGGCGGTGAGTCCGAGGATTGGAGTGGCGCGGTATCTGCCGCCGCTGGGCCTGGTGGTGCATGCCTCGTACGATCGCGTGTTCCAAACACCCGCGATGGAGAACCTGCTGTTGGCGAGTTCAGCGCAGGTGGCGGCTCTCAGTCCGGAGGTTCTGCGCCTGCCGGTGCGGCCCTCATTGGGAAACGACTTTGAGATTGGCGTAAGTAAGGAACTCGCCGGAGTCGCGCGCGCGGAGGCGAATGTGTTCTGGCGGAACGCTGCGAACTTTGCCGACGATGATCTGCTGCTGAATACTTCAGTGAGTTTCCCGATTGCGTTTCGCCGCGCACAGGTTCGCGGTGCGGAAGCGAAGGTTGAGCTGCCGCAATGGAAGCGACTCTCGGGATGGGTGAGCTATTCCTACATGCAGGGGATAGAGTATTTGCCGGTGACCGGCGGCCTGTTCCTGGGTGATGAGGCATCGCAGGCTCTGACCCAATTCGGCGGACGACTGCCAATTACGCAGGACCAGCGGAACACAGCACGGGCACGCGCGATGTATGCGTTCACGCCGCGGATCTGGGCAGCTGTGGGCGGTGCGTATGGGAGCGGGTTGCCGTTCGAATTTGAAGGTACTCGCGACGAAGCGATTGCGCAGTATGGACAAGCGTTGGTGGACCGCGTGGACTTCGCGCGCGGACGCGTGAAACCAAACTTCTCTGTGGATGCGTCGGTGGGCGTAGAGGTGTGGAAGCGGGAGAAAAAGGCAGTGAGAGTACAGGCGGACGTAGAGAACTTGAATGATCGACTGAATCTTATCAACTTCGCGGGATTGTTCTCGGGGAACAGCGTGGCGCCGCCGCGAAGCTGGAGTTTGAGGGTGGGCGCGGAGTTCTGACGGCTATGAACAGCACGTCTTCCGTCGCTCCCTTCCTATCTATGACAAAGAGCGTAATGCCGGCGCGAGCAATATCGCGCGCGCGCCGACAGCGTTGCGTTACCTATACTCTTCCATCACCGCGTCGAGCACGCTCTTGGACGGCCGGAGCGTGGACTCCGGTAGTTGTGCGAGCGGCGTCTCGGTCATGTTGAGCAGCTCGAGGAATGTCGGCGCTTCGGGGTTGACGTAGAAGACGCCGGTGAGCATCTCGTCAGATTTGTGCGACTCCATAATGCGGTGCACGGCATTGATCTTGTCGGTGGGATCGTAGGCCTGCTCGAGCTTCTTGAGCAGGAGCTTGGAGCCGTCGTGCATGGTGACGGCAGTGGTGGTTCCCTCTTCGTAGTCCACGTCAATTTCTTCGAAATATGGCACGAAGTTGAGATCGTGCAACGGCTCTTCGTGGTCCTTCATGAACTTGTACGACTTGGTCGATCCCTCGTGGTCGTTGAAGGTGACGCAGGGCGAGATGACGTCGAGCATGGCGGTGCCCTTGTGGGCGATGGCCGCTTTCAACATGGTGTGAAGCTGCCTCTTGTCGCCACTAAACGAGCGGCCGACGAACGTCGCGCCCATCATGATGGCCAATGCACAGGTATCGATCGGCGGAAGGTCGTTGATGATCCCAGTTTTCAGCTTGGAACCAATGTCCGCGGTGGCGGAGAACTGGCCCTTAGTCAGGCCGTACACGCCGTTATCTTCGATGATGTAGATCATCGGGATATTGCGGCGCATGAGGTGGACGAACTGGCCCATGCCGATGGAGGCGGTGTCGCCGTCGCCGGAGATGCCGATGGCCATCATCTTCTGGTTGGCGAGCACGGCTCCGGTGGTGACCGAAGGCATGCGTCCGTGGACCGAGTTGAAGCTGAACGAACGCGACATGAAGTACGCGGGCGTTTTCGACGAGCAGCCGATGCCGCTCATTTTGAGGAGGTTCTCGGGCTCGATCCCCATTTCGTACATGGCGTCGAGAATGCGCTCGCTGATGGCGTTGTGACCGCATCCGGCGCAGAGCGTGGTTTTGCCGCCTCGATAGTCGAGAACAGTGAGGCCAATGTGGTTGGTCTTAGGCGGCGGCGTGGAGGTGGTAGCCATTTACTTTACCTCTTCCTGCGCGAGGATCGCGTCGGTGACGGAGCGTGCATCGATAGGCAGGCCGTTGTAATGGCGCACACTGCGCAGCCGGGTGATCTGTTCGGGCTTGATGTCGAGCTTGAGCAGGTCGAACATCTGGCGGTCGCGGTTCTGGTCGATGATGTAAACGCGGTCGTGGCGGGCGATGAAATCGTGGACTTCTTCGCCAAAGGGGAATCCCTTCAGCCGCATGTAGTCCATGCCCACGCCGTATTCCTTTATTAGCTGCGAAAGCGATTCGACGACGGCATGGTGCGACGTGCCGTACGCGATGATGCCGACCTTGCCGCCATCCTGCACGATTTCGGCCTTGGGGACGAGCTTGCGCGCGGTGGCGAACTTGCGCGCGAGACGATCCATGTTGTTGACGTAGTCGTCGGGACGTTCGGTGTATTGCGATTTCTCGTTGTGTCCGCTGCCGCGCGCGAACCACGCAGCTTGTGGATGACGGGTGCCAGGCACGGTGCGGTACGGAATGCCGTCGCCGTCTACATCTTTATAGCGAGCGAAGCCGCCAAGGCGGGTAAGATCGTCGGCGCTCAAAACTTTGCCGCGCTTCAGCGGTTGCGTGGGATAGGTGAACGGTTCACTCATCCAGTTGTTCATGCCGAGGTCCAGGTCGCTCATCACGAAGACCGGCGTTTGCAGCGTCTCGGCGAGATCGAACGCCGTACCGGCGAACTCGAAGCACTCGGCCACGGTGCTCGGGAAGAGCATGGGATGGCGAGCATCTCCGTGCGACAGGTTGGCGACCTTCATGATGTCGCCCTGCGAGGTACGCGTGGGAAGACCGGTGGAAGGGCCGACGCGCTGCACGTCCCAGATGACCGCGGGGACCTCGACGTAATAACCAAGGCCAGTGAACTCGCCCATCAGGCTGATGCCCGGGCCTGCAGTGGCGGTCATGGCGCGAGCGCCCATCCAGCCGCCGCCGATAACCATACCGACTGCGGCGAGTTCGTCTTCCGCCTGCACGATGGCGAAGGTCGCCTTTCCATTTTCGTCGAGGCGATGCTCCTTCATGTACTCGATCAGATTTTCAACGAGCGATGAGGATGGCGTAATTGGATACCAAGTCACGACGCTCACGCCGGCAAACATGGCGCCCAGAGCGGCAGCGGCGTTGCCATCGATAATGATCTGGCCTTCGGTCTTGTTCATCCGTTCGATGCGGAACGGATCGTGCTTGGGAAGGTTCTGCTCGGCGTAGTCGAAGCCGGCCTTCGCGGCGTTCCAGTTGAGGTCAGCGGCCTTGATCTTGGTGGCGAACTGTTTGCGGATCGACTTCTCGATTTCCTTCATGTCGAGCGAGAGAATCTTGGCCATCACGCCGACATAGATCATGTTCTTGACGAGCTTGCGGAGCTTGGCTTCTTTGCAGACCTCGCCCACGATCTTGTCGAACGCGACAGCGTAGAAGGTTACGTCGCTGCGAAGCTCGCGGAGGTTCAGCGGCTCGTCGTAGAGTACGGCAGCACCGGGCTCCAGCGTCATGACGTCGTCTTTCGCGGTCTCGGGATTCATGGCAACGACGAAATCAATTTCTTTCTTGCGCGCAATGAAGCCATCTTTGCTGGCGCGAATCGTGTACCAGGTGGGCAGGCCGGCGATGTTTGAGGGGAAAAGATTCTTGCCGGAGACAGGAACGCCCATCTGAAAAATGGTCCGGAGCAGAACCGTGTTGGCCGATTGTGAGCCGGATCCATTGACGGTCGCGACTTGAATGCTGAAATCGTTGACAACCGGCGTCCGCTGCGCCCCGAGCGGCGGCGCAGATACTTCTGTTGTTGCCATGTAAGTCCTTTGCGGTGAAACCCCACTACGCGATTGTTCGATTATACGGCTGAATCGCGCGACGAGTGACCTTAGGAGGCTGAACGGGCACCTGACGCCTGTGAGCGGGGAAATGACGACGTTGGCGGAAGTTAGGCGATTGACACGGGAAGCAGATATATAACGAAAATCCAGCATAAACGCTGGATTTTCGAAATGAATTAACCGTTTGCTTTGAGCATCTGCTCCGCGTGTTTAAGCGAAGTTTCGGTGAGCTTCGCGCCGGAGAGCATGCGGGCAATCTCTTCGGTGCGGTCGTCGAGATCAAGCGGACGGACGGTCGTTTTGGTGCGGCCGGAAGATTCTTTTTTCTCGATCAGGTAATGGTGGTCAGCGAAAGAGGCGATCTGCGGCAGATGGGTAATGCAGAGGACCTGCTTAGTTTTGGAGAGGGCTTTCAGTTTCTTGCCGACAGCTTCGGCCGCTCGGCCTCCGATGCCGGTATCGATTTCGTCGAAGACCAAGGTGCGCTGGTGGGCTGGGTCTTTTTTGCTGCGGGACTTGCCGGCTTCAACACTGGCCTTGAGCGCCAGCATGACGCGCGAGAGTTCGCCGCCCGAGGCAATTTGCTCGATCGGGCCGAGCGGTTCGCCGGGGTTGGCGGAGATCATGTAGGCGACCTGGTCAAAGCCGCCGGCGGTCCAGTTCCCTTCCTCATCGGTACCGCTGATTTCGATTTTGAAGCGGGCTTTCATGGCGAGGTCGTTGATCTCGGCTTCGACCGTCTTCTCTAATTTTTTCGCGGCTTCGTAGCGCTTGCGCGAGAGGGCGCGAGCGGCCTCGAGATATTGTTCGGCGGCCTTGGCAAGGTCTTTCTTCAGGACGCGCAGGACCTCGTCCTTGTTTTCCATCTCGTTGAGCTTGCGCGAGAGATCTTCTCCGAAGGCGATGACTTCGTCGAGAGACTGTCCGTACTTCCGTTTCAAGCGATCCATCAGCGCCAGGCGGTCTTCCACTTCGGCCAGCCGTTCGGGGGACGACTGGATACTTTCGGCATAGTCGCGAAGAGAAGTGCCAACGTCTTCGGCGGTGATGCGCGCGGTCTCGAGCGTCGCGGCCTGCTCGCGGAATTTCTCGTCGAAGCGGGCGAGTTCTTCGAGTTGCTTGGCGGCGAGTTTGAGCTGTTCGGCGGCAGACCCCTCAGCCTCGTAGAGGTGGTCGAAGGCGCTCATGGCGGCGGCGTAGATGCGTTCGGAGTTCGCGAGTACGCGCTTTTCGGTTTCGAAGGCTTCGTCTTCGCCGGGCTTGAGGGCGGCCTCGGTGATTTCGTCGCCCTGGAATTTCCAGAGATCAAGCAGCCGGAGCCGGTCCTGCTCGTCGCGTTCGAGATCGGCAATGCGCCCGGAAATCTCGCGCCATTTTGCGTGAGCCTCGGCGAGCGCAGTTAGGTCAGAGCCGGAGTAAGAGTCGAGCAGCGCGAGGCGGCTGGCGGAATCGAAGCCGAGGACAGACTCGTTCTGGGCGTGGATGACGGCGATATGGGGCGCGAGTTGCTTCAACACGGCGACGGTGGCGGGCTGATTGTTGACGAAGACACGTCCACGGCCGTTGGTGGTGATTTCGCGGCGAACGATGAGCTGATCGCCCTCGCCGTCCAAGCCGTTTTCTTCTAGGACCGAGGCGATGCCGCCCGGCTCGGCCTCGAAAACAGCGGCGACGACGGCCTTATCGGTGCCATGGCGGATGACCTCGGCAGAAGCTTTGTCGCCGAGGAGCAGAGTTAATGCATCAATCAGGATGGACTTGCCCGCGCCAGTTTCGCCGGTCAGCAGGTTGAGGCCGGGAGCAAACTCCACCACCACGTTATCGATAACAGCGTAGTTCTCGACCCGCAGTTCCAGTAGCACAAGGGAATCCTGAAGATTTCTGGCGCAGGATAGCACGAAATCAACGTTCTGAATGTGGCGTGCATGAACCACGGCGGTTCACAGGAAATCCGCGGGAATCACAAGGCGAACGCCGTGTTGAAGCGTCGAACTGACTATAATGGGAGCACAATGCGGGCGCGCGCGCTCGGCGCCTGGCAGCTAAACGATGGCCTATCATTTTCTTGCAGTTGCGCAGTCCGGCGAGCTTACCAGTATGTTCAGCAATACGGGGCTCGTCGCCAAAGCGGTTCTCCTTATCCTTCTTTTTTTCAGCCTCTTTTCCTGGGCGATTATCGTTTCGAAGCTGACGCTGTTCCGCCGCGCGCGCGTACAGAGTGGACGCTTCGTGCGGGCGTTCCGGAAAGCGACGCGGATGCAAGACGTGGCGGCGGTGGCCGAGCAGTTCAAGCCCAGCCCGCTCGTCTCGGTATTCGAAGGCGCATATGAAGAGCTGCGCAAGCAGGGATCGCGGCTCAATATCACGTCAATTCAGCGCTCGACCCAAATTGCATCGAGTGAAGAGTTGACCCGGCTGGAACGGCGTTTGCCTTGGCTGGCGACGACCGGTTCGGTCACGCCGTTCATCGGATTGTTCGGAACCGTGTGGGGCATTATCGACGCCTTCCACGGCCTGGGCGATGCGGGCGCAGCGACGCTGCGTGCGGTGGCGCCGGGCATTTCCGAAGCGCTGATCACGACCGCGGCCGGACTGTTCGCGGCGGTGCCGGCGGTGATCTTCTACAACATGTACATGAACAGCATCCGCGAATTCGGCGCCAGGATGGATGACTTCAGCCTGGAGCTGCTAAACGCTGTCGAACGTGCGGGAGCTCCCGGCGCGGTAGCAGCACGCGAGACCGTGGAGCGCTAAATGGCTTTCACCAACTCACAAGGCCGCACTCAGAGTTCACTGGCCGACATCAACATTACGCCGCTGGTGGACGTAGTGCTGGTGCTGCTAGTGATGTTCATGGTCACGGCTCCGATCTTGCAGTCAGGCATTGACGTCTCTGTGCCAAAGACAAAGACGGTGAAAGAGATCACGGAAGAGCGACTGGTGATCTCCATCGATAAGCAGCAGCGGGTGTTCCTGGGCAACGATCCGATCAACGTGAATGAAATCCCGAAGAAGCTGCGGGAGAAGATCCGCGATCCGCAGGGGCAGGCGATTTTCCTCCGGGCGGACGAGAACGTGCCGTTCGGCGCCTTTGCCACGGTGATGGACGCGGTAAAGCAATCGGGAATCACGAACGTGAGTATCGTGACCCAGCCTTTAAGCGAAAAGAATGTCAGTACGCGCTGAAATTTTCGAAGAGCATGAGCGATGGGGGACCGGGTTTGGTGTCTCGGTCACACTGCATATCGCCCTGACGCTGGCTGTCATATTTACGGGCTGGTTTCAGTTTCATCACGGGGGCGAAAACTGGGGTGGCGACACCTCGGGTGGCGGAGGAGCAATGAGCGCGACGCTCGTGAGCACGGTGCCGTTGCCGCATCCGCCGGTAGAATCGCAGAACGTGCTGGCAAATGAGAACAAGGGGCTCTCGCAGTCGATTCCGACGCCGCAAGTGCAGCCTCCGCCGGATGCAATTGCGATTCCCGATAAGCAGGTTAAGCAAAAGCCGCAGACCAAGCCCGCGCCTCCGAACAACGCAAAGAAGAAGCCGGTGGAAGAGGCTAAGAATAACGAAGTGCCATACGGCGAGGGCGGCCCTGTGAGTTCGATGTACAGCAACGCGGGCACGAACTTCGCGATGGGCAACACCAAGGGCGGCATTTCCATGGGCCAGGGTGGAGACTTCGGAAGCCGCTATGCGTGGTACGTGGACGCGGTGCGGCGGAAGATTTCGGAGAACTGGCTGCAATACCAAATCGACCCGCACACGCCGGCGGGAAAAAAGACGTTTCTTGTGTTCGAAATCAATCGCGACGGATCGCCTTCGAGCGTGAAGGTGGAACAGTCGAGCGGGATTCCATCGCTCGACCAGAGTGCGATGCGAGCGCTTCAGAGAATTGACACGTTCGGGCCGCTACCGGGCGGATACTCAGGGAACAAAGTTTCGGTAGAGTTCTGGTTTGAGAAGTAAAATTGCGCGATCGTTTTGCGCCCTTCAGTCGAATTAATAAAGGACGGTAATGGGTTTCGGAATGCTGAGAAGGTTTGCTGTTTCCGCTCTCTTATTCTTGGCGTGCCTGCCGCTGGCAGCGCAAACCGATTGGATCCGCACGGGCACGAATCTGGGCGTGGAGAAAGTGCGGCTGGCGGTCCCTGACTTCAAGTCCGGCCCGGGCGGCGAATCTCTGGCGACGGCGTTCAACACCACGTTGTGGAACGACCTGTACCAGGCGGGACTCTTTGACTTAGTTTCAAAGAGCTTTAACCCCGCGCAACCGGGGCAGCGTTCAGAGGTCCAACTGGCACAGTGGGGCGCGCCGCCACCGAATGCGAGCATGCTGGCCTTCGGAAACCTGAATGTTGCGAACAACCAGGTAGTTGTGCAGGGCTGGTTGTACGACGTAAAGAATCCGCAATCGCCGCAGGTGCTCGGTAAACAGTACACAGATGCGGCCACCGTCGAGAACGCGCGCCTGATCGCGCATAAGTTTGCCGACGAGATCATCTTCCGCCTGGGTGGCGGCATTGCGGGCATCGCCGAGTCGAAGATCTACTTCATCAGCAACCGCACTGGTCATAAAGAAGTTTGGGTGATGGATTACGACGGATCGAACCAGCATCCGATCACTCACATCGGTTCGATCGTCCTCTCGCCGCGGGCGTCTCCGGACGGATCGCGGATCGCGTTCTCTTGGGTGGGCCAGAGTTGGGAAATCGGGATCTATTCCACAGAGTTGCAGCGACTGGTGGCATTCCCGCGTTTCGGCGGAACGAACTCGGCGCCGGCGTTTTCATCGGATGGAACAAAGCTGGCGTTTTCTTCATCGCGCACCGGCGATCCAGAGATCTATACCGTCGACGCCGCGACGGGCGGCAACATGAAGCGGCTCACGAACATGAAAGGGCCGGATACGTCGCCGACCTGGAACCCAAAGACGAATGCGCAGATTGCGTTCGTCAGCGGGCGCAGCGGGCTGCCGCAGATCTACACCATGGATGTGGATGGCGCCAACGTAACCCGCATGAGCGACCAGGGTTACGCGATTTCGCCGTCATGGTCGCCCAATGGACAGTTCCTGGTGTTTGCGTGGATCCGGCATTACGGGCCGGGAGCACCTGGAGCTCAGGATATTTACATCATGGACGTGGCTAGCCATCAGTGGGTGCAGTTGACGCACGATGGCGGGCGAAACGATTTTCCATCGTGGGCGCCCGATGGGCGGCATATTGTGTTTCAATCGAGCCGCACTGGGCGCGACGAGATTTGGAGCATGCTGGCAGATGGCAGTCAGGAGACCCAGCTAACCAATAATGGCAGCAACAGCATGCCAAATTGGAGTGCAAAATAGGCCGTTTAGTGCGGGTTTTGAGCAGTTGAAGTCCCGAAGGTGCACTGTTTACGCAGCTTTACTCCCTATCGGCCGCTCCGGTGGGGTACTCTGGATTCATAACTTGGACAGCGGACCACCCGCGCAAGAAGACCGAAAGAGTCTTCGGAATTGGAGGAGTAAGTGAATCGCAACCGGATGAAGTGGGCCATGATGGTCGTGGTGCTCACGATGATGATTATGGCGAGTGCGTGCGGCAAGAAAAAAACGCCGCCCCCACCGGCGCCACCACCGCCCCCACCGGCCGCCCCGACAGCGACCTTAACGGCGAACCCGAACACGGTAGCTCCCGGCCAGGCAACCACGTTGACCTGGCAGACGAGCAACGCAACCGACGTTTCCATTGACGGCGTTGGTGCCGTGGATGTGAACGGCTCCAAGCAGGTGACGCCTGCGGAGTCGACTACCTATCACCTGGTGGCGAAGGGTGCGGGCGGATCGCAGGAAGCGACTGCGCGTGTGACGGTTTCGACTGGCGGGACACAGGCGCCGACCGAGACTAGCCTGACGGATGAACAGGCGTTCGAGCAGACCATGAAGGACGCGTACTTTGACTACGACGCCTATACGATCCGTCCGGCGGACCAGGCCGCGTTGCAGGCGGATGCCGCCTTCCTGAAGCAGCATCCGAATATTCACTTCACCGTAGAGGGGCATTGCGACGAGCGTGGATCGACCGAGTACAACTTGGCACTCGGCGACAACCGGGCTTCGTCGGCAAAGAATGCCCTTGTGCAACTGGGAGTTCCGGCCGCGAACATCCGCACGATTTCGTATGGCAAGGAAAAGCCCTTCTGCACCGAGAGCAACGAACAGTGCTGGCAGCAAAACCGCCGGGCACACTTCGTTATCTCGAAGTAACGATTGAGCGGCGAGACGCCTATGCCCTGAACCGGCATCGGGCGGCTCGCCGCTTTTCCTTTTTGCCCGCGTAATATAGCTAGTTACTCCGAAGCAGCTATTCCGCATCTAACATAGGCATTGCCATGCGAATTCGAAATTTTGTTCTCAGTTCGGCGCTCGTCACCCTGACCCTTTTGCCGGCTCAGTCGGCCTTCGGCGTCAGCAAAGAAATCATCCAGCTGCAGACGCAGGTGCAGCAACTGCAGGACCAGCTCACCGCCATGAAGACCTCGTTCGACGAGCGCATGGGCGTAATGCGCAACCTGCTCGAACAGAGCACCGACAACATGAACAAGATCGCGCAGCAAATCGATGCGCTAAACCGCACACTGGCGCAACAGGCGCAGGACTCGGCGACCAAAGGCGACCAGTTGAGCGGCCAGGTGCAATCGTTGCACGACTCCGTGGATGAGTTGAAGGCGCGGGTGGCGGCGCTCTCGAAGAAGCTGGACGATATGGCTGCGGCGCAGCAGAACCTGAATAATCCGGCGCCCGGCACCGCCGCGCCCAATGGCAGCGGAGCCGCACCAGGAGCACAGCCGGTGAACCAGGCGCCTCCGGCAGACGTGCTGTATGACAATGCGCTGCGCGACTACAACGCGGCAAAATATGACCTTGCCAGCGGCGAGTTCAGCGACTTCCTCAAGTTCTATGCCGACAATGATCGCGCCGGCAACGCGCAGTTCTACATTGCCGATATCGAGTACCGGCAGGGGAACTTCGACGCTTCAGTGAAAGATTACGACAAGGTGCTGGAGCAGTATCCGGGCGGGAACAAAGCACCGGCGGCTCAGTTGAAGAAAGGTTTCGCACTGCTTGAACTCGGCCAGCGCGACGCCGGCGTTCGAGAGCTGCGGGCCCTGATTAACCGTTATCCGCGATCAGTGGAAGCACAGCAGGCGCGGGACCGTCTGGCACGTCTGAGCGCGGGATCCGGCATCAAGAAAAAGCCGTCGTAAGGAGATTTTGGGAATGAAAAACGCCTCCCGGGTGGGAGGCGTTTTTGTTTGTGGGCGAGGCTATTCCTTCGTTACGGTGACATCGAGTTCGAACTGCTGGCTGGAATCAATGTCATCGATGCTGCCGACGGTGATCGATTTTCCAAGAATAATCCGGGGGACCGAGTGTATGCGCTGCTGCCGAATGAGGTGCTCGGGCCCAGCCGCAGCCGGCATGGTGCTAAGTTCCCATCCGGTATTGAGGCGAATCTCGCCGTCGGCGTCCGAAACCACTTGGGCGTCGCAGTTAAAGCCAACATCGACGTACTGATATTTGTCATCGCCAGTGGCGACGGGGATGCGGTTGCCGGTGCGAATCTGCGAGGAACGACCGTCGGCCGCGTCGGCGGAAACTTCGAAATTGTGGGTGCTGATGATCTTGCCGTGGTCGAACTGCTTGAGAACAAATTGCAGTTTGTAGATGGTGTGCGACTGGGATTTCGGTTCGTCCGCGAAGGCCACGGCAGCGGCCAGCAGAAGACAAAGCAGTGCGAAGCGTCGGATCATTCTCATTCCTCTTTTCCTACGGGTGATATATCGAGTTCCTGGATGTCGAGCGGGTCCTGTGGCTGCGTAAGGTCGCGGCGAACCGGTGGCGCGAAAGCGAGTTGACGGGCGTGCGCATTTCGCCCGACGCGTAGGATCGCTTCTTCCTGCGGCGTCAGCGGTGTGGCGACGATCGGAACGCCGCGCACCGATTCATGAGCCGCGTTGCGCCTGGCCTTCGGAGCAGGGGAAATGAAACTCACTTTTTCGATGGCCGGAACCACGATGCGAGCTTGAACCAGCGGAGGACTCGCTATTGGCGCATGCGACCAGCGGAGGGCGAGCACGACTGCGATCGCCACTGTAAGCGCTGCAGCCAGACGGAAGGCCCGAGAACGATACTTGGCAGACCGTTGGTCACGCAGACGCGCGATGGTGCGGAGTTCGAACCCCAGCGGAGCTTCCGCATTCGAGTACTCGTTCAATGCAGTGTCGAGCCAGCGATCGAGATGGTCTTGTGCAGCCATGTTCAGCTCCTTTCCGCGGATCGGCTCCGCAAGCGGGTTTCGAGTTTCTCTTTCATCAGCGCGCGGGCCCGATGCATGCGGGTGCGCACGGATGCTTCGGGAATACCAAGAATCACAGCGACATCGGCACCGCTCAGTTCCTGCACCGTCGAGAGCGTGATCACGTCCTGCAATTCACGCGGCAACGACAGAATCAGCTGGTGCAACAGTTCGGTGCGTTCGGCGCGGAGAAGCTCATTCTCGGCATCCGGGAGTTGCGAGATCGGCTCGGCGATGGCGTCGATGGCAACTCCCGCGGGGCGCCGATGGTCGAGCGCGATGCGCCATGCGATTTTTGCTAGCCATGCTTTCGAGTCAGTCACGTCCGTCAGCTTTCCCGACCGCAAGGCTCGCAAGAAGGTTTCCTGCGCGGCATCTTCGGCATCGTGCGGATTGCGCAGGACGGAGAACGCGATGCGGTAAACCATGGACCCGTGCTCGCGCACGCAGGTTTCCAAGGCGGTTTCGTCCGATGTCTTCGTCCAAAGCCGCACCGCGAGTACGTTGCCTCCGTCGCGCATTCAGAGATAAAGACGGCGCGGTGGAGGAAATGTTCAGAAATTTCTGAACAGCAATCCAACCTTCAGGGACCGCTATTTCGGCAGGTTCAGCGAGCGGAGGCAGTAGCGGATTTCGAGGCTCAATTCGCTGAGGCGCATGCCTTCATGGACCCCGAGCTTGCAGGCGAGGGCGTTACGCACAGGGGTTCCTTCGCCGAGGTCGTAGCTAATGCGGCAGTACTGGCATTCTTCATTCCAGCAGAAACGGCCCATGGCAACGTCTTCGGGAGCGAGATATTGGAGAGCGCGAAGGAGGGAGTTGTTTTCGGGGACCTCGAAGTGGCTGCCGCCGATCTCGATCTGGATAAGACGTTTGAAGGGACGGTAAAGAGGTCCGGCGGAGCCCATGCCTCAGCATAGCAAGCGAACGAGCATTTCAATCCAGGTTATTTGCGGCGCTGTTTCTGAAGGTTGCGGGCTTCCTGTTGGAGTTCGCGCTTGAGGCGCTGGCAGCGTGCGCTTCCGGGAGCAGTACCGCATTGGCGTCGCATTTCGGAATGGACAGCCTCCATGCGGGCGCGGCTATCGAGATTGCCATCGACGGTTCGGGCAGGAATGAAGACGACGGTGTCGGCGTAGCAGAAAGCAGCCGCTGCCATGAGAGTTGCGACACAAGTGGTTCGGCCCAGCACGCCCATGAAGTCCTCCTGCTACTACAGTTGGAACCTGTGCTCCCGGGTAACGTTGCTCCCAGAGCCGCCAGAATGCAAGAACACCGAAGGGTACGACCTTCAGATTTCATCCAGACGTCATGTTGGGGCAACATTTGCCGGGGGATGGCCCTCTGTGTGGGAAGGAGCCGTCATGTCAAAAAATCCAGATATGAAGAAGGGCGCGGTCGCGCAGGACCGTCCCGAGCAGAAAACCAACACTTCGCTTTCCGGCCAGAATCCGCACCGCGAAAAAGGACAGGCGCTTGAGGGACGCGATTCGGACTTCCCGGAACGCGGCGAAAACGAAGAGCATTCGATGGAAGGAAAGACCCAGCACTCGCGTTTCGGCGGCGATCCTGCGCAGACTACGGACCAGGATCCAAAGGCAAAGAAGAGTCCCGAGGGGGTACTGAACGACCAGGACCCGGGCGAGCGCCAAAAACGTAACCAGAACGACCAGAAGGATGATCCGTTGGCCGGTTAATCAGGCTTGCACGAGAGCGACGCGCTTGGCGGGAACTTGGTGCGGCTCACGGCCGGCAACCTCGATTTCGCGTAGAAGTTCGCTGCGGCGTTGGTGTGGGTTGACATCAGCATCGAGCGAAGTGCCATCGATTTCGCTGGCGCCGAAGCGGAGCGCGATCTGCGCAAGCTTACCGCCAAGCATTTGCCAATACCCACGGATGTGCTCCACGTTATGGAGCGCGAGGCGCGCGACGGCAACGTGTTTCAGTTCCTGCATGCCCGTAGTGGTAGCAAGATCGAGACTCGTGCTGAGGTCTGCGGGATACGAAATCGCGGCGAAGCTGTCAGCGGCACGCTCACGGAAGCTGAGGAGTTCCGTAGCCTGCTGTTCCGCCGAGGCGTGGCGCTGAACTAAATAGAGCGGAACTTCGAGACCCGCGGCCATCGCGGCTTCGCGGGCTTCCGAGCGCTGCTGAAAAGTTGAAACAGTATTCCAGACGGCTTGGCGCGCGTTCGACGCGAAGAGTTCGATTCCGTCCCCGAGCAGGCCATCTGCTCCAGATGCTTTCAGAGTTTTGAACCAACCTATTTTCGTAACGAGTTGTTCGACGGTGAGCGCCGCTATGTGCGCCTGCGGATGACCGGCGCGGAGTTCTTCTACCTTGCGAAGGACCTTATCTGACTCTCCGATCACGGCGAAGTGAGTTCCCTTCGACGAATCGACTATCTCACTTGCAACTGCAAGAGTGCGGTTGCCGTGACGGCGTTCCCGCACAAAATTCGCCAGCCAACCGACGGCCAGGATGTCTTTAGAATCGTAAAGCGAGGTCACGTCAGCGAGGTCGAGAGGCTGATTGGCAAGGACTTTTTCGTGGATCGGACGGAGCTTCCCGTCGTCGGTTTGAAAGGGGTGGAAGGTGGATTTCATGGTGGCAGAAGGCATTACAAAGATGATACCAGCGGGAGGTTAGTCGCCGGCAGCGGCGTTGGCGTAGGCGGGAGCGAGGGCATGGGACTTGTTGCCGCCCGCCACCTTGGCAGCGTCGAGCGCGGCTTCGACGCGATTGATCACCTCGGTGACAATATCGACGGGATCGAAGTGTGGGTTCATAACGGATTCGGCAATACCGATCGTCATCGGCAGAACCTGGTCGCGGCCGGGGACCTTCGTGCTGCCAAGCACCTTGCGAAGTTTGTCGGCGACGAAGAAAGCGTTCTTGTCGTTCGTGTCAGAGAGGACGATGACGATTTGTGTGAGCTCATAGCGCACCGCGACGTCGTTCTGACGAAGGTGCGCCTGCACGGTTTGGCCAACCTGCTGGAGGATGGCGTCGACCGCAGCTTCGCCAATATCGCGAATCAAGGCAGAGGCGCGCCCGAACTCGATAAGCATGAGCGTGACCGGCGCGTGGGCCTGAACAGCGCGCTTCACTTCGGACATGAGCACATCGATGTAGGAGGATCGCTTAAGCAGGCCTGACTTTTCTTCGGTGACGGCCAGGTTTTTCACCAGGCTGCGCAGCTTGGCATTATGGACGGCGAGCACCATCTGGTCGGCAATGGTGCGGAGGACGACGACATCGGTCTGCCCCCAAAGACGCGGGGTGCACTGCTGAAGGATGAGGATGCCGGCCTGTTCATCGCCTTCCGAGAGAGGAACGGCAAGCAGCGACTCGATGCCGAGGGCCTCGATGACATCGTAAACAGGTGAGAGTTCGTGGGCCGCACGCGCGTTCGAAATCGAAACCATGCCCATGGACATCGCCATGGGATGAAGCACGCCGACTAGCTTAACGATCGCCGGTACGTCCGACTGCGGCACCCCGGGCGCGCAGTATTCGAGTGCGGCGGAGGGCGGCTTTCCTGGCGAGCACAGCGAGGCGACGCAGCGACTGGCATTCCAGTGGCGGCCGATGTCGTTCACGGAGGTGAAGAGAACGGCCTTCACATTGCCCTGGCGATAGATGTTGCGGGTAATTTCGGTGACGCGAGAGATGTTGTCGACAGCGTTTTCGTTGCTGACCGCGGCCGGAACAGGCTTTGCTTGCTGCGAAGCTTGTCCCGCAGAACCCGGCGGCGTGGGCTCGATTACCGGTACGCGAACTTCGTTTTTATATTGCGGGAAGAAACCCGCATTGTTGTAAAGATTGCGCAGCTTCTCGCTGCGCTCTTCTTCGTGAGGAAAGAGCTTGTGGATCCTTTCCATGCGCTCGACTGCCTTGGAACGCATGGAGTATTGCATGAAGATTTCAGCCTGCAGAACGAGATCCTCGAGCACGGTGGTCTCGTTATCGCCACCGCCTTCCGGCGTTTGGGCTTTATCGGCAGCTACGCCCGCGAGTTCGACCTTGATGACGCTGCCGAAGCGGTTGGCGACGGCGTTGAAGCGATTGTCATCGATCTTGTTGCGCAGCATCTCGAGGCGCTTCTGGTGGCCGGCTTCGTAAGGATCGACCTCGACGGCGCGGTCAAGACAATCGCCGGCGCGTAGATATTCGCCGGCGGCGTAGTGGAGATCGAACAGCCGCAGGAGCGCATTGCAGTAATCGTGCTCGCGGTTATTGGAGTTGTAGAGCTCCACCATGTAGTAGAGAAACTCGACGGCGGGCGTGTGCACTTCGACGAGTTCCTGCATCATCTGCACAAACTCGCGGCGGCGGCCGGTCTTCGACATCTGATCTTCGAGTTTCCGGGTAAGACGAAGAGCGTCTTCGTTCTGCTGAAGCTCGATGTAATCCGCAATCAGCTCGAGGAGTTCATCGAGCTTCCGTGAATCAAACTCGTAGAGCTTCCAGATGACGGGCTCGGCCTGTTTGAGGTGGCCGGCGAGCAGAAGGGCGCGGGCATACGCCTCGCGGGCCTCGATCGGGCTGGAAGGATAATTCGCGAGGGGCTCGAGAATCTTAACCGCACTATCGGCTTCACCCCTCAGCAACAACGCATGGCCATGGCCGAAGGCTGCTCCCGGGTTAGTGGGATCGTGGTGGTACGCCTTCTGGTACCAATCGGAGGCGTCGCCACCAGATTTTTCGACGAGGATGCCGGCCTGCACATAGGCGAATGCTGCGGTTTTGCTGTCGTTCGTTTCGGCCGCGAGTTCACCTTCCTGGGCGTAATTCTCGATGCAAGGGTCAAGTGCAGAGATTCGGCGATAAACCTCAAGCAGGTCGCTGGTCTTCTTCCCCGCGCGATATTCTTTGCCGAGGGCAATGTAAGCTTCGAGAGCTTCCTTGCGGTTGGTGCGCTCCTGGATGTGGGCGAACTGGAGCATCTGCTGGAGCGAAGGCTTCCCGAAACGGGCCAGCTTCTTATAAGTGAGGACCGCACGAGCGTTGTCGCCGATGGAGGCCTGCGCGTCGAAGATCTGGGCAAACATGGTGGCAGCATCGCTGAGCCGGTTCAGCGAGACGCAGAGGTCCGCAGCGGTCTGGCGAACGCCATGATTCGACGGCTGTTCGTCGAGGACCTGCAAGTACTCCTCAAGGGCGTCTTCGTGACGGCCCTTTTGAAGATACTTTTCGGCCTTTTCCAAGTGTCTGGAAATATCGGGCATGAACGGTTGGACCTGGGGCTACGTCAATTGTATGCAGAAGCGACTCAGGCCAGCAATCTAGTGATACCCCAGAGTGGTGCGTAAATCTACTTAAAATCAGCCCTAATGCCTCGCCAAACGTGCGTTCCCAAGGTAACAGCGAGCGTGGTACTAAATTCCGCCGTTGATGGAACGTCCCGTGGAGGTGACGATGCAGC
>DASYAU010000144.1:0-54905 GCA_036501185.1 Candidatus Korobacter sp. | reverse complement strand
CGATTTCTTTTGCGCGTCTCAGTCGGGCGATGGTGCGCTCGCGGCCCAGGTTGACCATCACTGCAAACAAGCTGGGGGCAACCGCCTGCCCAGTCAGCGCCACGCGTGCGCCGTTGATCAGGGCTCCCGCTTTTACGTCCTTTTCCATCGCGAAATCGCGCAGAATCTGCTCCGTGCCGGCTTCAGTAAATTCCGTCGCGGCCGCGTAACGGTCGCCCAGTTCCACGAGCAGCTCGCGCACATTCACGTCCTTCAGGAACTTCTCCGCCGCTGCGGGATCGTTTTGGTAGTCGTCGGTGAAAAACGCACGAAACGAGTTTGCGAAATCTTTCAAATTGCGCGCGCGCGGCTTGAGCAACTCGATGGTCGCGAGGAGGTGTGCGGCATCGTGGCTCGCCGGTGTGAGCCCCACCTTCTTCCACTCTTCTTCTATCAATGGCAGTAGGCGGTCCGCCGGATAAGCGCGAATGTACTCGGTATTAAACCAGTCGAGTTTCGGGCGATCGAACACTGCGTTCGAATGCGAGATGCCTTCCAGCGAGAAGAGCCTGATGAGGTCTTCATCCCCAAGCTTCTCGGGAGTGCCCTCCGGCGGCGTCCATCCCAGCAGCGAGAGGAAGTTGCGGAACGCCTCCGGCACAATGCCTTCGTCCTTGTAGGAAATCACGCTCGTCGCGCCATGCCGCTTGCTCAATCGAGTTTTGTCGGGTCCGAGAATGAGCGGCACATGCGCGAACACCGGCAGAGTAGCACCCATGGCCTGGTACAGAATTACTTGCTTCGGCGTATTCGAGATGTGGTCAGCGCCACGCAGGATATGCGTGATCTTCATGTCGATGTCGTCCACAACGACGCTGAGGTGATAGGTCGGCACGCCGTCCGAGCGCAACAGAACGAAATCTTCCAGCTCGGGATTCGCAAATTCGACTTCGCCAAAAACCGCGTCCTGGAACTTCGTGCTGCCGGCTTCAGGCACGGCGAAGCGGACTGCGCATGCCCCGCCCGATTGCTTGCGGGCGTGTGCTTCCTCTCGCCCGATCTTGCGGCATGTCTCGTCGTATTGCGGAGGTCGGCCCGCTGCCAATGCCGCCTGTCGGCGTCGTTCCAGTTCTTCCTTGGTGCAGAAGCAGTAATACGCGTGCCCGTTCTCCACCAGTTTCTCCGCGGCGGCCTTGTATAGGTGCATGCGCTCCGTCTGGTAGAAAGGGCCTTCATCCCAGTTCAACCCAAGCCAGCGCATACCAACGAGGATCCCTTCCACCATCTCGGGCGTCGAGCGCTCGAGGTCGGTGTCCTCAATACGCAGGACCAGCGTTCCGCCCACATGGCGTGCGTAAAGCCAGTTAAACAGGGCAGTTCGGGCACCTCCGACGTGGAGGTACCCGGTTGGTGATGGAGCAAAACGGACGCGTACAGGCGAGGTCGAATTCATAAGCTCAACTTTACAGAGTACAACGAAGCGAGCAATCGCCGCTGCGGTTGCGGTACGCCGTTCCCACGCCGAACCAGTTCCGGGGCAGGGTAACCATTTCTTCGCCAAATCCGATTACTATGGGTACTCCTTTAAAGTATCTTCCGTAACGGTGACCAAGTAACCAGAAGTACTTATAGTCGAGACACTTAGGTGGGACTGCGCGGCGCTGCGTACCCCCCAAACGCTCCATGCCAATGCTTTTAACTGGAACCGTCTTTGTACCTGGGCTCGTGGCCCTCGCGTTCCTGCTCGTTTTCGCGTATTTGCAGCGCCAGTCAAACGAGCGTTACTTCCGCAATTGGCAGTGGTTCTGGTTGGCAATCACGGCTTACTTCGCCCTCCAGGGCGTGGCTGAGATAAACGTGGGTACCCCGGCGTATCTTGCGCTGGCACACACGGCAGAGCTTTGCGGCGCCGTCGCTCTCTTCGCCTCCGCACGCTACTTCAGCAAGACCACCCCACCCCGCTGGCCAAAATTCGTGGTTATTGGCGCGATGGCGTACTGGCTGGTGCTTCAGGTGGTCGCGCCGCTCGGCTCAGCGACACGCCAGTTCCTCCACGGTTGGATTGCCGTCCTGATCGTTTTGCTGATGGCCACCATCGAGTACGCGCGAGTCGGCTACCAGCGGGACTCCATCGGTCTGCGATGGATGAGCAGCGCCATCACCGTGTGGATCTTGATGCTCACCTGCAAGGAAGTCCCGGAGACCATTCCGCTCGGCCGCTTCCTCCATGGCGGCATGGAATATCTCGAAGTCCTTCCTCTGCTCGTGCTCGGCACTGCAATGGTCGTGGTGCTCTTCGATGACGAACGACGCGTCATCCAGGACAATGCCCTGGCGTTCTCGTCGCTCGATGTCGATCCGACCACGCCGCTCTCCCGAGACCAGCTTCAGCCAAGCATCGAGAACCTGCTCAAGCGTCTCATGGGTGTCCTTCATCTCGAGCAGGCGGTGCTCTACATCGCCGAACCCTGGCGCGGCGGCTTGCCCTCTGTGGGTCGCGGTTTCAGCCCCGATTTCGTAAAAAAGATCGAGAACAACGATGCCGGCGATTTTCTTGCCGATCTCGCCTTTCGCCGCGGCGGCATCTTCACAATCCAATCTTTGAATGAACTGCGTGGTCCCATGCGTTCCAGCGGCAACCGTGCGCTTTCCACGCTGGTTGCTGCATTCAAGGATGAGGGCATCTCTGCCATGAGCGCTGTCTGCCTGCAGACCCGTGAGCGCAACATGGGCGTCATCCTGTTCCCGCATCCCCGGAAGCACGCGTTTAGCGCTAGCCGCCTGCGTTTGCTGCTCTCGGTGACCATGCAAGTCGGCATGACCCTGGAAAATTACCTGCTTGTGCACGATGCGCAGCGCCGCACCAAGGAATTCGAACTGCTCACGCAGATCGGACAGGTCATCAGCTCACGTCTCGATCCCGACGAAGTGCTCGCTGCCGTGCATCGCGAACTCGGGCGCCTGTTCGACACCAGCAACTTCTACGTGGCCTTCCTCGAGGGCGGTGAACTGCGCTACGAATACGAAGTCGTGCGCGGCGCAAAGCAAGCAAAACGTTCCCGCAAAGTGAAGAACGGTTTGAGCGATTTCGTCATCCGGACGGCGCAGCCCATCCTCATCCGCTCCGAGATGAAGCGTATCGCCCAGCGCCTCGGCATCGAGCGTAGTGCTCATCCGGCGAGCTGCTATATCGGCGTGCCAATCCGTATTGGCGCGGTCAGTTGCGGTGTGGTTGCAGCGCTGAGCTTTGAGCGGGAGTTCGTCTTCGAGCAACGCGACGTCGAAGTGCTCACCACCGCGGCTGGGCAGGTCGCTGTCGCCATCGAGAATGCGCGCATGTTCGCACAAGAGCAGCGCCGCACGAAGTACCTCTCATTCCTCAACAGCATCTCGCAAACGGCGATCTCGAGCCAGAACGCCGAAGAAATGCTGGAAGACATCGTTGGACAGATCCAGAAGACCTTCAACTACGACCACATCGGCATCGGCATCCTCGATTACGCCACCAAGGAAATCGAAATCAAAGCGGAAGCCGGAACCACTGCTCACGCCAAAGGCAAGCGCGTGGCCCTCGGCGTCGGTGTTCTGGGCCGCGTGGCGCGCACCGGCGATCCCTCGCTTGTACAAGACACCAATGCCACCCACCTCGCGGGCATCTTGCCCGATTCTCGTAGTGCCCTCTGTATCCCGATTTCATACGCTGAGACGCTGCTTGGCGTATTGAACATCGAGAGCAAACGAGAAAATGCCTTCACCGAAGAAGATACATTGCTATTGCGCACGCTCGCCGACTTGTTGGCAACCGCGTTGCACAACGCCTTCGTCTTCCAGAAAATGCAGCAGCAATCCATTACCGACGGTCTCACGGGCATCAAGACTCGCCGCTTCTTTCTCGAGGCGTTGCAGTCGGAGTGGAAGCGCGCTTCGCGGTCCACGCGCCCGTTCTCTGTGGTCATGGTGGACCTCGACAAGTTTAAGCAGGTGAACGACACCATGGGTCACCTTGAAGGCGACCTCGTGCTCGCCCGTATCGCCCGCCTGTTGGAGCAAAAGTGCCGGCAGTCGAACGTGGTCGCACGTTTCGGCGGCGACGAATTCGTCATCCTCATGCCTGAAACCGGAGTGGATCAGGCACAGGTCCTCGCCGAACGCCTGCGCCTCTGGATTGCTACCGATCCCATGCTCAGCGAACACCAGATTACCGGCAGCTTCGGCGTCGCCACGTATCCCATGCACGGATCGTCGGTAGAAGACATTATGCGCGTGGCCGATGCTGGCATGTACGTCTCGAAGCATGCAGGCGGCAACAAGGTCGCCACCGCCGACGAGTTTGTAGAAGGCGAAAACAGCGCCGTCCAACGCCAGGTCATCAATACGTACGTGGAAGGATTTCTGCAGCGCGAGCACTACGGGCCGGAGTACACCACCGAACTGGTGCAGATGCTGAAGAAGTTTGCCGATAACGAGGCAGGTGGCGATCGCCAGCTAATGATGGACGCGATTATCGCCCTCAACCGCGCCAGTGAGTCCCGTGAGCTCTTCGCTTCAGGCCACGGCGAGCAAGTCGCGCGCCACGTCGAAGCCATTGCCCGCGAGCTTGGTATCCAGGAACCCGAGCTTCCGGACCTGCTCTTCGCCGCGCGCGTGCACGATGTGGGCAAAATCGTCATCCCGGAAAAAATTCTCAACAAGCCCGCCAGGCTCACTGAGGACGAGCACTACCTCGTCGCCATGCATGCCAACGTCGGCGCGGAAATTATCGATGCAATCCCCGGTGCGAATCACATCCGTCAGATGGTCCGCCATCATCATGAAGCCTTCGACGGCTCCGGGTATCCCGATGGCTTAAAGGGCGAACAAATCCCTCTCTATGCGCGCATCATCTCCGTCGCCGAAGCGTATACATCGATGATGGTCGATCGCTCGTACCGCGCAGCGCGCAGCCAGGCCGACGCCGTCCGCGAGCTGGAAAGCCGCAGCGGTTCGCAATTTGATGGAATGTTAGTAAGGATTTTGATCCGACAATTCAAGGCCGAACGCGCCGCGCAAGGCAACGACTAACCCTTCTCCAGCAGCACCACCACATGCGCCACTGCCGTTCCGTCGAGATTTAATCCTTCCGGCGTCTTCGCCTTGATCCCCACGGCAGTCGGCTCGATCTTCAGCAGCTTCGCGACATTCTCTTGAATTTCCTTCGCATGCGGCCCGATCTTCGGAGCGGCCAGCACGAGCGCGCAATCGACGTTGCCGACTCTATAGCCCGCGCTTTCAATGTGCCGCATCGCTTCTTCAATGAAGACGACGGAGTTCGCGCCCTTCCACTTCGGATCGCTCGGCGGAAAGAACGCACCAATATCGCCCGCCGCGACCGCGCCGAGCAGCGCATCCGTGATGGCATGCAGCAGCACGTCGCCATCGCTATGCCCGCTTAATCCATGAGTGTGCGGAATCGTCAGCCCGCCAATCCGCAGCGGAATGCCGGCCTTAAATTCGTGGGAGTCGAAGCCCAGACCAACGCGGACGCTCATCCGGCGAGGTTCGCTTTCCGGCTGTTTTCCTGCGACATAAAGAACTCCGCCAATTCCAAGTCTCCGGGCGTAGTGATCTTGATGTTTTTCGGCGAACCCATCACCACTTGCACCGCGCCGCCGTTGCGCTCGATCAGGCTCGCTTCGTCGGTGCCGCTGAAGCCGTCGCGAGTCGCTTCATCGAAGGCCTTCTTCAGGAGGCCGTAACGAAAGCCCTGTGGCGTCTGCGCCAGCACCACGCGCTCGCGCAGGATCGTCGAACTGATCACCGCGCCCTCGGATGTGCGTTCCACCTGCTTCACCGTATCGACTGCGGGCGTTCCGGCAATCGCGGCGCCATGTTTCTCGGCTGCGGCGATGACCGCAACGATCGTTTCCTGGTCCACAAAAGGCCGCACCGCGTCGTGCACCAGCACAATGTCATCATCAGCTGCCTTGATTTCCTTCAGTGCGTTGGCCACCGTGTCCTGACGGTGTTCGCCGCCCTCCACCAGGCGGATCTCTTTCTTGATGCCCGCCTGCTCGAGGTGCTTGCGGAAGCCCACCATTTCATTGCTGCGCAGGGCGACCCATATTTCGGATACCTGCTTGCAATTGGCGAACTTGCGGAGGGTATGAATTAGGATCGGCGTTCCGTTCAGGTCAAAGAACTGCTTCGAAGTCACACCAGCTTTGCCGCGCGCCATACGCGTACCAAGTCCAGCGGCAGGAATGATTGCAATCACTTTAGCCATAAGGGACAGAAAGGATAACTCCCCGCAGGGTGCCAGTTCAAATCGGCAGGGGACAACCGCGCGTTTATTTTTCCTGTAAAAGCACCACGTCGGCCGACGAATGCTGCCGCGCCACGGCCAGCACCTTTCCATCGGGCGACCAAGCGAACTGCAAGATGTGGTCTGCGGCAAAACTTGTGATCCTGTGGCCCGGCGATCCATCCAGCGGTTGCACGAAAATATTGTCTACCCCTCTTTCAGTGATGACGTAGGCGATCGCCTTGCCGTCCGGGGTATAGGTCAGTTCGTTGACCCCAATCAAGCCGCTGATTCGACGATCCGAAAGCAGCGTCCTCGTTTTGCTCACATTGCCGTCTTCCAAAGACATGATCAAAAGCCGGTTCACCGGTAATGCGGAAGAGTTTTCGGGCGACGCGAACTCCGCCGCCAGCAACCAAGTCTTTCCGTCCGCTGAAATCGCACCACCGGACACTCCGAACACCCCTTTCATTTCCGCCGTACGCACCGGTTCCGGATCGCCGCCCTCGATGGCAACTCGCATCATCGTCACTCGAAAAACATCGACGTAGTACAGCCACTTTCCGTCCGGTGTGCACAACGGAATGCGATCGAACGGTCCTTGGGTTAACTGCTTGACGTCAGAACCATCCAAATTTGCGCGCCACACCACGGCGTTTTTCACTCCGGCGTGATATTGCGACACGAACAGCAAGTACTTGTCACCGCAGGTGGCAATCTCCGTCGTCAATGCCGCCGGATCGTCGAGCAAAGTGGTCGTGTTCTTGCCGTCGTTCGTTAGGCTGCGGATTCCTTCTCCATCGCTCACCAGCAGCCTCCCATCGCGCGTCCACGCCAACGAGCGCACGCCCGCGATCTGCGGCGTCGCGATGGAGCTCTTCTCATCACCGCCCTGCGCCGGCAGCAGCACCAGAGTGTTTGTAATTCGCTCCTGCACGGCCGCAATCGTCTTCCCGTCTACGGAGAGCGTGGCAGAGTTGTAGTTGTCCAAGTCGTGCGTGATCGGCGTAATGGCTTTCGCGTCTTCTGCAACCAGCCCAAGCTGCCCGCGATCAACTGGGCCATTCTGCATATATAACGCCAGCAGCCACTTAGGCTGCGGCGTCGCAAAAATGCCGAAGATGTTGATCCCCGCGAACGACGCGAAGGCTTCGGACTTTTTCTGCGCAAGGCTCCATTGTCGCAGCGTTGCCGTACCGGGGGTCACAACGTTGTAGCGAATCGTTTTGTCATCCGGTGACCACGCAACGGACTGCGAGTTGTCTTCCATGCTCGCGCGGCGCTGAACCGTCTCATTGCTGCCGTCCGCATTCGCCGTAAGCAGCCGGTATTTGCCTATCTCCGGGTCGTTGAATCGGCTGTAGGCCATCGTCTGTCCGTCGAAGGAGAATGCCAAGTTGGTGTCCACATCGCGCACAAGGTGCTGGGGCTGTCCCCCTAGCACCGGCAACCGGTAGACGTCCGATTGGGATTGCGTGCTGTTGTTGGCTTTACGGAAATACAGATAATTGCCATCGGGCGAAAAAATCAGTGACTCGTACGCCGCGCTTTCCTGTGGCAGAACCTGCGTATCACTCCCCGTGGCCACATTGCGCAGCCACAGGCTCTGCATCCCGCCATCGTCCTGCACATTAAAGATGTACTTACCGTCGGGCGAAATCGCGGCGCGCCTGGCTTTGCCGGTGCGCGTCACCTGTGTGATCGTGAAGTTTCGGAACGGCGCCGGCGTACTGCGCGAGATTAGCAAATAACTTCCGAATGCCGCGGCTCCCAGCACCACCAGTCCTCCCACAGTCGCGGCTCCGAGTTTGTGCCCCTTCGCAATCGAATTGACGCTCGAAGTTGCGTGCTTCGGCTTTAAAGCCATGGCAGACCTCGCCGCGCCACTTGCGCTGGACGACGCCTGCGAATGGCTCCCCGAGCCGATGTCGCGTCGGACGCGTTTCAGGTCGCTTCGCATTTCTGAAGCATGCTGGTAGCGGAGGTCGCGGTCTTTTTCCAGTGCCTTGCGAATAACTCCTTCCAACGTCGTCGGAATTTTCGGATTGAGCTGCGTTATCGGTGGCGGATCCTCGTGCAGAATCGCGTCGAAGATCAGCGCCGACGTCTCGCCCGTGAACGGCAACCTACCGGTCAACATCTCATAGAGCACCGCGCCGAACGAAAACAGATCGGTACGCGCATCGAGCTCTTTTCCGCGTGCCTGCTCCGGCGACATATAGTCAATCGTGCCCAGCGTCGATCCAGGCCTTGTGAGATGCTCCTCGTCCGAGATCAGCTCAGTGGCCGTCATGGTGTTGCCCGACTGCACTGTATTCGCTGTAACCTTCGCCAGGCCAAAATCGAGCACTTTCGCATGCCCCCGCTCAGTCACGAACAAATTCGCCGGCTTAATGTCGCGATGCACAATGCGTTTGCTGTGCGCCGCGTCGAGTGCATCGGCGATCTCCACCGCCAACGATAGCGTGGCCTCGATCTCCATCGGACCGTGCGCGATCATGTGCTTGAGGGTCTCACCCTCGAGCAGTTCCATAGCGATGAACGCCTTTCCGTTCTCCTCGCCAATGTCGTGAATCGTGCAGATGTTCGGATGGTTCAGCGCGGATGCAGCTTCGGCCTCGCGCTGGAAGCGCGCCAGCGCCTGCGGATCTTGCGCCATCGCCTCAGGCAGGAACTTGAGCGCAACAAAGCGGTGGAGGCGCGTGTCTTCCGCCTTAAACACCACGCCCATGCCGCCTCCGCCCAGCTTCTCGACGATGCGGTAGTGCGAGATGGTCTGCCCGATTAACAGAAAATGCCTCCGCGGGGATCGAGAGGCATCATCTTACGGAAGCGAAACTGCGTCAACGCCCACGCATCTTGCTACGACGCGTGGGCTGTCATTACTCGTTCGTCGTGCCGGTTCCCGGCGCAGCCGCCGGCACTCCCGGCGAACTTGGCGGCGTGCTCGTCCCATTCGTTGCCGGGAACGACGGTTGCGGATTGCTCTTGCGCAAATCCTGCCGCTCCGGTCGCGTCTCCGCACCGGCCTTCGGGAAGGCGCCCGACGCGCGCTCGTCGAACTTTCCGAAGATCATCTTTCCCGCCGTGGTCTGTAATACCGACGTGACCGAAATTTCGATCGTTTTGCCGATCATCTTGCGTGCGTTGTCCACCACCACCATGGTTCCGTCGTCCAAATAGGCGACGCCCTGGTTGTATTCCTTGCCTTCTTTCAGGATGAATACGCGCATAAGCTCGCCGGGCAGCACGATCGGCTTCAGTGAATTTGCCAGCTCATTGATGTTCAAAACTTCCACGCCCTGCAGCTGCGCCACCTTGTTCAGATTGAAGTCATTGGTTACGATCTTGCCCTCATAGAGCTTGGCAAGCTCGATCAGCTTCAAGTCCACTTCGCGGACGGCAGGGAAATCGTCTTCCACGATCTGAACGTGCAAGTTGGTGAGCTTCTGCACCCGTTGCAGAATGTCGAGCCCACGGCGACCGCGGTTACGTTTTAGCGAGTCGGCGGAATCCGCGACCAATTGCAATTCCCGCAAGACGAACTGCGGAATCACGATGGTTCCATCGAGGAAGCCGGTCTCGGCGATATCGGCAATACGGCCATCGATGATCACACTAGTGTCTAGGATCTTGTAGCTGCGCTTCGCCTGCTTCTCGCCACCGAAGATTCCCCCCAGTGCGTTCAGGTTCAGTAGTTCGCCCTTGCCGGCGCCAATCACAAGTCCGACGTAAGCCATCAGCAGCATAACGAATAGCTGCAGGAAGCTCTGGGTCTGTCCTTGCTGAATGCTGTTGCGGATGACGAGGCTGAAAAGATACGCGCCGCAGATGCCGAGGATGCTGCCGATGACCGCACCGATCAGGCGTTTCAGGCTCGCCTGGCGGAGGCGCATTTCGAAGATGATGACGGCGACCCCGATGCCTGCGCCTAATCCAGCCGCTGGATATTGCTCCAGGCCGAATGGCTTTAGTACGTAGCACGCCAGGGCAATGACTACTACGAAAATGAGACGAATAATGACCAGATCCAAGCGGGACCTCCCCAATTCCAGCCCCACTCCGGTCCGCCAGCCGTACAGCCTGAAAGGCGAACGGGAAAGAGTATGAATGTATAAATTGCGGCTCGACTATGGCCGCGTACGTATATGAAAGATCGAACCAGTGAGCAAAAAATGAAAGCCGTCGCAACTCTCGCAGCCAAAGCAGCGTGAACTCAGGACGGCACGCCTTCCGGAGTTCCCGAAAGGTATGTACAAGAGTGACCCCGGCGGGCGGGGGTCGTCAAGTGCCTCCAGCCTATGCTTGGATGCCGGCTGCCGAATCAGGAGAGTCAGCCTCTCGCAAGTAAATAGCCCGATGGGATTTCCGGTTGCGCAGTGCGCCAACCTGCGACATCTTGAAGGGGCGCGCCAAAGGTGGCGCGTTTTAGACCCAGGGCACTCAGTTTGGCCGAACCCGCACAGGGAGATGAGCGGCCAAGGACTCCCGGTAGCGTTGGGAGAACCGAATAACCGGCGCAAAAATCTCGGGGGAGAATTGAGCGCCGGTTTTTCACTTCCGCTTACAAACCACTACTCAGGCTGAAAGAAGATGGCGCGGCCCCCGCCGCGCCTTCGTTGTTTCACGATTCCCATAATCGTCTGCAACGCGCCCTCTCCCATCCTGACTGGACGCCATCGAGGGCTAGAATTCTTGTATGAAAGCGATCCTCGTCGAACAGCTAGGCAAGTTCGAACATTTGCAGCCCAAAGCATTTCCCGATCCCACTCCCCAGCAAGATCAGGTCGTGGTGCGCATCGAAGCTTGTGGGGTCAACTTCGCTGACATCAGCTCGGCGATGGGCAAGTATCCGGGCATTCACGTGCCCTACATCGCGGGGCGCGAATTCGCCGGTACCGTCGAAGCCACCGGCGAGCGCGTGATGGGCTACACCCAGTTCGGCGCGTTCGCCGAGAAGATCGCAATTGCGCGCAATTTCCTCTGGCCCCAGCCGCAGGGCTGGACTTCGGTTGACTCCGCCGCGTTTCCGGTGAACTTCTTCACCGCTTACCTGGTGTATTGGAAGGCTGGCCTCACAAAGGACGCATTCGAGTCGGCGGCGCCGTCGAAGTCTCCTCGCCGTGCATTGATCCATGCTGTTGCCGGTGGCGTAGGTACCGCCGCTGTGCAGATTGGTCGCCTGCTTGGGATCGAGACCATCGGGACATCATCATCGGATGAAAAACTCGCCAAGGCGAAGCATCTCGGCCTTACGCACGGCATCAACTATGCGCGCGAAGATTACCAGCAACGTGTGATGGAGCTTACCAATGGCGAAGGTGTCGATTGCGTCTTCGAGATGCTCGGCGGCGAGCACACCAAGCGCAGCACCCGCTGCACGCGGGAATTCGGCCGTGTCATTCTTTACGGCACCGCAACCGGTGAGCGCCCGGAATTCGATACGATGTCTATGTATTCGAAAGGCATCAGCGTGCACGGCCTATGGCTCAGCACGTTGGCAGGGAAACCGGAAGTGATCTCCACGGCGTGGAGAGCGCTGAAGCCTTGGGTGGAAGCCGGTGAACTCAAACCAGAAGTCGGCCACGTGATGCCTCTGTCCCAGGTTTCTGAGGCATTCCAACTGATGCTCAACCGCAAGAACTACGGCAAGATCATTCTCACCGTCTAAGCGATGCGGAACTCTACGCTCTCGAATCGTCGATCATCGATCGAGGTCCCAGACAGGCGATAAAATTTCAACGCCTGGAACCGGCCGGTGCTCACCGTCGCAATTCCGTAGATGTGATCCAGCCACAAGGCTTCGTCGTGGTCTGTTTCGGAAGGCATCGGCGGATGGTCAGGATGCGAATGTACGAAGCCGACAATTTGCTGCCCCTCATCGCGCGCTTTTCGTTGAGACGCGATCAATACTGCGGGCGAAATCGCATACGCATAGCCTGGATTTTCATGTTCGTTGCGCGCGGGGAGCACGCGCTGGATCACGATCTCATCGTTTCCAGCCCGCCCCAGCAGAATCGCGCAAAACTCATCCGGATAGGCGGTTTCTGCCAGCAGCTTCAGGCGCTCGAATTCGCGCGATTCCAAACGTATCATGCGCTTTCGTCACCATTATGGAACAATTGCGAGTTGCCCACCGCAAACTGAATGTGCGACATTGAACTGTCGCCCCTTTCCACTTCCCTGGGCAACCGCAATACACGCTGCACAATCGAAGCAGCACGAGTTGAAGATATGGCACAGAAGCTCAAACCGAGATCTTACGCGGACGCGGTGCAATGGTTTCGCGATCATGGCTTCGACATCCTTGAAGCCCCCGCTACTCCGAACCGCATATTTCTGAAGAAATACAACGTGTCTGCAGCCGTCGAGCAGGCACCCGACAAGACCGCCAAGATCTTCGCCTATCCCGGCTACTTGGTTAGCGGCGAGATCTCCAAGCTTATCGACAAGGGCTACCAGAAGTTCCTTAAGACCTCGAAGCTCGAACTTCCGGCCACCGCTGATCACCTGAAGGCAATTCACGATTTCACCGAAGAGCTCAAAGAGGGAATCGGCGCTACCAGCCTCTACAACGAGTCGCTCGGCACCGTCAGCGAAGCCTACGTCTACGATCGCGTGAAGGACCGCGATAAGTCCGATGCCGAACGCCCGAAGCGCCCCTGGCAGCGTGGCGCCGCGAAGAAGCCGGCCTAGAATTCAACCTGTAATTTACGGAACCCGTTCACTCGCCTCGCTCGATTTCGAGCTTTCGTTCCCGCGCGCGTCAACCGCGCTTACCGAGTAGTAATAGGTCTTCCCAGCCTGCACATGCTCATCGCGGAACGACGGTGACGTCACCAGCTGCGAATTCAATTTCTCCGTCGCGCCGCCCTCTTCATGCCGATACACGTTGTATCCCGCCAGATCGGCTTCCGTGTTCGGCACCCACGAAAGGTCGATAAAGGGCTGCTGCCCGGGTCCGCTGAACACGGCCTGTAGCCCATGCGGCTGCGCCGGTGGGAAGACGTCGTGGGTGAACACGCTTACTACGCTCGAATCTTCACCCTGCACCAGCGTTTGTTGATCTCTGCTGCGTTGAGTTAGCACCGAGAAGCGGTAGTTCACGTGCTTTTCCCACGGAATCGTCACATCCAGGAACTGCGCCGGAGAGACCGGTACGGTGGCTACCGTGGTGAAATCGCCATCCTCGTCGCTGCGCGAAATTTGGCAGGCGAATGTCAGCCCCGGTACGGAGGGAACGTTCAAGTTCTCCCAACGAAGGGTAATGCCCGCGCCACCGAGTTCCGCGACGATTTGAGCGGGCGGAGCCACGGCGGGCGCGGTTGATATCTCAACCTGGTTCGAAATGCCCACGCTTTTTCCGTGGACATTCAACACTTCCACGCCATACATCACGCTGCCGGTTGGCGAGTTCTGCAGCAGGGTAGCGGGCAGCTCGTCATCAAATTCCACGGCAGCTCGTTCGCCCGGTTTGCCATTCGTGTTCTCGCCCTTTGCCGAAACCTTCGCAACCGCCGTGCAAGTGGCGGCCAGCGTGGTTCCTGGCACTCGACAAATGTTCGTCGGCCCGACTCGTTTGATAATCCGGTTATCGGTGAACCGGCTCGGCGGAACCCAGCGCAGCGTCACATGGTTGCCCTTGCGCGTCGCGCTCAGGTTGTCCACCGCCTTCGGCAGTTCGAGCGAAGGTGGTTGCGGCGATCCGGGCTGTCCACAGGCCGCTAGCAAAACCAAAGTACCTATCACCGCCGCAAGCTCGAGCAGTCGTCGCATAGCGAGAAGCAACAGACTACCAGAGTGACAAAAATAACCTGAGACGAATGCTTAGTGCGACAACCCGCCTCTTCCGCAGCCACTCACATTCAGCAAACACTCTGTTCCCAGCGGAGACCCTATGTACCGGCGCTTGCTCCTTGCAGTCATGCTGCTGTGTGGCCTATCGCTTTTCGCACAGACCTATAACTTCACTCCTTACACCACCAGCGGCTACGCCACTTGGAATACCGTCGCCGACTTCAATCGCGATGGCTATCCCGACATCGCCGTCTCCAACGAGCCCGCCGACGGAAGCGGTTCAGGAGCCGGCACGGTCGATATCTTCCTAAATAACGTGGACGCGAAGCACGGCAACTTCGGCACTCCGGTCACCTACGCGATCCCTAGCTTTGGTCCCATCATCGCCGTGGATGTGAATGGCGACCGTTGGCCCGATCTCCTCATTGCCGGCCAGCAAACCGGTGGCAACACCATCCTGCTCAACAATGGCGACGGCACTTTCCGCATGGGCGTCGCTCCCATTACCAAGGCCGTACCCATTATGTTCGTGGCTGGAGATTTCAATAACAACGGCAGAGTCGATCTTGCCGCCGTCGAAAGTGACGGAATCGAAATCCTGAAAAACAATGGCAGCGGCACGTTCACTTCGGTGCAAACCATTCCCAGCAGCGGCAAGAATGCAGTCGTGCGCGACTTCGACGGTGACGGCCATCTCGATATCGCTTTCACCAACGGCACCAGCACCTTCATTTATTGGGGCTCAAGCAACGGCACTTTCAACAGCCATCTCACCCTGTCGAACCCCTCCAGCGATCCTCTTTACTGGGTCGCTTCCGCCGACTTCAATAACGATGGCCGCTACGATCTCGCCGTCACATCTAACCATCCCTGCTCCGATCCCACAAACTTCTGCGGCGTCACCACCGCGCATGTTTACAAGAATCTTGGCAGCCGCAAGTTCTCGCTTGTTTCATCGAATCAAATCGGTGACGATGCTTACGCGCAGATCTACACCGCTGACGTCAACAGTGACCTGAATGAGGACCTCGTGGCCCTCAATGACAGCGTGTGGGATGGCCAGATCAGCTACCGCCCCGGCAATGGCAACAACACGTTCGGTACCGAAGCTGTTATCGAAGGCACAACCTCGGTGGATCTCGCTTTTGCTGACTTGAACCTGGATTCGAAGAAGGACCTCGTCTATCCGGAGTTCTTCCCGAGTGGAGCCGAGGTAGTCGGGATCGCGACCAGCGGGAACAGGAATTGCACCGGTTTGGGCTCCGCAACCCTCGCGGCCAAGTTCTGCGAGCCGACTGACGGCGCAAACGCGGTCGAGACCTTTCCTGTGAAGGCCGCAGGCAACGGCCCGCTTGGCGTGCGACGCCTTGAGCTCTGGATTGACGGAGTAAAGGTGTACGAGAAGCTAGGCGACCAGATGAACCACAAAGTGACGTTGACACCCGGGCAGCACCGCTTAGTCGTGGTGGCGATCGGCGAGTACACCGGCACCGCAACCGCAGTTTCCTACATAACTGTCGTGAACCAGTGAATCAGTGGAGGCGCCCGCCCGGGCGCCTCTTTTCGTCCCCAACACTTCGTCCCCAAATCCCCTTCCACATTCGTCAAAAATTCTTTCTCCCGTAGTCGAAATCCCATACCCTCGTTCGATCTACTAGCGAAGTCCATATACGAAGGAGAACCACGATGCGATTCATGCTTTTTGTCATTCCGGCGGGTTACGAAAAAGCCGATCCGAACGCAATGCCCGATCCAAAAGCTGTTTCGGCCATGATGAAGTACAACGAAGAAATGCAGAAGGCAGGCATTCTGCTCGACCTCAACGGCCTGACGCCGCCCTCCGCCGGCGCCCGTGTCAGCTTCACCACCGGCAAGCCCATTGTCACGGACGGCCCTTACATTGAAACGAAGGAAACTGTTGGTGGATATTGGATGGTCCGTCTCAACTCAAAAGAAGAAGCCGTCGAGTGGGCGAAGAAATGTCCGATGCAAAATAACGAAACGATCGAGATCCGCCAGGTCCACGAATTCGAAGACTTCCCGCAGGATGTTCAAAAAGCGGCTGAAGGCTTCAAAGAAATGCAGCAGAAACACTAGGTGAGGAGCACGATGCGCAAACTCATTATGTGGAACCTCATCACCCTCGACGGATTTTTCGAAGGTGATCACCCATGGAATCTGAAATTTCACCAGGCCGCATGGGGTCCCGAACTCGAGGCCTTCTCCATCGAGCAGTTGAAAACGGCAGACATGCTTTTTTTCGGGCGCGTGACTTATGAAGGCATGGCTGCGCACTTCCAGACTGACGAGGGCGAGGTAGCGGACTTCATGAACCGGCTGCCCAAGGTCGTTTTCTCACGCAAGCTCGATCGCGCCGATTGGAACAACACCGCTCTCATCAAGGACGACCTTGCCGGAAATGTGAAGCGCCTGAAGCAGGCCGGCAACGGCAACATCTTCGTCTTCGGCAGCGCCGACCTTTCGGCTTCGCTGATGAAAGAAGGCCTCTTCGACGAGTACCGCATCGCCATAGCTCCCATCATGATTGGCCGAGGCACCGCGCTTTTCGGTCGCGATCTGCCGCAAACGAATTTTAAGCTGCTGGAATCGCGCACCCTCTCGAACGGCTGCGCGATACTGCGCTACGAACCCAACGTCCCGTGAACTTGTCTCGAACCAGACCACGGGTTTAAAGTTTCTACTTCCTCATAAAAATAAGGAGAGTTGCATGAGCGGAGTTCGCTTACTAGTTGGCACGAAGAAAGGCGCATTCATCCTTAACTCCGATGGCAAGCGTCAAAATTGGACGGTCGATGGCCCGCACTTCGCCGGATGGGAGATGTACCACCTGAAGGGCTCTCCCGCCGATCCCAACCGCATCTACGCCTCGCAAACCAGCGGATGGTTTGGCCAGCAGGTGCAGCGCTCCGACGATGGCGGTAAAACCTGGAACCCCGTCGGCAACAAGTTCGCTTACGACGGCGTGCCCGGCACCCACCAGTGGTACGACGGAACGCCGCATCCCTGGGAGTTCAAGCGCGTGTGGCACTTCGAGCCCTCGCTCACCGATCCCGATACCGTGTACGCCGGAATCGAAGATGCCGCGCTGTTTAAGTCCACCGACGGCGGCCAGAACTGGACCGAGCTCTCCGGCCTGCGCAAGCACCACACCGGCAACAAGTGGCAGCCCGGCGCAGGCGGCATGGGTTTGCACACGATCATCCTTGATCCGTCGAACGCCAAGCGGATATTCATTGCCATTTCCGCCGCCGGCGCGTTTCGCACCGACGATGGCGGCGAATCGTGGAAGCCCATCAACCAGGGCCTGCGCTCGCAGTACATCCCCGACCCAACTGCCGAGATTGGCCACTGCGTTCACCACGTCTGCGCGCATCCAGAAAAGCCCGACACCCTCTTCATGCAGAAACATTGGGATGTGCTGCGCACCGACAACGCCGGCGAGAAGTGGGTCGAAGTCAGCGGCAATTTGCCCACCGACTTCGGCTTCGTTATCGACGTTCACGCCCACGAGCCGGAAACCATTTATGTTGTTCCCATCAAGAGCGACAGCGAACATTTCCCGCTCGACGGCGCGCTCAAGGTCTTTCGCAGCAAATCCGGTGGCAACGAGTGGGAGCCGCTCACCAAGGGCCTGCCGCAGCAGAACTGCTTCGTGAACGTGCTGCGCGACGCCATGTCGGTGGACCGTCTCGATAAGTGCGGGATTTATTTCGGAACCACCGGCGGCCAGGTCTACGCGTCGAATGATGCTGGGGATTCGTGGAAGGCGGTCGTTCACGACCTGCCCGCAGTGCTGTCTGTCGAGGCGCAAACGTTGCCATGAGCATTCGAGTCACTTTACCCGCGCACCTTCGCACCCTCGCCCGAGTGAACGGCGAGGTCGCGCTCGACGTTCCAGGCCCGATCACGCAGCATGCGATCCTCACCGTGCTCGAAGCGCAGTACCCCATGCTGGCCGGCGCGATTCGCGATCACGGGACACTCAAGCGCCGTCCCTTCATCCGCTTCTTCGCCTGCGGCGAAGACCTCTCGCACGAGCCGGCCGACTCGCTCGTTCCCGATGCAGTGGTGAGAGGTGCGGAACCGTTTATGGTGATTGGGGCCATCGCAGGAGGATGAATACAACATGCGCAACTTCACGTTTAGAATCTGTCATCGAGCTGCTCGCGATGTACATGCGTTTCGTAACAACTCGTATCGATGCGGATTCTCATAGACAAGAGGGGGTCTTCATGGCGGCGTATGCACTCTTGGATTCTGGCGACCTGACCAAAAGCGAATGGAAACACGTGCGGGAGATCCTCGATTGGTTTCGAGAGCACCTGCCGACGCCTCCGGACAAGTTCACCGCGTGCCGCGCAGTCTTTTGGTTCAAGTCGAACGCAGAGGAGAGCATCAAAAATATCTGGGAACTCGTTCACGTTTTGCGAGATCACGGTTATTACATCGAGGTGCATAAGTGTCGTCGTCTCGGAAACGTGCTCTATCAAGACAAATATCAGGTCGCGGCCTTCCCGTCTAAGAATGACGGCAGAATCACCGTCCAATGACCTCCCTCACCCAACCCGAGCTCCTCCGCTACGCGCGCCACCTCTCGCTCCCCGAGTTCGGCCCCGAGGGCCAGGAGCGCCTCAAAGCCACCCGCGTGCTCTGCATCGGCACCGGCGGCCTCGGCTCACCCCTGGCGCTGTACCTCGCCGCCGCGGGCATTGGAACACTCGGCCTAGTCGATTTCGACGTCGTCGACTACACCAACCTCCAGCGCCAGATCATCCACGCCACCCCCGATGTCGGCCGGCCCAAGGTGCAATCCGCCCACGAAAAGATTGTGGGCATCAATCCCTTCGTAAAAACGATTCCCATCAACCAGAAGCTCACCAGCGCCAACGCCCTCGAGATCTTCAAAAACTTCGACATCATCGCCGACGGCACCGACAACTTCGCCACCCGCTACCTCGTAAACGACGCCTGCGTCCTCACCGGCAAGCCCAATGTCTTCGCCTCGGTCTTCCGCTTCGAGGGTCAGGCGAGCGTCTTCGCCACCGTGCACGGCCCGTGCTATCGCTGCCTCTATCCCGAGCCTCCACCACCCGGCATGGTCCCAAGCTGCGCGGAGGGCGGCGTTCTCGGCGTGCTTCCCGGTTTGATGGGCGTGATCCAGGCCACCGAAGTGATCAAGCTGGCCTGCGGCATCGGCCAGCCGCTCATCGGCCGTATGCTGCTGGTCGACGCGCTCACCATGAAGTTCCAGGAGCTGCGCCTGAAGAAAGATCCCGAGTGCCCGATGTGTGGCACACGGACAATCCAGCAGCTCATTGACTATGATCAGTTCTGCGGGATCCGCGGACAGGAGCAACAGCAAGTGGGAGACATGACCGTCGAAGAACTCAAGCGCCGCCTCGACGCCGGCGAAAACCTCTACATCCTCGATGTGCGCGAGCCGCACGAATACGCCATCGCCAACATTGGCGGCCATCTCATTCCGATCAACGACCTACCGAAGCGCCTCGGCGAGCTCGATCGCACCCGAGAGATCGTCGCTCATTGCAAGGGTGGCGGACGAAGCGCGCAGGCCGTCGATTTCCTCCGCCAACAAGGATTTACCAACGTGAAAAACCTGAGCGGCGGCATCACCGCCTGGTCCGAGAAGATCGATCCCAAGGTCCCGAAGTATTGATTCGATCCGCCGTCACCGCCTACCCCTGCCACTCCCGAATCGCATCCCCCGCGCCGCTGAGGTTGGCAAGCCGCATCTCCGAATATTTTCGCGATAGAAGTACACCGGGTGCGCCCGCGCGGAGAGCCGCTGTCACGGCGGCCTTTACGCTTTGCGGAGTGCACTTGCTATTCCCGGGCTCGGTGGGAATGTCGATATCGATGCCGGGCCATATCCGGGTGTTCGTGCCGGCAACCCCCGCCAGCGCGCGTTTGGTTTCGCGGTAGACGTAGTCGGCCGAAAGCCCGGTGTGCGGGATCTGCTCGTAGCTGCCATCTTTGAATCCCATCAGCGCATAGTTCATATCGAGCAGGCCTTGTTTCGAGAGATCTCCATAAAGCGTCGAGCCGATGTTGTCCACGTACAGCGCCATGCGTTCGCCGCCGCAGTTGTTGTACATCACAACCTTGATGAAATCGGAATACTGCGAGAGCTCATGCAGGTCTTGCTCTGCGCGATAGATGGGATTGAACGAATTGTTGTGCCAGATGTGCCAACCCACCGGCACCGCCGGCTTCGCTGCTTTCACAGTCTTGTAGAGGGCGGCATACGTTTCGCGAAGACCGTCCGTAAAGAGCATTTCCCACGCGGCCAGTTCTGGATACCGCAACAGGATCCGCCAGAATTGCACGTAGTAGCCGTCCACCGGGCGCGTGCCACCGCGTGCCGAGCGGACGAATTTTTCCAGCTCCATGAATCCCTGCCGCGCTCGCTCCGGGTTGATGCCGCGCTCCTTCGCCTTCGCCTGGCAGAACTCGCAGAAGCAGGTCACGTTCCCCGGATCGATCGGCGGCGTGTCGTGCGTCGCTCCAAGACTGTCGGAAAGAGCGCCCTGCCGCTCCGATCCCCACATGATCCCATCGATGTCATAAGACCGTGCGTAGTCCTCGACCAGGCCGGTGAAGAAATTTCGGTAATCCGGATTGTTGACGCAGAGCGTTTCGGCATTGCGCCCGTGGAGGTCGCGCTCCTGCACTTTCGCGATGTTCGGCAGGTCGGTGCGAAACACGTCCTCGAGCCAGCAGACGACTTTCATGCCGCGCTTCTTCGCGGCCGGGAGCACTTCCGCCAGGATGTCGAGCTTGCCGTGGTCGGGCGCACGCGTTTCCTTGATCACCGTGTTCTTGTAGTACTCCGGGTGAGGCGTGGCGAAGTTTCCGCCGTGAAAGTTCAGGTCGTACTCCTGCTTGCCGTGATCGGGCAGCGGCTGGCCCGGAATCTGCCTTCCGGCAATACCGCGCCCGTAGGTGAACACCGCAAGAAACAGCGTATTCACCGAGGCTCGCTCCTGGAGCACATCCAGAACTTTCTCCGTGCCCTCATCTACAAAGGAAACGGCTCCCACCTGGATGCCGATCATGGATGGGACAGCCGCCAGTCCGAAGTTCGGCATAGCCAGGGCGGCGCCGGTCCCAGCCACGATCTTCACAAACTCACGGCGATTCACGTCGGGTTTCAACATGGACTGCTCCTATGTTCGTTGCTAGCACAGCGGCCTCCGCTGTCGTCGCGCACTAGCTTACCGAGATGAACCCCCGATTGCCCCGAAGCACCCGTAGAAGCAAGATTTTTCGGACTTTTTCATTAGGCTAAACCATTGAAAACAAACAAGAGTAGTAGGGGCAGGGCATTTATCAGTAAACAAACAAAAAACCCGCTGGGGAGCGGGTTACCAAGTGCTGCGCCAAAACACCTGTTAGTCGATCCCGTGGATCCGCATCTCCACCAGCTTGTCGATCGACAAATCCTTCAATCCCTTCGCCTGCATGCTGGTGATGTACTCCGGCGTCACGCCATGAATCCGCATCTCGACTAGCTTCTCCGGTGCAGGATGCACATAGCCCAGCGTCTTCAGCTTCTCAACAAATTCCGGCGAGACGCCGTGGATGCGGAATTCGATCACGCGCTCGAGATCAAGATGCTCGTAGCCCTCGCGAGCCATGGCCTGTAGGAACTCCGGCGTCGCACCATGAATTCGCATTTCTATGAGCTTCTCTTCATCCGGCGAATAGCCAAGTTGTTTCAGTTCGCGCACCATCTCCGGACTCACCCCGTGGATCTTGAACTCCACCAGGCGCGAACTCGTGTCGGCCGGAAGCCCGAGCGCCCGCATATCGTGGATGAACTTCGTGTCCACGCCGAAGATCCGGAACTCGATGAGCTTATCGGTGTCCAGCCCACGGAGATGTTCGCCCGCCATCTCCCGCGCAAAATCCACGCTGACATCGAGAACCGCCATCTCGTATTGCTTGTCCGCATCAATGCCGCGAAACCCCAGCTTGTCCATCTCTTGCGCATAGCCCGGATTCGCCGTGAAATGAAAAATTCCAGCGCCCTCGCCGTCGCGAAGAAAGCCTTCGCAATCGAATGTCCCGGCGTCACGCTTCACGGTGAAGAGAACGTCGTGCCGTGCGGCCGTCGTCGCATCCAGCCCGGCGAACGCCGTCAGCGGCCACGTCGAGCTGTTCTGCGAGTGATGGTTCTTGTGCGATTGCATCAGCGAGAACTCGACCTTGCCCGCCTCATCCGACTTGCGCATCGTCCAATCGCCGTCTGAATTCGGCGCTGAGAACACGGCAATTGCGCTGACCAAGGCAAAAATTAAGACAAAGAAGTTTCCGTATTCGCGTTTCATGCGAATTCCTCCGCGTGATCTGTGTCGTCTTTTAGAGAATTCCCGTGGTCTTCAGTTCAATCAGCTTGTCGAGATCGAGGTCCTTGAAGCCGTGGCTCTTGGCCTTCTCGATGAACTCCGGAGTGATCCCCATCGTCTTTGCGCCGATAATATCGTCGGTGTCGATCTTGCCCAATCCCGCCGACTTCAGCATGGAGACGTAGGCCGGGGTTACACCCTGCACCTTCATTCCAACCAGTTCGTCGGTGTCGAAATTGATCCCGGTAGCCTTCATGTCGCGCACGTACTCGGGCGTCACACCCTGGACCTTCAGCCCAATCAGATCGTCCGCATCGGCCTTAATGCCGAGCTTTGAGAGCTCCGTGGCATATTCCGTGGTCACCCCCTGCACCTTGAATCCGATGATCGTGTCCACATCGATGCCCGGATATGCTGCGCGCATCTGTTTCACATACTCCGGCGTCACTCCCTGAACTTTCAACCCGACCAGTTCGTCGGCATCAACGTTCACGCCGGCCGCGCGCATTCCGCGAACGTATTCCGGCGTAATGCCCTGGATCTTCATCGCGACCAGTTCATCCACCGTCAAGTTGCCGAGACCCGCGCCTTTCATGTCTTCGATGTAGGAGCTAGACGCCTGCGCTTGCGAGCCCGCGGCCGCTTGCCCCATCATCGAATTCAGATGGATTGCCGGAACGTGCACGTTGACTGCCGGCACATGCATGTTCATAGCGGGCATATTCATGGCGAACGCTGGAGTCGTGAAATGCTGCCCCGGCACGTCGACGTTCACCCCCGGCACATGCAAGTGGACCTCAGGCGTATTCATGGAGAATGTGCCGGTGTTGAAATGCTGTCCCGGAACATCCACGTTCACCTCGGGAACATGTACGTGTACGGCAGGAACGTTGATTGTGCTCACCCGCGGGTGCGCCACCATCGGCTCTGTCGCAGCGTCGGGCTCTTGCGCAGCTTGCGGCTCAGTTGCTGCTTCCGGCGCAATTACAGGAATCGCTGCGCTCGGCTTCGCATTCTCTTGCGCATCCGACGCCGCCTGCGCATCTGTCGCGGGTTTCTCCCACGGCTGCGCCACTTGCGGAGTGGCTGCAGGTTTATCTGCCTGTACCTTCGCGCCCGTCGCCAGCGAACTCGCCGCCAGCACCAGCGCTGCTACCACCATCACTCCCAACACTGAGCTTCCCGTGCGCACGCCTTCACTCTCTTCCGCCATACCCAGTAATCTCCTTACTCTCGCCTTCAACGGACTTCCATTCGCCGCCATCGCAAACTGCGGCGTAATTCGCAGGCTCTCCAGGTGTGTCAACGCGCGAACGTATTCCAGCCGATTGCCGCACACCGCAATCGCAACGTCGTCGCAGCAGTTTTCGCGTTCGCTGCGGATGCGCTGGTTCACCCACCACACCGCCGGGTGATAGAACAAAACGGTCTCGGCGAACACCTGGAACAGGTTCACGAAATAATCGAGCCGCTGGATATGCGCCAGTTCGTGCGCCACGATCGCTTCAATCTGCGCGTCCGAAAGCCCGGCAATCGCCGAGATCGGCAGCAGCACGATCGGACGCAGTCCGCCAACCACTGCCGGTACCTGCAGCGCCGCCGAGCGGCAGAACCGCACCGCCCACGTGATTCCCATACGATCGCGGACCGTTTCGCACACTTGCAGCAGCTCGCCCGAAGCCGGGCTGGTTGCGAGTTTTCGCAACCGTTGCATCACCACGAATCCCCCCGCGCCCCGTAGCGCAAAGAGAATCACGCCGACCATCCAGATCCGCACCAGCCACAGCATGCTCTGCGACGGTTCAGATTCGGCCGGAATAACGAGAGCATGCGCATGATGCACCGCCGGTCCCGCCACCGACATGGCTGGCGCTGGCGCAAGCACCTCTGCCGAGGTCGCCTCGGCCACTGGAGCCGGACGCTCAAGGAACCACAATGTCGCGGCCGGGAGTGCGACCATAACGACGAGCGCGATTACGCATACTGCATAACGCACCGTCGTGCGCGTGCAGACGGCCAGCAGCGCCCACAACGCCAGCGCCACCAGCGCTCCCTGCCACACGAAATGCAACAGCGCCCAGCCGATCATCCGCACAAGTTCGGGGGAAACGTGGCTCATCATTTCAATTTCCTTTCGTACTCATCGAGCATGCGGCGGATTTCTTCGATCTCTTCGTGAGATGACTTCTGGCCGGAAAGCGCGTGCAGCACCAGTTCACTCGCCGAGCCGCCGAAGACTCGGTCCAGCATCTCGCCCGCGAGTTGCCGCTTGGTCCGTTCGGCCGGCTGGCATGCTTCATATACGTGCGCGCGATCATGCTCGTTCCGCGTCACCGAGCCCTTTACGGTCATAATTTGCAGCAGCTTGAGGATGGTGGTGTAGCCCACCGGCTTGCTCCCACTCAGCGCTTCATGGACTTCTTTCACCGTGGAAGGGCCGCGCTCCCACAACACGCGAAGAATTTCCAGTTCCGACGACGTGGGCGTTTTTACAGGTTCCCTCTTCATGGTGTGTGACATTACTACGAAGTGGTTCGTAGTGTCAACGAAAGTCTTCGTAGTTCGCGCGCAACTGGGACGAACAGCATTGGGCAGGGGCAAATGGCCCGCCGGCTAAAGAGCGCCGTAAACCGGAATTGCTGCTCCGTGGATGACCCTGGATTCGTCGCTAAGCAGAAAGAGGATGACGTTGGCGATGTCTTCGGTTTTCGGCCACTTCGCAAAGTCGGCGCCCGGCATCGCTTTGCGATTCGCTGCTGTATCCATAATGCTGGGCAAAATCGAATTCACCCGCACGCCAGTTCCGCGCACGTCCTCGGCCAGCGAATCCATCATCGCCAGTGCGGCGGCCTTCGAGCTTGCGTAGGCCGATGCGCCGGCAGCGTGGTCGAACGCAGCCTTGGCTGCAATGTTGACGATCGCCCCTTGCTTCTGCCGAACCATTGCTGGAGCGACCGCTTTTGCCATCGCGAAACCCACGCGCACGTTCATCGCATACATGTGCTCGAAGGTTTTCGTTTCCATCTCCCAAAGCTTGATGCCGCCCGCGTAGCCGCCCACAGTGTTTACGAACGCATGCAGCCCGCCATATTTCGAGACGATCTCCTCCACAAGCTTCTTCGCCGCGGCTTCTTCCGTCAGATCGATGTGATGCCCTTCGAGCTTCGCGCCCGTTCCAGCCGCCTCTTGCAGCGCGGCAAATTCCTCGGGATAGATGTAAGTGACGACTACCCGCGCGCCTTCGCGCAACAATGCCAGGCTCACCGATTTTCCGAGCCCTCCGGTACCGCCGGTGACGAGTGCCACTTTGTTCTCGAAGCGCATGATTCCCCCAGACGAAAGCTGCCCGATATTTGTATCACCCACCGAGCTACCGCTGGCAGTTCGGACAGTAATAGGTCTTCCGGGCGTGGCGCCCTTGTCGTTTCACTTCGATCGGCGTTCCGCAAATACGGCAAGGCTCACCAGCGCGCCCGTAAACCCACAACCGCGCGTAAGGATCGGAGCGACCCGTGGTGCGACGAAAGCCGGTGTAGGTCACGATCTTGTCACCGGCCGTGTCGGTAACGTTCGCAAGCATGAATTTCTGCGCGGTGTCCAACACGAGATTCAACTCGCCATCCGTGAGCAATGCAATTGTGCGAAACGGATCGAGACGGCACGCGAAGCAAATTTCCGACTTGAACACGTTGCCTGCTCCTGCAAGCAGAGATTGGTTCAGTAGCGCGTCGCCCAACTCCAGTTCTGGGCGCGAGCGTAAACTCGCTAACGCTTTCGTCGGATCGAAGGTCTCGCTGAGCACCTCGGATCCTAGGTTACGAAGCCCCTCCCGTCGGCGCAGCGATTCGCTGGTGTGAAATTCCGCCACCGGCACGCGAAATGCGACTGCCACTATGTCCGCCGTCTCGATGACGATTCGCATGTCCACTCGCGGACGCTTCCACGTTTCCTCTGGACGATAGATGTGCCAGCTCCCGCTCATCATCATATGGGTGAGCAGCGTCAGGTCGCCGGAAAGCCGCATCAGCAGCCATTTTCCATGGGCCTCTACTTTTTCCATCGTGCGCCCGCGGATGGGGGCATCTTCGTTCACTCTCGCCAACGCAGGCAGAACCGTCTCAAATCGCGTAATCACCTTGCGGCCCAGTGCGTGATCGAGCGTTCTTGCCGCGCGATAAATCGTATCTCCCTCAGGCATCTACGCAGGCCGCCGATCCTCGTCCGCTTCTTCGATCTCGTCTTCCACTTCTTCTTCTGCCGCCCGCTCAGCTAACGCGCGCGCGGTGACCGGGCCGCCACTACGTCGCATCTGGAAGCCGAGCGAGGTCGCCACAAATCCCGCCTCCTGGATGAATCGCGCGAGAGGATGGTCCTGCGCACGAACGCCATTGATCTCGCCAATCAGCAGTCCCCTCTTGTACTGCTGCCGCGCAATCGCGATCTCGGCCAGCGTCTTCGCGAGCGCCCGCGCGGTTGCCGACTGTTCTGGCTCTGCATCCGGCAAAAAGACCGTGAGCGCATCGCGGTTGCGCCGCAGATAACCTGTTAGACGGCCATCCACCAAAACAACGCTCGTTCCCACGGTTCGCGACAGCGTGCTGTTTTCGATCTGCGGCCAGCGCAGGATCGCGCCGTACGGGTTCGCAGGGTCCGTGCTCGCCAGGTGGAGCGTCTCCGGCATTTCCGGCGCGCGGCGCAACGTGCGCAGCATATCCACCGCGGAATTCATGGCAAACTGTGCCGCGCCTAGCCCGCCGACAAACATGCCTCTGCGCACCAGTCCGCTGTCTTCCATGGCGCGCAATGTTGGATAGACGGCACTGAAGCCGCCCGGCAGATTCTCGGCTGCCACCGCTTCTCGTGTAACGATGCCATAACGATTCAAGAGTTGCTGCGCGATCGCAGCGCTCCATTCGGTCGCGTTCGGTGGCGTCACCCGTCGCGACTCCACCAGAGACCACCGCCCCTGTCCAGCGGGAGAGCCAAGACGATTTCGCGCGCCGAGCAGCGCATTCGGACGCCCTGTCTTGCGTTCTTCCGAGCGCTTTCCATCGCCTCCACTGACCAATGCTCGCAGCGGTTGCAACGTATCGTTCGTCACCAGTCCAGCCCAAACCAGCTCCCATAGCGCATCCAGAGTTTCCTGGAAAAATCCTCCGCCCGACGCCTGCTGGAGCGCGGGAAAGAACGATGCGCCCTGCATCCGCAGGAAGTCGAGCAGCCGCTTCGCCAACTCCGAGAGATTGGCCGGTGGCCGCAATTCCAGTGGTGGCAGCAAGCGCGCGAAGTTCTGAGCCGTGTAGAGCGCGATCCGACCGTCGCGACGGCCGAGCCGCTCCACTCCAACCCAGATCACTTCTCCGGCTGCGACCAGCGCATCAAGATCGCCGCGCCGGTACTCCCTCACCCGCGCTGGAAGGATTTCGCGCTCCAGCACGCTCGCCGGAAGTGCCACGCCCTGCAATAACTCCACCGCATCGAGAATCGCATCCATCCCGCGCCGCGGCGTTGCCACGCCTTGCCAGCGCGCGATCAGCCGTGCGTATACCGGCTCATCAACCGGCTCCACTTCCTTACGAAGGCGTGCCAGCGTTCGCCGGCGAATGATGCGCAGCACATCGGCATCGCACCATTCGCGTCCGCTGCGCTGTGGATGGAATTCGCCTTCGAGAACTTTGCCTTGCGCATTCAAGGCAGTGAGCACAGGCTCGACCAGGTCGGTGCGAATATCAAACCTTGCCGCGACCCGCGCCGTGGTGAAAGGGCCGTGGGTTCGCGCATAGCGCCGCACCAGCGATAGCAGCGGGTCTTCCGACTTCTCCAGCCAGATCTCGGGAAGCCCCGGCGGCAGTGGAACGCCAAGCGCATCGCGAAAGCGCGCCGCATCTTCCACGGCTATGTAGCGTTTCTCGCCGGCGATAGAGGCCTTCACGATACGCCGCTCGCGCTCGAGTTGCGCGATTAGCAAGTTCGTATCCACGTCTGGCGCGCGTTGTGCAATTTCATTCGCGCTCAGGTCGCCAATTCGCCGCAGCAAATCGTGCAACGCATCCGAACTGCGGATGCCGAACTCGGTTTCGATTCCTTGCAACTGTGCCTCAACCTCATCGAGTACCGCAGCATCCAGCAACTCGCGGAAGTCGGTATCACCGAGCAGCTCTTGCAATTGCGCCTGGTCGATAGAGAGCGCCTGCGCCCGTCTCTCCGCCAGCGGGGCGTCGCCCTCGTAGATGTAATTCGCGATATACGAAAACAGCAACGCCGATGCGAACGGTGAGGGCCGCTGTGACTCCACGCTGGTCACCTTTACCCGCCCGTCGAGAATGCTACGCAGCAAATTCGCAGTCGCGGGAAGGTCGAAGACATCGCGCATGCACTCGCGATACGTCTCGAGCAACAGCGGGAAGCTTGCAAAACGCGAAGCCACGCTCAGCAAATCGGCTGCGCGTTTGCGCTGCTGCCACAATGCGGTGCGCTGTCCCGGCCGTCTGCGCGGCAAAAGCAGCGCACGTCCGGCAGCCTCCCGGAATTTAGCCGCAAAAAGTGACGTTCCGCCGAGCTGGTTCGTCACCAGCGCCGTGAACTCCGAGACCGTGGGAAACAACTCTTCGATGTCGAGCGGATCGTCGCCGTCCGGCAGGCGAAGTACGAAACCGTCTTCGCTCCACATGCTCTCGACTTCACGGCCGAACTGGTCGCGCAGTTTCGCCGTGATCGCGATGCACCACGGCGCATGGACGCGGCTGCCAAAGGGCGTCAGCACGCACACCCGCCAGTCTCCCAACTCATCGCGGCACTTCTCGACCACGATGTTTTTGTCCGACGGCACCTGCTCGGTCGCAGAGCGCTGGTCTTCGAGATAGCGCATCAGGTTCTCGGCGGCGTTTGCGTCGAGTTTATGGAGTTCGATGAGCGACGAGATGGCCGCCCCGCGCGGCATGTCGAGAAGGCGACGCGTCATCGCGCCAATGCGTTCACCAAATTCCGCCGGACGTCCTGCCGTATCGCCATGCCAGAACGGCATCTTCCCGGGCTCGCCAGGCGCAGGCGACACCAGCACTCGGTCGTGCGTGATCTCCTCAATGCGCCACGTCGAGGCGCCGAGAATGATGGTCTCGCCCGGGCGGCTTTCAAAGACCATCTCTTCATCGAGCTCGCCGAGGCGTCCCCCCTTTTCCGTGCCGGCGAGAAACACACCATACAACCCGCGATCCGGAATCGTGCCGCCGTTGGCGATGGCCATGCTCTTCGCCCCTTGCCGAGCCGTGAGCGTGTTCTCGACGCGGTCCCAGTTCAAGCGCGGGCGCAGTTCGGCGAATTCATCCGACGGATAGCGCCCGGAGAGCATGTCGAGCACGCCATCGAATATCGGCCGCGAAAGCGACGCGTAGGGCGCACTGCCTCGGACGAAATCGAACAGTGCATCGGTCTTCCACGGCTGCATCGCAACGGTCGCGACGATCTGCTGCGCGAGTACGTCCAGCGCGTTGCGCGGATAGCGAATGGCCTCGACTTCGCCTTCCTCCATGGCGGCAGTAACGGCGGCGCAGGCCACGAGATCAGCACGATATTTCGGGAAAATGAGTCCCTTGCTGACCGCTCCCACCTGGTGGCTCGCGCGTCCAATGCGCTGCATGCCGCTCGCGACCGACGGCGGAGCTTCGATCTGCACCACCAGGTCTACGGCGCCCATATCAATTCCCAGTTCCAGCGACGAAGTCGCCACCAGTCCGCGCAACAGGCCCGCCTTGAGCTGCTCTTCAATCTCCTTCCGCTGCCCCACCGAAACGCTGCCATGATGCGCGCGCACAATAGGTTCGCCGGCAAGGTCGTTGATCGCTCCGGAAATTCTTTCCGCCAGGCGGCGGCTGTTCACGAAGATCAGCGTCGAACGATGTTCCCGTACCAGCTTCAATAGTGCCGGATGGATGGCACTCCAGATCGAGGTACGCACCGGTCCCTGCGAAGCCGGGCCACTCGGCAATTCCACGATGTTGTCGAGTGCCGCCATGTCTTCCACCGGTACTTCCACACGCAGATCGAGCTGTTTGCGCTCGCTCGCAACCACGATGGTTACGGGCCGATAGCGAATCGCTGCGACATCGCTTTCGAGTTCCTGCACAAGTCCCGCCGTACCTTCCTCTGGAACGGCTGCCGCACCAGCTCGTTCCACGCCCCCGAGAAAATGCGCAACTTCTTCCAGCGGACGCTGCGTAGCCGACAGCCCGATCCGCTGCAATGTTCTCCCGCAAAGATGCTCGAGCCGCTCCAGCGAAAGGCTCAGATGCGTTCCGCGCTTGGTGGGAACGAGCGCGTGAATTTCGTCGAGGATGACAGTCTCCACCGAACGCAAAGCCTCGCTCGCCTGCGAGGTCAGCATCAGGTAGAGCGACTCCGGAGTGGTAATCAGGATGTCCGCCGGTTGCCGCTGGAACCGGGCGCGCTCGGCAGCCGGGGTGTCGCCGGTGCGAACGAAGATTGTGGGTTCGTGAAACGCGGCTTGCATTTTTCGCGCAGCGTGCGCAATGCCCACCAGCGGTGCACGTAGGTTGCGCTCTACGTCCACGGCGAGCGCCTTGATCGGCGAAACATAAACGATCCGGCAGCGCTCTTTTTTCTCGGGAACCGGTTCGAACATCAGCCGATTGATCGCCCACATAAACGCCGCCAGCGTTTTGCCGGTTCCAGTTGGTGCGAGCACGAGGGTTGAGTCGTCCCGCGCAATTGCCGGCCAGCCGAGTGTCTGCGGGCGCGTAGGTGCGTCGAATACGGCGCTGAACCACTCGCGGGCAGGTGGATGGAACAACGCGAGCACATCCACGTTTTCGGCCTTTGGAAGGCGGGGCATGCGTTTTCTAAGATGCTGGCGATCGCGGCCGTGGTGCAATGCGGGACTCGCGGTGGGCGGAGAGAAACCTGGCGCGCCCTGAGGGAGTCGAACCCCCGACCTACTGATTCGAAGTCAGTCGCTCTATCCAGCTGAGCTAAGGGCGCGCACCCTTGCGACGCTTACAGAATATACCGCGACAGGTCCTGGTCCTTCACAATATGTTCCAGCGCCTTGCGCACGTACTCCGCGTCGATCTTCACGTCCTTCTTTTCCAAGTCCGGGGCGGAAAAGCTGATTTCGTCCAGCACCTTTTCCATGATGGTGTGCAACCGGCGGGCGCCAATATTTTCGGTGCCTTCGTTCACGCGAGCGGCGAAATTGGCGACTTCATCGAGGGCGTCGCGCGTGAACTCCAGCTTCACGCCTTCGGTTTCCAGCAGCGCGGTGTACTGCTTCACCAACGACGACTTCGGCTCGGTCAGGATCTTGATGAAGTCCGCCACGCTGAGAGATTGCAGCTCCACGCGAATCGGGAAGCGCCCTTGGAGTTCCGGGATCAGGTCGCTCGGCTTCGAAACGTGGAACGCTCCCGCGGCGATGAACAGGATGTGGTCCGTCCTCACCATGCCGTAGCGGGTATTGCAGGTGGTCCCTTCCACGATAGGCAGAATGTCGCGCTGTACGCCTTCGCGAGAAACGTCAGGTCCGTGACCGCCTTCGCGCCCGGCAATCTTGTCGATTTCGTCGAGGAAGATGATGCCCGACTGTTCTACGCGTTCCACGGCCGTGCGCTGCACCTGCTCCATGTCGATCAGGCGCTGCTCTTCTTCCTGGATCAGGTAGTCGAAGGCCTCATTCACCTTCATTTTCCGCTTCTTGGTGCGCGAGCCGAAGAGGTTGGGCAACATGTCTTTCATGTTGATGTCCATCTCTTCCACGCCCTGGTTCGAGATGATCTCGAACGCGGGGAAGTTCTTCTCGCGGACATCAAGTTCCACGGTGCGGTCGTCGAGCTTGCCCTCGCGTAGCTGCTGGCGGAGTTTTTCGCGCGTGCGCGAGCCGGCACCATCGCCCGGCAACTCCTGGGTGAAGCCCGCTGCCCCGACTTCGTGCTGCACCGGTTGCGGAGCCCCGGGCAGCAACAGGTCGAGCAAGCGCTCTTCGGCGTTGAGTTCGGCCTTGTCGGCAACGTCATCGAGTTTTTCTTCGCGGATCATGTCGATGGCGATCTCGACGAGGTCCCGGATCATGGATTCCACGTCGCGGCCTACATAGCCAACTTCGGTAAACTTCGAGGCTTCCACCTTCAGGAAGGGCGAGTTGGCCAGCTTCGCCAGCCGCCGCGCGATCTCGGTTTTGCCCACGCCGGTGGGGCCGATCATGATGATGTTCTTGGGAATGATTTCTTCGGCGAGGTCGGGCGTGAGCCGCTGGCGCCGCATGCGGTTGCGTAGCGCGATGGCAACCGCACGCTTAGCCTCGTGCTGGCCAACCACGTATTTATCGAGCTCCCCCACGATTTCCCGCGGGGTCAACTCATCGAGCATGATCTGTTCTTCTTCGGTTGTTGCGGGTAGATAAATTGCCACTGCAAACTCCTGAATCTTCTGCGGGTGCCACGCGTCTCGCGCTTTCCGAGACGTCGGATACGATCCCTACTTTTGCTTCGCTGCCTTTGTCCGGTTTTCTTTCCGGATCACCAGCTTCAGTCCGGACCACGTCTCGTCGATCGCGCAGACCTTGATGTCCACCAGGCCAAGCTTCAACGCAACCGCTCGAATTTCATCTTCGCCAACGTCGGTGGTCACGCCGCTGGCTTTTTTCGGCCATGCGATCCAGATCATGCCGTCCGTTTGTATACGATTCACCAGCACCGGCAGATGCTTCCTGAAATCCTTGAGCGCGCTCTCGAAGGCGACAATCACGTCCACGTTCTTGGCCGTCGAGCCCACCAGGGCCGCGCCATCGGGGAGCGCACCCAGCGCCTTGTCGAAGCTCGCCGGCTCGTTCAACGTGGAAATCCGATGGCCCGGCTTGATGCCAAGTTTCTGTACGAGCGGCGTACCGGAATATCCAGCCATGGCTCTCCTTATTTATCAGAGCTCTTCGATCGTGATCCTGTCATTCGTATAAATGCAGATATTGCCGGCAATCTTCATCGCCTCTTCGGCGATTTGCCGGGCCGCCAGGTTGCTGTGTTCGAACAGTGCCGTGGCCGCGGCCATCGCATAAGGGCCGCCGCTGCCGATTGCGGCAATGCCGCTGTCGGGCTCAATCACGTCGCCCTGCCCGCTGATCAGGAACGTCTGTTCCTTGTCAGCCACCAGCAGCAGGGCCTCGAGTTGGCGCAACATCTTATCCGTGCGCCAGTCCTTGCCCAGTTCGACGGCGGCGCGGCTCAAATTGCCATGATATTGCTCGAGTTTGCCCTCGAATTTGGAGAACAGAGCAAACGCGTCGGCGGTGGAACCGGCGAAACCGGCGATAATTCTGTCCTGGTAGAGGCGGCGGAGCTTGCGGGCATTGTGCTTGATCACGCCCTCACCGAGTGTGACCTGGCCGTCGGCAGCCATCACGACTTTAGCGTCGCGGCGAACACATAAAACTGTGGTGGAACGTACTAAACGCTTCGGAGACATGAGGTTAATCTCTGATTATAACAGCGGGAAAAGGATGCAGACGGGTTGCCGCAAAGGCCAGCACTTGTCGTGAGAAAGCCTGCGGACAGTCTGGAATGCCAGTGCAAACTCGGGATTGCCACGGCGGGGTTGCGCCGCGCCTCGCAATGACAAAACTAGCGACGTCCCCTGCGTCCAAAGCTCGGTCGCCGTTCCGCCGGCGCTGCGCCCTTGTAGTTCTTCGGGTACAACACCACGTGTCTCCCTCCGGCTTCGCCATCGCTTTCGGTGCGGAGGTCTTCTTCCCCGCGCAGCGCGATGTGCACGATGCGGCGCTCGCGCGATGACATCGGAGCGAACGAGTACGGCATGCCGGTGTCGCGGACCTTGGCGGCGGCGACCTGGGCTGCCATTTTCAGCTCATCGAGCCGGGTGGCGCGATAGTTCATCGAGTCGAATTGCAGCTTATCGTGCTCGTCGGGTGTCAACCGCAGCATTTCGATGGACACAAATTCCAGCGAGCGCAGCAGTTCGGCGTTGCGTTCCAGCAGCAGCGAACTGTCGGGGCCGGAGAGCTCCACCAGGATCTCGGGCGCGGTGAACTCCTTGTGCGGCTGCGGAGGATCGACCGTAATCCGGTATTTGAGATGGAGGTTTCCCTCCTTGATCACGGTGTTGAGGAATTCGCTGACCTTGCGTGCGGCGGCTACTTTATCGGCAATAGGCATAGGTGATCGCGTCGTCTAGAAATGCAAACTGTCCAGTGTACCTAAAAACTTTGTCTTCTGAGAGGGCGCTTACTTGCCCTTCAAAATCCGCTTCTGCGCCTGTTTTGAGCGCAGCGCCGTCATCTCGCGGCCGAGTTCGCTCTGGTTGATCAACATCTGCTGGGCGAGACCGATGATGTTGCCCACGATCCAGTACAGTCCCAGTCCGGAGGCGTACTTCAAGCTGAAGAAGAAGAGCATCACGGGCATAACCAGCATCATCATTTTCGCCTGCGACGGGTCCATCCCGGCGTTTGGCGTGAGCTTCTGCATCAGGTAAGTGCTGATCAAAATCAGTACGGGAATCACGTAGCGATGATCGGGCGCGGCCAGGTTCGTCAGCCAGAACCAATGCGCCTGGCGCAGCTCGATGGCCACCGCCAGCATGCCGTAGAACGCGAACAGGAACGGCATCTGCAGCAGCATCGGCAGGCAGCCACCGGCGGGGTTTACCTTGTGTTCCGCGTACAGCGCCTGCATTTCCTTGTTCTGGTCGGCGCGCCGCGGGTCGGTCATCTTCATGGCCTTGTACTTGGCCTGGATGGCCTTCATCTGCGGCTGGATCTTCTGCATTTTCAGCGCCGATTTCATCGACATGAGGCGCAATGGCATCAACGCCCCGTTGATGAGCACCGTAAGAATGATGATCGCCCAACCCCAGCCGTTATAAGTGGGAACCCAGTGGTCGTGCGTCCAGCGCAGCCAGAGGAACAGCGGCTTCGCAATGAACCCGAGCCACTTTCCAAAATCGACAACCTTCGATAAGTCGGGGCCGTTGAAGTGTCCGGGCGCCGAGTTTGAATGGACAGTTTGGAGTACGCTCACGGCCTTGGGGCCGACGAAAATGCGTTCCACGGTGGGAGCGTTCTGCACGCCCACTGCTGCGCCGAGCACATCCACCTGCGTGGTTTTGTTCGGGTCAGGATGGTCGAGGTTCTCGGGAATGCGGAACTGGTTGTGCAGCGTCACCATCGATGCTGCCTGCGGATTGTCCGGCAGGAAAATCGCGGCGAAATACTGGTCGTTCGGCCCGGCCCAGTTGAACGGTCCGTTAATCGTGCCGCCGCCAACCACTTTCTTGCCCGACAAACGCTCCACGTCCCCATTGTTTTCGCGCACCACGTTCTGCATGGCGAAGCTGGTGGGGACCACGTCATCGCCGAAGCCGCAGGGCCACGCAGGCAGCGCCGTAATTACGGATCCGCCGCGGGTGACGGTGGTTTCAATGCCCACTACATAGCTGTCGACAAAGCGGAAGGTCTTCTTCGCAACCACATCGCCGTCGGAAAACTCGAAACTCAGCTCGTTCGGCGCCGCGAGATTTCCGGTGGCGCTCGCGACATAAAGCCCGCTGTTCAGCTTGCTGGTGAGTGATGGATCGTAGGTGTAGAGCGAGAGCGGATAGCCGAACTGTTGCGCCGCCTGCTGGTTCACCAGCTCCAGGGGCTTGCCGTGATCGTCTTTGTACTGCTTCAGAACCCACGATTTGACCTGCGCGCCCCGGTTCGTAAAAACAATCTTGTAGAGATTGTTCTCGATCGTGGTTTCGGTCTCGCCGGAAGCCTGTTTTGCGGGCACTGACGACGGTGCGCTCGCGGTCTGCACGCCGGGAGCGATGGCGGCGGCGGGGGGCGTTGACGTTTGCGCCGTCTGCTGCGGCTTATTTTCCTGGGTCTTCTTGGGCAGGTTCTTAAAGAACAATGTCTGTCCAACGACGATCAACAGGAATGTCAGCGAAAAGATCAGGAGCAGCTTGCGTTCGCCGCCCGGTTCGTTCTGAGGATTCTTAATCTCTGCCAAGGTCTACCGTTTCATCATGACGACGTCGGTCGTCTCAGGAATCTTGTGAGTGCATGGGACTGGATCGTATCCGCTGCGAGCGAATGGATGGCAGCGCAGCAGGCGACTCGCAGCCAGCACGCTTCCGCGCACTGCGCCGTGCGTTTCAATGGCCTCAATAGCGTATTCGGAGCAGGTAGGCGTGAACCGGCAGGCGACGGGCATCAGCGGAGAAATCCAACGCTTGTAGCCCTTCAGCATCTGCACCAGTACGGCCTTCATCGCTGATCCTTTCGCGGGCGAAGCTTACGTTCTCGAGATACGTGTTCCGCCGGACGCGGGTTCGTTTGGCCTGCCGCCGCTTGCTTCGTAACCACGGCCAGCGCCTTGCGCATTTCCTCGACCAGCGTGGCATACTCGGCGGTGAGCACCGACTTTTTCGGGTTAACCACCACGTCGACAGTCGCCGAAAATCCGTCCCAGGCTTCGCCTGTGGCCTCGCGCAAACGACGCTTCATGCGGTTGCGGTCCACCGCGCCACCCAGGGCGCGGCTCACGGTAAAGCCGATGCGGGGCCCGAAATCAGAAGTCACATAAAACGCAGTGAGGTTCGCGGAGAAATGGCGCCGTCCCGTCTCGTACACACGCCGGAAGTCGGCATGTTTCAACAGCCGCGCTGTTCTCGGGAATTTCACAGAAACAGTGCCGCTCACGGCGACATCACGGAACGGCTCAATTGCGTTGGTCACAAGTCGTACAGGCTGGCGACGAAACTAGTCGCGGTATCCGGCGCTCACCGAGACGCGCTTGCGTCCCTTGGCGCGGCGGCGCGACAGAACGGCCGCTCCGCTCTTCGTCTTCATACGGGTACGGAACCCGTGGGTCTTGGAACGGCGGCGGCGGTTGGGTTGAAATGTGCGCTTCGGCATGGAACCTCAAACTCCCTTATTTCGATAACTTTGCACGGGGCAAACTAGAAGTATATAGGACTGAGGCGGGTACGGGCAAACCACTCAGGAAGAAAACCATTGGCTGCTAATCACAGCTCTGCTATCGTCGCCCGCTGAATCGAGTGGCTTATGCATAGATTAGTTGGATTGGCGATCGTTCTCTGCGTGATCGTGCCGAGCTACGCCCAAAACCCCGGCGCCTTCCTCGATGTCAACGGCTCAAAGCTTTACTACGAGGAGTGCGGCAACGGTCCCCAAACCGTCCTTCTCGTTCATGATGGAGTGGTTCACTCCGCGGTTTGGGATGGAATATGGCCGGAGTTCTGCCGCCGTTTTCATACCATCCGCTTTGACCGCCGTGGCTATGGAAAGTCTGGGGAGTCGAAGGCCGCCTACTACGAGACCGATGACGTGCTGGCGCTGCTTCGTCACCTGAAAGTCGAGCACACCGCGATCGTCGGAGCCTCGCATGGTGGGCAGCTCTCCATCGATTTCACCCTCGCGCATCCGGAGATGGTGCAGCAGTTGGTGCTGGTGGGCGCGGTCGTGGGTGGGATGCCGTATTCCGAGCACTTCCTGAATCGCGGCGAACGGGTTTGGGGAGCCGTGAATCCGAAAGATCCCGCGGGCTCGGCGGCGACGATCTCGAAGGACAAATACCTCACCGCTCCCGGAAGCGATGCGGCCCGGAAGAAGCTGGCCGAGCTATTGGCTGCGTCTCCCCAGGACTTCAGCCATTCTGAAATGTTTTTGGGTGTGAAGCCGGCGCTGCCGCGTCTTGGAGAGATTCATGTGCCGACTCTGATCCTGGTGGGCGACGCGGATATTCCCGATGTTCACGCCCACGCCGGCGCGATTGAAGCAGGCATCCCAAATTCCCGGCGCGTGGTCGTCGAGGGCACCGGGCACCTGATGTATCTCGAAAAGCCGGATGAATTCAGCCGCATCGTTGTGCCGTTTCTCGAGGAGAACGCCCGCTAGCGGCCGCGCTGGTTTAATCAAGCGTGGGCAGCGACGGCAAGGCGCGAGTGTACGGCCTTTGCCCGCTCCAATGCCTCGCCGAAGTTCTTGAGCATGTTCTCGTCGCCGACATGCTCCCTCAGCCCCGACTGCGCAATCAACTCGCGCGGCTGCAATCGCGCTCCGCATAGCAAAACGGTTCTGCCGGACCCGCGGATCGCGTCCACCGCTGCCTCCAGCGCCTGGATTCCCGTCGCATCAATTGCCGTCATGTTGCGCAGCCGAACGATGACGATCTCCGGAAGTTCCTGCATCCGCGCGGTGATCTCCTCGATCTTCTCCGTGGTTCCAAACATAAACGGCCCATGGATGCGGAAGATCGCTACGTACTCGGGAATGTCCTTGTGATGGAGAATGTGCGCGTGTCCAGCCTTCACGTATTCTTCCGTCACCAGGCTCACCGTCGTCGTCAGCGCAACTCGACGGATGAACACCAGCACCGCCATGATCATGCCCGCTTCCACCGCGGTCGTCAGGTCAGCAAACACCGTCAGCAGGAAGGTCGCCAGCCATGTCCCGATCTCCAGCTTCGAAAGCCGCAGGATTTGCGGGATTTCTTTCCACTCGCCCATGTTGTAGGCCACTACGAACAGAATCGCTGCCAGCACTGATAGTGGGATGAACCGCGCCAGCGGCGCCGCGAACACCACCACTCCCAGCAGCGTCGCTGCGTGGATCATCCCCGCCACCGGTGAAGTCGCGCCCGAACGGATGTTGGTCGCGGTGCGCGCAATGGCTCCGGTTGCGGGCAGTCCGCCAAAAAGTGGCGAGAAGATATTCGCAATCCCCTGCCCCACGAGCTCAACGTTCGGATTGTGTTTGTCGCCGCTCATCCGGTCCGATACCACCGCCGACATCAGCGACTCGATCGCGCCCAGCATCGCAACCGTAAGCGCCGATGAAATCAATGGCCGGAACAGCGCTGGGTGGAACTGCGGTATCTCCAGCTTCGGCAGCCCCGCGGGAATTCCCCCAAACCGTGTCCCAATCGTCTGCACATGCAAATGCAATACGACGACCGCCACCGTCCCCGCCACCAGCGCAACAATGTAGCCAGGCACGCGCTTCACAAAGCGCATGCAGAGCACAATCACCAGCAGTGCACCGATGCCCAGCATCGTCTCTTCAATCGAAAGTGTCCGGAAATTTCTCCCCAGCACTTCCATGCGATCAAGAAAATCGCCGGGCACCTTCTCCACTTTCAGTCCGAAGAAGTCTTTAATTTGCGTGCTGGCAATGATCACGGCAATGCCGTTGGTGAACCCAACCACTACCGGCCGCGGGATGTACTTCACCGCTGATCCCAGCCCGGTGACGCCGAGCAGCACCAGGATCACGCCCGCCTCGAGCGTGCACATGAACAGCCCATCCATGCCGTGCTTGGCGACGATGTTGTAGACCACAACCACGAACGCGCCGGTCGGGCCGCCGATCTGCGTCAGCGAACCGCCGCACGCCGAGACGAGAAAACCGGCGACAATCGCGCAATACAGCCCGCTCTGCGGCGGCACCCCCGAGGCAATGGCGAAGGCCATGGCCAGCGGCAGGGCTACCAGTCCAACCGTGATGCCCGCCAGCAGGTCGGCAACAAAGCGTTTCCGCGAATAATTCCGCAGGACGAGCAACGACTTTGGCAACCACTCTTGCATTAGGAAAATATGGCCCCTTTTACCAAGCTAACAAGCAGAGTAGCTGGCGGAAATCACGGGAAGGTGGGATGACCTTTCGGACAATAAAAAACGGCGGGATCGCTCCCGCCGTCCGTTCAGAAACTCTGCAACTAATTCTTCGCTGCCGCCGCCAACTGCCGCACCACGTAATGCAATATCCCGCCATGGCGGTAGTACTGCACTTCCTGCGGCGTATCGATCCGCAGCGTGGCGTGGAAGCTGGTGGTTTTCCCATCCGGCGCGGTGGCGACGACTTCCACTTTCTTTCCCGGCCCATAGTTGTTGAGCACATCATTCAATCCGCCGATCTCGAAGGTTTCTTCGCCGGTGAAGCCGAACTTCTCAGCGTCCTCACCTTCCAGGAATTGCAGCGGCAGAATGCCCATCCCGACGAGGTTCGAGCGATGGATGCGCTCAAAGCTCTCGGCAATGACGGCCCTCACCCCCAGCAACCGCGGCCCTTTTGCCGCCCAGTCGCGCGACGACCCGGAGCCGTATTCCTTGCCTGCAAGAATGACCGTAGGCACGCCCTCGGCGCGGTATTTCTCCGATGCATCGAAGATCGTCATGTCTTCCTTGCTCGGATAATGCCGCGTGAAGCTGCCTTCCTTGCCCGGAACCATCTTGTTGCGCAGCCGCGTGTTGGCGAACGTGCCGCGCATCATCACTTCGTGGTTGCCGCGCCGCGACCCGTACGAGTTGAAGTCCGCGACCTTTACGCCATGCTCGGTCAGGTACTTCCCGGCCGGAGAATCTTTCTTAATCGATCCCGCCGGAGAGATGTGGTCGGTCGTAATGGAGTGCCCGAGAATCGCCAGCACGCGCGCGTTCTTGATCTCTTCCACCGGCTTCGGCATCACCGTCATGCCCTCGAAGTACGGCGGGTTCTTCACGTAGGTCGAAGTGTCTTCCCACGCGAAAGTCTCGCCCTTGGGCACGTTCAGTCCCTGCCAGCGCTGATCTCCCTTGAAGACGTCGGCGTAGCTCTTGCGGAACATGCTGCCTTCCACGCAGCTCTGCACAACGGAATCCACTTCCTGCGACGTCGGCCAGATATCGCGCAGGAAAACTTCTTTCCCATCATTACCAATGCCAATCGCTTCGTGCTCGGGATCGAAATCGATGCGTCCGGCCAGCGCAAATGCCACCACCAGCGGCGGCGACATCAGGTAATTGGCGCGAACTTCGCTGTTGATGCGGCCTTCGAAGTTGCGATTGCCCGAAAGCACCGAGGCGACAACCAGGTCGTGATCAACGACTTCCTTCGAAACGTCGTCGGGCAGCGGACCCGAGTTGCCGATGCACGTCGTGCATCCGTAGCCGACTACATTGAAGCCGAGCTGCTCGAGATACGGCAGCAATCCGGACTTGATGTAGTAGTCGGTGACGACCTTCGATCCTGGCGCCAGCGAAGACTTCACCCACGCGGGCCGCTTCAGCCCTTTCTCCACGGCTTTCTTCGCCAACAATCCGGCGCCCAGCATCACCGACGGATTAGATGTATTTGTGCAGCTCGTAATCGCGGCGATCACCACCGCACCATGCCGCATGCCTTCGGTCAGGGTTTCGTCGCCCTTCGGAGGCTTGCTCGTGGCCTGCAGCGTCTCGGCGCTGATCTTCGTTCCTGGCTTCACCAGCGTAGGCAGCGCGGCCTTGAATGACTTGCCCACTGAACCAAGAACCACGCGGTCCTGCGGACGCTTCGGCCCCGCCACGCTCGGTTCAACCGTCGGCAAATGCAGGTCAAGCACTTCGCTGTACTCCGCTTCCGGCGTGTCGTGCGTGTGGAACAGCCCCTGCTCCTTGCAATACGCTTCAACCAGCTTGATGTGGTCTTCGCTGCGTCCGGTGAGGCGGAGGTAGCGCAGGGTTTCGGCGTCGACGGGGAAGATGCCGCAGGTCGCGCCGTACTCGGGCGCCATGTTGGCAATGGTCGTGCGATCGGCCAGCGGCAGGTGCTTCAGCCCGCTGCCAAAATATTCGACGAACTTTCCCACCACGCCATGATGGCGCAGCATTTCCGTCAGCGTCAGGACGAGGTCGGTAGCCGTCGCACCTTCGCGCAGCTTGCCGGTCAGTCTCACGCCGACAACTTGCGGAATCAGCATGGAAACAGGCTGGCCGAGCATCGCGGCCTCGGCTTCAATGCCGCCCACGCCCCAGCCGAGCACGCCCAGTCCATTCACCATCGTGGTGTGCGAGTCGGTGCCTACCAGCGTGTCGGGATACGCAACTGCCTTGCCGCCGCCGTTACCGCCCTGCCCCGCGACAAACACCACCCGTGCCAGGTACTCAATGTTCACCTGGTGCACAATGCCGGTGTCGGGCGGGACGATAGCGAAATTCTTGAACGCCGTTTGCCCCCAGCGCAGGAACGCGTAGCGCTCCTTGTTGCGGATGAACTCCAGCTCGGCGTTCAGGTCAAAGGCCTGCGCGGAGCCGAATTCATCTACCTGCACCGAGTGGTCAATCACCAGCTCGGCCGGCTGCAGCGGGTTGATTTTCGTGGCGTCACCGCCGAGCGCTTTCATCGCCTCGCGCATCGCGGCCAGGTCCACAACCGCCGGGACGCCGGTGAAATCCTGCAGCAGCACGCGGCTGGGCATGAAGGCAATTTCCTGCGTCGGCGAGGCCTTCGGGTCCCAGTTGGCGAGAAACCTGATGTCGTCGGCCTTCACGTTCTTGCCATCTTCGCGGCGCAGCAGGTTTTCCAGCAGGATGCGCTGCGAGTAAGGCAGGCGGGCAATTTTGAAGCCCTGTTTTTCCAGGGCGTCGAGGCGGTAGATCTCGTACTCGCGGCCATCCACGCGGAGTACGCCACGGCTATCAAAGCTGTTCATAGAAAGTCCTTCCAATATTTGCGCAAGCGCGCAAGCCAGTCGCTGTCACGATCTTGATGGAGACGTGTTCCCTCGGGGAGCAAGCGTGCCCATCCCCCAACCCGGCAGGAACGCCGGGTTTTCCGGGAGGGCGTGCAGGCATTGACCGGTACAGGCTCGTCAGCCGGAACCCTCTAGTTTAACGCCGGAACGGGCGGAGGGGAACCCTTGGCGATGTACCACGGAAGGAGTACGCTGGGCGCGCCGATGAGCGAATTGTCCACAATCCAATTCACGAAGATTCTTGACCTCTCCGACCTGCCGCCGGGTTCGAAGATCGAGATGCTGAGCTTTGATTGGAACGGCGAACCGCTACTCACCATTTCCGAAGGCAAGCCGCCGGCGCCCCCTCGCAATGTCGATGCGGTGACCCTTTGCGACTGGCTTAATACGCCGCCAACTGGCCGTCACCTGGTGAGTTGGGAAGGAGAGCAGAAACGAATACTCACCTTCCCTGACCAACCCACTGCAATGAGTCCCTTCTTGCAAAGATTTGAGGACGGTTGGATCGATGTTATGCCTCGCGGCGGCGCCGCGTGCTTGCGGGATTCGAACGGACAACAGCGAGGGGACATATTCAACCTTGGAGACGCGATTGAGGATGTGCAGACCACGCCGTCCGGCGACATATGGGTAGGTTATTTCGATGAGGGCGTCTACGGAGGTGGGATCGGACAATCGGGCTTGGTATGTTTCGACGCTCAAGGGCAGGCGCAATTTAAATACAATGCGGTCGCCGCAGAACGACATTTGCCGCCGATCGACGATTTATATGCGATGAACGTGGTTGGTGAATCGGAGATCTGGATTTGCTATTACGCCGACTTTCCAATCGTGCGACTGGAGCGCTTCGACAGCTTTCAAGCGTGGCCCGAGGTTGCTGCAATCAGGGGACTGGGTGTGAGTGAAGGCTCAATCTTTGCGGCACGCGCCTACAAAAAAGACGAGTTGTTCAGGGCCGATCTTGAAAAAGGAATGTGGCGAACTTCGCCGATCACTGCCGTTGACCTCGCGGGAGAACCGATTGCCGCACCGTTCACAACCCTCGCACGGCGAAATGTGATGGGAATTCTGACGCAGACGGCCGCCTACGTAGCAAAGCTGTGACCCAACTTTCGACTGCCGCGTTCAAACACCCAGTCGCGCAGCGACGGAAGATGCGTAGCCCGCCACGTGAGTGGCGGGAAGGATTTCGCATCCGGTAGAGTCCGCTTCAGCGGACGGCATCATTCCTATGGACCCCAGGAAGGCAGCTCCCAGGCGCCCGTAAATTCCGTTCCTTGAGGCCTTCTAGCGCCGCTTTTTGACCCAAAACCGCGTCCAAAGTGGCTCTTCCGCGCGCACCTCGCTGGTGCGGCGTTTTCGGGCTTTTTGCGAGGCGTTTCTTGCCTAACTCGTTGGAAACAGGAATTCCACCTCAAGAGTGGAACCAATGTGAGCGCCGGAGGGCGATTTCTCGGATTGTCGAAAAATGAGTGTCTGGAATCGCTCTTGAAACGGCTTTTCGACGCTGTTTTTTGACAAAAATCAGCCTTTAAAGGCTGCCACCAGCAACCACAAATTCAGCAGCGCAATCACCACCGCCACCGTCCAACTGACGAATTTCAGCAGTGCGCTGTTGGTGAATTCGCCCATTCTTTGCTTGTCGCTGGTGAACTGGACGAGCGGGAAAACCGCGAAGCTCAACTGCATGCTCAGGATCACCTGGCTGAAAATCAGAAGCTTTGCCGTGCCTTCCGCGCCGTAGAAAAAGCTGATGAATACTGCGGGAATAATGGCAATCAGCCGCGTCACCAGGCGCCGCAGCCACGGTTTCAGGCGGATCGAGAGGAAGCCTTCCATTACGATCTGGCCGGCCAAAGTGCCCGTCAGAGTGGAGTTTTGGCCGCTTGCCAGGAGCGCAATGGCGAACAGGAAACTCGCACCGGTCACGCCCAGCAGCGGCGAAAGCAGCTTGTACGCGTCGGAAATTTCGGCGACTTCGTGGTGTCCGCTGCGGAAGAAAACTGCCGCCGCGACCACTAAAATCGCGGCGTTGACGAAGAACGCAAAGGTCAGCGCAATTGCCGAGTCGATGTTGCAATAACGGATCGCTTCGCGCTTGCCTTCGGAAGTGCGCTCGTACTGCCGCGTCTGCACGATCGCCGAGTGCAGGTAGAGATTGTGCGGCATCACCGTGGCGCCCAAAATCCCCACCGCGATGTAAAGCACTGCGTGGTTGGTGACGATCGTCTGGCGCGGCAGAAAGCCGGCGAGCATAGGAAGAATCTGTGGGTGCGAGTAGAGAATTTCGAGACCAAAACAAATGGAAATCGTGGCAATGAGCGTGACCACAATCGCCTCGATGTAGCGGAAGCCGCGCTGCTGCAGCGCCAGCATCAGCAGCACATCGCCCGCCGTAATACAAACTCCTAAAGTCAATGGAATGTGAAACAAAAGCTGCAAAGCGATCGCCGAACCAATGACTTCCGCAAGATCGCACGCGGCAATCCCAATCTCCGCAAGTATCCAAAGCCCCAAACTGACAGGCCGCGAATAGGCGTCGCGGCAAGCCTGCGCAAGGTCGCGCTCAACCACGATCCCCAGCTTTAAAGCCAGGCTTTGCAACAAGATAGCCATTAGACTGGAGACCAGCACAACCGACAGCAGCAGGTAGTTGAACTGCGACCCGGCAGCCAGATCGGTGGCCCAGTTTCCCGGATCCATGTAACCGACGGCGACGAGAAAACCCGGCCCCGCGAAGGCGATCAGCTTGCCCAAAAAGCCCGGCCCGCGCGGGATCGGCAGGCTGCTGTGCACTTCCGGCAGACTGGGCGTGCTGTCCGCGACGCGCCACGAGTTGGAGCGGGTGTTCATGGAAAGCTGGTTGGATGCGGGCCGACTACTAATTATCACTGTAAAGCTGCCGAAGCGGAACGTGCCAGTGTGGAAGTCACGCGACGATGTTTGACATGGATCGTTTGCCGCCCTAACCTTTGTGTTTCGAACACGGGAAACGAGGTGGTATGAAGGTCCTGGTGATTGGCGGGGGCGGCCGCGAGCATGCGCTGGTATGGAAGCTGAAGCAGTCGCCGCGGGTCTCGAAGCTGTATTGCGTGCCGGGAAATGGCGGCATCGGCGACGAGGCGGAGTGCCTGCCGGGGGACGTGAAATCGGTGGATGCAATGCTGGAAATTGCCAATCGGCTGCGTCCGGACCTGACGGTGGTGGGACCGGAAGTGCCGCTGATGGCGGGCATTGTGGACGAGTTCGAGAAGCGCGAATACCCGATCTTCGGGCCTTCAAAGGCCGCCGCGCAGATGGAAGGAAGCAAGAGTTTTGCCAAGCTCTTCATGCAGCGGCACCGCATTCCGACTGGACATTACGCGGTAGTTTCCAGCAAAGCTGAGTTGCAGAAAGCGTTAACCCATCTGTCCGCGCCCGTGGTGGTGAAGGCCGATGGATTGGCCGCTGGCAAAGGCGTGGTGATCGCCAAAACCAAGGAAGAAGCGGCAACGATCGCGGGCGACATGTTGAGCGGAAAGCTGCTGGGCGAGGCCGGAAATCGCGTGGTGCTGGAAGAATTCTTGAAGGGCGAAGAGCTGTCGTTCCTGGTGATGAGTGATGGCGAGCGCGGCGTGCCGCTGGTGGCGGCGCAGGACCATAAGCGCGTGGGCGACAACGATACCGGTCCGAATACCGGCGGAATGGGCGCTTACAGTACGAACCAGATCGTGGATGCCGGCATGCGCGAATGGCTGCTGACGCACGTGGCGAAGCCGGTGATCCAGGGGATGGCGGAAGAGGGAATGCCGTTCAAGGGGATCCTGTATTGCGGGCTGATGATGACCGCGAAGGGGCCGATGGTGCTGGAATTCAACGCGCGCTTCGGCGATCCGGAGACGCAGGCGATCTTGATGCGGCTGGATAGCGACCTGGTGGATGCGTTCGAGGCGAGCGTGAAAGGGCGCATCAGCGAAGGGGATTTCAAGTGGTCGGCGGACTCGGCGGTGACGGTGGTGATGGCGTCGGGCGGCTATCCGGGATCGTATGAGGCCGGGAAAAAGATCTACGGCCTCGAGGAAGCGTCACGGGTTGAGGGGGTGAAGATTTTCCACGCGGGAACGTCGAAGAGAGATGGGCAGTATTACACCGCAGGCGGTCGCGTGCTCAACGTGACCGCGAAAGCGAAAACCTTGCCGGACGCGGTGAACGCCGCGTATGACGCGATCATGAAGATCCGGTTCGATGGGATGATCTATCGGAAGGATATTGCGGCGCGAGGCTTGCGGGCCGGGAACTAACGCAAGTCAAAAACAAAATCTTTAATCACGAAGGGAACGAAGGGTATTTGCTCCCTTCATTGCGCGGAAAGAGCTTTGCGACGAGCGCATTTTGCGGCAGAATGCTGCGATTATGCCTGCTGCCAAACAAGTTTCTGCATTTCCTGACGTCTTCGATGCGCTGAAGAAGCTGCTCCGACCTTACGAAAAAAATCTCAAAGTAATGGAAGATACGCCGGTGCATTACACGCTGGGCGGGACGCTTGTGTACAACGGGAAATCGCGCGAATCGATGCTGATGGCGGTTTACTCGATGAAGAACTACGTCAGCCTGCACCTGGTGCCGATTTACATCTGTCCTGAAGCGGCGCAGGGAATATCGGCGGAGTTGAAGAAGCGGAAGCAGGGGAAGGGATGTTTCAACTTCGACAGCGTGGATGCGAAGTTGTTCAAGGAAGTGGAAGGCGTGGTGAAGAAGGCCGTCGTGGCGTGTAAGGCGAAGAAGGTGATCTGAGGCGCGCTTACAATAGACCTTTCCGAGGTCGCGTAATTGTCCAAGAACATTCGAGTTGCGGTGATTGGCGCGGGGGCGTTTGGGAAGAACCATGCGCGCGTGTATTCGGAGCTGCATCGCGAGACGCAGGCGGGAACGCTGCCGGAGGGCACGCCGGGCGTGGAGTTGGTGGGGATCGTGGACGCGGATGCGGCGCGGGCGGCGCAGATCGCGGGGACGCATGAGACGCGGGCGTATGCATCGATACGAGAGTTGTTGGCAAAGGGTGGGGCGGATGCGGTGTCGATTGCGGTGCCGACGAAGTTCCACCGACAGGTCGCGAAAGAGGCGCTGGAAGCGGGTTTCGACGTGCTGATCGAGAAGCCGCTGGCGGCCACGCTGGAGGAAGCAGACGAAATTATTCAGCTCGCGGCGGAGCATGGGCGGGTGGCGCAGGTGGGGCACCTGGAGCGATTCAATCCGGCGGTGCGGGCGGCGATTCCGCTGATCACCAAGCCTATGTTTTTCGAAGTGCATCGCCTGAGTTTGTTTGGGCCGCGGGCGTTGGATGTGGACGTGGTGCTGGATTTGATGATCCACGACATCGACATCATATTAAGTTTTGTGGATGGCGAGGTCGCGGAAGTACGGGCGGTTGGGCTGCCGATCTTGTCGAGCAAAGTTGATATTGCGAGCGTGCGGTTGCAGTTTGCGAACGGATGCATTGCGAATTTGACGGCGAGCCGGGTGTCGACGGAGCGGGTGCGGAAGCTGCGGTTTTTCCAGCCAAACCAGTATGTATCGGTGGATTACGCGCGGCAGGATGTGCTGGTGTTTACGGTGAATAAAAAGGCCAATCATGCGACGCCGGAAGGCGGGTTGCCGCAGATGCCGGACGTGATGCCGTCGAAGCCGGCGGTGGTGCCGGAAGAGCCGTTGCGGTCGGAGATTTTGAGTTTCCTGAATGCGGTGCAGACGCGCGCGACGCCGGTGGTGTCGCTGGAAGATGGGCGGCGGGCACTGGCGGTGGCACTGGAGATTCAGAAGGCGATTGAGGAGCACGCGGAGCGGGCAGGGCTGGAGAAATTGGCCCACTAAGCTGGGACCTGGTTCCATGTTCGAGGGATTGAGAAGGGCAGAAAATGCGTCCCACGAAGGTCGGCTGTCAAGAGCCATAGAGGTGGGAGATGGCAGTTAAACGGCATAGAATGAGCTAGTTACATTTATCGTATTACGATATATCTCACCCGTCCGATTTGATATTCTGAATCTATAGAGACAGTTCAAGAGGGGGTTGGCTGCCTGAGGGCGGCCTGGGTTTTTTATGGTTTGGAAATGGATTTGGCGGGTGGTTGCGTGGCGAGGCTGGCGCCTCGCCAGCGGAGCCGTGTCGCCTCTGAAGAGGCTGCGGGATCTCGCGGCGGATGTTACACGACGCTGTCGCGTCGTGCTGAAAGACCGAGTCGGCCTTCGGCCTCGCTGTAATGGCGAATTACGCAATTTGGGTTCCCACACGCGAGCGGCAGTACCGCAGATGGCGATGGCCGAACCGTGTACATGGGTTGCTCCTTCGCATGTCGAACGGCGCGTTGTTGCAGGCGACGCCGCGAGCAGGCTACTTGAGGACGCCGCGTTCGGATTTTTCTACGAAGGCGATGAGCATGGCGACGTCTTCGCCGAGGTCGCCTTCGGATTTGAGTTTCTCGAGGGCTTGCGAGGTGTTGAGCTTCGACGCGACCAGGACGCGGAAGAAGTGTTGAATGTGCTTGATGCGTTCGGCGGAAAATCCGCGGCGCTGGAGGCCGATGGCGTTGACGCCGTACGCGTGGACTTCGCGCGAGGCGCTGGTTTTGGAGTAAGGCAAAACATCCTGCGTGATGGTGGTGCCGCCGCCGACGTAGGAGTGTTGGCCGATGGTGACGAACTGGTGGATGGGGCAGAGGGCGCTGATGGAGGCCCATTCTTCGACGGTCACGTGGCCGCCAAGCGTGGCGCCGTTGGCGAGGATAACGTGATCGCCGATGTGGCAGTCGTGGGCAACGTGGGCGTAGGCCATGATCAGGGTGTGGGAGCCGACGGTGGTAAGGGCGCCCCCCTTGGTGGTACCACGATGGATGGTGACGTACTCGCGGATGTGGTTATGGTCGCCGATCTCGAGGCGGGTGGGCTCGCCGCGATAGCTGAGATCCTGCGGGCCGATGCCGATGGCGGCGAAGGGAAAAAGCTTGTTGTGGCTGCCGAGCCTGGTCGGTCCCTGGACGACTACGTGGGCGACGAGTTCGCAGTGCTCACCGAGTTCGACATCGGCGCCGATGACGCAGTAGGGGCCGATGACGCACGAAGCGGGCACCTTCGCCGTTGGGTCGATCACCGCGGTGGGGTGGATATTACCCATGACGGGCGAGCTCACGGCTGGGCCGGCGCGGGCGCGGCGCTGGATTGGGTGACCTGCCTGGGAACGATCTGGCAGCTCACGATGGCTTCGCAGGCGAGCTTGTCTCCGACGTAGGCTTTGCCCTGGAGTTTGGCGGCGGTGTTGCGCCAGACGATGACCTCGACTTCGAGGCGGACCTGGTCGCCGGGAACGACGGGACGGCGAAACTTGGCGCGCTCGATGCCGGCGAAGACCATGAGCTTTTCGTCCTGGTCGGGGATTTCGGTGAGGAGGAGAGCGCCGCCGGCCTGGGCGATGGCTTCGACGATGAGGACGCCAGGCATGATGGGATGTCCGGGGAAGTGGCCCTGGAAGAACTGCTCGTTGATGGTGACGTTTTTGAGCGCAACGATGCGGGTTTTGCGCTTGAACTCGATGATGCGATCGAGCAGGAGGAGAGGATAGCGGTGGGGAAGAATTTTCTGAATGTCGTTGATGTCGAGGATTTGCTTGGCCTCTGCAGCTTCGCCGGTGATGAGGCGTCCATCAGTCATTTGCGCGTCTCGAAGAAAACGGTTAATTATATACGCGGTGATGCGGCACCTCCCCGCCTGCAGTCATCCAGCAAGACAAACACGATGACGACATTGGAACGAACATATTCGCGAGAAATGCTCGCGGCGCTGGAGCCGCGCCGGGGCGAGATGGTGCGCCTGCTGCGGCAACTGGTGGAATTCGAATCGCCGAGCGATGACAAATCGGCTTGCGATGGAATGGCCGAGGTGTTGCAGAAGGAGTTCGCCAAGATTGGCGGACACGGCAAGCTGCACCTGGACAAGCACGCGGGCAATCACTTGCAGATTGATTTTGGCGGACCGCGCGGGCAGAAGCCGGTGTTGATTGTGGGGCACTACGACACGGTGTACCCGATGGGGACACTGAAGAAAACGCCGTTCCGCGAGAACGGGAAGAAAATCAGCGGTCCGGGTGTGCTGGATATGAAGGGCGGCATCGTGCAGATCTATCACGCGATTGCCGTGATGCAAGAGTTGGGGATGACGCGGCCGGTAACGGTGATCCTGGTATCGGATGAGGAAGTGGGTAGCGAGAGCTCGCGCGGGATCACGGAGCGGCTGGCGGCGAAATCGTGCGCGGCACTCGTCTGCGAGCCGGCAGCGGGACAGGATGGCGCGCTGAAGACCGCCCGGAAGGGCGTGGGCGATTATTTGCTGCGGGTGCAAGGTGTGGCATCGCACTCAGGGCTGGATTTTGAGAAAGGCCAGAGCGCGGTGCTGGAGATGGCGCGGCAGATCGAGGCGGTGGCGGGCTTCACGGATCTGAAGCGCGGGATCACGGTGAACCCGGGCGTGGTGCGCGGCGGCACGCGAAGCAACGTGGTCGCAGCCGAGGCCGAGGCGGAAGTGGATGTTCGCGTCGCGACGCTGGGGGATGTACGGCGGGTGACGAAGATGTTCGCCGGGCTGAAGCCGAAGAACAAGAATTGCAAGCTGATGCTGAGCGGGGGCGTGAATCGTCCGCCGATGGAACGGAGCGAGGGGACGGTGGAGCTGTTCCGAAAGGCGCAGGAGGTGGCGCGCGAGATAGGCTTCGAGGTGAAGGAACGGTCGGTGGGAGGCGGATCGGACGGGAACTACACGGCGCCGATTACGCCGACGCTGGATGGGCTGGGAGCGGTAGGAGATGGAGCGCATGCCACGCACGAGTTCATCTTCGTGGAGCAGTTGCCGAAGCGGGCGGCGTTGCTGGCGGGATTGATAAGGGCCATTTAGTGCCGCAATTTTGACTCGCTTGCTTGAAGAGCCTAGAATTTAAGTTGCAGAAGCCCGAAATACCGTCATAGCTGGCAGGACTGCGGGGCTGCAATTTGGAGGAAATATGTTCGGTGGCAAACTTGGAATGCCCGAGCTCCTGCTGATTCTTGGCATCGCATTGCTAATCTGGGGACCCAGCAAATTGGCCGATCTCGGTAAGGGGATGGGCGAGGGGATCAAGAATTTTAAGAGCGCGATGAAAGACGGCGAGCAAGGGACGACCGAAGAGAAGAAGTAGGCCGCTCGCAAAGAGTTTGAGAAGGGCACGCATCGGGCGTGCCTTTTTGTATTGGGGGAAAGGCGTGCCGCCCGCGTCGCGGGCTTCGTCGTTATTGGGTCGCCTTTCCCGGGGCTGACGCCCCGGGCTTCAAAAGCGCGGCGGCCTTCGGCCTTGGAGCTACGCCGGGCGGCGGTGATGCGAGACGGGGAGCAAGAATTTTGAGAGCGTGATGGAAGGCGGCGAGCAGGGACGAGCGAAGAGAAGAAGTAGGCCGCTCGCAAAGAGTTTGAGAAGGGCATGCATCGGGCGTGCCTTTTTGTATTGGGGCGGGCGTGCCGCCCGCGTCGCGGGCTTTGTCGTTATCCCGTGGCCTTTCCCCGGGGCTGACGCCCCGGGCTTCAAAAGCACGGCGGCCTTCGGCCTTGGAGCGACGGCCGGGTGGCGGTGATGCGCGACGAGGATCAAGAATTTTAAAAGCGCGATGAAAGACGGCGAGCAGGGGACGAGCGAAGAGAAGAAGTAGGCGCTCGCAAAGAGATTGCCTTTTGTATTGGGGAAAGGCGTGCCGCCCGCGTCGCGGGCTTTGTCGTTATCCCGTCGCATTTCCCGGGGCTGACGTCCCGGGCTTCAAAAGCACGGCGGCCTTCGGCCTTGGAGCGACGGCCGGGTGGCGGTGATGCGCGACGGAGCAAAGAGGTTAAGACGTTCAAAGAGGCTCAGGGAAAAGGAGGAGCAGGAGGCTCAAAGAAAAGCAAGAGCAAGAGGGCCGAGGAAAAGGAAGAGCAGGAGGCCCATGGAAATGAAGAGCAAGAGGCTTACGGAAAAAAAAGAAGAGGGTTAGGCGGGTTTGGGTTTGGCTTTTAGTTTGACCTGGTTGCCTTGGATGTCGAGGGAGTATTCGACGGCTTCGCATTTGAAGTCGCGGCGGATTTGTTCGGTTTTCTTGCGGAGGAATGACGCAAAGGATTCGAAGGGGGCGGCGGATTGTTCGCCAACCTTTTGTTTCTCCGACATCATCCGGTCGTAAAACGCGCGGACGTGGTCGAGCTGCTGGTCGACGTCGGAGCAGGCGATGCGGGAGAAGTCGGACTCGGATTTGTCCATGGCGCCAAGAGCTTGTTGGGCGGCACGTTCGGCGTCGGTACGGAGCCCGGTGATGCCGAGGACGGCATCCTGGGGGCGGCGATAGCCTTCTTCCTTGATCTTGAGTTTCTGGCGCCAGAGATCGCTGAAGATGGCGTAGCGCTGGGTGAGGGCATTGAATTTGTAGCGCTGGGCGAAGGTGAGTTTCTGGCTGTCGCCGAACTTTTTGATAAGGCTTTGGACGCGCCAGAGGGTGTCGTTGGGCGGGCGCTTGGCGCCGCCGCCGAAATAGATGTCGTACTCGATCTTCAGGCGACGCAGACTGTTGTCGAGCAGGTCGAGCTCTTCATCAATCGTCAACCACGCACCTCGGAAACAGGCCGATGGAGCTGCGGAAAAGGGGGATTTTCGCAGTGTTGGGGGGACTATAGCACACGGGTGCGGCTGGGACGAATGAAGGGCGCAAACACTTGGCAGAGAAGAAGCATCTCAGGAGAGAGACTCTGAGGAGAGTTGCTCAAGATGCAATCTTGCGCGCAGGCATCTAAGATATTGAGGTCATATGGCCGATCCGATTCGAGTAGTTATAGCTGATGATCACGCGGTGTTGCGAGAGTCACTGTTGGCGCTGTTGAACTCGCAGCCGGACATTGAAGTAATGGGCAGCGCGAGCAACGGTACGGAAGCGCTAGAGGTGGTGCAGAAGGTGCATCCGGACGTGCTAGTGCTGGACCTGGCAATGCCGTCGGGCGATGGGTTTGACGTGCTGCGGACGCTGGACCGTGCGGGAACGCGGGTGGCGTCGGTCATTTTGACGGGCTCGGAGAGCCAGCAGGATTACGTGCAGGTAGTACGTCTGGGCGCACGCGGACTGGTGCTCAAGGGAGACGATCCGTCGAAGCTGTTTTCTGCGATACGCGCGGTGGCGGAAGGAGAATTGGCCTTCTCGGACGAAGTAGCGCGCGGGGTGCTGAACGCGATGGCGGCGGAGCCGCAGCCGGCGCCGACGAACTTGTCTCGATTGAGCGAACGGGAACGGCAGATATCGTTCCTGGTGGCGCGCGGATACAAGAACAAAGACATCGCAAACGAGCTCACAATCAGCGAAAACACGGTCAAACGGCACCTGCAGAGCATCTTTTCGAAGACCGGAGCACGGGATCGGCTGGAGTTAGCGGTGCTGGCATTGAACGAAATCAGTACAAAAGCGGCATAAAAACGCGTTCCAGGGTAGAAAAAACGCGCCTTGGGGCGCGTTTTTTGCTGCGCGGGATACGGGAAAGCAGGTCCTTCGTCGCTCCTTCACCCCAACGAGCGCACGAGCGGCGCTCGTCGGGGACCCCGAATGCGCTCCTCAGGATGACAAGGGAGAGTCGTGGGGGTGTGGGCGGGATTGCTGGCTGGCCGCGACGCAATTGGAGACATCGGAATGGAAAAGCGCGACTTGGAGGGCGCGCTTGGTGTTTTTCAGGAGGAAATGTTATTTGGCGCCGGTGCTCGCGGCCATTTTCTTAACCATGGTGAGGACGAGGCGGCGGTCACTGTCGTTGAGACCCGGCGAGTAGCGGCGGATCTGGTTGAGAAAGCGGAGGACATCGTCGCTGACCTGGGGTTGGCTCTTGGAACCGTTGTCGGCAGGCGCTTCAGAGAAAAATTGCGCGAGGGCGACGTCCATGGCAGAA
>DASYAU010000143.1:0-44721 GCA_036501185.1 Candidatus Korobacter sp. | reverse complement strand
ATCGGGATCGAGCTGGGTGTTGACGAAGAAGCCGTGCTCGAGGTCGTCGATACCGAGATCGGCGGCTTCGGGATAGGTGACCGAGCACAAATGTCCGGTAATTTTTAGACCGCGACGATGGGCTTCCTGAATAGCGGCTTCAAGCTCATCCCGGGTAATGTTCATGTAAGCCTTGAAGGATGTAACGCCGCGATCGGCCCAGTATGCGACGGTCTGGCGGGCGTCGTCGGCGTTTTTCAATTGGTACATCTGGATGAAGAAACTGCCCGGGCCTTCGAGGTACGGACCGGTTACATCGATGTGCGGGCCGACGAGTCGGCCGGCGTCAATCTGGGTACGGAGATTGAGATCGGTATAGGGCTCCACGCTGCCGGTGGTGCGGAGGGTGGTGACGCCCGCCGCGAGATAGAGCCGGGTGGATGAGAAGGCCATCTCCGGAACCAGGAGAGGCATTTCGAAGCCGCCCTCGGGAGTCGAGTTCGGCAGCGCGATGTAGTACATGTGGTCGTGCATGCCGACGAGACCTGGGAAGACGGAGTCGCCGTGAAGATCGAGCACGGTGGTGCCCGAGGATGGAGCGACGTCGGCGCCGGGCTGGACGCCGGAGATCTTTCCGTTTTCGATGACGACGTTCTGATCGTCGACAGCTGGCTTGCCGGTACCGTCGATGACGCGGACGTGGGTGAGGATGACGCGCGCGCTGTTGACCTTGACGTAGCGTTGGACACCTTTGCTGAGCTGCGGCTGCTGGGCGTAGAGGGTTGCGGCTGATAGGAGTGCTGCAGCTATCGCAATGCGACACGGATTCATGAGTCTCTCCCGATGGGGAGACATAGTACATCAACCGCCAGTGGCCACCTGCGGCGCGCGAATCGCATCGCTCGGGGTAAAGGGAGAATACTCATGCCTGAACCGGAAACTTTGGAACGCGCAGAACATGACAAGGAAGAAGGAAAAGCGCCGAGCACGCAAGCCGGCGAGTTCGTGAAAGAAGAGATGGACCACATCCGCGAGGGCAAGCATGGCGCGCGCTCGACGAAACAGGCGATCGCGATTGGGCTTTCCAAGGCACGTCGCGCTGGGGTGAAACTGAAACCGCCGGCTAAGGGCAAGACCTCGGCACGGACGCGCAAGCAGGCGGCTCGCGATACGGCGAAAGGACGCTCGGGCGCGAAGAAGAAGACATCAGCTCGGCGTTCGCGGGCAACGGAAAACGCGTTGAAGCGTGAAGGACGTTCGGCGGCGTCGCGAAAATCTTTGTCGAAGCAGGCGAAGTCGGCGGCGAAGAAGCGGAGTGCTAGTTCGCGGAGTGCGGCGGCGAAGAAGGCGGCGCGGACGCGGAAAAGAGCGGCGTAAAGAAGGTGTCAGGTGTCGGGTGTCAGGAAAGTCTTTATCTGGAAAGTTTTTGACTGACGCCGAACGCCCCCGCCCTATCGCCAACACCGGGCGATAAGGAGGGGACACATGAAAGTTAGAGCATGCCGCCGGTGCTGCTGGTGAGCAGGCTGAGCGCTGCCTCGAGCTTCTCGATCGCTGTGTCGAGATCGGGATGCTCGAGCTGCTCACGCATTTTTTTGAGGAGACTGTGCGCCTCGGCTACACGCGCTTCAGCATCCTGGGTTGAATTCTGCGGGTTCGGCTCCATCGTTCACCTCGCTGGCTATTATCGCCTGAAGCGGTCAGGCGCTCAATTTTGAGAACTGCTTTCCGTGGGCTTCACGCCCAATGGCGACCACAACGGCGAGGCAAACGATGACGACGATTTCGAAGCCGGCCAGCGCCCATTGATAGCCCCATTTATTGCGAAGCCAGAACTCGATGTTGTTGGTGGGCGAGGCGATGAGGATTCCGAGCTGATAGGCGAAGCCGGGGACGAGACCGCGAGCCGCGTCGGGAGCAAGTTCATTCAGATGGACCGGCACGACTCCCCACGCGCCTTGCACCCCAACCTGCATCATGAAGGCCGCAAGGGCGATGACGCCAATGCCGCTGCCAAATGCCCAGGCGGGAATGGAAACCAGGGAAACAAAAAGGGCGAAGACGATTCCCTTGCGACGTCCGATGCGCTGTGAAATGAGGCCGAAGATGATGGCGCCGACGATGGCTCCGATGTTGTAGATGATGGCGATGTACGAGACCCACGACGCGCTGAGGTGGTGCTCGGTTTTCAGGAAGTCGGGATAGAGGTCCTGGGTGCCGTGCGAGAGGAACATGAAGAGCGTCATCATGACGATGAGGTAGGCGAATGTCTTCCAGTAGCTGGCGAAGATCTTTATGATCTGCGCCATGCTGTTGCTGGCGTGTTCCTTCCACGCTTCCGATTCGGGGACATGCCAGCGGATGTAGAGCGCAAGGAGGGCTGGGATGCCGCCGATCCAAAACATCCATCGCCAGCCGAGGCTGGGGAAAACGAAACGGAAGGCGAGGGCGGCCAATAAATATCCGGTGGAATAGCCGCCTTGCAGCGCACCGGAGATGACGCCGCGCCAGCGCTGTGGAATGCTCTCCATGGCGAGCGACGCGCCGATTCCCCACTCGCCGCCCATGCCGATGCCGTACAAGGCGCGTAGCACGAGGAACGTGCTGAAGGTAGGCGCGAACCCGCAGAGCACTTCGATGATGGAGAAATAGACAACATTCAGCATGAGCGGCACGCGGCGGCCGAAGCGATCTGCAAGCAGGCCGAAGAGAAATGCACCAACCGGACGCATGGCGAGCGTGAGGGTGAGAGTCAAAACCATCTTCGACTTCGAAACGTGGAAACTATCTGCGAGAGTACCGAGCATGAACACAACGACGAAGAAGTCGAAGGCGTCCATGGTCCAGCCGAGATAGCCCGCTAAAACCGCGTGGGTGCGCTGGCTCGTGGTGAGCCCTGGCGCGTTGGTGGGAGTGCTGCTCATGAAAGTGTGGAGTTTACACCATGAGTTCGTTTGTTTGTCTTTTCGCTAGGCCGCACGGCGAGCTTCGGCGATACTGTCGCGAATCGATTGAAGACCCTGGCCTCAATTGTGTGCGCGCTGTTCGCGCTCTGCCCCGCGCTGGTGCGCGCGCAGGCCCCATTTGTGACGGACGATACCGGTGTGGCCGACTACCATCGCTGGCACTTCGAGCTCAATAACGAGTACGACATCCTGAAGCCGGGCGACTATCCGAACCTGGACCAGAACACGGCGAACTTCAAGGCGAGCTTCGGGATCTTGAAGAACGTGGAAGTCGGTTTCGATAACCAGTTGCTGAACATCTCGACGGCGCCGAACCCGATCTATCCGGAAGCGGCGTTCGGCTATGGCGACATGGACATGTCGATCAAATGGCACATCAGCGATGAGAAGGAAGGATCGAAGTGGCCGGGTTTCGGCGCGAGCCTGAACATTGAGGCTCCGACTGGCGATGAGCGCAAGCAGCTCGGGTCGGGCATCTTCGACTATTACCTGAACGGCATCGCGCAGAAATCTATTCGCGGGCACAACACGTGGCGCGTGAATGGAGGCGTGTACTTCGCGGGAAACCCAGCGACAGGCGTGGTTGGAGTACGCGCGAAAGGATTCGTATTTACCGGAGCGACATCCATCGTGCATGACTTCAACGACAAGTTTGATCTTGGGATGGAGTTCGCGGGCGCAGGCACGTGGAACCAGTTGCTCGGCAAGGGGCAACTGCAAACCCAACTCGGCGGCAATTACAAGCTCGCGCATAAATTTCAACTCGACTTCGGATTTATCGCGGGGTTTTATCGCGATAGTCCGCGGTACGCGCCGATTGTGGGATTCGAGAAGGACTTCTAGTGAGCAGGGGCTGAAGCCCCGCGTCGCTGCGGAGATCGGCAGCGCTGAAGCGCTGCCCTGATACAAAGCTGCTGGTTCTCGATACACACGCGAGTTCTGTGACACGGAGTTGTTTCCGGACGCGAGTGTTTAGGCAATCATGCCTCCGCGCTACGCGGCACTCCCAATTGATTTACACTGTCTGCTTCGTATCTCGAGCGGAAAGGATTCTTATGGCACGTACCCCAGGACTTTATGCAATCTTCGAAACCACACAAGGCAACGTTGTGGTACGCCTGTTTGAAAAGGAAGCTCCCAAGACAGTTAAGAACTTTGTTGACCTTGCCGAGGGCAAGCGGGAGTGGACGCATCCCGGCACAAGGAAGAAATCGAGCGACCCGCTGTATAACGGGACGATCTTCCATCGCGTGATCCCCAACTTCATGATCCAGGGCGGTGACCCGATGGGCAGCGGGTACGGCGGCCCCGGCTACCAATTCGAAGACGAGACGAAGGGCTCTCCGCATAAGTTCGATCAGCCGGGCAAGCTCGCCATGGCGAACAGCGGACCCAATACCAACGGATCGCAATTCTTCATCACGGTAGCGCCCACGCCGTGGCTGACGGGCAATCACACGATTTTCGGCGAGGTGGTGGAAGGCCAGGACGCGGTCGACAAGATTGTGAATGTGCCGCGTGGAAAGAATGATAAGCCGAGTAGCGACATAAAAATCAATGCGGTGAAGATAGAGCGGACGGAATAGCAGCCCTTCAGCGAAAAACCCCGCCGTATCGCCAAAATCGAACAATAAGGACGGGGCACCCAATCTAAAAGGGCGGCTTCGGCCGCCTTTTCTTATTCGCTGAACGCGATGGCGATGGCTTTGACTAAGCCGGGCATGGTGTATTCCGAGGCTTGGATGGTTACGGGCAAACCGAACCCTTTGAGCGTATCGGAGGTGACGGGCCCGATGGAGGCCGCGCCGATACCTTCCTGGAAGCATTGTTTTGCTGCGCGGCGGCCGATGAGCGCGACAAAATTGCGAACTGTCGACGAGCTGGTGAAGGTGATGACGTGGGGACGACGGCGGTCGTCGGCGATAACGGCGAGCAATTCTTCGCGTGACTTTTCCGGAATCACGGTTTGATAGGCTTCGACGACATCGACCGTCTTGGCGATTTTGCGCAACTCACTGGGGATGACGTCGCGCGCGACTTTGGCGCGGACTAGCAGCACGCGCTTCCCTTTTACCTTTGTGGCGAGCGATTCGACGACCGATTCGGCGATGTACTCTTTCGGCGTGACGTGGACCTTGAGATCGTGATCTTCAATTGCCTTCTTCGTCGCGGGACCGATGGCCGCGATCTTCGCCTTTTCGAAAAGGTCGGGCTTGAAGTGCAGCTTGCGGAGGCGCTTGAAGAGCGCGTCCACGCCATTGACGCTGGTGAGAATGAGCCAGTCGTAGTTGAGCGCGTTGCGGATGGCGGTATCGAGCGGAGCGAAGGATTCGGGCTCGTGGATCTCGATGAATGGAATTTCCAGCACTTGCGCGCCCAGCTCGCTTAATTGCGACGAGAGCGTGCCCGCCTGCTTCTTTGCGCGCGACACCAGCACACGCACGCCTTTCAACGAGCCTTTCGGAACTGATTTTTTCTTCGCCATGAAATTAAGGTTGCGCGGGTGCCGCCGCAGTCTCGCCGTAAACGTCTTCCAGGATCTTGTCTGCACCGCGGGACAACAGTTTCCTGCCGACCTGTTCGCCGAGCTTGGCGGCGTCGGAGCCGGATTGCGATTCGCGCAGAACTTGCGTGCCGTCGGGACGGGCGCAGATCGCCGTCAGATGAACGTAGCCGTCTTTGACTTCAGCAAATGCGCCGATGGGGACCTGGCAGCCGCCGCCGAGTTGGTTGAGCAGCGCGCGTTCGGCAGTTGTGGTGGCGCGGGCATCGCGGTCATCGAGGAAGCTGAGGATGTCGCGCATGCGGCTGTCGCCCTTGCGGATCTCGATGCCGAGAGCGCCCTGGCCGGCTGCTGGGCACATGGTCTTCTCGCTGATGATTTCTTTCACGAGTTGAGTTTTGCCGAGGCGGTTGAGTCCGGCGAAGGCGAGGATGATGGCGTCGTACTCGCCCTGCTCGAGTTTGCGGACGCGCGTGTCAACGTTGCCGCGCAGTGGGTGAATGTTGAGGTCGGGACGCTGAACCTTGATTTGCGCCTGGCGGCGGAGGCTGCTGGTGCCCACGCGCGCGCCATGCGGAAGAGCGGCAATGCTGTCGTACTTCACGGAAAGAAAAACGTCGCGAGGATTTTCGCGCTTGGTGACGGCGGCGAGTTCGAAACCTTCGGGCAATTCGGTTGGAAGATCTTTCAAGCTGTGGACAGCGAGATCAATTTTTCCGGCGGCGAGAGCTTCTTCAATCTCCTTGGTGAACATGCCCTTGGTTCCGACTTTGGCGAGGGCGACGTCGAGGATCTTGTCGCCAGTGGTCTTGATAATTTCGAGTTCGACTTCGTGGCCCTGCTCGCGCAGAAGGGCGGAGATGTGATGGGCCTGCCAGAGGGCAAGCTGGGAACCGCGGGAACCGATACGTAAGGTCGCCATAATCTGCGGTCTACTTTTCCGGACCGTTCTTCGGCCCTGTCTTCGAATTCGTGGAAGCCGCGGCTTCCGCCTGCGCATGATCGCGGAGGTTGAAAATCCTGCGCACCAGCTCGATGACCGTGGTGGACTCAGGCTCGCGGGCCGCGGTCTTCAACGTGGTGATCGGCGTGTGCATGATCTTGTTGATGATTCCCTTGGTCAGCGATTCGACGGCGAGCTCCTGCTCGGGGCTCAGTTCGCCGAGGCGCCCGCGGATGCGGTCAATTTCGGCCTGGCGCACAGTTTCGAGGTGCTCCTGCAGCGAGACGATCGTGGGCACCACGTCGAGGGTGCGAAGGCGTTCCTGGAATTTTGCGACTTCGGAATCGACGATCTGCTCGGCGCGATGGGCTTCTTCGTGGCGATCGGTGAGGTGGGATTTCACCACCTGCTGGAGGTCGTCGATGTCGTAAACGAAGATGCCGTCGAGGTCGTTGAGCTTGGGATCAACGTCGCGTGGAACGGCGATGTCGAGGAACAACATCGGACGGTTCTTGCGACGCGTGAGGAACTTCTCGCCATGCTCGCGACGGAAGATGGTGACCGGAGCGCCGGTGGAACTGAGAACGATGTCGGCCTTGTCGACGCTATCGTAGAGATGCTCGATGGGAATCGCTTCGCCACCGAATTTTGCGGCCATCGCCACACCGCGCTCGTAAGTACGGTTGGCAACATAGATCTTCGTGCAGCCGTGGGCTATGAAGTGCCGCGCGGCCAATTCGCACATTTTGCCGGCACCGACGAGGTACACAGACTTGCCTTGCAGGGAGCCGAAAATCTTTTTCGCGAGATCGACAGCGACGGATGCAACCGAGACGGACGAGCTGGCGATGGCTGTGTCGGTGCGAACTTTCTTGGCGACCGCAAACGCGCGGGTCAGCAGCGCGTCGAGCTGCGAATTCACGGCGCCGACAGCGCGGGCGGTGGCATAGGCTTCTTTTACCTGGCCGAGGATCTGCGGCTCGCCTACGACCATCGAATCCAAACTCGAAGCTACGCGGAAGATGTGGCGAACGGCTTCATTGTCGCGATACTCGTAGAGGAACTGCTCGTATTGATCGACATCAACTTTGTAAAGCTCGCGGAGGAAGCCGCGCATGTCGGCACGACCGTTGGTGGAGCGCGCTACCATCTCCACGCGGTTGCAGGTGGAGACGATCATTCCCTCTTCGATGCCGGGGTAGTTGGCCAACAATTTCGTCGCTTCCGGCAAACGGCTCTCCGGGATGGCGAAACGCTCACGCACTTCGACGGGCGCCGTTTTGTGGTTCACGCCAATGACGAAGAAGTTCATGAGATGTTGAACCTATGGAGATGGCTAAAGTAGTTCGCGGCCCATGCGCCAACCGCGGCAATGAACGCGAACGCCGCCAGGTATGCGGCTTTGCGGCCGCGCCAACCGGAGCTCCAACGGGTGTACAGGAGCAGCATGTACACCAGCCACATGATGATGGAGAGCAGGACCTTAGGATCGGCAAAGAACATGCTGCCGTACTTGTTCTCCGCGATGACGGATCCGGCGATTAGGCCGAAGGTCATGAACGGGAAGCCGAGCAGCAGCGCTCGATAGCCGATCTCGTCGATGGTCTGCAGTGCGGGCAGCCGCCCGGCAATGCCGCTGGGCTGCTTGGATTTCAGGTTCTTTTCCTGGACGAGGTAAAGCAGGCTCGCGCCAAAGCTGAGGAACAGTCCGGCATATCCGGTAAAGATCAGGATGATATGAACGATGATCCAGCTATTGCGGAGCAGCGGCGTATTTAACGCAAACGGACGCTGGCCGATAGCCGAGGCGAAAGTAAGAAAGAAGACCACCGGGAAGACGAAGATGCCGGGTGAAGTGGTGCGATAGCGCAGAAAGAAGATCATGAAAACGACCATGATCACGAACGCCAGTAGCGACTCGGAGTGGTGGACCGAGGCCGTGATCTTCCCTTCCAGGACGGCAAACTCTACGAGCGATACGAACTGGAAGGTCATGCCAAGGCCGACCGCCGGACCGGCGATGCGCGCCATGATATCGCCGCGCTTGCTGAGCAAGAGGAGCGAATACACCAGTCCCAGCCCGTAGAAGACCACCGCCAACCTGAGCCACAGTAAAGGCATAAAGGAACTTGGGATTGACCCCACTTACCGTTATCAAAAGTATACAGTTAGCAGCTTTGGGCGTAGATTATGAATCACTCGATGGTGTGATCCACGTCACAAAAGGTGGGTACGCGGGGTTTGTCCCGCGGAGAGAGCGGAGTGCAACCCCTTGACATTGAAATGGTTCCTATCCATTACCATGACGAAGGCCATGCGCCACGTGACCAAGAAAAGCATCCTAATGGTGCTACTGCTCGGAAATGTGACTCTCGGGCTCACGATTTTCCTGCAGGACCGCATCATCGATAACCAGCGCCACCTGATCCGTTTGCTGTATCACGATTCCGCCGAGCTGGCGGGGTTCAAGATCGCCAAAAACGTTTCGCACGCGGGCGGCCGCTAAACCATTTTCCGATAAAAGAAAACCGGCAGCTCAAGGCTGCCGGTTTTGATTTGGCTGAATAACGGCCTATTGGTCGTCACGCTTCTTTAGCGTCGGACGATCGTCATCATTCGACTTGCCGCTGCCATCGTCCTGACGATTGTCAGCGGTGGTGCGGCGCAGGGTCGGCCGATTGTCTTTTTGGTCTTCGACCTTGTGACGGTTCTCAAGCGCCGCCAGGCGGGCCTTCACCATCTGGAACTCAGAGGTATCGTCGACGTACTGGTCGCGGGCCGGAAGGATGCGAGCAATTTCCTTCTGCGAAGCCTCAATGCGGTCCGGTGTTTGCGGGTGCGTGGAGAAGGCCTTGGCGATGGAGCCAGGCTTCTTCTTCTCCTTCGCCTGCACCTTTTCGAAGAACGCGATAAACGCGTCCGGATCGTAGCCGCTGGCGTACATATATTGCAGGCCGAGATAATCGGCTTCCGCCTCGAATCCGCGGGAGAATTTGAGGAACGTCATTGGCAACGCCAGGCTGGCGGCGCCCTGCAAGGCATAGCCAAGTCCGCCGCCCATGAAGATGAGCGGAATCGTTGCGATGTTGGCGATCTGGGCGCGCGTCATTTGCCGAGTGGCGTGGCGGGCGGCCACATGGGCGATCTCATGCGCCATGACGCCGGCGAGTTCTGCTTCTTCATCGGCCGCCAGAATCAGGCCGGAGTTTACGTAAAAGAAGCCACCGGGTAGCGCGAAAGCGTTAATCTCGTCGGAGTCGACGACCTTGATGGTGAAGGGCACGCGGGCATCGGAGTTGCGCACCAGGTTCTGGCCAATGCGGTTCACGTACTCGGTGACGACCGGATCCTGCACCAGCTTCATCCCCTGCTCGATCTGCTGGGAGTAGCCCTTGCCAAGACGGATTTCCGATTCAATCGAGTACCAGTCACCCGGGCTCTTGCCGTTGCCGATGTGGCGGTTACCGATGGCGGCAACGTCATCGCGTGAGCCGTCGTGTTTTACGTCGGTTGCTTTGGGCAAGTTCTCCGTAGCTTCGTTCGCGAGGGGATCCTTCGCAGTAGCATCCTTCGCGGGCGCGTCTTTGGTATCGGCGGTTTTCGCGTCTTTGGCGTCGGAATCTTTGGTGGCGGCCGGCTGATCGCTCGGCTGACTGGCGGTCGCATCGGGAGTGTTGGCCGTCGGCGCCTGGGTGGTGGTCTGCGCGGGCGCACTGCTGGTGCTTGGCGCCGCTGCCGGTTGGCTGGCTGGCGCCGGCTGCTGGTCAGCGGGTTGCGCGGTCTGCGAAGTTGCAGCCGGTGCCGTGGTCGAAGAAGAAATCGACGTTTGCGCCACAGCCAGGCTGGAGAGCGCAACCGCAACCGTTAAAACAAACGGCGTGTACTTCATGGGAAACTCCCGGTTGTTTCTGATACAGCGATTATAGGCTCTTCAAGGGACTCTGCGATATCGAACGGCCGCACTGCACGGGCACTCGATATCGAAACCCGGTACTTCACGGGAACGCCGAAATGGGCGCCCGCGACTACAAGGCTCCCTCCCCCAGCTTCCACATTCAATTTGTTAGACGTAGATCAAGTCTCGGCGGTAACAGGGGAATCGATCTTTTTCTCGTGGTGCCCGGTGCCTGGCTTGAGGATGTCGACCTCCGTGGCCTTCCACTCGCCATCTGGCCCCTGCTCGGCCAATACGCGGACGTATGTGCCCGCGGGCAAAGTGGTAGGAACCGGATCGTGGCGTTCGGCCGCAGGGACTTCATCGTCGTAGCGGATCTTCGCCGTGCTGACGTTTACCCGACGGATGCCGTGGTCGTGACCCTCGACGTAGAGCCACGGGCCGGACTGCGACGGAGCGGTAACCACGGTTCCGGCAAAGCTCCCGAGCGTTCCCGCAATCGCCGCAAGGACGGCTCCAAACGCAACCACGATTGCCCACAGCACCTTCATGCCACATGAGATGCGCTGCCTTGCAGAGGGGTAGAGCCTGAAATTTCAGGAGCCGGGAAATCACCTTAACCCTATAGAATTCGCCGAAAATCCGGAGACTTGGGTTACCAAATTGCACATATTCTTGGAGTAACGGGGCGGCGTTTTTCGATTGCGTAGACCGATGTGGTCTCACTTCAGAGACTTAGCTTTCTTATTCCTTTTTACTGCCGCCCGTTCCGAGTGTAAGAGGCTCGCCAGTGTGGGTAACGCGGTGTCCACTCTGGGAGCGTGGGCTATTCCCCTGGGGGCACCGAGATGAAGAAGGCAGTCATTCTCGCAGTATTAGCACTGTCAATTGCAGGCTTTGGCGCGCAAACGGGCGTGCGGACGCAAGCTAACACGAACGTCCCATCGCAGGCCGGCGCGCTGCGCGTGAACACTCCAAAAGCCAATGAAGTGGTGCGGCAAGATTTCGTTCACGTGACCTACCAGCTTGTGAACCGCGGTGCGACACCGGCGACATCGCCGAACTTCACGGTGCAACTCGACGGCACCGATCCGATCACGACGACGGCATACGACTACACGTTCACTGGCCTGACGCTGGGGGCGCACACTATTACCGTAACGCTGGTAGACGCTAACGGCACACCGATCGCGAACTCTTCCGTATCGACGAAATTCACCGTGGTGGATGGCACGCGCGCGCCGCGGGCGCCTTCGGGCTCGCTCTTCCGAAAGAGTTCAATGCAACTTGCGAGCAGCGAGATCTCCCCGCTGCCCACGCCGTTGCCCATGCTGTCGCTGGTGGGATTCGCGGTGCTGATCGGCGGCATTTGTACAGCGATCCGTAACCGCCGTTAGTTTCCTTGCGACTTCTTCGCGCCTTCGTGGTCGTGCGATTTGAAGAGCGTCCACGGGCCGGCATCCATATCGTGTAGTGCCGGCGCCTGCCAATCGTACTCGGGATGAGCCTTCAAGAAAGGCGCAGCTTTGAAGTCGTCACCGCAGGGATGGCCGATGCGCGCCTCGAAGCTCATCTTCTTCGCCATTGCCCAATCAGCAACTTTGCCGTTCACTGCGCCCATGGGGTCGAAGGGATCCTGCTCCCACGCCTTGTCGTAATTCGCAGCCACTTCCCCGTGTCCGCAGAGGGTGTGAAGATCCCCGCCCGTTTTGCCGGAGACGGCGTCTTCGTGGTCGCTCATGAATTTGCGAGCGAGTTCGACGTCGATTTGCCCTTTGTATTCCGGGATCAATTCCTGCCAGCGCTTGCGGCGGGCGTTCGGTGAAGTGGAGAGATCGTTAGGATCGAAGTTGGTTTCGTCTTTCAGCAACTTTGGATCGGTGGCGAAGTTGGATCCAACGAAGTAACCGTCCTTGGTGCGATCGACCGCATAGTGTTCGAGGCCGAGTTCGACGCGAGCGATTTCGTTGGTCTTGGTGTCAGCCAGGAGCCAGTCGTTGGCGTAGGCGCCGTTGTTGCCCTCGAGCATGATCTTGGTCCAGTCGTCGATCGTCCTGGCATATTGCATGGCTTTGCGCGAGCGCATGAACTCGGGAACGCCCTTGGGATCGAAGCCAGAGAACCCGGCGATGGTGGTTTCGGTGATGACGAGGCCGGCGTCGTTGATGCCATAGTCGTCGCCGCTGGTGATGGTGCCAGGGTAGCCATCCATGAGGAAATGCATGCCGTGCTCGGGGACGATGTCGTAAATGATGCGCCAGCGCTCACCAATCATGTAGCTGGTCCAATTGTTGTGGGCGATGACGATTTTGTGGTCCTTGGTGTAGCTGCCGGTGGCGACGAACGCGCTGCAATTTCCGGGCGCAACCAGGCCCTTGGGATTCAGACGGCCTTGCAGCTTGTTGAGATATGGGACATAGTAGTCGGCGATCTCTTCCATGCCGTTCAACGCGACCACATCATCGAGGGTGATGGTTGAGCCCTTGGCGGCGAGGCCCTCCTGGATGCCCTTGAGCTCGGCTTGATATTCGGGATCGATCTTGGGCCAGAAGATGTCGTGCGCAACGTGACGGAAGAAATCCCAGTCGTGCTTGCTGGCATGAACGTCGCTGATCTGCTCGGCCTTGAAGCCGTCTTCGATTTCGGGCGCGAGCAAATAGCCGTGCTGGAAGCCGATGTCTTCGGGCTTCCCTTCCAAGTGAACGTAGACCCAGCCGCCGCGGTCGAAGCGATAGGCGTGGCCAAGACGCGCTTTGATGGAGCTATCAATTTTGCCGTCAGCTTTGCTTGCCGCAATCGCGGTGCCCGCCAGAATGAGTAGGAAAACTGCGCACGTCTTGAGCCGCATGGATATCCCCCTGTTGAGATGCGCGATGAGTTTACCGCAAATGGCGCGAAATGCAGCCGCTACAATGAAGGCGTGAAGACCGCGGATGCAATCGTGATCGGAGCCGGAGTGATTGGGCTTTCGGTGGCGTGGCGCCTGCAAAAGGCAGGGCTGCGCGTGCAGGTGCTCGAGCGGCACGAGGCTGCGGGAGAGGCTTCGCACGCGGCGGCGGGGATGCTCGCGGTTTACGACCCGCATAACGATGCCGCGATGCAGCCACTGGCGGAGCGCAGCGCGGCGATGTATCCGGAGTTCGTGCACGAGTTGGAAGATGAGTCAGGAGAAAAGGTTGATCTTCGTGACGAGGGCGTGATCGGGTTTCTGGATGCGACCTCTTACTCAACACTCCATCACAAGGTACGAAAGTTGAGCGCGGAAGAAGTAAAGAAGATGGAACCGGGACTATCGCTGGAACGCGAGGCCCATTTTTTTCCGGAGCGATGGGTGGATCCGCGGGCGCTGTGCGCGGCGCTGCTAAAAGCGTTTCGCCATCGCGGAGGGGATGTGGCGACCGGGTCGCCGGTGACGCAGGTGGAGTGCTTGGAGAATTCGCTGGTGGTGACCACCACGCATGCGAAGTATTCGGCGCCAGTGGCCGTGAATTGCGCGGGAGCTTGGGCGGGGCAACTGGGCTTTGCTGTTCCAACGCGGCCGGTGAAAGGGCAGATGCTAAGCGTGGTGCCGGTGGCGAATCCGGAGCCACATGCGCCGGTGCTGCGCCACGTGGTGCGCGCGCCGGAAGTCTATCTCGTTCCCCGCAGCGATGGACGAATGGTGATTGGCTCGACGCTGGAGGAAGCGGGATTCGACAAGAACGTCAACTCGTCGGTGATCCACCAGCTTCACGCGGCGGCGGCAGCGCTGGTTCCGGCAGTGAAAGAGATGCGCATCCACGAAGTGTGGGCCGGGTTGCGGCCCGGAACACCGGACGGGCGGCCCTTGATCGGAGCCATGAGCACACCAGGAATGTTTATCGCGGCGGGACATTATCGCGACGGGATTCTGCTGGCGCCGGCGACAGCGGAAGTTGTGTGCGCGCTGGTGCAGGGCGAGGCGTTTGAATTGGATCTCCGACCGTTTGGGGCGAATCGGTTTCAGCGTTGACGGTGTGCAGCGGCTGAAGCCGGAATCCTCTCGCCGACGTGACGGCAGCGCTGAATCGCTGCCCTGATACAAACCTGAACGGACTTAAGCGGGACGGTCGGGAGCGGAACTGACTTGAGCTGAACGGTCTTAGGCGTGGCGGAGTGGTTTACTGCGTTCCACGCGCGGCGCGAAGATCGATACCGAGTGCCTGGCACTTCTTATAAAGATGGCTGCGTTCGAGGCCGAGCGCTTTCGCCGTGTTGGTGATGTGGTGCTTCTGGCGCTGAAGTTCGGCGAGAATCACTTCGCGCTCGTATTGCGCGACGCGTCCGGAGAGCGGACCGCTGCCATCGATGGAAGCAGAGGCAGCTTGCGCTTGCGGCAATGCCAGCTCGACGGTTGCGCGATCGACTTCGCCGGAAACTGCCAGCAATAACAATCGCTCGACGACGTTGCGCATTTCGCGAACGTTGCCGGGCCACGAATAACGTTGCAGTGCTTCGATGGCGTCGGGGGTGAACGGTACGGGCTTCCAGCCGTTCTGGTGACAGACCTGGCGTGCGAAATAGTCGAGCAGGATGGGAATGTCTTCTTTGCGCTGGCGCAGTGGCGGCAGGACGAGCGGGAAGACGTACACGCGATGGAAGAGGTCCTGGCGGAACTTTCCTTCTTTCACCAGGTCCTCGAGATTGCGGTGGGTGGCGACGAGCACGCGTACATCGACGGGGATCGATTTGTCTCCACCGATGCGTTCGACTTCGCTTTCTTCGAGGACGCGCAGGAGCTTGGACTGCATCGAGAGCGGCATGTCGCCGATTTCGTCGAGGAACAAGGTGCCGCGGTGCGCTTGCTCGAATTTGCCGATATGGCGGGCAGCCGCTCCGGTGAACGAGCCTTTCTCGTGGCCGAAGAGTTCGCTCTCGATAAGTTCCGCAGGGACGGCGGCGCAATTGAGGGTGACGAACGGGCCGCTCTTTCGCGGACTTTTTTCGTGAAGCGTGCGGGCGGCGAGTTCCTTGCCGGTGCCGGTTTCGCCGTAGATGCAGACGCGCGCTTCGCTGGCGGCGACGCGCTCGATCTGCGCCATGACGCGGCGCATGGCTTCACCCTTCCACACAATTTCGTGGCGGCCAACGCGGTTGCGCAGGTCACGATTTTCGTTTTCGAGGCGCTTGAGCTTGAGCGCGTTCTCGACCGTGAGCAACAACTTATCTGTCGAGAGTGGTTTTTCCAGGAAGTCGAGAGCGCCGAGGCGCGTGGCCTTCACCGCCATTTCGATGTGCGCTTGGCCTGACATCATGACTACCGCCGCGGAGATCCCTGCATTCTTCAGGTCTTCCAGCAGAGTGAGTCCATCGCGGCCAGGCATGACGACGTCCGACAGGATCAGATCGAAGGGACGGGATTTCGCGAGTTCCAGCGCTTTCGCAGCGTTGTCGCAGACGGTGGCTTCGTGTCCGGCGAGGCGGAAGGCACGCGAGAGCGAGGCGAGGGTGTTGGCCTCGTCGTCCACGATCAAGATGTCGGCTTTGGCGGTCAGGCGTTGGCTCCGGTCGCGGCTACTTGCCGCGGCAGATCGATGATAAACGTTGTGCCGACTCCGGGCGTGCTTTCGACGCCGATCGAGCCGCCGTGGTCGGTGATGACCGATTGCACGATCGCCAGGCCGAGGCCGGTGCCGTGCTGCTTGGTGGTGTAGTACGGCGTGAAGAGGCGCTCACATTCTTCCTTGGTCAACCCCGTGCCAGTGTCGGCGACGTCGATGCGAACGGTCTCCTGGCGCGCGAATGTATTGATGGTGATGGATCCGCCTTGTGGCATGGCGTCGAGCGCGTTAAGGACGAGGTTCGAGAGAGCGCGGTGCAACAGCTCTGGGTCGGCGGGAATGACCGGCAGGTCAGAAGCGAGGTTCAGGCGCATCTCGACGGGATGCTCGCGGTTCTTCAGGGCGGCTTCGTGTATGGACGCGACACGCTCGACCAATTCGTTGATCTTGACGGCCTGCAACTGCGGTTGCGGCATCTTCGAGAAATCGCTGAAGCGCTGGATGATGGTCTTGAGGTTCTGGATTTCGGCCATCAGGGTTTTGGTGCTTTCATCGAAGATCTCGTCGAACTCGCCCGGGAGCACCTGGCGCGCTTTCACCAGATTTTCCACGGTGAGTTGCAGCGGGAAGAGCGGGTTTTTTAATTCGTGCGCTAGGCGGCGGGCGAGTTCGCGCCACGCGGCGACGCGCTCGGTTTGCACCAATCGGTCGCGCTGCTCGACGAGTTGCGAGGTCATGCGATTGAAGGCCTCGGCCAGTTCGGCAATCTCGCCGCTGGCGTGGTGCGGACTGACGGTCACGTTCCAATCGCCGGCCGCGACCTGGCGGGAAGCGGAGGCCAGCTCGACGATGGGGCGGGTGATGCGCCCGGTGATCCACAGACTGGCCGCAATGGCGAGCAGAATGCCAAGGCCGCCGACGGTCAACGCGACGGCGCGGATGTGATCTTGCAGAGTAATGAGGCCGCGGCGCGGGCTGCCAACAAGAAGCACGCTGACGACTACGCCGCTGCGATCCATGAGAGGAATGGCGGTGGTTTGCAGGCTGTCTTTGCGGTCGTTGGTCGGCGAGACGATGGCGCTGACTTCGGTGCGGCGGGTCATCGCAAGCTTGATGAGAGGCGCATATTTTTCCGGGGTATCGACCATGCCGCTCATCGAGACGACGTCTTCCGGTTGGAAGCCGCTCTCGCCGACGCGGTAGAGAACGATTTGGATTCCCTCGGGCGCGGAAAGCGATTGCAGAAATTCGCGATCGAGTCGCTCGCCGCCCACCAGGTAGAGCGTGGCATCTCCGCTTTTGATCGGCCTCACAGCGAACAGACCGACGGCCGAACCTTGCGGCAGCTCTTCTTTCTTGAGGTACGCGCTGACAGATAGGTCAGGCAACGACTCCTTGTACCCGAAGCGCGCAGGCCATTGCGCTGAGCTGACGATTGATCCATCAGAGTTGAGAAGCTCGAGGAAGTCGAGGCCATACTGCTGAGCGAGCGTGCCCGCTTCATTTAAATAGGCGGAGGCTTCGCCGCCGTGGCCGAGGTCGAAGGTGACGCGATTGACTTCTTCGCTTGCGGCCATGCGGTCAAGGCGCATCTTTATTTCGAGGCCGCGGCGATCGAACTCGCGGTGGAACTGCGCGACGAGGCCGGCGGTGCGGTCCTGGTCGGCCTGCGCGAAGGCATCGCGGGTGCGGAGGGACACGATATAGGCCACCGCCGCAACCGCGATAATCACGGTGAGCGAGAACATCAGCAGCAGCCTTTGACGCAGGTTCACTTGGCGTCCTCCAGCCAGAAGTCGGCCTCGCGCACGGCCCCGTCGGAGCTGAGCTTCAAATCGTGCGCACGCGGACTGTAGGCTATCGCGCGCGGAGTATAAAGCAGCGGTACGATCGTGTGCTTTGCCAAGAGATCCTGCTCCTGATGGAACACGGCAGAGAGGTCATCCGCAGGAGGAGTGGTGATTGCGCCGAGCTGTTCCGTGGCATCCACGAACGCCGCCGCGACATTTGTTTCTTCCACGTGGATCCGGGTGAGGTGGAGCGTGCTGTGGCCGGGCGCGGTGAGCGGGCGCACTACGATGCCGGCATCGCGCGCGTTGAGCACGACGCGGTCGGCCATGAGCTGCAGCACTGGGTCGTTGCCGTCGACGCTGAGGGTCATCTCCTGCGGGCGTTCGACCTGGGAACGAAGTTCCTTTGCTCGCGCGAGATTGGGAGCCGCCGGGAACGCGAACGAATATCCAGTGAGCCAGTTGGGCAGCAGGCTCGCGGTCGTCTCTCCCTGCTTCTGAAAGACGACGTTGAAGAGCGCCGCGCGATCGAGGCTGAGGGCGAGCGCTTCGCGGAGGCGGGAGTCCTGAACGGCGGGATCCTTTTCGTCGATCACGATAGCGATGAGATCCGTGTCGCGCGAGGTGAGCAGGCGCATGTGCTCCTGCTGGGCGCGGCGCAACCACTCGGCGGGGACCTCGACGACGTCGGCGCGACCGACGCTTACGTCCATCCATTGATCGCGCAGGGAGCGGCTGCCGCGAAGTTCGATGGCGTTGACGAATGGACGGGCGCGCCAGGAGTCGTCGACGGCGGCGAGCGTGATGGCGCCGTTTGAGTTTGTTGCATAGCGGAACGGGCCGGTACCCACAATGTTGCCGCTCTCGTCGCGACGGGTGATGGCGTAGCGCGAGTTGGCGAGTAGTGCGGGAAGCTCGGGCATGGGCGATTCGGATTCGAAGACAACTGCCTCGCCGGCGACGTGTACCGACCCCCACGGACATGCGCTGCATGGCTGTGCGGTGAGCGATTGAACGATGGTTGCTGCGGAGAGCGGAGTGCCGTCGTGGAACCGCACGCCCGGACGCAGCCAGAATTGCCAGCGCCGGTCGTCGCTTTGCGAATCCCACCGGATGGCGAGTCTGGGTAGTACCTTGCCGGTGTCGTCGAGCTGGGTGAGGGAGTCGAAGACCAACATGCGCACGGGGCTGGTCATCCAGCGCGAGGCGTCGGCCTGGGTCTCCACCCGCAACGTACCGCCTTGGCGTGGACGAGTGCGCGCGTTCGCAAACGAGGAGAACAAGAAAACGCTACTGGCCGCAAGCAACAGAAACGCTGTACGCCTCATATCGTCCTCCTGTCGTGTTGTGTACGACCGCGTTGGCGGTAGTTGTGTCCATCGATGTCCAAAGGGCGGTGATCGGAAAATCAAAGCCCAGCGCTGAACTCACGAGCACCGGTTCGCGATCGGGGACCTCAAATGCGCGGAGAGAATCGCTGCCATCGCCCGCGGCGCTGACGAGGACTTGGGTCCCCAGGCCGCAGGTATCGTGAACGGCGGCAATGTCACTACCCCAATCGCTCGCGGAAGTTACACGACGTTCGTTCATGCCGTCACTCTCGCGGACAGAGCCATCGACGGCGGTGAAGATCCAGAGCGCGTAGTTGGAGCGCGGCAGATCGGCGGCGGTAAAGAATGGGCTAAGAGGTTTGCCAATGCCGGGAGCGAGCGCGCCGGTGAAGTAATTGCGCGCCGAGTTGTAGAGGGCGCGCTGGGTAGATAAAGGCCAGGGATCATCGCTCTCGCGGCAGGTGACGGTGATAGGCGTGGTCGCGCTGCTGCTGCACATCACGCCGGGAAGGTAGGCGTCGAAGAGATGATCTTTGCCGATGGCGAGCCGTCCCCGGAGATCGCGGGGGTACGCGCGCGAATGGACGATGGGAAACGCTTCTTCTAATTCGTACTTCGATCCGGTGGAGCGATAGAGGGAAACGTTGCTGCCATCGAGTACCACGAGATGCGTCTCACTGCCGGCGTGAATGGTGGAGAAATCGAGAATCGGCGTTGGCTGCGCGAAGACGAACGTCTTCTTCAGCGTCATGGTTGGGCCGGGCTGGGTGGGAGTGACGCTGCCCACGCGCTCTACGGGAATAATTGCAACTCTGACCTCGCTTCCCTGCTGAACGCCGGCGACCCAGACCCACCCCTGCAGATTTTCGGAGAGCGTGACGTTGACCGTCGTGGCGGCGTTCTCGGCTGAACGGAGTGCGATGCCGTTCACGCGAAGCTGCGCCTCGATGGCTCGACGGATCGCGGGCACTTCACTCTCGGGAATTGTGGATTGATTGCTAACGGTTAGCGCGGCGGTGCCCGGTCCCGCGATGTTGGCGATCTCTTTCGCGAGGCGCGTGGCGGGTTGGGCCCAAGTCGTCTCGGGAGCCGCCGCGTAGATCTGCGCCGCGCCCGTGACCAGCAGCAGGAGCCCGAAGAACACCTTGTTGAAAGTCATTCTCTGCGGCGAATTATAGTCGTTGCCCGTCATAGTAGCCTCAGGAATTCAGGGCCGGAGGAGCGAAGGCGGCGGCTCTCCGATCATCCGGCCCGTTTACTCGCCGTACAAATTGGCGAATGTAGTTCTACTTGCTGCCGCCGGACGGTGGCTCTTCTTCCGGTGCGACCTGGGTTGGCGATCCGAAGCCCTTCATCACGTCGTTGGCGAAGAAGAATTTGCCATCGCTCGGCACCATCATCACCTGGATCTTGTCCGACAACTTTTCGGCCACGATCTTGTTGATGAGTAGCGGATTTTGTTTCAAGACCGCAGCTTCGCTCTTCAGGCGCTCAGCATCGGCAACCGCAGTAACGCGGATACGGTTGGCCTCGGCATCGGCCAGCATGTTGCGGCGCTGCAACTCGGCCTTGCTGTCAATGACCTTGGCTTCAGCCGCGGCTTCGGCGTTCTTGATGGTGGCTTCCTTGCGCGCCTCGGCTTCGAGCTTCGACTGCTGGATCTGTTTCTCCTTCAGCGGAAGCGTGTACTGCATGGCGTCGGCCTCACCTTTGGCCTCGAGCACGCGCACCTGGGCTGCGCCCTCGGCCTGCTTCACCTGCTGCACCTTCGCGGCCTCGGCTTCGAGTTCGGAGATGCGCACCTGCTTCTGCTGCATGTCGGTTTGCACAGTGAGTTGGTCGTCCTCTTGTTCCTTGAGCAACAGGTCTTGCAGACCCTTGGCGTATTCCGGAGGGAGCTGGATGTCGCGGAGCATGACCTCTTCCACGATCACACCATCTTTGCCGAGCTTCGAGGTGATGATGCCGGCGGCCTTCTCGCGAATTTCCTCGCGCTTGGTGCTGAACATTTCGCGAACGGTGTAGCCTGGTGCGAGCTCGCGCCACGCGCTGGCAACGACGGGCGGCACCAGTTCGGTCTCGACTGGCTGCGGCAGGCGCGACTGGATGTAGTCGAGCCGCTTAGGGTCGAGGCGATAGCGCACGGTAATCGCCAGGCCGAGCGAGAGACCTTCCTTCGCCTGCACGGTGAGCGCGCCTTTCTTCTGAGCCGCCCCTTTTCCATCTTCGGTGACGCCGGTGGTGAACAGCTTGTCGCGGGTGTCGAACGATTCGACGTGCTCGAGCACCGGAGTTACGAAATGCACGCCGGGATAGAGAGTGCCCGGCAAGGTGCCGCTGGTTTCGCTGACGCGCACACCAGCGGCACCGCTAGGGACCACGGCGATGCTGGCGGCGATCAACATGGGCGCCCACGCCAGGGCGAAGAACACGATGGTCATCTTCCAGCGAACCGGCTCGGGCTCGGTGACGCCGGCCACGCCACCGGCCAACGCGCGCCGGTACTGGAGTTTGAGAAAAAAGTCATAACCTACGATCGCGGCCGCGGCCACGATCAACCCAATGCCTGCAACCATCAGCAATTCCTTGAACAGCAACATGACCTGCTCCTTTCACGCTTGCTTCTTTGTTTTCCGGACCGGCTCTTTCACTTCGATTGGGATCGGCACCGGCTTGTCAGCGCTTCCTACGAACCAGGGCCTTGTTTCTCGCGTCTGCTTCGGTTGAAAGAAGAACCTGAACAGTCCGCCGAAGATCAGCTCCTCCACCAGCAGCGCGCACGACACCGAGAAGACCAACCCACCTACGATCGTCAGTAATGTCATCGCGCTTTCCATAAATCCTCCGTGTTGCGTTGTTTCTAAACTTTGGAAACTAACGACCTGCGCTCACGCCTGTCGCTTCACTTTCGATTGCCGCTGTTGCCACTACCGTCGTGGAAACCGTCGCGTCAGCTGGGGTTCCGAATGCCTGCGCGATCTGCTCGTCGCGCTCGCCACGGATCTCGACGCGGTCGCCCACCTTCACCAGCGGAAAAAGTTCTTCGAGGTCTTTCTTCGCCATGCGAATGCAACCGTGGGAAGCAGCCTTGCCAATCGACTTCGGCGCATTGGTTCCGTGGATCCCGTAACCTTTTTCGCTCAATCCCATCCAGCGCGAGCCGAGCGGATTTTCCGGGCCGGCGGGAATCACGGTGCCCTTGTGGTAGTACGTCGGGTCGGCAACGCGGGTCTTGATGGTGAACGTGCCTTCGGGGCTCGGCGTCGAATCTTTGCCAACCGCTACCGGGAACACCCTCACAACTTTGCCGTCGTCGATGAGAGCCAGCTTGCGGTCCTGGATACTGATGAGGATCAGTCGTTCGCTCTTCGCATCGGCCGGAGCGGTGGTCGATTGCGCTACGCCGTTCACGCTGAGAAGAAGAACCACTACGCCCATCCACTTCGCTTTTCCGTTGAGTATCCCGATCAGCCGCCGCATCTCGTTCACCTCGGGTTGGCCTTGCTGCGCCATACGCCGGATGAAAATGCAAAGTGACGGCCAAACAGAAGCTCGTTGCGAATCAGTGAGTTACGAAGGATGTTTCAAGGAAAGGTGTGCCTCGCGGACACGGTCGTGTCAGGGCTGACACAAATGTTCACAGTCGCCCGACATGCGCGGAGCATCTTCTCAAGCGAAAAGGAGAACAACCATGGAAAAGTTCGCTCTCTCCGCTCGTCTCGAGGCCAAGCCAGGTAAAGAAAAGGATGTTGAAAACCTGCTGCGCTCGGCGCTCTCTATCGTTCAACAGGAGCAAGGCACCACGACCTGGTATGCCTTCCGCATCGGCCCGACCAGCTTTGGCATTTTCGACGCATTCCCTGATGAATCAGGCCGCCAAGCGCACCTGGCGGGGAAAGTGGTGGATGCATTGAAGGCAAACGCCGAACTCTTTGTTCACTCTCCGCAAATCGAAAAGTTGGAAATCCTGGCCTCAAAGAACCCGCAGCAAACGACGAAGGCCGCGTAACCGGCGTCCCCCTGGCGAGCAACGAGAATTTATTAAGGTTGCTCGCCAGAAGTTGTTTCGGTGGTGTATCCTCACGTCCCAACCAAGCTCTTTTCCTTGAAAATTGAGAACAAGGGATGTGGAGAAAATGGCTTCCGACAAGAACCCCGCGCCGTTTGAAACTCCCTCGCAAAAGCCAAAGACGCCGTCCCCTTGGGTACCGCTTGCAGCTACGGTTGTACTGGCGATCATCGCCGCATTGATCTTGCGAGTCTCCCCGGTCTCGGCGCCGTGGTCGCAGGGCTACGACCCACTCGGCAGTTGGCTACTCTCGACATTTGTCGCGTCGATCCCGATCATCGTGCTGCTCGGCGCGCTGGCGTCGACGAAAGTTCCCGCGCACTGGGCGGCCGTGCTTGGACTGGCATCGGCGATCCTGATCGCGATATTCGCCTTCCACATGCCCGGACGCCTTGCCGCCGCCACCGCCACGTACGGCGCTGGTTACGGGTTGTTGCCGATTGGCTGGATCATCATCAACGTCATCTTTCTGTATCACATCACGGTGGTGACCGGGCGCTTCAACGTGATGCAGCACTCGCTGATGAACGTGACCCAGGACCGGCGGCTGCAACTATTGCTGATTGCGTTTTCGTTCGGCGCGTTCTTCGAAGGCGCGTCTGGATTCGGAACACCGGTGGCCGTGACGGCGACGATTCTTATCGGCCTCGACTTCCCTCCGCTGGAAGCGTCGGCACTCTCGCTGATCGCGAATACGGCGCCGGTGGCGTATGGCGCGTTGGGCACGCCGATCCTGGGATTGGCAGGCGTGACGAAGATCAGCGAAATGACTCTCGGCGCGCAGGTGGGACGCATCCTGCCGGTGTTCTCGTTCCTCGTACCGTTCTGGCTGATCATCGCGTTCGTGGGATGGAAGGCGATGTTGGAGATTTGGCCTGCGATCGCGGTGGCCGGCACCTGCTTCGCAATTCCGCAATTCCTGATGTCGAACTTTCATGGCCCGTGGCTGGTGGATATTGTGGCTGCGGTTATTTCGATGGCCGCCCTCATCGGATTTATGCGGGTGTGGAAACCGAAACGCGTGTGGCGCTTCCCTGGCGAGTCGCAAGAGAGCGGCCACGATCCTAACCGCTACACGGGCGGCGAAGTGTTCAAGGCTTGGGTGCCGTGGATCGTGCTCAGCGTGTGTGTGTTCGTCTGGGGCACGCCGCAGGCGAAGAAATTTCTCGATGGCCTCTCCGCGCCGAAGTTCCCGGTGCACGGCCTGCATAACATGGTGCTGCGCACGCCGCCGGTGGTTGCGGCTCCGACCAAAGAGGGCGCGGTGTTCGTTCTCAACTGGTTGTCAGCGACGGGCAGCGGCATACTTGTTGCCGCTATCATCGCCGGGCTGATCATGGGCCTGAGCCTTCCGAAGCTCATCAAGAACTACGGCATTACGCTGATGAAGGTACGGTTCTCGCTGCTGACCATCAGCGCCATGATGGCGATCGGCTTCATGACCCGGTATGGAGGGCTGGACGCGACCATGGGCCTGGCGTTCGCGCGGACCGGAGTGATGTATCCGTTCTTCGGGACGATGCTCGGCTGGCTTGGCGTGGCGCTGACAGGATCGGATACGGCGTCGAATGTACTGTTCGGCAGCCTGCAGAAGATCTCCTCGCAGCAACTGCATTTGTCGCCGAACCTGATGTGCGCAGCCAACAGCGCCGGCGGGGTGATGGGAAAGATGATCGACGCACAATCGATCGTCGTGGCGTCAACCGCTACCGAATGGTATGGGCATGAAGGGCGCATTCTGCCGTATGTCTTCTTCCACTCGATTGCGTTGGCGGCGCTGGTGGGGATCGTGGTGACGCTGGAGGCATATGTGTATCCGTTTACGAAACTGGTGATTCCGTAGCTGGTACGTAAAGAAAAAAGAGAGGACGCGGGATTCCGCGTCCTTTTTTGTTTGAGAGACAGACAAATCCTCCCCTCTTGCGTGTGGATCCCATGAAAACGCGAGAGAATGCGCTGAATGCGTCTACCGTTCTTCCGGCCCACCCAGCGACAGCAGGTCGAGCAGCTCTATCGCGAGCTGGCGCCATCGCTCATCGCCTATGCGAGGTCGTTTGGGATTGAGCACGCGGCGGCGGAAGACGCAGTGCAGCGCACCTTTCTCGCATTGCTGGAAATAAAACAGGAACCCCAGGAGCCGCGTCCGTACTTGTTTCGCGCAGTGCGAAATGCGCTGCTGAACCAGATTCGCGACAGCTCTCGCGAGGCCGAGTTAACCAATGACGAACCATGGTTCCAGACCGCGAGTCATGACCGTGCCGCTGAACTCGACCTTCGGTGCGCGATGGGAGCGCTGCCGGACGAACAACGCGAAGTGGTGATGATGCACATTTGGGGCGGGTTGACGTTCGAGGAAGTTGCGGCAGCGCTCGAGATCTCGGCAAACACCGCAGCTTCCCGCTATCGGTACGCCCTGGCGGCATTGAAGAAGACATTGTCGCCGGCGGCATTGAGGAATTCGCTATGACGATGGACGATGACAAATTCGAACAGCATTTGCGGAGCTTTCAGCCACGCGACGCTGCGCCGCTGAAATTTTCCGGGTCGCGCCGGAAGACCGTGATCGCAGCCGGCCTGGCATTCGCATGCATGCTGATCGCAGCGGCCGTAATTCTGTTCCCTCGTGCGAAGCCGGCGGTAGACCGACCGACCGCTGAGAGCTTGAAACCCATGCGCCGACCCGTGACGCTCATGGATTTCAATGAAGCGGAGCGTGAGAACCGGCTCGATGAAGCATTAGCGCTTTCGGCGGCACAATCGCTGCCGCGCACCGACCGGCCCAACAGCGCCTTAAACGCTCTATCCAAGGAGTAAGGAAATGAAACGGCTTGTATTCATACTCGCCCTCATCGCGGCGCCATTATTCGCTCAGGTTCCGAAGGGCGCGGAAAACAATGCCTCGCTGCGCTATTGGAACGCGTTCGCGCAAATGAGCGACCAACCGTTGAGCAGCGCTGAGGCGCAACACATGGAAGGCGTCGCCAAGGGAACCGTCCCGTGGGATGAAGCTGCCGTCGGCAAACTGCTCGACCAAAACGCTGGGGCCGTGGAAACGATGGTGCACGGCACCACCTTCCCATATTGTGTCTGGGGAATTGATTACTGGGGCAATGACAAACATCTTGTGGCGGCCTCGCCAATTCCCGACCTCGGCCGAGGCCGCGCCCTCGCACGGCTCAACATACTCGCTGCCAGGCGACTTGCCGCGCAAGGTAAGAGCCGCGAGGCTACCGACCACTTAGTTGCTGGCATTCGGTTCGCACAAGATCTCGGCGCAGGCATGCCGCTTATTGGAGTTCTGGTCGGGGCATATTCGCTCGATACGGACCTGACCGCCGCTCTCCAGCTTGCCCGCGATGGCAAGCTCTCGCGTGAGGACCGTGCGAGGCTAAAAGCTGCTGTTCGCGCACTGAAGCCCGATGTTTACGATTGGTCCGGCGCGATTCATCTGGAAAAGAAAGCCATGATGGAGAGTCTTTTGCAGGTGAAAAACGCCCAAGATCCTCTCAAGCTACTCGCATTTCCAGAGAACAAAGAGTTCCAGGACCTGAACGAAGCCGTGCGCACAAATCCCCGGCCCAGTGACGCTGACATGCGCGAAGCCGATGCCATTTGGGCGAAGGCAGAAGTCCTTTTCCGTCAGCCTGCAGCTTCGAGTGCACCGGGGTTTGACCAGTTGCAAGGTCGAATCGAAAAGCTCGGTCCCCTCTGCAAGATGGGTTTTCCGTCGCTCAAGCGTATGAATGATGAGCGGCAGACCAGGGTTGAGGATGTGCTGAAGAAATTTCAGAACGAAATGTAACTATTCCGCAATCGTCTCCCCCGGAAGAATCGGCCGGGTGCGCGGCAGAATGCCCTTCACTGAGAGGGTGGCGACGAAACCGAGAACGAAAACGAACGTGGTGAGCTTCGTAATGTCGGTCGCGTGGTTCTTCGGCAGCATCTTCCACAGGATCAGCAGCACGGTCTGGGCGATCGTCACGGACCACACCGTGCCGTAGAAGTAGCGGCGCTCGATGCCTTCGTAGCGGGTGGAGCGCTTGCATCGCGGCAACTGTCCGAGCGCGCCGAGGATGAGCACTATAAAGAGGATGGGAAAATATCCGTAGTGGTAAATCTGCTGCATGTACCAGACGCCGGTGGCGGTGGCGATGATGAGGCCAACGGTATTGAGGATGGCGAAGTTCAGCGCGGCGTTCCACGCGAAGGTGTAGCAAATTTTGCGATAGAGCGGGTTGGGCTTGGCTTCGTCGAAGCGGATGATGTACGGCCCGTGCTCGCAGCCCGGGAGTTGGGCGAAATATCCTGCGACGAACACGCAGGCCAGCACGATGCCGAGCCAGAGGCCATTGAGCTTCGTAAAGCCGTGCGCGAACAGCGAAAACGTCAGCGGCCCCGGCGCGAGGAAGAAGACCCAGATCCAGATCGGCAGGTGACAAATGCGGTAGACGGTGGTGTTGCGCTCACGAATTTTTCGTTCGTGGGAGTACTCAATCTTCCCCTTGTAAGCCATCGCATCGAGTGTCGCAGGAGGCGAAGTTTTGCGTCAACTCAACTCTCAGGGTACGAGACCGCAGAATTTCGTGACGATTAGAAGCGGGGTTCCGCCCTTGACGTAGTAACGTTTTTCGTCATGCCTGCATGGGCGCCAATTGGCCGGATAATCTTCGCGATCGCAATCCTCTACTTCGCCATGGTGCATGTGCTGAGCGCACTCACGCTGGGTCCGCAGCCCTCGTTCCCGTGGATGCCTGCCCCTAAGCTGGTTCTCGCGGTGATCGCCATTCTGCTCCTGGCGTGTGGCGCCGGGATTTTCGCCAATCGCTACCTCCAGCCCTCATGCATTGTTCTTGCCGCGTTCCTCGCCGTCTACATTCTTTCTTTTTACATAGCGTTCATAGCCCAGGACCCGCATGACCCTACTCGCTTTGCCGGAGCATCCGAGCTGGCGTCGATGGCAGCGGCCGCGCTTTTACTGGCTTTCCCTGCTTCCATGAGCAAGCGCGCCCCGGCGCTCACTGCCCGTATCGTGCTGGCGCTTGCGATGGTCAATTTCGGAGCCGTGCATTTCCTGTTGCCTAAGTTCATTGGCCCACTCGTGCCGTCGTGGATCCCCGGGCACCTCTTCTTCACCTACTTCCTCGGCGGCGCTTTCTTAGCCGCCGCGCTCAGCTTCGCCACCGGCATCCAGGTCCGTCTCGCTGGGCTGCTCCTCGGAATCATGTTTCTCATCTTTTTCGTCACCGTGCACATCCCGCGCATCACGCACGCCGCGCACAGCCTCGACGAATGGACCAGTGGCGTTGTCGCCTTTGCGATGATTGGTATATCGTGGGTCGCCAGCGAATCCGCGACGGTTCGAGCCACCACCACGCCGGATAAATAGATGTCTGCTTCCGCCCCGAAACTGAGCCCGTCGCGCGCGCCTCGCCTGCAGTCCATCGACGCCTACCGCGGCTTCATCATGATCATCATGGCCATCGATCACGTGCGCGATTACGTGAATCGTGAAGCGATGTTGTTCCTGCCTACCGATCTCACCCAAACCACGCCCGCCTTGTTCTTCACCCGATGGATCACGCACCTGTGCGCTCCGGGCTTCATCTTCTGCGCCGGACTTGGCGCGTATCTCTGGATGCAGCGCGGACACCACACCAAGCCCGAGCTCTCGCGCTTTCTGCTCACCCGCGGACTGTGGCTGCTGCTTTGCGAAGTCGCACTCATCCGCCCAATCCTGTTCTTTCAGTTCGGCTGGCGCGGCGAAGCTGTGGTGATGCTCGTCTTCTGGTCCATCGGGCTCTCGATGATCGGCCTCGCGGCCCTGGTTTACCTGCCGCCGCGCGTACTTGCGGCGCTAAGCGTTGCGATCATCGCACTGCACGACCTCAGCGATTCCATTACGGCTGATAAGTTCGGCCATCTCGGATGGCTCTGGATCGTGCTTCATCAGCGCGGCGCAATTCCCTTCGCTGGAACGACCATCGTTGTCGGCTATCCAGTGTTGCCATGGCTCGGCGCAATGTGCGCGGGCTTCTGCCTGGGCGAAGTCTTTACCTGGGAATCCGAGCTGCGGAAGCGGTTCCTGTATCGGCTGGGCGGCGCGACTTGTCTTGCGTTCGTCGGGTTGCGCGCGGTGAATCTGTACGGCGATGTCTCGAGATGGGAACACCAGAAGAACGCACTGTTCACCGTGCTGTCGTTCCTCAACACGTCGAAGTATCCGCCATCGCTCCTCTTTTTCCTAATGACGCTCGGCCCGGCGATGGTGTTGCTGGCGGTATTCGAGGGCAAGCACTTCTCAGACAAAAATCCGATGATTGTCTTCGGCCGCGTGCCGTTTTTCTACTTCGCCGCGCACCTGCTGCTGGCGCACCTCTTCGAGGTTGCATTGAACTTCTTCCGCTATGGCCGCATGCCGTTCCTGTGGATGCTGCCGCCCTCCATGGGCGGCGACGACAAACTGTTCCCGCCCGGATACGGAATCTCGTTGGGATGGACGTATGTGGTGTGGCTCGTCGTCGTGGTGTCGCTCTACCCTGTCTGCTTTTGGTTCTCGCGATTGAAACAGCGGCGACGCGATTGGTGGCTGAGCTACTTGTAACTCTTATCCAAAGAAAAACCCGATCGGTTTCCCGACCGGGTGCTATTCAACGTTAATGTTCTCCAGCTCGCGGATGTACTCGACAACGGCCTCGCTCCAGCCGTCGATGTGTGTCCACGGGCCGTAGCCCACGCCGTTCTTGTAGCTGGCCACGTTCACCACGTAGGCACGCGACTTCGGCGCCGGCACCCTGTCGTGCGACTGCTCGTCGGTGATCACGATTACGCGGTCGCAGCGCTCGTCCATGGCCTTGAGGGCGTGGCCGAGATACGTTCCGCCGTGCACCTGCGAGGCGTCGATGGCATCGCGCAGGGCGAAGCCACTCCGGCTAGGGACGCGCTTCAACTCATTCGAGAACGAGTAAACCGCAACCTGCTCGCAAATTTCACGAAGCAGGATGGCGAGCCCGTACGCCGCATCGGTTCGCAACATCTCCGAACGGTTCGACAACGACGCGGTCATCGAACCCGACACGTCCACCAGCAGCGCGGTCTTGCCGGCGAGCTTGCGCTGCGATGCCACACACTTCAGCATGGCTTGCTCGAGCTCTGCCTCCCACTGCGGCGCATAACGGGCGGCAGCGAGAAAGCGGAACGGCAGCACGCGGTCGGTCTTCATGGCCACGAGCGCCTCGCGCACGAGCTGCTCATCGACCTGCGCCTGTTGCATGTTGCGCAGGTTGCGGAGCAGTGCCAGCGCACCAAGCTTCCGCTCCGTGAGCAGGCGCTCCCACGCCTCGCGCTTCCCGGCACCGGCGGAGAGTGCAACCTCCCAGGTGTCGGGCGTGGCGAGTTCCCCGTCGATCAGGCGCTTCCACAGCGAGGCCTGCGCCTCATCGAGCGGCTTGGCGTGCGAAAGAAAGAGCACGTCGCGCAGCTTGACGGCGGCCGCGCGGTCGTACTTCGCCAGGGCGTACTCGTCGAACTTGGTGAACGCCGCGGCGAGCCCCTTCTTCACCTGCGCCGAGAGCGGTGCGCGTCCCTCGGTCCAGTAGATCGCCAGGAACTCGGCGAGTTCGTCGGCACGCTGGATCACGCGCTCGAGCGTCTCCGCCACCAACTTACGGTGGGTGATGAGCCGCGCCATTTCACGCACCAACAGCAACGGTACGTGACGCAGCTTCATCTTCTCGCGGGCCTCAACGGCCAGCGCGGCGACGGTCTCGGCCTGGACCTTGGGCACGAGCTCACGGATGCGCTGCGCGATCGCCATGCCGTCCTCGTAGAACTGGTCCTCCCACAGCAGGCAGGCGAGCACCGCGCGCCGGAGTTGCGCCTCGGCCGAGATCACGCGAGCGGGCGCGCCTTCGTGAGTGCGGAAATTCAGGTTGAGTAGATTGAGACGGGCCATAGCGGCCTCCTTGCAAATTGCCGCCGCTTCCGGCGGGTGACTCGGCCGCCGGCAACGTGGATTGCAAGCGGCCTACTTGATGGTTTCGGAACCGGAAACGACGGCAGCGACCTTCTGCTCGTCGCTACGTGTGAAGCCCGCAGATTTCGCGGTCGACGCAGGATTGATCAACAACGCCATCTGTTGCATCTGGTACATGGAGAGCGTGTTGCGCTCCGAGTAGCTGGTGCACTCGGCGACCTTGAAAGGCACGCGCCGCGGGGCTTCCCAGATGTACGTGCAAAACAAAAGCTCCTCGGATTCTCGGAAGCCCTTCTGGCGGTGTCCGTGCATGCAGCGCAGGCACAACGACTCCGCGCCGACGGCGGTGCCGTTTTTCACCGTAATGCTTGCCATAGACACCTCCTTCCGTCCGGAATACCGGAATATTTATCGAACTACCGGGCCGGGGATTGAATCGACTCGGTATCGTTGCTCTGCCACTGAGCTACGCGCGCGATGCTTTGCGCACGACGGGACTCGAACCCGCGACCTACGGCTTACAAGGCGAAGTAACCGAAGTCTTCGCCACCGGCCCAAAACTAAAAATAATCCGATCGGGGTACAAGCGACCCGGTACGTTGTGGCGCTCTATCCACTGAGCTACAGGGACCCAAAGTGCCCCCGGCAGGATTCGAACCTGCGTCCTCCCGCTCCTGAGGCGAAGTAACCGATGTCTTCGCCACCGATCGAACAACTACGAACTTTGCAGCCAGGGATCAAGCGTGCGCGGCCGAGGGATCGAACCTCACAATCGTCTTTGCAGACGGTTGATCACCGAAGTATCCGCACACTTCGCCACTGGCCTAGTAAAAGTCGGGGGATTGGACGAGTTCGACCGTTTTTTCGATGGACAGTCGGTGCATTCGAACTCTTCGCCACCCAACTACTTGGCTTTTATCGTTGGAGGTACGACCAGCTTCGGACAAGCTACGTTGTCAAATGAAGTAGCCGAAGCTTTCGCCATCCAACGGGTATGATTTAGCTCGCGATTGCGTAGGAGTTATGCAGCCAGGAGTTAGCTGAAATCAGCGAAATATGCCCGATTGCAGACGCTTTCCGGTCCGGTCAGCGACTGCCTACGCTCTGAGATTTGCGTTATATATTTCATCGGGCGTTGCTCCTACGCATTTCTAAGATCGCATGACTTTGAAAGTTGCGCAAGAGCCAAGCTAGAAAATTTCTATAAGTTTCAAAGTCTCGCAACATTTTCCCCACTTCTAGCGGCGGTGTACTCCGCATCTGCAGATCGCTCCGACGCTTTGGAATGCAATCGTTTGCGACGAGATTTGTGCCATCTCGCCACTTTCGTGCATCCAAGACAACGTGGGTTGGAAAACAACTGTCCGGTGGTCGCTGCTGGCGGTCTTTTTGCTTTGCGCCGTGTTGCTGGTGAACGCCTATTTCAACCGCGAGGCGCAAACCCTGGCGCGCGACATGCTGGCCGAGCATTTTCATAGCGAGGTCGCGCTTGATTCTCTGCACGTTCGACTCCTGCCGACAGTGGTGGTAACGGGAACGGGGCTCACCCTCGTACAAAGCGCAGGCGGCGCGAAAATACCATTCATTCACGTGCAGAAGTTCGCCGCGAGCACTTCGTTGTGGAACATGCTGACTCGCACCCGGCATCTGCATCATGTACGCGCATTGGGGATGACCATCACCGTCGCGCGTCATTCGGATGCGGAGACGCAGCCGACAACCAAGCGCAAGGTGCCGAGGTTCGATATCGACGGCCTTGAAGCCGACGATGCCACACTCGTGATTCTCGCTTCCGATCCGGCGAAGCGAGCCCTCGTGTTCAACATGCACCACCTGCTCCTTACGTCTGCAGGCAAGGACGGCGGCATGCACTATCGTGCGGTGCTCAGAAACGCACTGCCTCCCGGCGAGATCGAGGCCGACGGCAGCTTCGGACCGTGGAACTTGCAGGATTCGGGCGCAACGCACGTGGATGGGAAGTACGTTTTCAAGAAGGCGGATTTGGGAGTCTTCCACGAACTTTCTGGAACGCTGTCGTCGGAGGGTCACTTTACCGGCGAGCTTGGACGCATCGATGTCCAGGGGACGACGGACACACCGGACTTCAGCGTAAGTTCGGGAAAACATCCCGTGGATCTGAAGACGACGTTCACAGCAACTGTCGACGGAACTAACGGCGACACGCAATTACACAGCGTGGAAGCGCACTTGCTTAATTCGACCATAGCGGTAAACGGATCGATTGTGGACGTGCCCGGGCCGCTTGGGCACATCATCGACCTGGACGTGGTTTCGAAGGACGCCCGCGTGGAAGACATGCTGAAGATGGCGGTGAAAACGCCGCCTGCCATGCACGGCGGCTTGCAGTTCACTGCGAAGGTAAAGATCGTGCCCGGCGAAGGACCGGTGCGCAGTCGCATCACCGCCGACGGACAGGCAAACATCGTGAACGGCACATTCAGGAAGGAAACGGTTTCCGAAAAAGTCGCCGAGCTCAGCCACAAGGCCGAAGGCAATTTGAAGGCGAATAATGACGAGCAGGTGCCCGCGCACTTCAAGACCACTTTTCACTTGGCCAAAGGGAAGCTAAACATCCCGTCCTTGGATTTCAACGTACCCGGTGCGGAAGCGAAACTGCACGGCAGCTATGACGTGAATGACCAGACCCTTGATTTCAGCGGGACAGCGATGCTGCATGCCACCGTGTCGCAAATGACGACGGGCTTCAAATCGTTCCTGCTGAAAGCGGTGGACCCGTTCTTCAAAGGCAAATCAGCCGGAACCGTATTGCCGATCACAATCACCGGCACGCGCTACGACCCGAAATTCAAAGTCGAACTTAAACGGCTGAAGGAAGCCAAGAAGGCTGCGGACGCGAACTAACGGTGCGCCGCTTCGTAAGCAGCAATCGCATCTGCATGGCGAAGCGTGAGGCCGATGTCGTCGAGGCCTTCGAGGAAGCAGCGCCGGGTGAAAGGATCAATCTCGAACAAACACGACATGCCTTCATTATCCGAGACCGTACATTTTTCAAGATCGGCGGTGAGCTGGTAGCCGGGATTCGCAGTGGCGCGCGCAGCGATGGCATCCGCATTTTCTTGCGATGCGACGATCGCGAGCACTCCACTGTTGCGGCAGTTGTTGTAGAAAATGTCGGCGAAGCTCGGCGCAATCACCACGCGGAACCCGAAATCCTCAAGCGCCCAGGGCGCGTGCTCGCGCGATGACCCGCAACCAAAATTCTTTCCTGCTACGAGAATCGACGCTCCCTTGTAGCGGGGCTGGTTCAGCACGAAATCAGCGCGCGGTGTTCCCTGCTCATCGAATCGCCAATCGAAAAACAAAAACGGGCCGAAGCCCGTTCGCTCGATGCGCTTGAGGAACTGCTTGGGGATGATCTGGTCAGTATCAACGTTGGGCCGCATGAGCGGGGCGACCACGCCAGTGTGAACGCGAAAGGCCTGCATGGCTACTTGTACTCCCACTCGCGGATGTCGGTGAAATGCCCTTTGATGGCGGCGGCGGCGGCCATGGCCGGGCTCACGAGGTGCGTGCGTCCTCCGCGACCTTGGCGGCCCTCGAAGTTGCGATTGCTGGTGGAAGCGCAGCGCTGACCCGGCGAGAGGATGTCGGGATTCATGCCGAGGCACATGGAGCACCCCGACTCGCGCCACTCGAATCCGGCATCGCGGAAGACGCGATCGAGCCCTTCTTCTTCGGCGCGCGCCTTGATCTTCTGCGATCCGGGAACGACCATCGCATGCACACTCGGCGCAACACGATATCCAGCCACAACCTTGGCGGCAGCGCGGAGATCTTCGATACGTGAATTCGTGCAGGAGCCGATGAAAACGCGGTCAATTGCGATATCGGCGATGGCAGTGCCGGGCTTGAGATCCATATAGGTGAGAGCGCGCTGGTAGGACTGTTGCTGGGCAGCATCGGGGGCGCTGGCGGGATCAGGAACGTTCGCGCGCACCGAAGCGACCATGCCGGGGTTGGTGCCCCAAGTGACCTGCGGTTGAAGCTCGGCGGCGTCGATGTGAATCTCGCAATCGAATTTTGCGCCGGGATCTGTGTTCAACGCCTTCCACTCCGCGACGGCCTCCTCCCATGCCGTTCCTTTCGGTGCATATTGACGATTAGAAATGTAGGCAATCGTCGTATCGTCGGGACCAACGAGCCCAGCCCGCGCACCCCCTTCGATCGCCATGTTGCAGAGTGTCATGCGGGCTTCCATCGAGAGACCGCAAATGGCGGGGCCGCAGTACTCGATTACGTGGCCGGAGGCGCCATCGGTGCCGAATCGTCCGATGATGCTGAGTGCGAGGTCCTTCGCGGTCACGCCTTCGGACAATATTCCAGAAACTTCGATCTTCATAGTCTTCGGCGTGCGCTGCGGCAGGCATTGCGTGGCGAGCACGTGTTCCACCTCGGACGTGCCGATGCCAAAGGCGAATGCGCCGAACGCACCGTGAGTGCTGGTGTGGCTGTCGCCGCAAACAATGGTCATGCCCGGCAACGTGAGCCCGAGCTCTGGACCGATGACGTGGACAATGCCTTGCTCTTCCGAGGTGAGATCGAATAACGGTATGCCGAACTCAGCACAATTTTTACGCAGAGCGTCGATCTGGCGCGCGGCAACATCGTCTTTGATCACCAGACGGGGCGAAGTCGTGGGAACGTTGTGGTCGACGGTTGCGAACGTGAGATCGGCGCGGCGGACTTTCCGGCCGGCGGCGCGAAGGCCATCGAAGGCTTGCGGCGAGGTGACCTCGTGCACGTAGTGCCGATCGATGTAGAGGATCGGCGGTTGATCGTCAGGCGCGCACACCACATGCGACGACCAGATCTTCTCGAATAGAGTACGTGGACCGGACATCCGTCACTCAAAGAATCTCCGGCCGAAGCCGGAGAGAGATTTACACCGCATGATACGCGTAATGGCTGATGGCCATGTCAGAACATTGCCGCTCGATGGCAGCGCTGATTTCGGCAGTGGTATTGAATTTGCGCGACGACCCGACGAGGTCCTTCGTGCGATAGCCGTCGAGAAGCACGGCGTTGACAGCAGCTTCGACAAGGCGCGCGTCCTGCTCTAGCTTTGCCGTGTGGCGCAGTAACATGGCCGCCGAATTGATCGCGCCAATCGGGTTGGCGATTCCCTTGCCTGCGATGTCGGGCGCGGAACCATGCACCGGTTCGTAGAGATCGACTTCCCCGCCAATCGTCGCTGACGCAAGCAGCCCTAGTGAGCCGCCAATGACAGCAGCTTCGTCGGAGAGAATGTCGCCAAAAAGATTTTCGGTGAGCACCACATCGAAGGCCGCCGGCGCCTGAATTAGCCGCATCGCGAAGGAATCAACGTAGGCGTGTTCGAGCTTCACATCGGGATAGTGCTTGCCGACCTCGGAAACCACCTGGCGCCAGAGCTGCGAGCACTCGAGGACGTTGGCTTTATCGACGGACGTCAATTTCTTCCGCCGGCTGCGCGCCTGCTGAAACGCAACGTGCGCCACTCGTTCCACTTCGTAGCGCGAATAGCTCATGGTGTTCGTCGCCGTGTCGTCCTTCACGCCACGCGGTTCGCCGAAGTAGAGGCCGCCGAGAAGTTCGCGCACGATGAGCACGTCGGAGCCGAAAACCACCTCCTGCTTAATGGGAGATGCGTCCACCAGTGCAGGATAGCTCTGCACCGGGCGCAGGTTCGCGAAACCGCCGAGCGCCTGGCGCAGCGCGAGCAAGCCGGTCTCGGGCTTTTTGTCGCGTGGCATGCCATCAAACTCGGGATGACCGACGGCGCCGAGGAAAACCGCGTCAGCGTCGAGGCAGGCCTGGAGCGTGTTCTCGGGCAACGGACGTCCGTGATTTCGGATGGCCACGCCGCCCATGTCGGCTTCCGTGAACTTAAATTCGTAACCGTTGACGTTGGCAATGGCGCGCAACACGCGTACCGCCGCCCCTGTTACCTCGGGGCCGACGCCGTCACCAGGAAGAACTGCGATTTTTAGTTTCATGATTCCTTAACCGTTGATTTTACGCCGTGACCGCCACTCCACGGGTGGGCACCACCAATTCGGGCGCAAGGCCCATGGCCATCTCTTCGCGAATAATGCGGACGAGATGGGTGTCTTCCACGACCTTCACCTGGTCCGCTAGATCAACGAAACGACGGTAAATGTTGTCGAGATCGCGTCGCGAAAAGCGGTAGCCGAGCTCTTCACAGCGATAATTGAGCGCGCTGCGTCCCGAGTGCTTGCCGAGGACGAGCCTGCTGTCGGGCACGCCAACTGAGTGCGGCGTCATGATCTCGTAAGTGAGCGGATTCTTGAGCACGCCGTCCTGGTGAATGCCCGCTTCGTGTGCGAAGGCGTTGCGGCCGACGATGGCCTTGTTCGCCTGCACCTGCGCGCCGGTGGTTTCGATGAGCAAAGCGCTCGATGGATAGAGTTGCTCGGTGCGAATGCCGGTTTCGTATGGATAAGCGTCGCCACGAACCCGCAGTGCCATCGCGACTTCTTCGAGCGAAGCATTCCCCGCGCGCTCACCGATGCCGTTGATGGTGCACTCGATCTGGCGCGCACCCGCCTCGACGGCGGCCAGAGAATTCGCGACCGCCAAGCCGAGATCGTTGTGGCAGTGACAGGAGAGCACAATATCGTCGCGGTTGATACGATCTCGCACCGCAGCGAAGATGCGCGTGATGTCCGTGGGAACGGTGTAGCCAACCGTGTCGGGCAGGTTCAGCGTAGTAGCGCCGGCTTCTACGACGGCCTCACAAACGGAGCAGAGGAACTCCAGGTCGGTTCGGGTGGCGTCTTCCGGCGAAAACTCGATGTCGGCGCAGAGCGAGCGCGCGAAGCGAACCTGTTCGAAGGCGGTGGCGATGCATTGCTCGCGCGTCATGCGCAACTTGTATTTAAGGTGGATGTCGCTGGTGGCGAGGAAGACGTGGATGCGCGGGCGAGCGGCGTGCTGAAGAGCATGCCAGGCGCGCTCGATGTCCTTGCTATTGGCGCGGGCGAGTCCGGCGATCTTTGGACGGCGGATTTCGCCGGCGATGACCTTCACGGACTCGAAATCACCGTCGGAGGAGATGGGGAAGCCACCCTCGATCACGTCCACGCCGAGTCGATCCAGTTGCCGCGCCATGCGCAGCTTCTCCGCGGGCTTCATGCTGCACCCGGGAGACTGTTCGCCGTCTCGAAGCGTGGTATCGAAAATCGTGATGCGCGCCCGGTCCATCCGTCCTCCTCAACCCCAAAAGCGGGACACGGCCTTTGAGCCAAGCCGTAGTGAAAGACTAACGAGGGGCTTCACGATAACTCAAGTTTATAATTTTAATGATTAGCATTAGGATATCTTATCCATAAGTTTTACGGTTAGTTCTTGCGGAGGAGCATAAGTGGATTTATTTCAGCTGGAAACGTTTCTGATGGTGGCCAGCGAGGGCAGTTTTTCGAAGGCAGCGAAGAAGCTTTACCGGACCCAGCCGGCCATCAGCCAGACGATCCGAAAGATGGAGGAGGAGATCGGCGAGGCACTTTTTGACCGCTCCTCGCGCGAGGGCATTCTGACGGATGCCGGGAAGGTGCTGCAGGAATACGCGCAGCGGTTGCTGAACATGCGGACCGAGGCACTGGCGGCGGTGGGAGAGCTGCGGCAATTGGAGCGCGGGCGCTTGAGCGTGGGTGCCAACGAGGTGACGTGCCTTTACCTGCTACCGATGCTGGAGAAATTCCGCGACCGCTGCCCGATGGTCTCGATCGCGGTGCAACGAACCCTGGCGAGCCACGTACCTGAAGAGTTAATGAACCGGGGCATCGAGCTCGGCCTGGTGACCTACAGGATCGAGCAGCCGGAGCTGCGTTCGATCGTAATTTATCGCGATGAGCTGGTTTTCGTGATGCATCCTTCGCATCCGCTCGCCAAGGCCGGACATCTGAATATCTCGCAGCTCGGGGCCGAGGTATTCGTGGCGCACAACGTTCCCTCGCCCTATCGCGCGAAAGTGATTGAGACCTTCAAGCACAAGAACGTGCCATTGCACATGCATGTGGAGCTGCCGACGGTGGAAGTAATCAAGAAGTTCGTGGCGCGCGAACGGGGACTGGCCCTGTTGCCGGGCATATCGGTGGAAGACGAGATTGCGCGGGGCGAGCTGGCGAGCGCACGGGTGAAAGAGCTCGCATTCGAGCGCAAGGTGCGGATCGTGTACCGGAAGAACTCGGCACTCTCGCACGCGGCGCGCGCGTTTCTGGATGTAGCCGAGGGCTTCGCAAAACAAAAAGGCGGGCGCTACATGTTTCAACCCGACCGCTAGGATGCGAGGCGGCTCAGGCGAGAGATATAATCGCCAGCACTCTACCGAAACCTGGTATCAGGCAAATGACCGACAAAGAGCGGGACCACGCGCTGGGCATGGACCGCAAGATTACGCGCCGCGATTTTCTGAACGGCGTGGCCCGCACCGTTGGCAGTGCGCTGGTTGCGCCGCAAGTCCTCAATGCGTTTGACGAACCGGCAACCACGGGCGAGTACTATCCGCCGGCAAAGATGGGGATGCGCGGCAACCACGAGGGCTCCTACACCTACGCCCACCAGTTGCGCGACGGCGTCTTCCAGCAGGACACGCAGCCCATTGCCACGGGCGAAGAGTACGACCTGGTGATTGTAGGTGGCGGCATCAGCGGCCTCGCCGCGGCGCATTTCTACCGCAAGACGGCCGGCAAGACTGCGCGCATTCTCATTCTCGATAATCATGACGATTTCGGCGGACACGCCAAACGCAATGAATTCCAGGCCGGCGGACGAATGCTACTCGGATACGGCGGCACGCAATCCATCGAAAGCCCCTCGGAATACAGCGATGTTGCCAAGGGCGTGTTGAAAGACCTCGGCATCGAGACGAAGAAGTTTTACAAGGATTACGACCAGAAGCTTTACTCCAAGCTGAGCACCGCAAATTTCTTCGACAAAGAAACCTTCGGCGAAGATCGACTGGTTCCCGGGATGTTTGACGTCCCCTGGCAGGAGTGGGTGAAGCGCACCCCACTCTCGGAAGCCGCGCAGCGCGACATCGCGCGAGTTTATACGGAGAACGTGGATTATCTGCCCGGGCTTTCAAAAGAAGAGAAACGCGCGAAGCTACGCAAGATTAGCTATGCAGACTATCTTACGAAGTATGCGAAGTGTACCCCGGAAGTACTTCCCTTCTTCCAATCGCGTACCAACGATCTATTCTGCATAAATATTGAATCAGTCCCGACGCTCGACATCTTGATGGCGGGCGATGACTACGGCATTCACTATGCCGGGGTCGATGGCCTTGGGCTTGGGAATGCGAGCGAGGGCCGAGGCGAAGAGAAACAGGAGCCCTACATCTTCCACTTCCCCGACGGCAACGCGTCCGTCGCACGCCTGCTGGTGCGTGACCTGATTCCAGAGGCGATGCCGGGGCGCACGATGCAAGACGTGGTGACGGCTCATGCGGATTACAGCAAGCTCGATCGCGCCGGCCAGCCCGTGCAAATCCGCCTGAATAGCACCTGCGTACGTGCGAAGCATGTTGGTGATCTGGCGACGGCGAAGCAGGTGGAAGTGCATTACATGCAGAACGGAAAACTGCAGAGCGTGAAGGGCAAGGCGTGCGTCATGGCCTGTTACAACATGATGATCCCGTACTTATGCCCTGAGCTGCCGGAGAAGCAGAAGGACGCGCTGGCCGAGGGCGTGAAGGCGCCATTGGTGTACACGCATGTGGCCATCCGCAACTGGCAAATCTTCCAGAAGCTAGGTTTCTGGCAGGTAGTCTGCCCCGGAAGCTATCACGTGTATGCAGCTTTGGACTTCCCGGTAAGTATCGGAAGCTATAAGTTTCCGAGCCATCCTGACGAGCCAATGGTTCTGTTTATGCTGCGCACACCGAACAAGCCGGGGCTTTCGCAGAAGGACCAGTATCGCGCCGGCCGCATGGAGCTCTTTACCACGCCATATGAGACCTTCGAGCGCAATATTCGCGAGCAACTGGCGCGCATGTTTGGCAAGGAAGGTTTTGATCCGGCGCGCGACATTGCCGGCATCACGGTAAACCGCTGGGCGCATGGTTATGCGTATGGGTACAACTCGCTCTTTGATCCCGACATGCCGGAGGATGAGCGGCCGCACGTGATTGGCAGGAAGCCATTCGGACGCATCTCGATCGCGAATTCCGACGCAGCGGCAACCGCCTATACCGATGCTGCTATCGACCAGGCGTACCGTGCCGTGAACGAGATTCTCTCGCTGAAGGCGTAGCTACTGCTTTGTCTTCAGTGGATCTTTGGTCTTCTCGAAGTACTCGTTTTGCAGGCGAAGTGTGTCCTGGTCAGCCTTCACCGCGCGAAAAGCGGTCGCAAGGCTATTGATCCATGTGTTCATATCGAAGGCGCCTAGCTCTTTGCTCGCTCTTGACGGGTCGCCCGCGAAGTGGTCAGGAAATTTCGCGTACCACCAGATCCCGGTATACAAGCTGTCGGGAAGTTTCAGACGATTTCGATCGGCCCCGGACTCCTGGTGAATGCGGTCCATATGTAAGAGCTCGGGGTGCGAGATCATCATGTGCGAGGTCTCACCCTGCCCGGCATGCATGTCGTTCGGATCGGGTTTGCCGGGACGGCCTGGCACGTCGAGGTTTGGCAATCCATAAATAAAGACGGCGAAATCCTTGGGCGTGGCCAGTTGCGCCTGCGCGAAGTATGGCAGCAGGCTTTCGTTGCCACCATGTCCGTTCACGATCACGATCTTCTTGCACCCGTTGCGCGCCATCTCGTTCACGGTTTCCTGGAGCAATTTGAGCTGGATGTCGACGCTATACGCCACGGTGCCGGGCTGGTGCTGCGCCTCGAAGATCTGGCCGAAGTAGTACTCGGGAAATACGACAACATATTCCTTCTGCGCGGCGTTCAGCACGGCATAGCGAACGTTGAGCAGGTCGGTGCCGATCGGCATATGAGGGCCGTGCTTTTCAAGAATGCCGAACGGGAGCGCGCAAGTTTGCTTCGCTTGCGAGATTGCATTTACAAAATCGGGGCCAGTGAGTTCTTCCCACTTCACTGAGAGGTTCTCCTGTGAGTATGCGGCCGAGCAGAAGATGCAGACGAAGGCAGCGAGTAGAAGACGACGACAACGCATTGGGGCCTCGCAACGAGAAGATGCGCACGTTACGCGCACGGAAACGATACCACCAATCTTTCGCTTTTAAACCGATTTAATCGGAAGTAAAGGCGGACTTCGTGAGGTTCGCAGCGCGAGTCGATTCACGGACGACGAGTTCCGGCATCATCTTGCGATGGACCACCGCTAGTTCACCCGGTTGAAGATCGGAGCTGAGCGACTCAACCACGAGCTCAACGGCGGCCGAGCCCATGGCTTCCATCGGCTGGCGCACTGTGGTGAGGGCGGGAATCGACAATGCGGCGGGGAAAACGTCATCAAATCCGATGACCGAGCATTGTTCTGGAACTTTGATGCCTCGTTCGGTGAGCGCACGAATCACGCCCAGGGCGGTCATGTCGTCGAAGGCGGCTACGGCGGAAAACGGCTTCTTGCGTTTGAGCAGCTCGTCCACTGCGCGGTAGCCGCTCTCGAAGCTGGCGTTCGGCTCCTTCCGATCAGGCAGTTCGACCACGAGCTTGGGATCGATGTTAAGGCCGGAGCTTTGCGCGAAATCCTGGATGCCGGCCCAGCGAATGGGGCTGTCGACCACCATCTTCGGTCCGCGCACGAAGGCGATTTTCCGGTGTTGAAGCGAATAGAGGTGTTGAAGGGCGATGCGGCCGCCGCTCTCATTATCGACCATGATGGAGTTGATGGCGCCCTTTTCGAGCTCACGTCCAATCACGACCGTCGGGATGTTGCGCTTTTCGAGGTCGGCGAGAAGGTTGATGTCGACCAGGGTCCAATTGGCGATGACGATCATGCCCTCCACGCGGCGCTCGAGCAGCATTTCGAGATAGCGTTCGAAACGGCTGAGCTCGTTGTGGGCGTCCGCAAGCACGGAAACGTAGGACGATTGGTAGAGCGTGTTTTCGATGCCCCGCAGGATGGGCGTGCAAAACGGGTCGGTGAGATCGAACACGACGACGCCGATGGTGTTATTACGGCGGCTACGCAGCGAGCGTGCGAGCTGGTTGGGATGGTAGCCAAGCTTGCGGGCGGCCTTGATGATGCGCTCTTTGGTCGTCGCCTGGATGTAGCGTGACAGGGGGGCATTGTTCAGGACAATGGAAACTGTCGCGGGCGAGAAACCGCTCTCGGCGGCGACGTCGCGGATGGTGGCAGCGTGTTTCTTCCCCCGTTTGGCATTCATCGGAGACAACTTTGATATTCGATTTCCGGCCAGAAAGCAATCATTGATCTTCTCCGCGGACGCGCAGGGCATCATCCAAAGCCCGCTTTTCCGCCGCGGTCAGTGCGCGGCAAGCACCTTTCGGCAGCTCTCCAAGTGGCAATGGCCCGATGGCCACGCGGAGTAGCCGGAGCACTTCGATGTCGAGCGCCGCGAATATTCGGCGGATCTGGCGGTTGCGGCCCTCGTCGAGGACAATCTCGATCCAAGCATTTTTCTCGCCCGAGCGGATGAAGCGGACTCGGCGCACCCGAAGCAGTTGGCCGTCGCAACGGATGCCCTTCAGGATCCGCCGAAGCAAATCCTCATCCGGAACGCTCGCGACCTGCACATGGTAAGTCTTCTCGAGGTGCGAAGCCGGATCTGTGATGCGCGCAGCCCACTCGGAATCGTTGGTCATGAGCAGGAGGCCTTCGCTGGCTTTGTCGAGGCGGCCGACGGGCGCGACCCAGGAGAGGTCGGACGGCAACAGGCTATACACCGTTTCCCTGCCCTTTTCGTCGGCGGCGGTGGTCACCAAGCCGCGGGGCTTGTTCACCATGTAATAGAGCTTCGAAGCTTCTTCGACGCTTTTCCCTTCGAGGAGAATGCGGTCCGTCTCTATGCGGACGGGCCATTCAGGATCGCGACGTGCTGTGCCGTTCACGCGCACTCTTCCTTGCCTGATGAAAGCAGCGGCCTGCGAGCGCGAGCAGTAACCGAGCTTGGAAAGTGCTCGGGCGAGGCCGACGCGACGTTCCCCGGATGGCTGCCTGGCCGTCACACCCGCCATTCGTCGGCGCGCCAGTTGACGACAGCTTTCTTGATATAGGCGTTGCTGAGTTTGCTGGCGAGCACTTTCTCCACGAGCGCCGGACACTCCGAGTCCGAGGCGAAACGCAGCGCCACGAGCTGGTTCTCCGTGAGCTCCGGGATGCGCGAACGCAGCGGCTCGGTCAACAATTCATGCAGGCGAAGGCGCTCTTCCAGGCGGATGACGCGGCTCTGCACCTTCAGCGCATACATACGCGCTTTTACCACCGCGATGGCTGCAGCGAACAATAGCAGCACTAGGCCCAGGTTTTGCAAGTTTAAATGAAGCACGACGTGAACAATGGACCAGATGAAGGCGAAGATAAAAACCGGCAGCGCGACGAAATGGAACAAAGGATCATAGCGGACGTGATTCTGCAGCGACTGCGGAACCGGGGCACTCATGATGTCCTCCGAACAGGCGCCATCATCTTATCGCATCGCTACAGGCCTAACTGCACCGCTCCCCGCACCGGTAAGCGCGAAATTAACCATACATGTGATGACTTGTTTCCGGGCGTGTGGTATGAAATCACACAACATTTTTCAGCCAAGTCCCGCCAACTCTCTTCAT
>DASYAU010000142.1:0-1540 GCA_036501185.1 Candidatus Korobacter sp. | reverse complement strand
TCCACGCCGAAGAAGCTCGCCGGCATCACTCCGATCACCGTGAACAGCGTGCCGTTGATGGTCAGTGTTCGCCCGATCACCGACGGATCGGAGGCCAGTGCCTGCTGCCAATAGCGATGGCTGATCACCGCCACCGCATTGCGTCCCGGCGCTTCCGTATCCCCCGCGTTGAGCGCCCTGCCAAGCATCGGCTCCACGCCGACGACATCAAAGAACATGCCGGAGACGAGGCCGGTCCATGCTTGTGTCGCCGCTCCACTTTCGCCGCCGCGTCGCACGCTTACCTGGATGGGAAAGCTGCCGAAGGCAGCCACGCCCTCGAATGGCGCGTGCTCCCGCTCGATTCGCTTGTAGAAGTCATAGGTGAATATTTCGGTGGCGCCCGGTGCGACTGAGCCAAGGATGCCTCCGTTTATAGATTTTCCGAACGAGACCAGTTGCTCCGGTTTGTGAACGGGCAGCGACTTCAGCAAGAGATCGTTGATCAGCGTAAAGATCGCGGTGTTCGCGCCGATTCCAAGCGCCAGCGAAAGAATCGCAACCAGCGAAAACCCCGGCGACTTCAGAAGCTGCCGCAAACCGAAGCGCACATCCTGACCCAATGATTCGACCGCCGACTCCCAACTCTCCGACCACACCCGATGACGCACCACCGCCGCGCTTCCGGCCTCGATGCGCGCTGCACGCTCAGCCATTTCGCGAGGCACACCCCGGCGCATCTTCTCCTCGGCCGCCGCTTCGATATACCCGCGCAGCTCTTCGTCGATCTCACGGTTCCGCCGCTCCTTATGGAAAAGCGCCTTGATTCCGATCATCAGGTTTCGCAGCACGGCCATCTCGCTCACTCCTCTGGATTGTCTAGAGGTACTACTCCGGTCTCCTCTCGATTGTCAAGAGGAAGCTGCCCGCGTTGACAAAGCCCCACCCCGCTCCGAGAATCGAAAGGTAGCGCCACACCGTCACTCCAGGGCAGCAAACCTCCTTGCAGACACTTACACAAACCGATCTGGGCGATCTCCCTCTGCTCGCACGCGGCAAGGTCCGCGATCTCTATGCCGTCGGCGACGCGCTTCTGCTCATCGCCACGGACCGCATCTCCGCCTTCGATCACGTGCTCGCCACCGGCATTCCCGGCAAAGGCAAGATCCTTACCCAACTCTCGCTTTTCTGGTTCCAGTTGCTGCGCGATGTCGTGCCCAACCACCTCATCACCGCCGATGTCTCGCAATACCCCGAAGCCCTGCGCCCCTACGCGAGCCAACTCCAGGGCCGCTCCATGCTGGTCAAGCGCGCGCAGATGTTCCCTGTCGAGTGCGTTGTACGTGGCTATCTCTCAGGCTCCGGCTGGAAGGATTACAAGGCCACCGGCGCCGTCTGCGGCATCCAGTTACCCAAAGGGCTGCGCGAGTCCGACAAGTTGCCTCAGCCTCTCTTCACACCTGCGTCGAAGAGCCTCAACGGCGAGCATGACGAAAACATCTCCTTCGAAGAGATGACAACGCGCATCGGCGAGCCGGCAGCCACTAAGCTGCAGGGTCTC
>DASYAU010000141.1:0-1986 GCA_036501185.1 Candidatus Korobacter sp. | reverse complement strand
CAAGCGCTTGCTGTTATCCTGAATCTTGGTTAGCAACGCACCCCAGGACACTACCTTTCCTTGGGTAGTGTCCTGGGGAATGGGTGGCATCATGGGGCGGCGATTGTTTCCGCAGGTTCGGATGGCCTGGAAGCCAATCATGTACCCATGGTGTTGGATGCCGGCATTGCCCCACACGGCATCCTGCGATGTCATCTCGCGCGGGCGAACCCGCAATGGCGGACGTTCGCTTCTTCCCCGCTGTGTTGGCGATTTTTAACGGCGCCGAGCATTACATCACGCCATCCTGGTATGCGTCCAAGAAGGAACACCGCAAAGTTGTGCCCACCTGGAACTATACGGCGGTGCACGTCTGGGGACGCGCCCAGTTGTTTGAAACTCCGGAGCGGCCTGATTGAGCATGGAAGAACTAACCGCCCAGAACGAATCATCGTCCGCCGAGCCCTGGAGCGTGGCCGATGCGCCGCGAGATTTCGATTTCGTTCAGGCTATGACGAAAGCGATTGTGAGCGTCGAAATCGCGATCGAGCGAATCGAAGGCAAATGGAAAGCCAGCCAAAATCGTTCGTCGGCCGACCGGCGGGGCATCGTCGAAGCGCTGCGAAGAGATTGGCTCAGAGCGGAGCCTCGAGATGGCGCGGATCGTATTCGACCGAAACCAGGAATAAGCCGCTTGCGGGAAGTGCCGGACCGGGCCGGATCCCGCAGTCGGGCGCGAGACGAGCAAGCACGTCCTCATTCCCTAAGTTGCCTTTGCCTACTTCGAGCAAAACGCCGGCGATGTTGCGCACCATGTGCTTGAGGAAGCCGGAACCGGTGACCCGGTAGACCAGCAGCTCACCGTTGCGGGTCAGGCGCGAGTGAAAGACAGTGCGAACTTTCGAGGCAGCCACAGCGTCGCGATCATCGGCCGCGGCGAAGGCCGTGAAATCATGTTGGCCTTCGAGCAAGGACGCGGCGGCGTACATCGCTTCTTCATTCAGCGGATAAGGGTGATGATAAACAAAACGCCAATCGAAGGGCGAACATACTTCTTCGCGAAAAATCCGGTATTCATACGTTTTGCAGCGGGCGTCGAAGCGCGGATGAAAATCCAGCGTGGCTTCGGTAACGTTGCGCATGCGGATGGCGCGCGGCAGGAGGCGGTTGACAGCGCGGCGGAAGTTGTCGGCGGGAATCGGATTATCGAGCGACACAGCGGCGACTTGGGCGAGGGCGTGCACACCGGCGTCGGTGCGGCCGGAGCCCGCGACCTGTACCGGCTTGCCTTCAATGCCTGAAATCACTTCTTCGAGAGTGCCCTGGATGGTGGGGAGACCGGGCTGGACCTGCCAGCCGTTGAAATCGGTGCCGTCATAGGCGATGTCGAAACGCAGTCTTCTCATTCAAACGCGGCGCGACCCAGGCTTGACGAGCGGCTGGCCTTCGCGGCAGAACGGGCAATCGTCAGCCTGGTATGCCAAGGCCTCGAGGGTATGTAGCGAACTGCGGGGAACACCCACGTCGGCGCGCCCTCCGCTGCGATCGATGATGGAGCCGGCCGCGAGGACGTGGGCGCCCAGCGCATGGACCACCCGGACGACTTCCTTGGTGCTCCCGCCGGTGGTGATGACGTCTTCAACCACGATGGCGTTCTCGCCCGGGGAGATGTCGAAACCACGCCGCAGCGTCATTTCGCCAGTGGCTGCATCACGCTCGGTGAACAGAGCGCGGGCGTGCAGAGCGCGGGCGACCTCATGGCCGATGACGATGCCGCCGATGGCAGGCGCGACTACCAGGTCAATCGCAGCGCCGCCATGAACCAGCGTTTTCATTTCTTCGCCCAGTTCCCTACCCAGCCTCTCGGCGTAATCGGGATAGGCGAGAACCTTGGCGCATTGCAGATATTCGCCGCTGTGAAGACCGCTGGTCAGGCGGAAGTGACCGTGCAAGTAGGCGCCGGTTTCCTCGAACAGGGCCATGGTGGAGGTTGCCATCGCAGGAGAC
>DASYAU010000140.1:0-2152 GCA_036501185.1 Candidatus Korobacter sp. | reverse complement strand
AAGCCGGGCAGCAGGCATTGAGCATCGCAGAACGAGGGATCGTTGTTGCCTGCGACGGAACCGAAATCGTCGTCAGCGCGCAGACCATCTGCCTGCATGGGGATACTCCAGGTGCTCCCAGAATTGCCGCGACGGTGGCCCAAACACTGCGAGAGGCCGGCATTGAACTCAGGCCGTTCTCGTGAATCGGTATTTCGCTGTAGGGACCGCTTTCGCCGGAAGTCGAGTCTGGCGATGCTGCACGTTCAAAGGAAGCGGGCTATTCGAACGAGAACTGGATTCCAGGCCCAGCCAAGTATGTTGCCGGACACGATGTATCGTCCCCATAACAAATGCCAGTTCGCCGGCGCGCCGAGGTTGGGCGACTCGCCGTTCCGCCAACCCTAGGGGTTGGCGGAACGGCGAGTCAGAGTTGCCTGCGGCTAGTTGCTAATTTCGTCCAAGGGCAAGGCCGTCGGCGAGCCGCCGACAGGAAAGAAACGCCTTGATTTGCCCGGGCCGTGCTTAACCTGCCAGAGCTGCCCATCGAACTGTTCAAGCAGCGCGCGACCGCGGCTTCGGCGCACTCCCGAGGCTTCGATCACGCGCTCTTTGGGTTGGCCGGGGATGCGGCGGATGGCTTCGGCGAGCTTTTCGATGTCGGTCTGTTCGGATGAGGCTTTGGGCGAATCGGTGACCACAAAGTCGGCGGAGCTGCCAAGTTCCGGTCGCAGGGTGAGCGAAAACTCCTCTGCAAAGCGGCTCTTGAAGCATTCGAGATGCAGCAGGTCCGCGTCGCGATCGCGCGAAACAGCCAGCGCCGTGTCCACCCCTCCCGCAATGTCGCTCGACCCACGATAGTGCGAACCCTCGCTCTTGGGCTTGTGATGCAGCGCGACGACTGTGGCTCCCATATTGGCCAGCGCGCGCAGATCGGCCATCACCATGGCCATTGCGGTGGCGGAATTTTCGTCCGCTGCGGCGTGGAAGCGAATCAGCGAATCGAAGACGATCAGCGGGCGCCGCTCGCGCGCAATTTCAAGGAGCCGCACGTCGCCGATGCCCGGAGGCGCGTCGGCCAGCCACCCGCCCCAGATGCGGCAGTTCGCCGCGGCGGATTGCTCGATGCCGAGCACCGCCAAGCGTTCGCGCATCACTGCCAGAGGATTCTCGCGGTCGAGGTAAAGGACGCTGGCCTGCGCGCATTTGCGTCCGAGAAACATTCCACCGCTCGTAACGCCGTGCAGCAGCGCCAGCGCCAGCCACGTTTTGTAGCTGCCCGGCTCGCCCGCCAGCAAGGTCACGGACGCCCGCGGCAGGATGCCTTCGACGAGCCATTCCGTGGCGGGCGCGGCCATGGCGAACACGTCCGGGATTTCTTCCCAGCAGCGGATGATCTGCGTGCCGCCGGCATCTTGCCGACGATTTTCACTTTCCGGTTCGGCTTCGAGCATCTCCGGGTGCTCGAGGAAGAAGCGCATCCACTCCATTTCGTCGCGACGCTGACCTTCGCCGAAAGGATTGGGCAAAGAGTCCGGGGAGCTGCCATTCGTGTTCATCGTAGGATCTCCTGAAGATATTTGCCGCCGTTGACTTGCGCGATGCGGAACAGCTTCGCGCCGGAGCTAAAGAAGGGACATCTCCGCGGTGCGGTCTTATGCGGCGACGTGATTCACGCTAGCTTAAAAGAGGATGTGAATGTCACGCAGCGCCTGTGGACTGCGATGGCGGAGCTTGAAGCAAGCGCGCACCTGTCCGGTTACCCGTGCCAGCTCAGCCGACACACTAAATCAGGACTTCAGCTGAGGTCGTCGATGGATCCGAGCACTAGAGAACTACCCGGTTAGCGAACCGACCGTAAGGTCTTCGCACAACTCTGGGCGTCAATAACCAGTGGTGTTGAGCACTACGGGGTCTATCGTGTCAGTGAATAGTGGCAGCCGTCCGGCTGGCAGGCGTTCCTGTGGGTCCGAATGCTCGAAGACTTTCAGAATTCTGTACGTCGTGGAGCGTTCGGCCGGTATTCGACCGATCGTCCGGATCATGGCGCGCAGTTCGCCAGGGGCGATGCTCTCTCCGAATGTTGCTCCCGCTGACTTTGAGATGCTTTCCTCCATCAACGTACCACTGAAATCATTGGCTCCCGCTTGGAGGCACTCCAAGGACATCTCGA
>DASYAU010000139.1:0-1977 GCA_036501185.1 Candidatus Korobacter sp. | reverse complement strand
CAACTTCCCGTCGTGCCGATGGCCAGCGGGTTAAACCAATATGCGCCGTATGGTACAGTGATTGAAACCGTTGCCAAGCCATCCGCCAATTGCGGCGCCGTGAACATCACGAGCTATCGCCGAATCTTGGTGACGGACGGGGGTCAGGCGGCAGCGGCTTGAGCTTGCGATCTGACGACTTCGAGTCCGTCGGCGAATTTTATACCGAGGATGAGTTTGGGCAACTGGTTGTGGCCATTGAGGCGACGCCAATTTTTCTCGGCCGCCTCGGCGAGCTTGAAGATCATCGCCAGTGCCGTCTTGTTTGACAGGCATCCCTTGGAACGCACGGTACGATGGCGCACCGTCGCAAACGCGCTTTCGATGACGTTGGACGTGCGCAGATGTTTCCAGTGTTCAGCTGGGAAGTCGTAGTAGGCAAGCAGCGCATCGCGATCCTTGGTCAGGCATTCGACCGCCTTGTCGTATTTGACGTTCCAGGTCTCAACGAAGGCATCGAACGCGGCGAGCGCGTCCTTCTTGGTCGCGGCCATCCAGATTTCCTGCAGCGCCCGCTTGGCTTTTGGCTGCTGGCTCTTCGGCAGCTTGTTGAGCACGTTGGCAGTCTTATGCACCCAGCAGCGCTGGCCGCGGGTGGTCGGCCACACTTCCTAGACCGCCTGCCAGAAGCCCAGCGCGCCATCGGCAATGGCGAGTTCAGGCGCGATTGCGAGCCCGCGCCGTTTAAGGTCGAGGAGCAACTCGCGCCAGGACTGCGCGCTCTCACGCACGCCATCGATCAGGCCGACCAGCTCCTTCTTGCCCTCGGGCGTGGCCCCGACGATCACCAGCAGACATTGCGCGGCGTCCTCCAACCGCGCCTGCACATGGATGCCGTCGGCCCAGAAGTAGACGTAGCGCTTGGCGGAGAGATCGCGCTTGCTCCAGCGCGCATGCTCCTCCGACCAGGCCTCCTTGAGCCGTCCGATGGTCGTCGCCGACAACCCGCCGGCATCCTTGCCGAGCAGCGCGACCAGCGCCTCCTCGAAGTCGCCGGTGGAGACGCCCTTGAGGTAGAGGATCGGGATCAGCACCTCGAGGCTCTTCGACCGGCGCGCATAAGGCGGCAGAATCGCCGACCAGAAGCGGATGCGCTCGGAGCCTTCGCCAACGCGATCACGCACACGCGGACAGTGCACCGCCACCGCACCGATGCCGGTCATGATCTTACGCTCGGGAAGATGCCCGTGGCGGACCAGCCGCTGACGGCCGTCCTTGGTCAGCTTGTCAGCATGACTGGCGAGCAAGGCTGCAACCTCGGCCTCCACTGCCTGGGCCAACAACGCTCGCGCGCCAGTGCGCAGCACTTCGGTCAGCGGATCAGAAAAAGCTCCTGGTTGGGAGAGCTGGAAAACGTTAGTCTCGGTCACGGCGTATCACTCCTTCGGTGGAGAAGTGGGAGCTTCGAACACCCCCACGATACGCCGCCTTACCTCCTTATGCCGTCACCAACTTTCGCCCATAGCTCCCGCGCGAACGGCCCACAGCCTGCTTTTTCTCCCCCCTTTTCCGCCCGCTGCCGAGCGGTGCGCTTTGACGTGTGTGGAGTCGATCAGCGGCTTCAACCGGTGCGCTTCATCACGCTCGAAGCGAGCCAGCACCGCTCGTCTCTGTATGGTCGCCCCTGATTCGCGGGCAACAGCCTGCCTGCGCTTAGGCTGAAACTCCCCCTATCGTCCTGTGCAGATTTCCGGGACCGGGTCTGGCTTTGCCGGCGCTCTGGATTGGTGCAGATGTGGGTTGCGATAGGCAGCAATCACAGTATCGAAGTCGCCAAATCTGACAAGGTCGCCTCTGTTTAGCCAAAGCGCCTTCTTACACAATTGCTGCAACATCTGGTCTTGATGAGCAGCTACTACAAGAATGCGCGAACGCTGGACCATTTTTTGTAAGCGCCCAAATGCCTTCTCGAAAAAACTTCCATCGCCGACCCCAATA
>DASYAU010000138.1:0-126375 GCA_036501185.1 Candidatus Korobacter sp. | reverse complement strand
GATCCACTGCTATTTCGAGCGCTTCGTCAAACTTCTCGAGACCCATCAAGGAAGATGCCACTGCCGACCAGTATTCATAGGCACAGCCTTCCTTCGGCGGCTCTACCTTTTGGAGTGTCGATAGCGCCCGTTCGTACTTTTCCTCCAGCAGTTGAGCGACCGCCAAATTTACTGCAGCTCTTACGGGGTTTTGGTCGAGGCGTGCTGCTTCTTCATAATGACGAGCAGACTCTTTTGTAAAACCAAGAGCGGCTTCGATTTTTCCGAGATATACGTGAATTTGCCGTGAGAGGCCAATGTCGGGATTTGGAATCCGATCAACCTCGAGTAGGAGCGATGCAAATAAGGGTTTCGCCCGCGGATAATCTCTGGACTTGAATGCGGTCTCGGCTTCTTGTAGGTGAGTCTGGAGCGCTGGCCTCAACCCGAAGCTCGACGCCAGCGCTTCGTGCAGACCTAAAATATGCTCGTCCACTCGATCAATTCGATTGGCTACATGTGTCATTCCGAATTGTTGAGTTTTGAGATATGCGGCTCGTATCTTGGTAATAAACGTCGAGATGATCTTGGTTGCCGTCGGCTGAGAATGGGAGGGCAGGTAAAACTGAGTGTGATCCAAGAAAGTCTGAGCAAGCTCCGCAATCGGCAACTCGTCCTTTTGCGCAGTACCCTCAATTACCTTTGATAGCTCGTCGGCAACTTTCCCGTTGTGAATCCATTCGGATAGTGTCTCGTCAAGGCCTTCGATTTCTGGATGGAGTGCACAAGTACTATCGATCGCATCCTTTAATGCCGAGCTACTCTCACCTTTCTTCGTTCGGAGGGCGTCCGTCAGGAAGTTGCTTAGGACGTTGAGGGCGATCGTCGATATAACTAAATCCATTTGCTGCAGTTTACGACGGATTCTTACGGTCGACACTCGGAAAAATACCGCCCGTTCCGCTCACTCGGTATGCACACCGGGGATACAGAAGGAGACGGAACGCGCGCCCCTCTTACAGAATCCTACGAATAGATCCCTGGCGCTTCATGCCCTAATTTTTGCACGTACTCGACGTAGGAGCCGGGGTAGACGGTGGAGTGGGGTGGTGCCGTTTTCGCCGCCGGAGAGGGCGCGGATTTTTTTGTCGACATCGTCGCCGGAGAGGTGGAAGGTACCGGAAGGAAAATCGGGGACAGACGGAATAATCCCCATTTGATTACCCGCACCAGAGCGTAATATCTCCTTCGGACGCACGAGGTGACGGGATGGCGATATTCAATAGTGGGCCAGCGGATCAGTTGGTGTTTTGCAGACTCAAGATCGATGAGATCCAGCGTGCCATAGAGAACGAGAAGGACGAACAGGAACTATTGGCGCTTCGGAAAGAGTTGGACAGTTGGAAGCAGCGCGCCGCGACAGCGGCGGCTGAACAGCTCCGGAAGACGGGCGGATTCGGATCAACCTAGCGTCGGCTCGTCTGTCCCCGCGCTGCCTGATGCCTGAAATCCGTGCAGTATGGCCGCTTCCAGTACATCCATATTTATATCTTTTAAAGCTTTGAACTTGATGCAGTATCCGGTCACGGTGGCCTTGCCTAGTTTCTTCCCATAGGTTTTGGCGAGGTAGGTCTTGTGCTTGAGACCAAGGATGTAGATCGAGATTCCCGTCGTGTTTCCGCTCATGCCAATTTGAAAGAATTCCCTGGTTTTTCCGTCGGCATATTTTATGGTGTGCCATCCATAACCTATGGTTGGGTTGCTGACAGTTCGACCATCGCTGTCTTTACCATCGGAAAACGACAGTTTGCACGCGGGCGACACTCGCAGGGTGAGCCGGTGCAGCGCTTGCATGTCGGTACGTTTTGGTTCGGGTTGGGCGGCAATATAGTTTTTGATTTGCTCTTTTACGTTCATACCAACCGCGATCTCCCAGGTGACGGATTGGTTCACGGGATGAGACGAGAGTTGCGGACCAATTCTCGCCTCTCGGATACCCGTCCGGCAAGCTACTGCACAGCAGCCCTGCAGGACCTGTGAGTAGATCCCTAGGGCGTCGTGTCCAAGGTTCTGGCATGTACGCAACGCTTCGGCGCCGCGCCAAGTCGGCCGCTGAGGCGAGCGGATGCAGGCTGGGCGGGTGGTCGGGCTTGACAGATCCGTATGAAATATACAAAATACGCTCCCTTATCCCAAGTGAGGCACTTTTGTTCCGTAATCTCTCCAGACCGCGGTCGCTGATCGAGTTGCAACGGTCTGACGCGCCTCCTTCCGCGCTGGCGGACCGGGCGTATGCGGCGCTTAAGCACGACATCCTGACCTGCGAACTTGCTCCCGGACTGCGGCTGATTGAGAAAGACCTGTGCGCGGCGATTGGAATTTCGCGGACGCCGCTGCGTGAGGCGCTCAACCGCCTGGGACTGGAGGGATTGGTATCGCTTGTGCCGTATCACGGATTCGAAGTGGCGCCGATCACGTTGCAGGATGTCAGGGAGATGTGCGAGCTGCGTTACGTGCTGGAAGGGGAGACGGCCGCTCGTACGGCGCAGCGCGGGACTCCAGAGGAGATTGAAGAGCTTTCGCGGCTGGCGGAGCTTCGGTATGTGCCCGGCAGCCGGGAGACATACGAGGACTACCTTCGCGCCAACAGTGCGTTCCACAATGCGGTGGCGCACTTCTCGCATAACGCGCGGCTGGAAGCGTTGGTGGTAACGCTGCTGGACCAGTTGCAGCGTCCTTTGTACCTGGGGTTGGACGTGGGTCTGGATGCGGAGGGAGCGACTACGGAACACCTTGAGGTCGTCTCGGCAATACAGCGGCACGATGCAGACGCGGCGGCGAAATCTATGCGCGAGCAAATTTTGCGAGCCGAAGAGCGCATGCTGACCGCCATGAAAAAACAGGAATTTGATAAGAAGGCAGCGGGTGATACCAGTCCGACTGCCAGGTGAAAGGTCAGCCTGGGCCGGGTGGGACGGGCAGGCGCGGTAAAGCGGGAAATTGATTCAACAGGAGAGCATTTCAGGCAAACGGACTGGTCGGTTGCGACTGTCCGAAAAACGGAGGATGTGCGTGATGAAGCGGATGGCCCTGAGGTTAGTAATTGCGATTGCTTTGTGTGTGACGCTCGGCACGGCAGTGTATGCACAACGGATTACGGCGAGCGTTCGCGGGAAAGTCGCGGATGCGAACGGATCGGTGATTCCGAATGCCAAGGTCACGGCAGTACAGCACGAAACCAACTTCACCAAGACGGTCACGTCGGGAGGCCAGGGCGAGTACTACCTGGGAGGTCTGCCGGCAGGACACTATGACGTGACGGCGGAGGCGGCCGGCTTCGAAAAGCTGACTTGGAAGGTCGATTTGACCGTCGGCATTGAAGCGGGGTTGGACTTCGCTATGAAAGTGGGGTCGGTGAACACCCAGGTGGACGTCAGTGCCGAAGGGCAACTGCTGGAGCCGACGAAGACCGATCTGGGGTCGACGATCACCACCGGACAGGTGGATAACCTGCCGACGATCAATCGCGACTTTTCCAGCCTGGCGCTGCTGGTGCCGGGCGTAACACCGGGCGTGGGCGGGAATGGGCCGTCGCTGGCGGTGAATGGGCAGCGCGGCTACCAGAACAACGTGTTCATCGATGGAGTATCGAACCAGTGGCAGTACTACGGGCGGCAGGCGTCGACGCTGTCGCAGGACTGGATCCAGGAATTCCAGGTGATGACGAACTCGTATTCGGCGGAGTTCGGAAATGCGTCGGGCGGAATTTTGAACGTGATTACGCGCAGCGGAACCAACGACTGGCACGGGCGCGGATACTTCTTCTATCGGAACAAGGCGTTTGATGCGGATCCGTTCGCGGGAAATTTGGTTAATGGCGATCCGCAGTTCGTGCCATCGAGCCAGATTCCGGACTACACCCAGTGGCGGTGGGGAGTTTCAGCCGGCGGCCCGATTATTAAGGACAAACTATTTATTTTCGCGGGCTTTGAAAAGCTGGACCTCAATTCGTCCGCGGAGTTGGCCATCTCTCCGTATTGGGTCTCGCAGGGATTCAAGAATGTTCTGCCGGTTGCGACTACGGACCGGCCATACCTGATCCGGGGAGACTACAACATCAACGGTGCAAACCATCTGTCGGTGCGCTATGACCGGACGATCCAGAAGAGCGTGAATGAGGGCGGGCCATTCCAGGTGCAGGATGGCCGGGACACATTCGGCGGGCCGGTGTGGAACCTGGTAGCCAACCTGACGACCACGATCAATAACACGAATTTGAACGAGTTCCGGGCGGGATACTTGTCGAACGAGCCGCCGATTGTCTGTAACCAGTCGGGAACGGGCGGCACGGCGGAACTGGCGAAAGGGCCTCCGGGAACCTTTGCGAACATCAACTACCCGACGATGACGATTGGCTGCCCGATTTTCGATGGAACCGAGGGCGAGCAGGACCTGAAACTGTCAGATACCTATTCCATCGTTAAGGGTCGTCACCAGTTCAAGTTCGGAGCGGACGTCCGAAAGAACGTACTGAACGACAACATCACCAACTTCCATGAGGGATATTGGGCGATGGACCTGTCGGGCACCGACCTGGCATTTGACATCAACAATCCCGCCAGCTACCCGTATGTGTTTGAAGGCAACACGGGCCAGAACGCATTCAAGCTGCCTATCTGGAACTATAGTTTGTTTGCGCAGGATACCTGGAAGATCACGGACGGGATTACGCTGGATCTCGGCATTCGATATGACGTAGACCGCAGTGCAACTGCGGGAAACCAGTTTATCGACGCCAAGAATACGGCAGTGGTTGACCAGTACGGCGGGAATCCGCCGCTAAAGAAGACGCAGGTGGATTACAACAACATTTCGCCACGACTGGGGATTGTGTGGGCGCCTACGGCGGATCGTCGCACAACGCTGCATGCGGCTTTCGGGTTCTTCTATGACCAGAACCATGGAAACTTCAACGCGATCTACATCATCAACTCACTGCTTTCGAGCGGTTTCACCGTGGTTAACTGCACCAGCCCGGTAACAAATCCATACTGGAATGGTGGACCGACGGGGGTCGCGCAGTGCCAGGGCGCACTTGCACAGGCTTTCCCGTTCTTCCCGAAGTTCCCGGGGATCGCGGCGCCCTCGCAGGGCCTCGATACTTTGGATCCAAACCTGCAGATTCCAAGAACGACACAGTTCACGGCTGGGGTAGCGCATGAGTTCGAAGACGGGCTCCTGGTCTCTGCCGATTTCGTTCGTTCGAATGGAAGCGGGCTGGAGTACATCGACCAGGTACAGAAGTTGCCGGATGGATCTATCCAGTTTACGGATCCTAGATTCAGCTATGTGGATTCGCTGACAAACGTGGGCTATGTCCACTACACGGCACTGGAGATCCAGGCAAAATATCGCAAGAACCGGGCCAACTTGGACGTGTCGTACACGCTTTCCAAGGCATATTCCGACCTGGTGACGGGGAGTGTGTTCGGCAGTTCGCCGACGAACCCACTCGATCTGAGCCAGGATGCGGGTCCGGACCCGACCGATCAGCGCCATAATTTGGTGGTGAATGGCGCGTACGATCTGCCGTGGGGATTCCAGGTTGCGGGTATCGGCACTTACCGCAGTCCCCTGCCCTGGAGTTCCTTCACGAACCAGAATCCTACGGGGGCATTTTTCCCGTCTCGTCCAGAACCGAAGGATTCGCATCGTGGTGACGACTACAAGGGAGTGGACCTTCGCCTCACCAAGGAGTTCAAGTTCCGCGAGCGATACCAGGCGCGGGTGTTCTGGGAGATGTACAACATGTTCAACAGCTTGAATTACACCTCCTACAACAACCTGATCGATAACCTCAGTACGTTCGGCCAGCCGACGGCTGCGTCGGACATGCGGCGTCAACAACTCGGGGTGCGCATCGATTTCTAACGCGATTGCACCGACTCCACGCTCGTAAAGGGCGTGGAGTTTTTTTTGTGCGGTTAAAAAAAAGATCAGGATTGGGCGTGCACGGGCTTAGAGTCCGTCGACGAAAGAGCGGGCTCCGGCCGCGATCCTTTCGAGATGGGGGTTATTCCGTCTGCTCCCGAAACTCCCACCCTGAACACTGATCCCGAAGAGCCTGTCGACGGTGATCCTGACTGAGGCATTCTCGGGATTGCCGCGGCGCAACAGCGGCGCCTCGCAATGACACACGGAGAAGGGCAACTTAGGGCAATGACAGACGGAGCGTCATTCCGCGCGGCTGCTGGCTTACTGGAAATCTACGAAGAGGGCGACCCAATCTTCGTTGCCGGTTACGCGGAAGATGTGGCCTTTGCCGGTCAGGTCTTCGGCGAGGGCGAGGTCGCCGGGGGCGAGGGAGATTTTTTGTCCATTAGCCACTTCGATCTCGGCGTGGCCGCTGAGGACGGCGATGTAGCGGCGCTGGTTGGCATTGTGCCAGTTTTCGAAATATCCGGGGGCCACGCGGACGAGGAACGCGCTCCTGGCGGGAATGGGATCGGAGTCCTCACGGGCCAGTCCAGTTTTGACGGGATGAAATTGGATGGGCAGGCGGTCGAAGTGAGAGAGATTGTCGGCGCCGGTGAAGAGGCGGGTCGCGGTGACCTCGGTGTGCGAATGCGCGAAGATGCGATGCGAAGCTGCACCGAGGAAGAATGCGGCGACGAGAGCGGACAGAAGCAGAGCGCGTTTCATGGGTGGGAATGATAGCGCGAGGGTGGGAGTTATTCCGTCTGTCCCGAAACTCTTGAATTGCCAATCGTCGCGGCGCGTACTAGCATTCGCGCCATGCATTTGGCAAAAAAGATTGTGCTTGCCGGTCTGATCGTGGCCGGGGCTCTTGCTTATGCGGGCGACAAACACCTGCGCGCGCCGCTGCCCGACAAACTCTTCGCGGCAAAGAATGTCTACATCGAAAATCGAACGGGTTTTCAAGAAGCGGCGGACCACTGTTATGAGGCCCTGAAGAAATGGGGACGCTTCACTGTGGTAAACGACAAGGCGCAGGCAGATTTAGTCTTCGTGCTCACAGGCGGTCATGAAAACGCTGGAGCAGTGGCGATACCGAGTGGAAGCAGCGTGTTGGTCACCGACGTGAGGCGCTCAATTACAGCTCTTCTCGTTGTGGACGCAGCCTCGGGTGACACCCTATGGCAGGACACCATGCACGCGCCGCATGGATCTCGTGCTGGTTCTCTTGTTGACGAACTCCGGAAGCGGTTAGAGGAACGTTCGGGTCAAAACGTCCCGAAGTAAGCTGCTTACTTTCCTCACTTCTCGCAGAGGAGGCGAGAAATTGATTGCATAAGAACGAAGGCTCGATCGACCTCTATAGTGTCTTGAGTTTGCGAAACAAGGCGCTGAGGAGGAAGGAGCCTTCGATGATTATTGTAGGGTGTGATTTCCATCCTGGGTGGCAACAAGTTGCGATTTTTGATGCGACACAGGAGAGATTGCGGAACGCAAGCTGGTCAACGGTGATGGAGAGGCGGAACGGTTTTATCGTGCGCTGCCGTCGCCGTCGCTAGTGGGCATGGAGGCGTGCGGGAACAGCCAGTGGTTCGTGGAGTTGCTGGAGCGGCTCGGCCACCAGGTTTGGGTGGGCGATGCCGCGCAGATCCGGGCCAGCTATGTGCGCAAGCAGAAGACGGACCGGCGCGATGCAGCGCACATTCTGAAGCTGCTGATGGAACGTTCTTATCGAGGGGCACCCGGCAGGGTTAGACTCACTCGTTTCAGACCATTTGTTTTTCGTTTGAGGAACTATGAAATTTGGTCGAATTGCTCTTCTCGGCGGGGATTGTGCGTTCTGCTTATCTTGGACATCATCCAGGCGAGACATCCGACTCATTCTGCACATGAAACAGTGGCGGCGCCTCCCCAATCGGCCTCTTCAGTGTCGCCGGAAATAGCCAAGGCAAAGCCTTACTCCGATTGGGAGATTCAAGAGCCGACAGTCAACCCGATGGATAATGCCACCTCTCAGTTCCTATCGACCGGGTACACCGTTACGTTGGTGCTCTGCTTTCAGAATGGGAAGCCATGCGGACATGGTTCCTTACCTGTCTATCTCAAGACGCCCTGCAGTTGGATTGACAGCAATGAGTCGACCAGCTCTCGGCGTCGCATACGGATCAAGTTCGATGACGGCAAGGCATCGACGGTAAATTGGGGTATTTCTGATGATCATAAGGCGATTTTTCCCCCAAACCCGCAAGCGTTCACCGCAGAATTGAAAAAACACAAAACGTTTATGGTCGAATTGGGATGCGACCGCTCTGATCCGGGAGAAGTGGTTGATATTGGCGTTGAGGGATTGCAGCTAGCTCTAGATTCTGCAAAATTGAAACTGAACTAAACGCGGAGTGCTCCTAATCACTCTTTGAAGACTTTCGGTGGCCGTCCGGGAGCGGCCGGACTGGCGAGGAATGATTCTCCCAAAACGAAGCCGCTGACACTGCAGGCAAGTGAGCCTAGGTGGGCCACCCGCCAGAAATCACACCCGTTAATGCGAACGTCTTTTACGAACTCGGATACGCGCATGCCATAGGAAAACCCACGATTCTTTTGGCCAACGGCAATTTGGAGAAACTGCCCTTCGACATCAGTGGGTATCGCGTTGTGTATTACAGCGACACTATCGGCGGCAAAAGTGATATCGAAGCCACTCTATTGAAGCACTTGAAGAGTGTTCAGCTGGGACAAAAAGCCATGTAGCTCTGACTTTCAACGAGGATATTGTCGGAAAAGTGGGGAGGCGTTCTTGCCAACAAAAAACAGCTACCCACCAACAACAGTGGGCGGTTGAGGTTTGCAAGTCAGGAGATGTGGGCCACCCCCACCCGCCGGTCTGTCCCCGCATTTTTCAAATCAACGTGACTTTGATAAGCTGAAACGTTGTTCGAGCTAGATGGACTCAAAGGACCAGATCGCGCTCGTAGGCATTGCCGTTACCCTCGTCGTGAGTGTAGCAAACCTCGCGTACAGCCTCTGGAGCAACAAGCGTACCGCTTTTGTAAATACAGTAACTGCATCGCGCCTGAAGTGGATTGACTCCCTTCGTGACAAGGTGTCGGAGTTCATCGCGGTCACGTCCCGTCTCGCCGACAAGGGTCTTCCATGCGACAAAGGAACGTTACTACTTCAGCGGGACACGTTGCTGCATGAAATTGTCCTGCATTTGAACCCCAACGACGCTGAGGACCAGAAAATCAAGGTCGCTGTCGATCAGGTGAGGGTTGACACCGACACGAACGCCAGTCCAGGTAAGCTGTCCGACGAGCTAACTCAGTTGCGCAACGCGACTTCCAACTATTTGAAGAAAGAATGGAATCGAGTCAAGAAAGAGTCAACTGGAACGCCAAGCTGAAACGGGCTTTCCGGCGCATCATAGCCGTCCCTTGGCATTCAGCAGTAGGTCGCCGCTCCCGCCTGAAGGTGCGAGATTCAATACGGGGTGTTCGTTCTTCGATTCTGTTTTCCCGGTATCGGGAATGACTTGCCTCGGGGGCGAGACTGTCTTCTTCTCGACGGCCGCGGCCGAATCGGAAATAAAACTTGGCCTCTGATGTTTCTCCTGGCGAAATTGCTTGCTTAGAGCCAGCCCTTGTCGCTGGTAAGACGATCCGATTGTTCCACCGTAGATTTTGTCTGGAAGGGCAGCCATATTGTAGTAATGCAATCTGCCAACAAATTGGTCGTCTTCCAAAAGAACGGGCATTTCATTTGCCCGCACCTCGAGCACCACCCGCGTTCCCGGAACCTCTCCGTTGTTCCCATACCCGAAGCCGGGATCGAGGAATCCGGCGTAATGAACGCGAAATTCTCCGGTCGCCGAGTCATAGGGGAGTAGTTCAGCAGCAAGATCGGGAGGAACACGAACCCGTTGCTTCGACATCAGGATGTAAAAACCCCCGCGCTCGAGGACTAGCTGACGCTTTGGGACTCTTGGAATCGGGATCCAGAACTCAGCAACGTCGTAGTAATCAATTTTGTTTAAATCGATTCCTTGATAAAGCGATTTCTTTTCGGGGTTGGCCTTATAGGCAACGATATCAGACGATTCATCTCCGCTGAGATCGACTGTTATACGGAGACCACGATCTATCGTGGCCTCGCGGTCGGAATCATCCTCATCAAGAAGGCGATCATCGAGGGCCAAGCGCCTTAATCTGTCATCGCCCGCGGGCGATAGCTTCCCGCGCCCCAGTCGGAGCTGGTTCAATCTCATCCCAGACTGAACGATGATTGGAAATGTCCGGGACACAACCTCAAGATACAAGTGCCCAGAATAACCTCTCTGGACCCGCTCAAATTCGTCTCCATACTCGGTTATGAGCCGGGTGAAAATGTCCAGACGGCCGGTCGTGCTCTTAGGATTTGCCAATCCGTACACGTCGGGGGGAAGACTCAGGCTCTCGATCAGCGGAATAATGTATATCTGATTCGGCTCAAGGCGGGTTGGCCTCGTTATGTCAATCACTCCATCGGGCCCGTCAAGCATGCCGTTAGCGGTTGCCTTGTGCTTCAAAGTCGTAGACTTGCCCGGCAGGAAACTCGCGCGAACCCGATATGCCTCCGTCCACAAACGGAGATCGATGCTCGCAGGCTGAATCTGGTCCGGGAGGATCTCGCGTGACGTGCGAATGTATCCCATGTCTATGAAGTTCCGGATTTCCTGAGACGGCAAAATGCCGTCTCCACCCGGCTCCACTACCGGAAAAAGAAAGTCCGTTGCCAAGATTTCCCCCCAACTCTACGATTGTTGCCGTGCTGCAGCCGCTAAGCGTCTTGCCCGTTCTTCGAACTCGGCCCGGTAGAAGGAAGCTACGCAATCCAGACTGCAGAATGCAGCTGGGCCGCGCGTAACCCTCGTTCCGGGCTCAAAGGGCCGCCCGCAATTGGGGCAGATGCCCATTTTCGACAACTCGGCTAAGAGGTTGCCGTTGGGAGCACTCATTTACGTCTCGTTCCCTTCTGGCCAGAAGGGTATCAGAGGTTTCCGGCTGTGGATTTTGTGGGAAAGTGTGCACTATTGTGGAATTCTGGGGTTCGACCTTTACCCACAAGTTGTTGTCAGGGTTCGACTGCCTCGGCATTTGGGCAATTCCTGTGGAAAAGATTTTTACAATTTTGTTGAGCGGGTAGCATGGCATGGCGCGATCTTGAGTCGCGAATCCCCCGGCAACCCGTGCTTGGCGGGAATTATAAGCCAAAGGATCCCAGCGCCAAAACCCTTCGTTGTAAGAGCCTCTCGGCGCAACTGAGGTCGTACCTCTCACGAACCCGAGCGGCGCGACTAAAGCCGTGCACTACCCAATTTCAAAAACAACTACGCCGTCTCTGTCGCGCGCGACAAATACTCCTCATACGGTCCCTGGAAGTCTTCGATTTTGCCGGGTTCGAAGTGCCAGAGGCGGGTGGCTACTTCGTCGATTACGTCGTAATCGTGGGTGACCATTAGGAGGGTGCCTTCGTAGCGTTGGAGGGCGATGTTGAGGGCGTTGATGGATTCGAGGTCGAGGTGGTTGGTGGGCTCGTCCAAGACCAGGATGTTGGGTTTTTGGAGCATGAGTTTGCAGAAGATGAGGCGGGCGGATTCGCCTCCGGAGAGGGCGGCGGTAGGCTTGAGGCCTTCTTCGCCGCTGAACAACATCTGTCCTAAGAGACCGCGGATTTCTTCCTTGCTGGCCTTGGGATCGAATTGATGGAGCCACTCGGCGGCGGTGGTGCCTTTCTCGATGGTGCCGGCGTGGTCCTGGGCGAAGTAGCCGATTTGGGCTTCGTGTCCCCACTTGACGGTGCCGTGGTCGATGCCGAAACCGTAGTCGTCGAGAGTGGGGGCGTTGGCTAAGAGCGCGCGGAGAAGAGTGGTCTTGCCGAGGCCGTTGCGTCCCATTAAGCAGATTTTTTCGCCACGCTGGAGTGCGGCGCTGAAGCCGTTGATGACCTTGTGATCTCCGTAGGCTTTGTGGACGCCGGCGAACTCGAGGACGTGGCGGCCGCTGGGGCGGACCTGGTCGAAACGGATGTAGGGACGCTGGATGTTGGAGCGCGCGAGCTCGGTGGTCTGGAGGCGCTCGACTTCCTTCTTACGCGAAGTGACCTGGCTGGAACGGGTGCCGGCGGAGAAGCGGGCAATGAATTCATTGAGCTGCGCGATCTTCTTTTCGCGCTGGGCGTTTTCGGATTCGATGCGGGAGCGGACCTGGGTCTTGGCGACGACCATGTCGTCGTAACCGCCGGTGTAGGTAATGATGGTCTGGTAGTCGATGTCGGCGGTGTGGGTGGTGACGCTGTTGAGGAAGTGACGATCGTGGGAGATGACGATCATGGTGCCTTCGAAACGGTTGAGGAAATCCTGGAGCCAGTGGATGGAGTCGAGATCGAGCGAGTTGGTGGGCTCGTCGAGGAGTAAAGCCTGCGGCTTTCCGAAGAGGGCCTGGGCGAGGAGGACGCGGACCTTCTGGCCGCCCTGGAGCTCGGACATGCGGCGGTGGTGAAAGCTGTCGGGGATGTCGAGGCCCTGGAGGAGGATGGCGGCGTTGGATTCGGCTTCGTAGCCGTCTTCGTCGCCGACAATGCCTTCGAGCTCGCCGAGGCGGATGCCGTCGTCGTCGGTGAGATCGGGCTTGGCGTAGAGGAGCTCGCGCTCTTCGAGGGCGGCCCAGAGACCTTTGTTGCCCATGATGACGGTGTCGATGACGCGGAATTCGTCGAAGGCGTATTGGTCCTGCTTGAGGACGGAGAGCTTGCGGGGGCGGACGACGTCCCCTTTTTGGGGCTCGAGCTCGCCGGAGAGGACCTTCATGAAGGTAGTTTTGCCGGAACCGTTGGGGCCGGTGAGGCCGTAGCGGCGTCCGGGGATGAAGGAGACGGAGACTTCGTCGAACAGGATTTTTGCGCCATAGCGCATGGTTACGTTGGAAACGGAGAGCATTGATCTTCTTTATTCCTGGATTTGGGGCGAAGGATGGCAGTGGCCGGGCCTTGCTTGTCTAGTTTAAATGAGATTTGGATAGCGCGTGGGCAAAGGCGTGCCGCCCTTCGGGCTTGAATCTCTTTGCGCTGTTTAACCGGGGCTGTCGCCCCGGGCTTCAACGGCGATGCGCGCTTCGCGCTCGCCGCGTGGTGGAAGCCAAAGTCATGCATGCGGGTGGGGGCAGCATGGGGAAGAAATTCATGTACATGCGGACCCTGCCGATGATGTGGGCAGAGGGCGTATGTCCGCGATCCTTGAGCCCGGCGTGTTTCGCAGCGTGATGGAAGAGCTGCAAGTGGGGGTGTACTTCACCGATCGCGAACGAAGGATTGTGTTTTGGAACTCGGGGGCAGAGCGGATTACCGGGTTTCTGAGCCAGGACGTGGTGGGGCGGCTGTGTCGCGACGAGATCCTGATGCATTGCGATCACAAGCAGGTGGTGGTGTGTGGGACGGCGTGTCCGCTGGCAGAGTGCATGCAGGATGGGAAGGCGCGGGAAGCGTCGCTATTTTTGCGGCATAAGACGGGACATCGGATCCCAATACGGATCCATGCGATACCGATACGCAATGCGGCGGGAGCGATTATCGGGGCGGCGGAATGTTTTCAGAGGCAGAGGTATTTGCCGCATCCGGAGCGGCGGGAGAGTTCGTGCGAGAGCCAGTACAGCGTGCATGGGCTGCCGGAATATCCCTTCATGATGGCGGAGGTCCGGCTGCGGCTGGCGCGGATGCTGGAGACAGGGCTGGCGTTCGGGGTGCTGTGCATCGCGGTGGATGGATTTGACGATCTGCGGCTGAAGCGGGGACAGGAGGCGTGCGTGGCGATCCTGCATGTGATCGCGAAGACGCTGCAGAACACGATACGTCCGGGGGACTGCCTTGGGTCATGGACGGACGGCAGGCTGATGTTGGTGATCAGCTCGCCGCTGGAAGAAGCGGTAAGCCGCGCGGGAGAGCGGCTGCGCGCGCTGGGTGGAAGCTCGAGCATTGTGTGGTGGGGCGACCCGGTGCGGGTGACGATTTCCTGCGGCGGGACGCTGGCACGAGTAGGCGACGACGTGGACGCACTGGTGCGGCGGGCGGAACGGGCGGCGGAAATTTGCGAGGCGCAGGGCGGAAATTGCGTCACTGTGTACCACGAATAACCACGAGTAAGGGAGTGCGATGTTTGCGATTATCGGGATCGTCGTAGTCTTCGGATGCGTGATTGGCGGTTTCCTGATGGAGAAAGGAAATCTGCATGTACTGATGCAGCCGGCGGAGCTTCTCATTATCGGCGGCGCAGCAGCGGGGACAGTGCTGGTGGCAAACCCGTTGCGGATCCTGAAACAGATTATTGGTGGGCTGCTGGGGATACTGAAAGGCTCGCGCTACAACAAAGGGTTGTACGTGGAAACGGTGAAGATGCTGTACGAGCTGCTCAACAAAGCGCGGCGGCAAGGGCTGGTGGCACTGGAAAGCGATATCGAAGAGCCGGACAAGAGCCCGATCTTCGCGAAGTACAAGTCGTTTCTCGGCGATCACCACGCGCGGGACTTCGTGTGCGACACGATGCGGATGGCGGTGACGGGCGGCGTGGACCCATTCGATGTGGACCAGATGATGGACCTGGACATGGAGGTGCATCACCAGGAGATCACGCTGCCGGTAGCGTCGCTGACGACGGTGGCGGACTCGCTGCCGGGGCTTGGGATTGTGGCCGCGGTGCTAGGCGTGGTGATCACGATGGGCGCGCTGGGTGGACCTCCGGAAGAGATCGGGCACAAGGTGGCGGCGGCACTGGTGGGAACGTTCCTGGGCATTTTGCTCTGTTACGGCATGGTGGGGCCGCTGGCGTCGAACATGGCGAAGACAGCGGACGATGAGCACGCGTACTACGGCGTGCTGCGGGTAATCATGATTGCATTCATGAAAGGAACGTCGCCGATCCTGGCGATTGAAATGGGGCGGCGGGCAATTCCCGGTTTCGTGCGTCCGAGCTTTACAGAGGTCGAGAAGGCGTGCCGAGAGGCCGGCAACGCGGGGAGCGCGGCGGTGCCGGCGGCGGAAGGCTCGGAAGCGCCGGCGGCGTAGGAGGAAGCGATGTCAAGCGCGGCGCGACCGATCATCATCAAGAAAAAGGGCGGGCATGGGGGCGGACACAATGGCGGTGCTTGGAAGGTGGCGTACGCGGACTTCGTGACGGCGATGATGGCGTTGTTCATCGTGCTCTGGCTGATGAATTCGAGCAAGCAGGTGCAGGAGGCGGTGGGAGGGTACTTCAAAGACCCGACGGGAACGGCGAAGAAGGTCGGGAGCGCGCAGAGTGGATCGGGAGATAACTTCACGCTGACCAAAGACAATATGCCGCAACTGAAAGAGCAGCTCCAGAAAGCTATCCGCAAGGTAAACAACTTCGAGCAGCTCAAGAAGCAGATTGAGATCACGGTGACGGCGGAAGGGCTGCGGATCGAGCTGCTGGAGTCGGCATCCGGGACGTTTTTTGATAGCGGCAGCTCGCAACTCAACCAAAGCGGCAAGGACTTGCTGGTAATGCTGGCAGAGCAACTGGAGAAGCTTCCGAACACGATCTCGATTGAAGGACACACGGACTCGAAGCCATTCGGAGGATCGCAAAACTACAGCAACTGGGAGCTCTCGGCGGACCGTGCGAACGCGGCGCGGCGGCTGATGCAGGAAAACGGTATTCGGAGCGACCAGGTATCGCAGGTACGGGGATTTGCGGACCAGAATCTGCGGAAGAAAGATGATCCGGAAGACCCGTCGAACCGCAGGATCACAATCCTGGTGCAGTATTTGCCGAGGCCGGAGCCGGAGAATGAACCGGCGGGAGCGGCGGAGGCAGCGCATCCGAAGTGAGGAAAGAACTCAGCCCGAAACTTTGCGGATGGTTTGAACTGACTCGGCCATTTTTCGGCGGCTCAGTTCGGCGCGGAATCCCTGAAATTCGCGGCGGGTAGTGGCGGCAAATTGCTCGAGTTCTTCGCGATCGGAGCCATCGAGATGCGCGCTGATGGCCCATGTGCGCATTTGTTCGACGAAGGCGCCGAGCTTGTCGAGTTCCGCAAATTCGCGAGACGTCTGGGTTTCAGTCGGGACGGGTTGCAAGCCGAATTTCTGGCGGAGGTAGCGGGATAGAACTGCGAAATCGTCTTCGTTCGTAAACTGGAATTGGACGCCCATGCCGATGCTGGGGAAGGAGGTGCGGACTTCGGAAGGGACGATGATGGTTTCGGAACCGAGAAACAACGTCAGCACGAAGAATTTACCGGAGGGCAACGGGCAGGCGGTATCAATGTAGCAGCCAGTTTCGCTGATATCGGTGCTGCGGGCCCAGGTTTTCATGTCGGATCCAGACTGGCCGACTTGCACGCCAAGATCGCAGGGAAACCGGGTTGCGCTGCGACGCTCGTGATCGTGGCCGCCACCGACGAAGCTGCGGCGGTCGGCGGCATCTTTTTCCTTAATGATGGAGTGCGGCAGGTCGTCGATTCCCCAAATGTTCTTTGGACCCTCGACCGATTCAATGCCGAGCTGGCCTTGCGAGACGGTGCCCTTTTTGCCGATCCAGCGAACACGGAACTTGCACTTGTAGACACCCTTCTGCACGCCGATGACGTCACCGCAATTGAGCGGGACATCGACATTGGCGAGTAATGCCCCGCTCTTGGAAACGTTGAGGGTGTGAGCGAGGGAGTTGAAGGGCTTGCCTTGGGCATTCATGCCATAAATACGGACGGGGAGAACAGCGGAAGTGCGAGTTTCTTTGCGGAGGGGTTTCGATTCCATAACGACTGATCCGAAGCGCCGGCCGAGGGCCGGATAGCTTCCGCACTCTCAAGCAAATACCCAATTGAACAGAGTTGCTATCCCACTCGGAGTGGAATCCGCAGGGGGCGGTAGCATTTCGGGAAACCCCTCCGATGGAGGACGGCCGGTAGCACCAGAACGCGAAAAAAGGGGTGCCGTTTGCGCCGACCATTTACACTGGGAAGAAAATCGATGGGTAGCGCCACAACCTCTTGAGCCAGGAAACATTGCAGGTCAGAAAACCGAACACACACCTTCAGGGTCTGCGCGCCGTCGCGGTGCTTGAGATCGCGAAGGGGGTAGGTGCAGTTATGTTTGGAATCTGGCTGCTGAGTTTTCGCGAACATGACATTGGCGACATGATGGCGAACCTGCTGGACCGTCTGCACGTAGATCCGGCGCACGCAATTGCGATCAGGCTGGTGAGCCTGGCGGACAAGATCACGCCGGAAAAAGTGGAGATTGCTGCCGGCATCGCATTTTTCTATGCGCTGATTCGCTTTACAGAGGGCTATGGGTTATGGAACGCGCGCACCTGGGCGGAGTGGTTCGCGCTGATCTCGGGCGCGGCTTATTTGCCGTGGGAAATTTTCGAGTTCCTTCGGCGGCCGAACTGGTTCCATGCCACGCTGATCCTGGTCAACGTGATTGTGGTGCTGTATATCGCTTACGTGCGGATCGCGGTACATCGCGAGCATCGGCACGCGATACCGGAGACGAGAGCGGGTTAGCTCTTCCCTTCCAAAACCTCGCGTAAACGCGCGTAACCCGCGCGGCTCACGGGGAGCTTTGTTCCATCGTGCAGGATGGCGACCTTGCTGTCTTTGCCGTAGGGCTCGACCTTGGCGACGCGATCAAGATTCACAATATAAGAACGATGAGTGCGGAGGAACTGCTTGGGGTCGAGGAGTGATTCGACACTGGAGATAGTCTGCTGCTTCAGGACTTTGCTGCCTCTGGAGGTGAGGGCGATGTAGTCGTCCTGGGCCTCGATGTAGTCGAGCTTGGCGGTGGGGATGATGTGAACATTGGTTCCGTCGCGCACGACGATGCGGTCGGCGTAGTGGCCGGGGGCGGTGGCGCTGGCGCGGAGTTCGGCAGGCTCGGGGGCCTTGGCTCCCTTGCGTTCCTTGGCACGGGCGAGCGCGGCTTCGAAGCGATCGGCGCCGTAAGGCTTGAGCAGGTAGTCGGCAGCGTGGACCTCGAAGGCGCGCAAGGCGTACTGGTCATAAGCGGTGGCGAAGATGATGGCCATGTCAGTGCCGATCAGTTCAAGAACTTCGAAACCGTCGAGTTTAGGCATCTGGATGTCGAGGAAGAGCAGGTCGGGCTTGCGCTCAGTGATGCTCTTGACGGCCTCAAATCCGTTGGCGCATTCGGCGATGATCTCGATTTCTGGATGGTGCGAAAGCATTTCGTGGAGCACGGCGCGTGCGAGTTCTTCGTCGTCCACGATTACGGCGGTCCATTTCTTATCGGAAGTCATGCATTCACCACGGTTTCGGCTGGGATTCCCATCTTAACTTCGAAGCGGTCATCAACTTTATGGACGGCGAAGGTAGCCTTCGAGCCATAGCGGGCTTCCATGCGGCTGCGCACGTTGACAAGGCCGACACCGGAGCGGCGGCGCGGTGGGGAATCTGGATCGTAGTTATTGGCGACTGAAATTTGCAGCCAATCTTCCGAACCGTTGCGATGGATGTCCAACTGAATCCATCCGCCTTCGGGGAGATTGGCGATGCCGTGCGCGACGGCGTTTTCGATGAGTGGCTGCAACAGCAGCGGCGGAACGGTGCAGGCGAGGGATTCGGCATCGATCGATTCCTTCATATCGAGGCGCGAGCCGAAGCGAATTTTCTCGACCGCAAGGTACTTGCGCAAGAGGGCGAGTTCCTCTTCGAGAGGAATAACAGTCTTTTCACCCATGCCGAGGGTAAGGCGAAGGAAGTCGGCGAGCGCCACGCACATGTCGCGGGCGCGGCTGGGATCGATGGAGGTCAGCGCGCTGATGGAGTGGAGGCTATTGAAGAGGAAGTGCGGGTTGATTTGGGTTTTCAGCGCGCGGAGTTCGGCGTCGCGGGCAAGCACCTTCGCTTCATTCAGGCGTTGTTCGAGCGACTGCGCCTGCTGCATGGCGAGGAGTTTGTAGAAGAGTCCAACGGCGAGCAGGTACAGCAGGAGGCCGGCGACAAAGATGAGCGATGCTGCGCGGTTGTAATCAACGATGGCGGAGGGAAATGAAGGGGAATAGGCGAGCAGGTGGGCGATGCCGCGTCCGATGACGACCCACAGGGCACTCATGATACCGGCGCCGAGCAGGTGAGTAGAAAGCAGGCGGACATAGCCGGAGGTCTCGATCGGCGTGACTTTGCAGCTATACCAGGCGGAGAGACAGTCAAAGGCGAAGATCAGGCAGAGGAGCGGCGCGAGGATGGCAGCCTCAGCGCCGGGTATGCGGTTGACGTCGACGAACAGATAGCCGAGCAGCGCAGCGACTGGAATCCATGCCAGCAGGTAGATACCGAGACGCCGGATTGGGGTGAGAATCGGGTGCATGCGCGGTTAGTTCTTGATTTCGACGCCACCGAAGACCGCCGCGCCACGCACGACGAAGGTTTTCGGGGCAACGCCAGCAGGAGCGGCGTGGCGGGTGGAATCCTGGTAGCCGCCAAAAATTCCTACGCCTTCGGAGACGACATTCCAGTGCGGCGGGACCTTGATTTCGCCGCCACCGAAAATGGCGGTGGCTTCGAGAACCGCAGTGTCGCCAGCGATCTCGGCTTGGCGGAGATCGATATCGTATCCGCCGAAGCAGGCGAAGAGACGGCCGCCGGTGAAGTTGCGGTCGGCCACGTTGCGCTCGGTCCCCCCGAAAACGTAGAGGCCGTTGAGGCTGCCGCCGGGCGGGAGGTTCGTGGCGCGGACGCCTGGGAAGTAAACCTGAAACAACATGGCGAGGCCGCCGGCGATGACGAAGAGGGGCCAAAGCTGGTCGATGCCATAGCGGAAGTGGCCGAAATAGTGCGCCAGAAGCAGGAAGCCGATGATCGCGAGCATGCTGCCCCAAATGCGCTGGCTGACGGCAGTGGCATCGAAGATCTTACCGATGCCGACGAGGACGAATGCGAGCGGCCAGAAGCGCCACACCGCGTGCATATTGAGGAACCCGATTTGCGCCAGGAGCAGCACCACACCGACGGTGACGATGATCAGTCCGGTGATGATGCCGCCCTGCGGTCCGCGACGACAACTTGTCATTGGAGTTCCTCGTCTCCGGTGCTGTGCCGGAACCCGCGATTGCCGTCAACCAAAAGAGCCAGACCAAGGCCGACGATGAACAAGGGCCACAGGCGGTCAATGCCGTACGGGAAGTATGCGAAATAGTTAGCCAGCAAGAGTACACCCAGGGTGGTGATCACGCTGCCCCAGATGCGGTGGCCAATTCCGCGGGCGTTGACCATTTTCAATATACCGAGCACAACCAACGCCAGCGGCCAGATCTTCCAGAGTGCGAAACCATGGAAGAACCCGAATTCTCCTAACAGGAGAAGAACGCCGGTGAGGAAGATGATCAATCCGGTGAAGGCGCTGATGCGAGGATGATGTTGGCAGCGATTCATTGACGTTCTCCATTGCGAACACGTACCGGGCGCATGCGATGTTCTTCGCGATCCAGCAGCAAGACGATGCCGGTACCGATGAGCAGTAACGGCCAGAGATGCAGGACCAGCGGTGGCAATGCGAAGCTCCACGCCATCGTGAGGATGTGCAGCCGAACGAGGATGGCGAGCAGCCCTATTATGACGATGGCCGTACCGATGACCATGTCCGATGTCCATACTTGATAACCGTCTCGTGCCATATGCCCTCTCTTCAAATCTTTGGCAAAGGTACGCCGGAGGGGCGGCGGAGACAGTAGCGAATCGGCAAATGGGGCTGAACTACCGGCAAATAGCGGGTGGAAAGGCCGGATCAGGGGAGCTGGGCTTCGCCGAGGGCGTTCGGGGGGGCGCCGGCGCCGGGAGAATCGTCACTTTCGCGGGCGAGGACTCGCTGCTGGACGCGGATGCGGGCGGCTTGCAGGAGCTGCCAATCGGCCTGAAATTCGGGCAACATTTCGCGGTTCTTCGAAGGCGCGCGAAGTTCCGCGCCGGCACGGGAGAGCAGGAGCGTGTAGGCAAGATCGGGGTTGGAATCGTTTGCATTTACGTTAGTGGCGCTGACGCCGATGCGGTGCGTGCCTGAATCGTCGGAGTAGTCGACCCAGATGGCGCCGGCGTCGTCGATGAAGATCTCGCCGTGAGCGTCGAGGAAAGTGGCGAGGTCTTTGGCGTCGCGAATTTGAGTCTCGGGGACGAGGGGTTGCTCGCGGTACTCGGCGACGGCCTGCTCGAAGTTGTCCCACTGATCGCGAGTGCCGAAGATGGCATCGCGCTGCCGGCGCGTGGCGACGGTGTAAGCGATGACGGCATCACGATCGTCGGCCCTTCTTGCAGCCTTGACGGCGCGCAGGTCTTCGTCGATGTCTTCCGTGGGGCGACGTCGCAGTTCGCGTTCGGGATTGAAGCGGCCAATGAGGGCATAACTGGCAGTGAACATCATGAGCTCATTGCTGCGCAGGAGCATGGGGAAGAACCACTTCTTCGAGGTGAATACGAGCTCGGTTCCCTTGCGTGCATCGGAGCTGCGGCGATAGCTGCCGGGGATCTGGGTGAAACGCACGACGCGAAAATGCAGATCGGGGTGCTTCACGGCGTAATGGGCGAAGGATTTCGAGATGGCCTTGGGACTGGTCATCCAGAAATCGTTGATGTGATCGGGCTTGGCGGCCCCGGGGAAATAGGCATTGATGACGAGGCGGGCGAAGTCGGCACAGTTGCGGGTGAAGCCGTTGTAGTGATCGACGTTGGGAAGAGCATTGAATTTCGCGATGAAGGCTTCGTCCTGCTGGACGGTGGTGCGGACCTCGAACATGTAAATGTCGCGAACGAAGTTGGCGGCGACGACGTCGCGCCAGTGCGCTTTAGGATCGCTACAGGGGCCCGCGGGACAAACTTCTTCGCCGAGATAATTTTCGCGGAAGCGTCGCTGGAGGGCTTCGCGCAATTCGGGGGACGCGTAGAGCGGGCGATCTTTCGCGTCGTCGACGCCGTAGAGGAAGACGCTGAGCGGGACGATGTTCCACTCGTATGGCTTGTCTTCATTGAAGCTGATGTAGTTGCTGATGACAGAGCCTTGCTCGCCGGGAGCGCAGAGACGAAGATGCACGGGGCCGTCGGGACAGACACGAGAGAGATAGACGGCGGAGTGTCCGGCGCTCGTCCAGCGCGACATGCCTTGGCCGGTGGATTCACCGAGCATGAGGCCGGCGTCTGCAAACGCGACGCAGCTCAGGAAGAGAAGAAGGGCCAGAGTCTTAAAGAATCCCCACATCGCCAGTACGCGTACTCACTCTCGGGATACGTCCGGCGAAAACCAGGGCCGAACATTGCTTATCCCATGGGATGCGTCCGGCAGCCCTGCCCGCTGCTCTGACTAAGAGTACGAACCCGGCAAGAGGATGTAAGTTGCGGGATTTTCACGCGCGCTCGAGCGCGAGCGCCACGCCCTGGCCAACGCCCACACACATGGTGGCCAATGCGCGCTTCGCGCTGGTTTTCTGCAACTGATGTGCGGCGGTAAGGACCAGGCGGGCGCCGCTCATACCGAGCGGATGTCCGAGCGCGATGGCGCCTCCGTTGGGGTTCACGAAGTCGGCATCGTCGGGGATGGTGAACTCGCGGAGACAGGCGAGCGATTGGCTGGCGAAGGCTTCGTTCAGCTCAATGAAATCAAAATCTCGAATCGAATGACCGAGACGCGTGAGGAGTTTGCTGATGGCGGGAACCGGTCCCATACCCATGATGCGTGGTGCGATTCCGGCGGTGGCCATACCAAGAATGCGCGCTCGTGGAGTGAGGCCGTACTTCGCGATGGCGGTTTCTGATGCAACGATCATGGCGGCGGCTCCATCGTTCACGCCGGATGCGTTTCCGGCGGTCACGGTGCCGTCGGGGCGAACTATGGGCTTCAACTTGGCGAGAGCTTCGAGAGTCGTGTCGGGACGCGGGTGCTCGTCGGTGCTGACTTCGCCAGCCGCGGTCGTGACGGGGACAATTTCCTCCACGAAGAAGCCGGCGGCCTTGGCGCGGGCTGCGCGTTGCTGGCTGCGGAGGGCGAAAGCGTCCTGATCGGCGCGCGAAACGTTGTATTGCTGGGCGACGTTCTCGCCAGTTTCCGGCATGGAATCGACGCCATATTGAGCCTTCATTTTCGGATTCACGAAGCGCCAGCCGATCGTCGTGTCGTAGATTTCGGCTTTGCGTTGGAAAGCGGCTTCGGCCTTGGGCAGAACGAACGGAGCACGGGACATGGACTCAACGCCGCCGGCGATGGCGATTTCAATTTCCCCGGCGGCAATGGCCCGGGCGGCGGAGCCGATGGCATCCATTCCCGAGGCACAGAGGCGGTTAATGGTGCTACCGGGAACGGTTTCCGGCAATCCGGAGAGCAGTGCAGCCATCCGAGCGATGTTGCGGTTGTCTTCTCCGGCCTGGTTCGCGCAACCGAGATAGACGTCGTCGAGGGTAGCCCAGTCCACTTTGGTGTTGCGCGCCACTAGCATGCGCAGCGGAATAGCAGCCAAATCGTCGGCACGGACGCTGGCTAAAGCGCCTCCGAACCGGCCGATGGGGGTACGGAAACCGTCGCAGACGAAAGCGGCTTTCATGGCGACAGCATACCCCACCGTTCGTCCATGACAAATTCATCATCTATATTGCGTCCGGGGAAGGTTGGTGGTTCAATGTCGTTCGCAAAGCTGAGGATGGCTTCTCGTGGCCAACGAGAAAAAGGCCACCACCCCGCCGACCGAGGTGGTCACATTACGGCAGCTCGCTGAATATCTGGGTTTAACTCCCGGCACAGTCTCCGCCGTTTTAAATAACGCCCCGTCCGCGGCGGCGATTCCGCAGCGGACAAAAGATCGCATCTTCGCCGCAGCCGACAAGCTGAAGTATCGACCAAATTTTTTTGCGCGCACGCTGCGGAAGAAGCGCACGTACACGGTGGCGGTGATCGCACGCGAGATCGGTGACCCTTCGACGGCGTTGATTTTCGGAGGAATCGAGGCGGCGCTAAGCGCGCGGAACTTCTTTTACCTAACGGTGGTACACCATAGCGACCCGAATATTGCGCGACAGTACAGCCAAATGTTGCTTGAGCGGGGGGTGGAGGGCATTCTCACCGTGGATGTGAACCTAACCGATTGTCCTTCTCTGCCGACGGTGGCAATTGCCGGACAGTTCCGCAACTCCGACATGACCAACGTAGTGCTCGACTATAACAAGGCGGCGCGGCTGGCGCTCGGGCATTTGCGGGAACTGAATCACAAGGACATTGCTTATTTGCGAGGCAGGCCAACGAGCATGGACGCCGAGGAGCGTTGGCGCGCGATTTGCGAAGTAGGCGTAGAGCTCGGCAACCCGATCCGGTCGGAGCTGGCGCTGCAACTCGATCCGCGTGAGCCTAGCATCCAGCAGGGATACCAGCTCACTCGCGATCTGCTGGCGCGCGGAATTCCCTTCACGGCGATATTTGCATACAACGATATTGTTGCCATTGGCGCGATCCGCGCGTTACGCGAGGCAAACCTGCGCGTTCCAGAGGACATTTCGGTCGTCGGCTTCGACGACATTCGCGGAGCCACGTATGTTGTGCCGAGCATTACCACCGTCCGGCAGCCGCTGCACAAGATGGGAGAAATAGCGGGGGAAACACTGGTTGAGCGGATTGAAGGCAAAGAATTCCCGGAAGAGATCCACATTGAGCCGGAATTTGTGGTCAGGGAATCCTCTGGGCCGGCACGGACCTGAGCTCGAAAATTCGCGCCAAAATCGTTTCAAATCGCGTATTGTTCTGCTGTAGATTTCTTCTTCCAGAACACCATGCGAATCTTCGGAACGGTCCTCGCTGCACTTCTCGTCATGCTCCCTGCTCTCGCGCAAACGCCTGCTCCGCTTAACGTGATGCCATTACCGGCGAGCGCGCAGCTCGGCACAGGGCGACTGCCAATTGACTCCACGTTCTCTATCGGCATAGAGGGTTATACGGAACCGAGGCTGGAGCAAGCAGCCGCTCGACTGAGGAATACGTTGGCACACGAAACCGGGATGCCGCTCCTAGAGACGCGGGTAGCTGGGGCGCGTGCCACGCTGGTGATCCACACCGAGCGTGCGAGCGAAGAGGTGCAGAAGCTCGGGGAAGACGAGTCGTATCAACTAACGGTGGTGCCGAGCGGCGCGACTTTGTCGGCAGCGAACCCATTAGGGATTCTGCGAGGGTTGCAAACGTTCCTGCAACTGGTTGAACTGACGCCGGAGGGATACTCGGCGCCCTCGGTGACAATTAAAGACCAGCCTCGCTTTCCGTGGCGCGGATTCATGCTGGACGTATGCCGGCACTGGATGCCGATTGAGGTGATCAAGCGCAACCTGGATGGCATGGAAGCGGTGAAGCTCAATGTATTTCACTGGCACCTCTCGGACGACCAGGGATTTCGCATTGAAAGCAAGAAATTTCCCAAGCTGCAGGAGTTGGGTTCGGACGGGCACTACTTCACGCAAGAACAGGTGAAAGAGGTGATTGCGTACGCGCGCGATCGCGGGATTCGCGTGATCCCGGAGTTCGATTTGCCGGGCCACAGCACGGCGATGAGTGTGGCGTATCCGGAACTGGCTAGCGCACCAGGTCCATACGCGATCGAACGGCAATTTGGAATCTTCGATCCCGCGATCGATCCGACGCGGGAGTCCACGTATAAGTTCCTGGACGCATTTATCGGGGAGATGGCCGAACTTTTCCCGGACGCGTACTTCCACATTGGCGGCGACGAGGTCAACGGGAAGGCGTGGAATGCGAATCCCCAGATCCAGGAGTTCATGCGCGCGCACAGCATTAAGGACAATGCCGCGCTGCAATCGTACTTCACGGAGCGCCTACAGGAGATCGTCGCCAAGCACCACAAGATCATGGTGGGCTGGGATGAGATTCTTTCCACAGATCTGCCGCGCTCCATCGTGATTCAATCGTGGCGCGGGCCGGACTCGCTGGCGGTGGCGGCACAAGAAGGATTCCAGGGGCTGCTTTCGCACGGGTACTACCTCGACCTGTTCCAGTCGGCGGCCTACCACTATTTGTCGGAACCGCTCTCGGGAAAAGCGGCGGGATTATCGGAGGAGGAAAAGAAAAAAATCCTGGGCGGCGAAGCCTGCATGTGGTCGGAACTGGTGACGCCCGACACCGTGGATTCGCGCATCTGGCCGCGGCTGGCGGCCATCGCGGAGCGCCTCTGGTCACCGGAAAACACGCGCGACATTCCTTCGATGTACGGGCGAATGACGGCGGAGTCGCTGCGGCTGGAGTGGGTGGGATTAAAGCACCGATCCTATTACGAGCCAATGCTGGAGCGACTGGTGGATTCCAAAGACATCAAAGCGATCAAGACGCTCGCCGATGTAACCCAGGCGCCGCCCGAATACCGTCGCGAGGAACTGCACGTCGCGGCCACGGGACACGACTTTACCAGCCTGGACGCTTACAACCGGCTGGTGGACGCGACCCATCCGGAGAGCATGCTGGCCGTGAAGTTTAATGCGATGGTGGATGACCTGCTCGCGAAGAGGTCGAGCGCGGCGGAGGTGGAACAGATACGGCAGCTGCTTACATCGTGGCGCGACAATGACGCCAACCTGCGACAGCAAATTCAGGCGTCTTTCCTGTTAAGAGAAGACGGGCCGCTCTCCGCGAACCTGGCGAGTGTCGGAGCGATCGGGGTGCAAGCGCTTGAATATCTCGAACACCGCTCCAAGCCGCCCCGCAATTGGGCCGATCAGCAACTGGCAGCGATAACCGCGGCGCGACAACCGCAAGCCGAACTGCTGATTGCGATTTTGCCTGCGGTAGAGAAGCTGGTTCGTGCGGTTTCGGATTCTCATTAACATCTTAGAGAAAACCTTCCTCCTCGGATGTGCGCATCTAACGGTTCAGGAGCGATATCTCGAACGGCAGGTATCACATACGAATATGTTGTCAAAATGCGCCAATCCGGGGTGTTCTGAACTGTTTCGTTACCTAGGCGAGGGCCGGCTTTTTCAGGTGGAGCGAAGCGTGGCGGCAGAGCGCGGCAGCAAGCCGGTGCGTAAGATTGAGCACTACTGGTTATGCGGTCGTTGCTCACGCGAGATGCGGATCGGGGTTCTCGAGAATGAAGCTCTGCTGATCTTCAGCGATCCTGACGGAACGATAACGAATACCTCGCCAATCGACCAGGTACGAGCCGCGTAGTTCGCATGAAATCATAGGAATTGCCGCATTTTTCCTGTCTAAACCCACGTTTATCAACGCGCGGCAAACAATATCCCGCATCACTGCATCTACAAACCCAGACCCGGCGCTTGACTGATCACCCTTTTTAACAGTGTTGCCGTGCCGGCTCACTTCGACACGATGATGATCAAAAAAGAAAGTTTCCGTTCGGTCCTGATCCTGGGCGGGGCAGGTTTTATCGGCTCTAATCTGGCCAGCTCCATTCTGAGAAACTCGTCGGCCAAGGTCCACATATTCGACAATCTGTCGCGGCCCGGGGTGCGCAATAACCTCGAGTGGCTGCAACAATTGGCAAAGAATCCGGGGCAACTGCAAATAACTGTCGGCGATATCCGAGACGCGTCGCACGTGGAGCGTGTGACACGCTATGCCACGGAAATTTATAACTTCGCCGCGCAAGTTGCGGTGACCACTTCAATTGCCGACCCGCGGCAGGATTTTGAAGTGAACCTGGCGGGAACATTCAACGTTTTGGAAGCGGCGCGAAAGAGCGGGAACAACCCATTCGTGCTCTTCACTTCCACGAACAAGGTGTATGGAAATTTCGGTAGTTCCGACCTTTATCTTGATGGAAAACGTTATTGCAGCCGGAAGCCGGAGGGAACTGCAGAAGAGCAGCCACTGGATTTCCATTCGCCTTATGGATGCTCGAAGGGAGCGGCGGACCAATACGTTCGCGATTACGCACGGATCTACGGGCTGCGCACGGTGGTGTTCCGGATGTCGTGCATTGCCGGGGCGAGGCAGTTCGGAAACGAAGACCAGGGCTGGGTGGCGCACTTCCTGTACTCCGCGTTGCGCGGCATCCCGGTGACGATCTACGGAAATGGCAAGCAGGTGCGCGACGTGCTGTCGGTGGAGGACCTGGTGCGGGCCTTCGATGCCGCGAGGCAGCTTCCCGCTAGTACGGAAGGAAGGATTTACAACATCGGCGGCGGACCGGAGAACACGCTCTCGTTGCTGGAGACGATTGAAATCGTGGAGAAGCTTACCGGCTGCAAGTTCGAGGTAGCGTACGATGCGGCGCGTCCCGGCGACCAGCTTTATTACGTGAGCGATACCAGGAAATTCCATCGCGACAGTGGATGGAGACCGGAGTACACGCCGCAGGAGACGCTGCAGCAGATCTACGAATTCTGGAAAGCGAACCGCGATTTGTTCGTCATGCGCCATGCCTTACCCGGCATTCTGCCGAAGCCCTCGTCGGAGCTCGCGCAGCCGGCATGAGATACGCATTCGTTAATCCGAACTGGAGCTTCACGGGGTCGACCTACTTTGGTTGCCGCGATCCGCATTATCCGCTGGAATTGCTGTTCGCGATCCAGAAAGTGGAGAAGGCCGGACACGCGGCGCTGCTGGTGGACGCGCAGAACGAAAACCTCACGATGGAGGAAGTGCGCCGGCAGGTAGCGGAGTTTGGGCCGGAGATCCTGGTAATACCGTCGGCGCCTTCGTATTTGTTCTGGCGGTGTCCGCCGCCGGAGATGCGGGTGCCGATGAACTACTTCCGCGAGTTGCGAACATCTGCAACCAAGGTGTGTATTGGCCCGCATGCATCGGCTACGCCGGGCGCGGTGCTGCGGAAGACAGGCGCGGACATTGCGATCAAAGGAGAGCCGGAGCAGGCGATCCTGGAACTTGCAACGAAGCCCTGGGAGCAGATTGACGGCGCGTGCTTCCGCCGAGGGGATGGATCTCTGCATGTGAGCCCGACGCTCGCGGTGGTCGATATGAAAACGCTGTCGGCGCTCGACTTCAGCAACTATGACGTGGAGGCGCACTCGCACCGGCACCATGTTTTCTTTGGCGAGGGGCGTGGGGCCGAGCTGGAGTTCGCGAGAGGGTGCCCGTGGAACTGTTACTTCTGCAATAAGCAGCTCTTCCGCAATAAGTTTCGGGAGCGCCCGGTGGACGCGGTGATCGCGGAAATCGATTCGCTGATCGAGCGCGGCGTGAATTACGTGTACTTTATCGACGAGATCTTTGGAGTGGGCAAGAACGTTCGCGTGCTGCTGGAGGAGATCAGCAAGCGACCGATCAGTATTGGGTTCCAGACACGGATTGACCTTTGGGACGAGGAGTCGCTCGAGCTGCTGGGGCGAGCGCGGTGTATCTCGATGGAATGCGGGATTGAGTCGATTACGGAAGAAGGCCGCGACGAACTTAACAAGAACTGTCGGATGACGACCGAGCGGATCACCGAACTGTTGATCTATGCGAAGGAGAAGGCAGGAATCCCGTGGGTGCAGGCGAACCTGATTTTGACCGACAAGGACGACAAGGATGAGATCCGTCGATGGCAGGAGAAGCTGAAGGCCCATGGCGTGTGGGTCAGTGAGCCGGTACCGATGTTCCCGTTCCCGGGGAGCCCGCTATACTCGCAGATTTTTGGTGCGGCGCCTGACGATGACGCGTGGGAGCGGGCGCACAACCATTACATAGGCTTGTTCAAAGACGGAGATTGGAGCGATATCCAGGAGCAGAAACCGCTGACGGTGGCGGAACTTGAAGCGGTGCACGAGGGAGCCCCTCGATGAACCTTGCGGTGATTGGCTCAGGATACGTGGGACTAGTAGCGGCGGCATGCCTCGCCGAGATCGGGCACCAGGTTATTTGCGTCGACAATGATGTTCGGAAGATTGCGGCGCTGGAAGATGGCCGTCCGCTGATCCATGAGGAATACTTGCCAGAGCTGTTGGCGCGCCACCATGGGACGCGGTTAAAGTTTGCGACATCGTTGGCGGATGCCGTGCGCGCCAGCGAGATTATTTTTATCGCCGTGGGAACGCCGCCGTGCGAGACCGGCGAAGCGGACGTTAGCTTCATTGAGAGCGTGTGCCGCGAGATCGCGCTGGAGATCAACGGGCACGGCCCGAAGACGATCGTGGTGAAGAGCACCGTCCCAGCCGGAACCAATGACTGGATCCGGCGCGTGTTGTTGCGCAATGGCGTGGCGCCAAAGACGTTCGACATCGCTTCCAATCCGGAATTTCTGCGCGAAGGATCGGGGGTGACGGATTTCCTGTATCCGGACCGCATCGTGATCGGAAGCAGCAGCTCGCGGGCGACAGCGTCATTGCGCAAGGTCTATTTGCCCCTGACAGATGGGTCATACCGCCGGAACCCGAACGCGATTCCAGAGCCGGATGATTGCCTGGCAGAGACGACTCTGATCGTGACCAACCCGGTGAGCGCGGAGTTGATCAAGCATGCTTCCAATGCGTTCCTGGCGATGAAGATTTCGTTCATCAATGCCATTTCGAGTTTATGCGAAGCAACCGGTGGCGACATTGAAGAATTGGTGCAAGGGATGGGCTCCGACCGCCGCATTGGGCAGCAGTTTTTGAAGGCGGGCATTGGATATGGAGGCTCTTGTTTTCCCAAGGACGTGAGCGCGCTTCGCGCGATCGCCAACGAAAGCGGTTGCGGATTCCCAATGCTGACCGAGGTAATACGCATTAATGAGGAGCAGCGCCGCATTTTCGTCCGGAAAGTCCGCCGTGCGCTGTGGACGCTGAGGGGCAAACGTCTCGCCGTGCTTGGGCTGGCATTCAAAGGTGGCACAGACGACGTTCGCGAGTCGCCGGCGATCGCGATTGTACGTGCGCTGCTACAGGAAGGCTGTAGTGTTGCGGCTTATGATCCAGCGGCGATGGAGCGCGCACGCGAGGAGTTTCCGCCGGGAGCGGCGATTACGTTCGCGAAAACTCCGTACGAAGCGATGAGAGACGCCGACGCTGTGCTGGTTCTAACGGATTGGGAGGAGTTCGCGGCGCTGGACCTGAACCGGGCGTTCGCGCTATTGCGCCAGCCGATTGTTTTCGACGGCCGCAATGTGTTCAATCCTGAATGCATGCAAGCCCTGGGATTCTTCTACATCAGCATGGGACGTCGCGAAGTTGCGCCACCTATCGCCCGCGCCGCAAACTTCGCGTCGGAAGATGCGGCGTAGTCGTTCACTACAAAACTTTAGTAACAGCTACCCTTTCCGGTCACACACAAACGTGCTGACCATCACAAACCCCGCATCAATTCTGGCTTATCTTCTAGCTACAGCGCACGAGTCAAAAATAAGCTACCAGATTCACTCTACGGCGTGCGCCCGGCCGAGCTGAACGAAACCTACCAACGGCCAGCAAAGCATTCCAATGATGTAGCGGGAAACTTCCCGGGCGGAAGAGCGTTGGACGCTTACCCTACGATTGCCACAATGCGCGGCGATGCTTTCAATTCAATCAAAATCGGAAGACCGGTGAACGGCGGCTGGTGGGCCATCTGGACACATCCACGTTATGAAAAGAAGGTCGCGGAGCACCTGGTCTGCCGAGAAGTTGAGACCTATCTCCCTACCTATACCCACAGGCGCCGATGGCGCAACCGGCAGAATGTGGCACTCGAGTTGCCACTGTTCCCGGGATACGTCTTCGCGCGGCTCGCGAGTGGCCAGCGGTCGCGAGTTCTTTCTACTCCGGGCGTGCTGACGATCCTGGGCGATCGCAAAGGTTCAGACCTGCTTCCCGATCGCTATATCGAAGCGCTGCGCATTGGGCTGAAACTGTCGCGCATAGTTCCCTACTCACGAACCGCGATCGGAGACCGGGTGAGGATCGTTGCGGGACCGCTCGCGGGGATAGAAGGCGTGCTCACGGCGTTCCGCTCGGAACTCCGCATAGTGGTTTCCATCTGGATGATCCGGCAATCGGTTTCCATCGAGGTGGCGCGCGATGAAGTCGAGCCGGTGAGAGCTGCGCGTGGCCAAATGGCGGATACGAGATGACACGGCTAGTTGTCTTCCTGGGAGCGCACGTCAAGCACTATCGCGCGCCATTCTTCGCGCGTCTTCACGAGGCTCTCAAGCAAGATGGCGTACAACTTCGGGTCCTTTATGGTTCGCCCAATTCGCACCATGCGGCGCGCTGGGACAACGTCGAGCTACCTGCGGAATACGGCCGCCATGTGCCTTCGTTGTGAGTCTTCGACCGGCTGGTTTACCAATCGGCATGGAAGGAGTTAGCCAACGCGGACCTGGTAGTGACGCCGAACGAGCACAAACTGTTGTTGAACCCGGTGCTACTTGGTTTAAGAGCCATCGGGGCGAAGCGCGTTGCTTTCTGGGGCAAGGGCGATTTGGTTGCGTCGGGCGTGATGCAGCCGGCCGAGTGGCTGCGCTACAAGATGGCGAATGCCGTGGACTGGTGGTTCCCATACACCGAAGAATCGGCCGCGCACTTGCGACGCCTGGGCGTGAGCTGCGGGATCACGCCGATCGGCAATGCGGTGGACACATCTGAGCTTCGCCGCGAGCTTTCCGAGTTTTCGGACGACTGCCTTCGGCAAAGCCGCAACTCGATCGGCATCAGTTCCGGGCCGGTGGGAATTTTCTGCGGCAACCTGAGCGCCAACAAAGACCTCGACTTCCTGTTTGCAGCGGCGAAGAGGATCCACGACGCGATCCCCGCATTTGTGTTGTTGGTGGTTGGCAACGGGCCCCTCCGACAGCATGTTGAGATTGTCGCGACCCATGAACGGTTCATTCGGTACGTTGGTCCGAGAATCGGTCGCGAGAAGGCGTTGCTGCTCGCGCTGTCCGATGTGTTCCTGCTCCCCGGAGCGGTTGGACTGGCCGTATTGGACAGCTTCGCCGCGGGTCTGCCTTTGCTGACGACCGATGGACCGAAGCACGGTCCCGAGGTGAACTATCTGGAAGCTGGATTGAACGGAGTGATCAGCGCGCACGACGTCCGCACTTACGCGGATGCGGTCGTTGGGCTGCTACAGAATCCACGGGGGCTCGCGCGGATGCGTGCCGAGGCTCTGAAATCGGCAACCCAGTACAGCCTGGAGAACATGGTAGAGAACTTCCGCCGCGGCATTCTCGATTGCTTGCAGGTGCGCGCAAGGCGTGAACAGAGTGAGCTGGCGCGGGCGTTGGCGAAGGCTGCGCAGTCCCGATCGGGGGGTGACTAGCAATGAGAGTTGGCGTGCTTGGCTGCGGATATTGGGGACCGAACCTGGTTCGCAATCTATTTGCTACAGGGCGTTGTTCTACGATCGAGTGCTTCGATGCCTCGCCGAAGGCGATGGCGAAGGTCCTCGGCCAGTTTGGCGGCGTAGTGCCCGCAACGAATGTGGAGGCATTGATCGAAGAATGCGACGCCGTCGTGGTGGCGACGCCGGTGAAATCGCACCATGCGCTCGCGCGAGAGGCGCTGCGCGCGGGAAAAGCAGTCTTCGTCGAAAAGCCGCTCACGGCATCGGTGGCCGAAAGCCTCGACCTCGTCGAGTTGGCCACTCGCAAACACGTGCCTTTAATGACCGGGCACACGTTTCTGTACAGTCCGGCGGTGCGGAAGATCCGCCAGTATATTGAGGACGGAACGCTGGGTGACATCCACTACCTGACGTCTTCGCGCGAGAACCTTGGTACTCACCGCGCTGACGTAAACGTGTTGTGGGACCTGGCACCGCACGACCTCTCAATGCTGTTGTACTGGTTGCAGGAAGCTCCGCGGCGGGTAGCGGCTTTCGGGCGGGCGTGCGTTGGTCGTCACATTGATTTCGCATCTCTGCACCTGGAGTTTCCATCGGGCACGGCGGCGACGGTTGGCGTGAGTTGGCTCGCGCCGCACAAACTGCGCCGCATGGTGGTGAGCGGCAAGCAACGCATGGTGATTTACGACGACACCGCCAGCAACGAGAAGATCAAGCTCTGCGACAGCGGCGCCAGCCTGGTGGAAGCACCCGCATCGTTCGGCGAGTATCAACTGACCTATCGCAATGGCGACATACTCTCGCCGCGCCTGGAGACGAAAGAGCCGCTGCTGGCGGAGATGAACGCGTTCCTCGACTGGGTAGAACACGGCATCGAACCGGAAGCGAACGTCTGGATTGCGCTGCAAGTAGTGGCCACGCTGGAAGCGGCATGCCGCTCGCTCCAGGAAAATGGGCGACTGGTGGAAGTGGCTAGCTCGAGATTTGAGGCTCGGTCGGTACAAACGACCCCGGCGGCCGCCGCGGTTGCCGGCGATTGAGCAGCATGGCTGCGCTACAATGGGCCTGTTCCCGCCTGCTGACGGGCCTGTAGCTCAACGGTTAGAGCAGCGGACTCATAATCCGTTGGTTGTAGGTTCAAATCCTACCGGGCCCACCACAAACCCTTGTGGATGAGAGATTTACTGGACGGCTTCCTCGGCCTGCTTTTCCGCTTGCTGCTCGGGTATGTCGCTTCTCTGCTGGTCTCGGTGGGAATCGAGCCTGCGGAGAGCATCTCGGATGTCGGACTGCGAAACGATGGCGTATCGCTCAAATACGCTCCGAGTCCGCCAGCCCCCAATTTTCATAATCACTCCCTCCGCAACTCCGGCATTTCTGAGATTACGTGCGGCTGTTCTGCGCAGATCGTGGAAAAGCAGCCCAGTCACTCCAGCGGCTTTACAAGCGTCCTTCCACGTTTTGAGGAACGTCTTCACTTTGACCTTTTTTTCACGAGTGAACACAAAATCATCCGGGCCTTTTTCTGAGACGCATTGCGAGATCAGAGCGAGCACAGCTTGTGTCATCGTCACCTCCCGACCCTCTTTGTTCTTTGTCGTGCCCGGTTCGAGCCTAATCGTCTTAGCGAGTAGGTCAACCTGCCGAACCCTGAGTGAGAGCAATTCCGACCGACGCCAGCCGTATGTACGTGCCACCTCAATCAGCGAACGGAACCAAAGATCGGAACAATGCCCGACGAGTTTCTCGTATTGTTTTTCGGTGAGAAATCCCTTGCGGATATTATCCTCTTGCAATCGTGGCATCGTCGGGACTCGCAGAACCTTCGGCGGTGTCGAACGATAGCCCAGGTGGTACATCCGTTTGAGCGCTGCCAGCTCCCTGTTGATGGTGGCATTCTTTGCCTTTTCCTGCTGCCTCTGATCCACATAACGAGCCACAAGGTCACTCGTGACTTCGCAGGCCCTCAGGTCGCCAAAGAACGGCTTCAAGTGCAAATCCCAACGAGCCTGCACATCGTCCAAAGACTTTCGCCCGTTGATCCGATAATCGCGGAGGAATTCGTCGGCCAGTTCCGAAACTCGCACACGTTCAATCTGCGGCCCTGCATATGTGCCCGTAGCAATTTCTCCGAGTCGCCTGTTCAGAAACTTCTGCGCTTCCTGCTGATCCCGTTCTTTCGTGGTCTCCCGAAAACACTTTCCGTTGCGGTAAGCCATTCGTACCCTCGTGGATCAACACTCGATTCACAAGTTTTGCAAACAACACCCGGGGGAGTTCTATACGTGGAATTCGCCCAGAGGCCCCTTCGATGGCGCATGCCCTGATGCCAAGCCTAAGAAAGTCTCCAAAGCCGAGTTTTGCAAAGAACACCCGGGCCCAGATCGCGATGCCTTCTGTAATCGTGAGCAGCCGAAGTAATTAGACTCAAAAGCTGGTGTTAAAAAAAGCCCCGCTCTGGGCGGGGCCATCCGTAAACAGACCATGGGAGTCACTGACTCTCGATCTGAATTATACAGGCGCGTAACTCTTGCAAGATTCGATACAGCCGCCACTTCTCATCAGGGTCGCTGGTCACCTGGAGCGTTGCTTCATATTCGCGGCAGATCGCATACAGCTCCGGAATATGTTCGCCGGTAGGATTCTCGCGCACAGCTATGCTCTCTTCAGTTCGGCAATTTCGATCTTGATCTTCCTGACGCTCTCGTAAAGCTCTGCGTGTTGCCGGCTGTCCCACGTTGCGGCGATTGCGTCTTCGTACTTGATGAGAATCGCCCGGAGTTCGGCGAGTCGAGGGGTTTTGTCGTGCATTGCCATGGGGTGTGGCGATTTTCTACACATCGGGCTGCGGGGCATATACCACAATGGGCGCAAGAAATCCCCGGTTTTGGGGCGGGGCTACTTGGTGCGGCCTTCCGGGTCCATCTCCGCGATACGAGCCTCGACCTCTCTCAGTAGCATGCGGTAGCGCGATAGGTGCTCTGGAACCGCCGCGCAGCAATGGCCTCGCGCAGACGGTCACGCAGTTCTATCAGTGTAGCGACTTGTTCTGGCTCGATCGGGCGCGCATGCCACGCCATGAACGATATAGGTGGTTACGGTTTCGATATATACCACCATTAAGCGACAAGGCGTATCTTTAAGGCGAAACGAAGTTCGCATGTCTGGAAAGCCCAATCCGAAGCCGCATTCTATCCTGCTAGACACTCCGTTTGACCACGAGCTACTCACATGCTGGAAAGAGATAGCTAAGTATTTCGGGGCCAGTGTTCGCACCGTCCAGAGATGGGAACACATGGGCTTGCCTGTTCACCGCCCCGGTCGCGACCACAACGTCATCTTTGCCGATCCCGCAGAACTGAAGGCGTGGGCTCTTCGCAGCATGCCGCGAAACGGCCGGAATGACTAGCGAGTGAGTTCGAACCCGACGTTTGCCATGGCAGCCCAATGTGCTCATTTCGACGATGAGTGGCGAGCTGCCTTCTTACCCGGCTTGTTCCCCAGGGCGACATCAGCTAACTCCAGCGCGTATTGACCCCATGTGTGATCGCTTTTCTCGGGATTGAGCGGGAGCAAGCGTGGTCCCTCGTCGCGAGCTTCTGGCGAGCCCGGTGAAAACTTCCGGGCAGCCGTGCGTGAGGCTTTACGCTTGGACTTCGCCATCCGGGTAAGATACTGCGATTGTGGAGATCAGAACGCTCTCTTTTGTGCTGGGGCTGTGAAAGGGATATATCCGGTGTGAATTAGTTGCTCGCTGCGCTGCTCTCCGATAAGAGTCGCGCAACCGCGTCAAGCAACAATTTAGGATTGGCGGCATCAATGGACATGCTCGCTTCTTCTAATTCACGCTCTCCGTGTCTGAGCAGGGCGAGAACGGGAGCATCACATCTCGTTGCCGCAACAAGAGCCTTCTTGTCCGTATGTGGGATGGAATGCCCAATGATAAGCAGGTCGTAATTGCATTCCGAACACAGCCGCATCGCGTCAACGAAGCCCTCGGCTGAAGTGACGGTGTAGCCACGGGACTCTAGCATTATCTGCCGGGTGCTTAGCAGCATCACGTCATACGAGACTGACAGAATGTGCGGCATCGGACGTTGAAATTCTAACCTCCGAAGCCCTTATCCCACAAACGGGGTATATAACTGGCTTGCCTGCCCAGAGGATATTATTCCTATGCGGCGGTTGGCGTTGCTCTTAATATTGGGGGCGCTTGGCACTGGATTGCTGCTGTTCCACGCCCCGTGGGTTCTCCACCATCCCGAAGATCAATCCCTGTCGATGGGCACTGTCCGCGCTCCGGTTTGGCAAGCACCACACGCCGCAAATGCCGAGACCGGGTTGAACAAAACGGAGATCACGCTGGAAGTGGGAGCACTTTGGGCGTTCCTGATCGTCGCGGAAGCTGCTCTCCGCATCGGCGAGCGTCCGCTCGATTAAGCTCCGGGAGCTGGGTCGTCCCGCTCAAATCCCTTCAAACTCTCTGTCTGCACTAATCCTTATTTGATTCTCGGACGTTCCGCGCAGCCGCCGGTTTCACATCCTCGCCGCTTTTAGGGCATCCCTCCCGCAATGGGGGCGGAACGTGGTGGTGAGAATCAAATCGCACAATCGGTCCACAAGCGACGCACCGTTGCGACTCTCGAATGCGCTCCACGCAATGCTCAGCGGAAGCCGCGAATAGTTGCTAAAGAATCCACCACCGACGATGTAGTTATTGGGACTGTGCAGCTTGAACAGAAGCGGCTCACTCGGATTCAGCGCACGGAATTCAGTGCTCCCCGATGGCTGCCAAAAATTGACCTCCTCAGGTTTCTGCGCTGACAGAAACTCAAACCAATCGGAGTCAGTGATTGCCACAAGGAAGCGCATGAGGTGCAAAATTGAGCACGCTGATTCTATGTTGCTCCTATGAATTTTCCCAAAGAAAATACCCGTCCTTGGTTTGGACGGGTATCGTAGAATGTTGCGTTTAGCGGCCCCGGAGGGACTCATAATCCGTTGGTTGTAGGTTCAAATCCTACCGGGCCCACCACAAATCCCCGCGGTTTCCGACAAAGAGGACAGGCCTGCTTTTGGCAGGCCTGCTTGCATTGAAGAAATATTATTGAAGGATTACATCTGCTCACAACTACTTCATGAGTGCCGTGCGGGGGCCTGGTGGCCTTGCTCGTAGGCCGGGGTTCCAGCGCTCCCCGCATGGTCTTTTTACGGGTTGAAGGCATTCTGCCGAAGCGGGGCAGATCCTCCTATCCCACACTTGTAGTAGAGGCAGTCCCCGCAGGTGGATATAGATCTCCGTACGATACTGTGGCAGGAATTGAGGGCTAGCTCCACTTTTCACCGCGAATGTGCTATCACTTCATAGGCAAATTCTCCGGATCCTGATAGGAGCATAACTTCGGTGGTTCAAGCCAAGCCGACCAGCGCCCGTAGCGCAGCCCGTATCCTGATTGCTGACGACGATCCCATCGTTCGCGAAATCCTGCGCAACATGCTCGCCGCGCAGAACAGCTTCACAGTTTTGGGTGAGGCGCGCAACGGTGAAGAAACAGTGAAGCTCGCTCGTGAGCTCAAACCCGATCTCCTGCTGCTGGACCTGCTGATGCCGAATCTTCCGGGCCTGGACGCGCTGAAGGAGATGACCACCTCCGACTTCATGGTGCGCACGATTGTGCTCACGGCGTCGATTACCAAGCAGCAGGTGTTGCAGGCGTTGCAGCTTGGAGCGCGCGGGGTGGTCCGCAAAGACGCGCTGGGTGAGCTGATTTCCGCGATCCGAGCGGTGCTCGACGGCCAGTACTGGTTGGACGGCAAGATCGTACCGAACGTGGTGCAACTTCTCAACGAATTGGCGGCAAGTACCAAAGCCAGCGCGCCGCGGAACGACTTCGGACTGACGCCACGTGAACTGGAGATCGTGGTGCTGGTGACGGAAGGTTGCGGCAACCGCGAGATTGCCGGACGGCTCACCATCAGTGAAGAGACGGTGAAGCGGCACCTCACGCATATCTTCGACAAAGTAGGCATGTCCACGCGCCTGGAACTGGCACTCTTCGCGCTGGACCACGGCCTCGCGCGACGCTCCTAGAGTTTCACACGAAGCAATTCCCTTCCTCGCGAAAAAGGGGGAGAATATTGCGCAGTGGGGAACTCCGCACCGGCGCACAATATGCCATCCGACACTCCTTTTTCGGACAGCACCACGGCGTCTCCGGTTGAGCGGCGCATCGGAGCCTTCCGCCCCGCGGTCACGCTCGCGTTTCTCACGGCCATGGCGATTGTTGTCTTCATGGTTGTGCTCTCGTATCGCACCACGGCCTCCCTGGTAGTTACGAACTCCTGGCTGAACCATACACAAGACGTACTAAAGAACCTCGATGAACTCGAGTCGCGGATCCAGACTGCGGAATCCGTCCAAGGTCGGTACCTGATTACAGGAAACGAAGTATTCCTCGCGACGTACGAGCAGGAATTACGGGCATCGCGTGAACTACAAGAACATCTGCTGGCTCTGACCTCAGACAATGCAGTTGAGCAAGCCCGTTTGCATGAGTTGCGTCGCCTGATGGAAGGCAAGATCGAGCACATGAACGCAACGGTCGCGCAACGCCGCAGCCAGGGATTGACGCCCGCAGTGGAGGAGCGGATTGCGACCGAAGGCAAGCGGCGGATGGAAATGATCAAGGCGAAAATTGCCGAGATCGTTTTGACGGAGCAGCAACTGCTCTCCGACCGCGCCGCTGAGCAGCGCCGGGCTGCCGAACGTTCGCTGCGCAGCATCCTGGTAGGCGGTGCATTGGCCCTGTTGTTCCTGGCGGTTGCCGGCATCGTATTGCAGCGGGACATCCGGCGCAGGTTGGCGATTGAGAGGATGCTGCAGCGGACCACGGCCTTGCAGCGGGCCATCCTGAACAGTGCGAACTACGCGATCTTTTCTACGGGGCCGGGGGGAACTATCGTCAGCTTTAACGCCGCGGCGGAACAGCTGCTTGGTTACCACAGCAGCGAAGTAGTGGGCAGGCTTACGCCAGTCAGTTTTCACGATGCCGAAGAGTTGAACGCACACGCCGAGCAACTGAGCCGATTTTTTGCGGAAACGGTTGCACCAGCCTTCGATGCGCTGATTGCGAAAGCTCGGCTCGGCACCACGGATGAAACCGAGTGGAACTTCATCCGGCGCGATGGATCGCGCTTCTCGGGGCTCCTCTCGACCAGCGCGATGCACGACGAGGAGGGCGCCGTCACGGGCTATGTCTTCATCGTGCACGACATCACGCGGCGCAAGGAAGCCGAGCGCGCAAAAGAGCAAACCGAGCGGCGATTCCGTGCCCTCCTGCAAAACAGCAGCGACATGGTTTGCGTGATTGATGCTACGGGCCGACTGCAGTACATCAGCCCCGCGGTGGAACGCTTGCTCGATTTCGCGGTGCAGGAGCTCATCGGGAGAGAAATTTTCGACCTGGTTCATCCCGCTGACACCGAGATGGCGCGGGAGGGGTTCTACAACCTCGGCTTGGAATCTGGGCCCACGCATCGCCAGGAGATGCGACTGAGGAAATCGAACGGCGACTACATCACGGCCGAGGTTGTGGCCAACAATCTGCTCGACGACCCCGTGCTGCACGGGATCGTGCTCAACGTACGCGACATTTCCGAGCGCACACGGGCGCGGGCGCTGCTCGAAGTGCAGAACGCGGTGGCACGCGTGCTGGCCGACGCGGTGGACCTAACCCAGTCGATCCCGGAAATCTTGCAGGCTCTCTGCGTCAATCTTGACTGGGAGCTGAGCGAGTTTTGGAACGTAGAGGCGGAGCAAAACGCGCTGGTTTTCAATTTTGCGTGGTCGCTGCCGGGCTTCGACCTTCGCGCGTACCTCGACATCAGCGAGAAAACCCGGATCCATCGCGGCGAGGGATTGGCCGGACGCGTGTGGAAAAGCGCGACAGCCATGCAAGTTTCCGACATCTCGCATGAGGAAAACTTCGTTCGCCGTGGCGAGGTGGAAGCGCTCTCGCTGCGGGCGGCGGTGGGCTTCCCTATTCAGTCGCGCGAGGGCGTGATCGGGATCTTCACGCTGTTCAGCCTGAGAAGCCGCCATGTGGACGAACACCTGCTAGGGATGCTGAACACGGTGGGCGCGCAAATCGGCCAGTTCATCGCACGCAAGCGCGCAGAGCAGGAGATCAGCGAGAACGAGGACCGCTACCATTACCTGTTTGAAAACACCGCCGACCTCATCCTCACGTTCGCGCCGGACGGAACGATCCTGCATGTAAATGCGGCATGGCCGCAGGCGCTGGGCTACTCTCGCGAAGAATTGATGAAGGGTTTGATCTTCGACCTCGTGCCTCCGGACCAGCGCGACGCCTGCCAATCGGCCGTGGAACAGGCGCTCGCGGCGGGCTCTCTCGATAACGTGGAGTTGTCGTTCCGTTCGAAGGAAGGTCACTTGATCCTGGTGGAAGGCAGCATCAATTGCCGCTACGGCATTGCCGGCGTGGAATACTGCAACGCGATTTTCCAGGATGTAACCAAGCGCCGCGAAGTGGACCGCATGAAGAACGAGTTCATTTCCGTGGTGAGCCACGAATTGCGTACGCCGCTGACATCGATCCGGGGTTCGCTGGGCCTGCTCGCCGGCGGTGCGCTGCGCCGCGATCCGGACAAGGCCGAGCGCATGCTCGATATTGCCTTGAAAAACACGGAACGGCTCGTCCGGCTCATCAACGACATTCTCGATATCGAGAAGATTGAGTCGGGCAAGATCTCACTCGATATCCAGCCGCTTGACGCGGCCGACTTGATCGTGCAGGCCAGCGCGACGATGCACGCGATGGCCGAAGCGAACGGGGTGCAACTCGAGGTTCGACCCGCCCGCGGCACGGTCTATGCCGACCGCGATCGCATGATGCAAACGCTTACGAATTTGCTGAGCAATGCCATCAAGTTTTCACCAAAAGACAGCCGGATCAGTGTGATCTCGGAGCGACGCGGCGCCGGGTTATTGATGCGCGTGCGTGACCAGGGACGCGGGATCCCTTCCAACAAGTTGCAAACGATCTTCGAGCGCTTCCAGCAGGTAGACGCTTCCGACTCGCGCGACAAGGGAGGAACGGGCCTGGGTTTGGCGATTTGCCGCAGCATCGTGCAGCAGCACGGCGGCGCCATCTGGGTGGACAGCATCGAGGGAAAAGGCAGCGAGTTCTTCGTCTTGTTACCGCGGTTCCAGCCGGAGAGTAGCGCGAGCGAAGCGAAGGTGGCGGAGCCAGGAAAGTCTGTTTTACCTTCCTGACCGGCACATGTATAGTCTGGCTGGAAGTGAGTTGCGATGTCGAAGCGGATCCTGATAGTTGATGACGAGGACGATATTCGCGAAGTAGCCGCGCTGAGCCTGGAAACGGTTGCCGGGTACCAGGTGCTGAGCGCGCGCTCGGGCAGAGATGCCCTAGGCATTGCGGCCGCAGAACACCCGGACGCGATCCTGCTCGACGTAATGATGCCCGACATGGATGGACCGACGACATTGCAGAAACTGCAGGCGCAGGCTTCTACCGCAGATATCCCGGTTGTATTTTTGACCGCTAAGGTCCAGCCCAGCGAACGAGCTCGGTTCGCCAGCCTGGGCGCCGCGGCGGTTCTACCGAAACCGTTCGATCCGCTGACGCTGGCCGCTGAGCTGGCAGCCGCGCTGGGGTGGCCGACGCCCTAACGTATGTCCCAGGCCAATCTTCCCGAGCAAACCAAGCAGATGCTCGCGGCCGTGTGGTCAAAAAACCGCGGCCTGCTGCTGCACCGTCTCGACTCGCTCGAGACCTTTTGCCGCGCCTTGCCGCAATCAGTTTCCGATACAACGATGCGCTCCGAAGGCGCAGCCGATGCCCACAAGCTTGCGGGATCGCTGGGCATGTTCGGTTTGGCGGAAGGAACGACTCTCGCCCGCGACATCGAACAGCGGCTCAACAGCCGTCCGCCCGAAGAACTGCTCGCCGACGGTATCCCGGCAAAGGTCGCGCAACTGCGGACGATGATAGAGCAATACGAAGTCATGACGGAGGCGCCGCCGCCTCAGCGACGCCATCGCGTCCTGATTATTGAGGACAGCAGCGGCTTGGCAGAACAGATCCACGCTACCGCCACGAAACGAGGGATGGACGCTGCCGTGGCGGCAAATCTGGATGCAGCGCGGGGCTTACTCAAGAAAGAGAGCTTCGACATCGTGGTCCTCGACCTTGGAAGTTCGGTTGCCGAGGACGAAGCGGAAAAGGTGCGCGACCTGGTGCTTTCACATCCGCCGATGCAAGTGCTGGCGCTGACATCGGTTGACAGCTTCGAGGACCGTGTGACCGCCGCGCAAATTGGGGCGCACGGCTTTTTGCCGAAGACGGTTTCCGTGCCGGAAATTGTGGACACTTGCGAACATTTGCTCGACCTGCAAACCGCCGAGTTCAAAATACTCGCGGTCGATGATGATGCATCCATCCTTGCCGCCCTGAAGGGATTGCTCGGGCAGCATGCGATTCGAGTCACCGCGCTGTCGGATCCCAGGCTCTTCTGGAATGTTCTGCAGGACAGCATGCCCGACCTGGTGATCCTCGACCTGGAAATGCCGAACTTCAGCGGGCTCGAGCTGTGCCGCGCCATTCGCAACGACGCGCAGTGGAACCGCCTGCCGATTTTGTTTCTGAGCTCAAGCAACGATCCTGAGACGATCACCAGCATCTTCTCGGCGGGCGCCGATGATTTTGTGGCGAAGCCGATCATCACGATCGAGCTCACCACGCGGGTCCGTAACCGCCTTGAACGCGACCGGCTTTATCGCACCCTTTCCGACTACGACCAGCTCACCAACGTCCGCAACCGCCGCAGCTCGAACGTAGTAATTGCCAATTACCTGCGGCTCGCGGAGCGCCACGGGCTTCCCGTGTCGCTGGTAATTATTGATCTCGACAAATTCAAGCGGGTGAACGACACGTACGGCCACCAGGCGGGTGACGATGTATTGCAGCATCTCGGTGGGCTGCTTCGGCAGTCATTCCGCAGCGAAGACGTGGTGGCGCGCTGGGGCGGCGAAGAATTCGTGGTCGGCATGTTTGCTATGCGCAGAGCCGATGCGGTTGAGCGTATGGCGGAAGTCCTGGAAGAGCTTGAGAACCACGAGTTCCAGCCGAGTGCCGGCACTCGCTTCCGGGTTTCATTCAGCGCGGGATTGGCGGAGTTCCCGGTCGACGGCAAGGATTTACATACGCTGTATCGGCTGGCTGATGAAGCGCTTTACCGCGCAAAGCACGCCGGCGGACGGCGCATCTATTCCACCACCACGGCCCCTGCGCTGCCCGCACAAACGGACGTCGCCATCGTCAGCACGGATGTTGCATTCTCCGCACCGCTGCGTCACTTGCTGGAAATGCGGGGCTACTCCGTGGAGCTTTACCAGAACCCGCAAACCGCCATCCACGAACTGACAGGCGAAAGTTCGGGAATGACGGCGCGCATTGTGCTGCTCGACGAGATGCCCGGCAGTGCGACGGTGGATCTCGCCACCCGCTTACGCGACCTCTCGATCGAGCCGAGTCCGGCGATCTTTGTGTTCGCGTCTCCTGAATCGCCGGCCGAACCGGTTGTTGCAGGTTTAGAACAGATTACAAAACCGTACAAGACGTCGTGGCTGATGCAGCGCCTGCGGCGCGTCTTTTCCCACTAAAACCAAAAGGCCGCGACTCTCGTCGCAGCCCTGGTAGCATCCTGGAAATGAATTAGCTCTTCATCGGCGTGAACGCCATGTTGATGAGCGTCTTCTGTTCGAGTTCGTGTGCCTTGTGCGAACCCGTCGCCGGGGTAGCGCTGGCGGCGCGCTTAATCGTCCGCACGCCAGGGCCGAGCAAGCGGTGCAGCCTCGGCTCGACAAACGAGAGAGCGCCCATGTTCGCCGGTTCTTCCTGCACCCATAGCACCTCGCGAGCGTTGGGATGCTGCGCCAGTGCGGCTTCCAGCTCCTTCTCCGGGAAGGGATAGATCTGGTCGAGGAAGAGGATCGCGGTCGACGTGTCGCGACGGCGACGCCGTTCCATGCGCATCTCATGCCCGATTTTTCCGGTACAGAGCAGGATGCGTTCAGCGTTTTGTACCTCGGAATCAGGAACGACGAGTTCAAAGCGCGGCTTCGTCAGATCCACGAGCGGCGAAACCGCTTCCGGATGTCGCAGCATGCTCTTCGGGGTGAAGCAGATTAGAGGCTTGCGCCATTTCCGCAACGCCTGGCGACGTAAAAGATGGAAGTACTGGGCGGCGTTCGATGGCTGGCAGACCTGCATATTGTCGCGCGCGCAAAGCTGCAGATAACGCTCGATGCGTGCGCTGGAGTGCTCCGGTCCCTGGCCTTCGTGGCCGTGCGGCAGCATCAGGACTACGCCGGAGAGCAAGTCCCACTTGTCTTCACCTGCCACCACGAACTGGTCGATGATGATTTGGGCACCGTTGGCGAAATCGCCGAACTGTGCTTCCCAAGCGACCAGCGCTTCGGGAAAGTCACGGGCAAAGCCGTATTCGAAACCCATCACTGCGGCTTCCGAAAGCTCGGAGCTGTAAATCTCGATCCACGCCTGGTTGGGCGCGAGATGCGCCAGCGGCAGATATTCGTTCTCGTTTTCCGTGTCGACCAACACTGCATGGCGCTGGTTGAATGTGCCGCGCTTGGTATCTTGTCCACTCAAGCGAACCGGCACACCCTCGGTCACGAGCGATGCGAAGGCCAGCGATTCAGCCATGCCATAGTCGAGCGGTTTCTTCCCCTCGCCCATTTCGCGTCGCTGCTCGAGCAGCTTCTGGACTTTGGGATGAATATTGAAATCCGAAGGATACGAGGTGACGCCTTGCGCCAGCTTCAGCAGGTGTTCCGCGCTAAGCCCAGTATCCACTTCCAACGACGGGTTCCACGGACCGCCCTTGAACTGGTTCCAGTAGTCCGGGAGGTCGCGCATCGAGGGCTTCTTCTGCATCGCCTTACCTTCTTTTTGCGCAGCGTCCCATTCGGCATGGACGGCTTGTGCAAGAGGCTTCGGATCGAGTCCGTAGCGCGAGGCATAGGAATCCGAGATCAGAGGCATGTCCTTGATCTTGCGGTAGACGATGGGCTGCGTGATGGTGGGGTCGTCGACCTCGCTATGGCCGTGGCGGCGATAGCCGATGAGGTCAACCAATACGTCGCTGCCGAAGGCATTGCGGTAATCCATCGCGATGCGACCGACGCGCACGACGGCGTCCGGATCCTCAGCGTTCACGTGGATCACGGGCATCGCCAGCCGCTTCGCAATATCGGACGAGTAGCGCGACGAGTAGGCCTCACGCGGGTTGGCAGTGAATCCGATGAGGTTGTTGGCAATGACGTGGACAGTACCACCGATGTCGAAGCCCGGCAGGTGCTCGAGGTTTAAGGTTTCTGCAACAATGCCCTGGCCCGCGAAAGCCGTGTCGCCGTGCAGGATGAGCGGCACAACTTTCTCGCGGCCGCCTTCGCCGATGCGTTGCTGCTTGGCCCGCACTCGTCCCGCGGCAACCGGGTTTACGGCTTCGAGGTGGCTTGGGTTCGAGGCGAGGTGGATGTGCACCTTCTTACCGTTGGTAGCGAGGTAATTCCCCGTCGAGCCGATGTGATATTTGACGTCGCCGCCGCCGAGCACGCTGCGAGGATCGACGTCTTCAAAGCCGGCAAAGATCTCTGCCGCGGGGCGGTTGACCACGTTCACGATGACGTTCAGGCGTCCGCGATGGCTCATGGCCATAACGGCCTGCTCCGCGCCTTGTTCCGCGGCGGTATTCAGGATCTCGTGGAGCAGCGGGATGAGCGAGGTATTGCCTTCGAGCGAATAGCGCTTGGTGCCGATATAGCGCGACTGAAGCATCTGCTCGAACATGTCGGCGCGGACGAGTGCGTCGAGCACGCGCGGGTGGTCGACTGGCGCCGGCTCCGACTCGAATTTCTCTGCAATCCAGCGGCGCTTCTCGGGATCGGCGATATGCATGAATTCGACGCCGACGGTACCGCAGTAAATCTTGCGCGCAAATTCTGACTCGTCTTCGGGAAACTCGAGGTCCGGATGCGGCACGGGCTTGAAATGCCCGATCGGATCGATGTTGGCCTGAAGATGCCCCCAGCGGCGGAACGCGTCGAGAATGCGCTCTTGTTTCTCATTTGCCACGTTGATCAGTGCAGTTGACACGAAATTCCAGCTCCCATTAAGGCTTACTGTTGAATTAGATGGATTTAGGACCGAATCGATGCGAAGCCTGAACGCAACAGTATATCGTCGATTCCCCGCCCTGTTCTAGCGGGATTAGGAGGCCAACCTGCGCAGTAATGGCGCATCCGAATGGCAGTGCGACTTTCGGGCAAACGGGCACTGATTACCGGCGGCGACCAGGGAATCGGGCGCGGCATTGCCGTACGCTTCGCGGAAGAGGGCGCGGATGTCGTGATCAGCTACCGGACCCACCAGGACAATGCGGACGACACCGTTGGGCGTCTGCGTGAATTAGGGCGGCAGGCGCACGCGCTGCAGAATGACGTAAGTAATGTCGATGCGCTCAAGAATTTCTTGGACGACGCCGAAGCACTGCTAGCCGGCCAGATCGACATCCTGGTAAATAATGCCGGAATCGAGCGCCGCGCCGAATTCCTGCAGGCCACGGAGGAAGATTACGACCTCGTGCTGGGCGTGAACCTCAAGGGGCCGTTCTTCTTGTCACAGATTTTTGCCCGCTCGCTGGTGGAGGCAAAACGGCGGGGCAAGATCATCAACATCAGTTCGGTGCACGAAGAACTCCCGTTCCCCAATTTCGCTTCGTATTGCGCGGCCAAGGGTGGACTGAAGATGCTGTGCCGCGATTTGGCCATCGAACTCGCGCCGCATGGAATCACGGTAAACAACATTGCGCCCGGTGCGATTAAGACGCCCATCAACGCGGAGCTGCTGCACGATCCCGAAAAGCTTGATCCTCTGCTCGCCAACATTCCGCTTCGTCGAATGGGAACGCCCGAGGATGTGGCCGCGTGCGCTGCGTTCCTCGCCTCCTCCGACGCCGACTACATTACCGGCACAACCCTCGTGACCGACGGCGGTCTGCTCTACAACTACCACGAACAGTAAGCGACTGAATTGGTGTCGTCCGCTTGACCCCAACCCCACTCCGGGCGGAATATCGTCGGCGCAATGTAAGAAGGAGGGATATGCGTTCCTACCGATTCTCGTGCATCGTACTCCTGACTTGCTGCGGTCTCTGCTTCGCCGATGGTCCCGACGATCGCCAGCCGACCGACCCTCACTCGCTGACATCCTCTGCAAACCCGAGCGCGCGACCGGTTCCGGTCGACGATCTGTTTTATAGCCGGAGCTCTGGCGGGGGCGCGTGGTCGCCCGATGGCAAAGAGATCGCGTTCAGTACCGACATGACCGGCAATGACAACGTCTGGAAGATGTCGGCCAGCGGCAGCTTCCCAATACAAATGTCGTACTCCCGCGATACCCAGACAACCGTCCGCTTCACGCGCGACGGCAAGTGGATCACGTACGCGCAGGATGCCGGCGGCAACGAGCAGTGGCAACTGATATCCGTGCCAGTGAATGGGGGTGCCGCGGAAAACCACTTCCAGCAGCCTGACGCAGCCGTGGGCGATTACAAGTTCTCGCCCGATGGCAGCTTGCTCGCCATTGTTTACAAGTCACGTACTGCTTCGAACAACGATATCGCCCTGCTTGACTGGAACACCCACCAGGTGAAAAACGTTACCAACGAGAAATCGCCCGGATTTCTGTGGTCGATTACGCAGTGGTTTCCCGACGGCAAGCATGTGCTTGCCAACCGCATGAATCCTGGGTTCACGAATGCCTCTGTTTATCGCATTGATGTCGAAACGGGCGCGAAAGAGGAACTGACGCCGCATGAAAAAGAAGCGATGTTTACGGCCAGTTCGCTTTCTCCTGACGGGCACACTGCGCTGATCGATTCGAACCAGAAGACGGGATCTTCCAATATTGCACTACTCGATATCGCAACCAAGAAAATTACCTGGGTGACGGATACAGGATGGGAGACGAACAACGCCTACTTTTCTCCAGATGGCAAACGCTTCACGTACCAACTGAACAAAGACGGGCGTAATGACGTGTTTCTGTGCGAACGGACGTCTGTGAAATGCGCGCGCCTGAACATGCCTGAGGGCCTCACATTCCAGGAGGCGAACCCGTCGCCATGGTCGCCGGACGGCACGCGGCTGTTGCTTAGTCACCAGAGTTCGCGGAGACCATCGGATTTGTGGGTGTACGACGTGCGAACGAACCATGGGACGCAGCTCACGAATTCAGCGCTGGCGTCACTGAATCCTGAGTCGCTGCCGCAGTCGCAAATTGTGCACTACAAGAGCTTCGACGGCAAGATGATCAGCGCGCTGGTGTGGATGCCGCCGAATCTTAAACGCGACGGCAGCAATCCCGCCATCGTTTTGCCGCATGGTGGGCCGACGGGACAAACGACCGACTACTTCAACGCCGATGCGGCCGCGCTGGCTTCACGCGGATACATTTGCATCGCACCGAATGTGCGTGGCTCGACGGGATATGGCATCGAGTTCCAGAAAGCCAACTACCAAGACCTTGGCGGCGGCGATCTGAAGGACGAAGTCGCGGGACGGCAGTTCCTCATCGACAGCGGCTACGTGGATGCGAAGAAAGTCGGCATCACCGGCGGCTCGTACGGTGGATTCATGACATTGATAGCGATTGGCAAAACGCCCGACCTCTGGGCAGCCGCCGTGGAGTTGTACGGCATCATCGACTGGTACACGATGATGCAGCACGAAGACCCATTTCTGCAGGAGTACGAAAAGTCTCTGATGGGCGACCCGGTGAAAGACAAGCAGGTATTCACGGACGCTTCGCCGATCAAGTACATCCGCAATGAAAAGGCGCCACTGCTGGTGCTGCAAGGCGAGAATGATATCCGGGTGCCGAAGGAAGAAGCGGAGCAGATCGTCGACATCCTAAAGAAGGAAGGCCATACGGTCGACGTTCACTATTACCCGGAGGAAGGCCACGGCTTCCGCAAGCGCGAAAACCGTATCGACTCGCTCAACCGCACGGTGAACTGGTTTAACAAGTACCTGAAGAACGAGCAGTAGATCGCGAGCGCGCTGGGAGGATGGGAAACAGCCCTTCTAGCGCGCATCTCTTTGCGCGTTGTAAATCCACAGTACGCCGTAGAGAAGCACCTGGCCGATAATGACGCCTAATGCGCCCATTTTCATCGCAAAACAAAAAGCGAGGCTCACCGCGATGCTGGCGAGTGCGGTGATATATCCCTTCTCGTAATCGATCTCGCCGATGCGGTAGAAAATCACCGCAAAGACAATGCCGAGCGCGATGCCCAGCACTCCACCGAAATAGTCGAAGGGATCGCGCACGCCGGCCTCGCAACATTGGACTCACGCACGGCAAAAGCATCAACCGGGAATTTACGGCGCGGTTGGGAGGGCGCCCTTGTCCATCCACTTTTGTAACTGGCCGGTGGCCATCAGCCACAACATGCGGAAGTCACTGATGAACGACCACCAAGGGTGGCCGAAGGTCGCGGGCTTGTTCTTCTCCAGTACGAAGTGACCGGTCCACGCAAAGCCGTAGGCGATGGGCAGCCATAAGAAAGCCCACCACGGATGCCCCAGCGCAATCGCGACCACGATGGTGAGCAGGCCGAGTGAAGTTCCGGTGGCGTGCAACGCACGGTTCGCCGGGTTGCGGTGCTGTTGCAGATAGAAGAGGAAGAAGTCGTCGTAGTTGTTGAATTGGCGGCTTGCTGTCATTGTGCCCCCGCGATGGCGCGGAGATTGTAGCTCACGAGATCAGCTTAGTGAACAGTGCTCGCGGGGAATGTCATGCTGAACACCGTGCCTGAGCCTTCGCGGCTACGGAACTGGATACGGCCCTTGGCCTTCTCTACCATTCCCTTAGTGACCCAAAGCCCAAGGCCGGTGCCCACGTCGGATTTCGTGGTGAAGAAGGGCGTGAACAGCTTGTTGCGGACTTCGGGCGTCATGCCGAGGCCGGTATCGCCAATGGTGATGCGGATCGTATTCTTGCCGACGCCCCGCGCCCGGATGCGGATCCTACCGTTCTCGTGCGAAGCGTCGATGGCGTTAGCCAGTAAATTCGAGAGCACCTGCCGCATTTCGCCGGCAAGGCACGTAATCTGCAGGTCCGGCGCCACGGCCACATCGAGAGCTAACGCCTTGTACTTCATCTTCCGCTGATAGAGGTTCACCACATCCTGCACGAGGGCAGCGATCTGGATGACCTTCGGTCCGGTGGAGTCGCGATAGAAACCGAGGGTCTGGCGCGCAATGTGCGATACGCGCCCGAGTTCCTGGTCTGCGATCTCCAGGTAATCCGCTACGTTCTGCGGCAAGTTTTCCGCGGTCTTTGCGAGATAGATGAAGTTAGTCACCGCCTCGAGCGGGTTGTTGATCTCGTGCGCGATAGTGGCAGCCAATCGTCCGGTGGCCGCGAGCTTTTCCGAGCTTCGCAGCGCTTCTTCGGCTTTGCGGCGTGCCGTAATGTCCATAGTTACGCCGTCGAAGCTGATCGGCTTGCCACCGGCGGCATACACCGCACGTCCGACCGCACGGATCCACTTCAGTTCGCCGGACGGTGAGACAGTCCGGTAGTCCACGTCGTACCGTTTATGTTCCAGGATCGAACGGTCGATGGCGTAGCGGGTACGCTCGCGATCTTCGGGATGAATGATGCGATAGAAATCTTCAATCGTGATCTTGGCGTCGGGCGACAGCCAGAAGTGATCTTTGACACGCGCGTCCCAGCGAAGTTCGCCGAACGGCAAGTCGCAGTACCAGAATCCAAGGTCCGCCGATTCAACGACCATTTTGAAGCGTTCCTGGGTATCCAGGAGCTCGAGTTCGCTTTCCTTCTGGCTGGTGATGTCCATGGTGACGCCAACGCCGGTTATCGGCTTGCCATGCTCGTCGAGCTTGATCTGCCCCTGGGTGAACGACCACCGGATTTCGCCGTTCGGCTTGATGAGCCGATGCACCATGCGGAAGGGGCCGCCCTCGCGGAATGCGCGCTCCAATTCGGCTTGTGTCGCGGCGAGATCTTCCGGATGCACACTGGCGAGCCAATCTTTCACATAAGGAGTAGAAACGGTTCCTTCAAAGGTGGGTACCTCGGTTGTCCACGTAACTTCGTCGCGGGCAATGTCCCAGTGCCACGTGCCCATGCCCACAGCCAATTGCGCTTCGCGGAACTTCTGGTCGCTCAGGCGCAGCGCCTCTTCCGCCAGCTTGCGTTCAGTGATGTCGATGCTCAGCACAACGACGCGTTCCGGCTTACCATCCTGCGGATTGAACACGACGTGCCCGCGCCCTTGCACCCAGCGCGAGCCCAGCGGAGATTGCACGCGGTACTCAGAGAAGTAGTCGACGCCATGTTTGATTGCGGCAGCCAGCGCATCACGGACCGCAGTCACATCGTCGGGGTGGATGCGTTCTTCCCAGTCCGCGCGCGTCTTCAGTTTCGAAAGTTCGCAACCGAAAACCGGCCAGCTCCCGGGCGTTAAGCGGATTTCGTTAGTCTTCAGGTCCAATTCCCAAGTGGCCAACTGTGCGGCCTGCTGAACGATCGCCAGGCGAGCCTGTACGTCTTCCGAGGCTTTCAACTGACGCGATAGGCCATCATTGAGCTGGGCATTATCAACCGCCACCGCCGCCTGCGATGCGATGCTCTCAACCAGGTGCTCGGCCTCAGGGGTGAACTTACCAGGCTCCGGATGTCCGAAGAACAAACCGCCAAGCACCTTGCCGCTGCCCGAGACTACTGGGACGGCGAGGTAGCTGCGTACCGGCAGATGGCCTTCCGGCATTCCGTTGCGAGGCGTGTTCTTGCCGTACCGCGGGTCCTTGGTAATGTCGGCAGAGCGCACCGTTCCTGTGCCCATGAAGGTTGGAGCGAAGACTTCAGTGTTGCGCGGCATGGGAAACTTCGAAAACGCTTCGCGCGGCACACCGGAGATGGTGTAGAGCGTATAACTCTCACCGTCGGCGCCAATTACGTTGTAGAAGAACGCGCCGAACGCTGCGCCGCTCACCTCGCGCGCGGCGTCGGTGGCGGCCTGCACAATTTTTTCCAGGTCGCGTTCGGCCGCCAGCAGGATGCCGGTATCGTTGAGCTTCTCAATCTGCTTCTGGTACTGCATGCGCTGCGCTTCCGACCGGCTACGCTCGATGGCAATGGAAGCTGTGCGCGCCAGCAAGTCGATAACCTGGCCTGCCCGCTCGGTGGGGGTGGCAGGCTCGAGGAAGTAAATCCCGATGGTGCCGAGCACAGCACCTTGCGACGACAAGATCGGAGTAGACCACGCTCCTCGCAATCCTAACGGGAGTGCCAGGGTTTTCAACTGCTGCCAGTTGGGATCGGCATCGATATCCGGAGTAATCACGGGTTTCCCGCAGAACGCTGCTTTGCCGCACGTTCCGACCTCGGGACCGATCTGCACTCCGTGAATCTTCTGGTTGTAATCATCGGGCAGGCTCGGGGCCGCCCCGTGCAGTAGTTTGTCGCCGGCAGGATCGAGCAACAGGATGGAGCAGCGCACCTCGGCGTCGCAGTTGCTCTCAGCGGCGTACGCAATCTCGGTGAGCACCTTGCCGAGTGACGCGCCACGCGCTATCAGTTCGAGAATCTTATTCTCGCGCGCGAGCAGTTGGATCGCGTGTTCCGTCGCGTCGTTTTGAGTAGCGACCCCGGGAGAGGAACTATTCATGGGCGAAAAACTGCCTTTGGGTCGAGCGGAGTACTTAGAGAGGATTCGATGCAGAGACCCCGTCCAGCGTTGTCTCGCAATAAAAAGGGCACGCTGTTCGCGTGCCCGGTATTTCTCGTTGCGAGCAGTGTACTACTGTTCGTCTTCTTTGAGCTTGGCGATCACGCTTAAATCTTCCAGCGTGGTGGTGTCGCCCTTGACGTCGCCACCGGCGGCTAATTCCCGCAACAGTCGACGCATGATCTTGCCGCTGCGGGTTTTGGGTAAAGCGTCGGTAAAGCGGATGTCGTCGGGCTTGGCCATCGAGCCGATCTCCTTGGCCACCCATGCCCGCAACTCATCCTTCAACTCCGGCGAAGGCTTGCTGCCTCCTTCCAAGGTGACGAACGCGGACACCGCCTGACCCTTCATCTCGTCCGGCCGCCCGACTACCGCGGCTTCGGCGACCTTCGGATGCGCCACCAGAGCCGATTCAATTTCCATGGTGCTGAGGCGGTGGCCGGAAACGTTGAGGACGTCGTCGACGCGCCCCATGATCCAGAAGTAGCCGTCCTTGTCTTCGCGCGCGCCGTCGCCGGTGAAGTAGACGCCCGGAATGTCGGACCAGTATTGCTGCTTGTAGCGCTCAGCGTCGCCATAAATCGTGCGCATCATCGATGGCCACGGCTTCTTGATGACGAGGAAACCGCCCGAGCCGAGCGGCACTTTTTCTCCCGAGCGGTTCACGACTTCTGCGGCAATGCCCGGCAGCGGCCGTGTAGCGGAACCGGGCTTAGTCGCAATTGCGCCCGGCAGCGGCGAAATCATGATCGCGCCGGTTTCGGTTTGCCACCAGGTATCCACGATTGGGCAACGGTCTTTGCCGATGGTTTCGCGATACCACATCCACGCTTCGGGATTAATGGGTTCGCCTACGCTGCCCAGCAAGCGCAGCGAGCTCATGTCGTGACGGTTGGGATATTCCGCGCCCCACTTCATGAAAGTACGGATCGCCGTCGGCGCAGTGTAGAACACTGTGATTTTGTGCTTCGCGACCAGCGCCCAGAAGCGGTCGAGGTCGGGAAAGTTCGGGGCGCCCTCGTACATGACGGTCGTCGCACCGCACTGCAGCGGGCCGTAGACGATATAGCTGTGGCCGGTGACCCATCCGATGTCGGCAGTACACCAGTACACGTCATCGTCCTTCAGATCGAACACCCATTTCGTCGTGATGTACGTGCCCACCGCGTATCCGCCGGTGGTGTGCACAATCCCTTTCGGCTTTCCTGTGGTGCCCGAGGTGTAAAGGATGTACAGCGGGTGCTCGGAATCGAGATGCTCGGCGGGGCAATCGTCTTTCGCCTTGGCCATCAGGTCGTGCCACCAGTGGTCGCGGCCTTCCTTCATGGTGATCGCGTTGCCGGTGCGTTTGTAGACGACGACATACTTTACCGTCGGACATTTTTCCAGCGCCTCGTCCACAGTGGCTTTAAGCTTCACTTCATTGCCGCGACGCCATGAACCATCCTGCGTGATAACCGCGACGGCCTGTTGGTCGGTGATGCGGTCCACCAGCGCATTCGCCGAGAAGCCACCGAAGATAACCGAGTGGGTTGCGCCGATACGTGCGCAGGCGAGCATCGCCACCGGAAGCTCCGGCACCATGCCCATGTAGATCGCGACGCGATCGCCCTTTTTCACGCCGAGGTTCAACAGGACGTTGGCGAACTTTTGCGTTTCGAGCCACAGCTGCTGATAGGTGAGGGTGCGCACATCGCCGGGTTCGCCTTCCCAAATAAATGCCGCCTTGTGCCGCTTGCCGCCATGCACGTGACGATCGAGGCAGTTGTAAGAGAGATTGGTCTCGCCGCCGACAAACCACTTCGCCCGGGGCGCGTCCCATTCCAGAACCTTGTTCCACGGCTTGAACCAGTGCAGCTCGTTCGCAATGCCGGCCCAGAATTCTTCCGGCTTCTCCGCCGCCTGCTGGTAGAGCTTCTCGTATTCTGCGAGGCTCTTGATGTGCGCGTGCTGGCTGAATTCCTTGGGAGGCTCGAACTTGCGGTTTTCCTGGAGGATGGAATCAATATTCACATGGACGGTGGCGTTCGACATATTGCGAGATCCTTCCGTATGGACGTGCTGAGAATAGTAAAACAAGCGGCCCGTGCTGTGCATAGGGGCCGCTCCAAGTATGTGTTTCAGGGTTGTTGCTACTGCTCCAGCGTTGAGAGATCGCCGATTTCCGCGCCGGTTTCACGAGCCTTTAACAGACGCCGCATGATCTTCCCGCTGCGCGTCTTGGGCAGAGACGGAACGAAGTCGATCGCCGAAGGCGTAGCAATTGGACCGAGTTCGCGGCGGACATGATCGACCAGCGCGGCCTTTAACGTGTCGCTGGGGTTGTGGCCGGCGCGGAGTTGCACGAAGGCCTTGATGGTCTCGCCCTTCAGCGCATCGGGTACGCCGATGGCCGCGGCTTCCGCGACTGCGGGATGCGAAACCAGCGCGCTCTCGACTTCAGCGGTGCCAATGCGATGGCCCGCAACATTCAGCACGTCGTCAGCGCGGCCGATCACAGCGATATAGCCGTCTTTATCGCGCACGGCGACATCGCCGGTCATGTAGCAGCCGGGGATCTCTTCCCACTCGCGCTCCCAGCGCGCATCGTTGTTCCATACTGTGCGCATCATGTGGGGGAACGGACGCTTCAGGATGAGGCGGCCAGTTACGCCATCGGGCGAGCGCGTTCCGTCCAGGCCCACCACCTCAGCTTCAACGCCGGGCAGGGGCAATCCGGCTTTTCCCGGACGCATCGGCAAACTCACCGGCGTTCCGAGGGTTGGGCCGCCGAGTTCGGTCTGCCACCAGTTATCGACCACGTACCCCCATTTGCCGTCACCGGCGATGTAGGTTTGCGCCCAGCGCCAGGCTTCGGGATTCAGCGGCTCGCCGGCGCATGCGATCACGCGTAATGAAGTCAGATCATAGGAGAGCGGCAACGATTCGCCGAAGCGCATGAACATGCGAATGGCCGTCGGCGCGGTGAACATCTTGGTCACGCCATAGCGCTCCACGATCTGCCAGGCCGCTGCCGGGTCGGGATAATCAATTGCGCCTTCACGCAGCAGCGTGGTGACACCGGCGCACAGGGGGGCATACACGATGTACGAGTGCCCCACGATCCAGCCTGTGTCCGAGGTGTTCCAGAAAATATCTTGCTCGTTGACGTCGAGGAAGCTGCGGAGATGATAGGTGGTGCCGACCATGAATCCGCCGTGCACGTGCACTACGCCCTTCGGCTTGCCGGTTGTGCCTGAGGTATACAGGATGAAGAGCGGATCTTCTGCATCCATCTCTTCCGCTGGACACTCGGACGAGAACTTCATCAGCGAATAGAAGTCCACCTCGCGCTTGCTGGCGGCTTCGAACGCGCCCTTGCTGCGCTGGAAGACGACGACGTGCTCCACGAATTCGAGGCCATCGATGGCTTCGTCGACGATCGGCTTGAGAGCAACCGTCTTGCCACGACGATAGGTACACTCGCCGGCGATCACGACTTTCGCTTGCGCATCTTCAATGCGATCGCGCAGCGCGGTGTGACCGAGTCCTGCATATACGACGGAATGGATGGCCCCGATGCGAGCACATGCCAGCATGGCAACGATGCACTCGATCGTCAGAGGCATGTATACCACCACGCGATCGCCCTTGTTCACGTCGATGGAGCGCAAGCCGTTCGCAAATCGGCATACCATGCGATAGAGCTGCCCGTAGGTCACGACGCGTTCCGAACCGTCTTCGCATAGCCAAATGTAGGCAACGCGATTACGGCGCTCCGACTTGGCGTGCCGGTCGAGCGCATTCAGCGTGATGTTGGTCTTGCCGCCGATAAACCACTTGTGGTGCGCGCCATTCGCCTCGACCACCTTGGTAAATGGCTTCGTCCAGCGGAAACCCTGCGCCGCTTCGGCCCAGAATCTCTCCGGGTTCTCCATCGAGCGGTCGTATTCCTCCTGCCAGTTCGACAGCATCGCCTGCTTAACCACGATCTGGGGAGCTTCGTATTGCTCTTCCTTGGCTACAAAACTCTGCACGCCGGGCGCGGGTGCTACCGTGGACATGGAACTGCCTCCTCAAAAGCGCGGTCGTTTGTATAACGGAAATTTGCGAATTTCTAGTGGGGAATGGGAGCAAACGGGCGAATTTTTATCATTCTGGCAACGGCTTGCGGCGTTCGACATTCGCTCAACCCCTGCACTGACTGTTGTTGTACCACCGGTTCAGTCAAAAACAACAGCAGGCGGAGAACTCTTGTGGGGTGTAGGAGGATGGTCGGAAGTTCAACCGCGGGTGCTGGGATCGATGTCCCATCCAGAAGGCGTTCCCTGGAATCGCCTTTATCGCCTGGGCACCACGGTCGTTTATGACCTGCGTTCCCCGCCTGCCTTTATTTAATTGTTGTTATTCTGCGCGGCGGATCGACGGTGGTCTATGTCCTAAGTCACAGTGCGAGCGTGACGGCCATCACAGGCATTTGTGCTAAGAAAAGAAAAACGCGCCGCAGATTCGCGGCGCGCCAGCCTTTGAAGGATCTGCTTACTCGTAGCTCACGGTCATCTTATCCACATACACCGCGTACGGAGTTGGGGTGCCGTTCATGTCGAGTTGGAAGGCATTGGTCAACTGCTTCACGGCGGTTCCCGTATACGCTGCAGGCCGGGTGATGTTCACGAGAGTCTTCACGCCATCCACCGTCAGCGAGTCGTGCACAGCATTGGTTCCGCTGGCATGGTATTGGGCGATGATGTGGTGCCAGGTGCCGGTGGTGAAGCCGGCGAACGGAATCGCGGTCGCGACCCATTTGCGATTCACGTAATCAAAGGTCCTCCACACCTTCCCCTTGTAATTCGCTTGCCAGGCAAAGTTGTAAATGTATCCGTTTACCTTCTGCTGGCACTGGAACTCGATGGCTTGCGGCGCATTGCCGGTTGCTTCGGGAATGTACAGGTAGAAATCGTAGACGATGCTCTTCACCGGCGTGGTGAGTATCGGATGATCGATGTACCAGAATGCATTCGTGTACGGAGTTTTGCCGCTGATGGAGAACTCGGTGGAGGTGGAAAGGTTATCCATCGCAGGCGTGGTCAAGCCGCGCGTCATGTTGTAGGTGGCAAGTGCGGCATTCCCCGAGGTATTGCCACATGCACCGCAGGTCTGCCAACTGGTCATTTCCTGGATGTTCTTGACCACATTGGCGTAGGTCGTGGGTGGAGGAGTTGAGATGGTGACATATTTCACGGCCTTCGCCATCACCGCCGATGTCGAACCAAGCATTTGTACCGCAATCCGGTGCGTGCCGGGGGTGAGGGTTACAGCTGCATTAAAAGTGTTTCCGTATTGCTGGGTGTACTTCACCCCATCCACGTACAACTGCATTTCTCTGACGGAGACGTTCGATTGAGCGGCAACGGTCAGTGGCGAGGTTCCGCTGCTCCCGGATGGTTGAACAAACGTTACGGAGGGGGTGGTGCCAGCCCCTGCCAGATTTACAGCCAAACTAAAGAACGCACAGAACGCACTTCCCAAAAACACAGGTTTCGTGAACAAAGACTGCATAAACCCCCCACAACAAAATTGAAGTGACAGGGCGTCTCAGCTCTGTCGTGGGGACACAGTCGCTTCACGTTCGCGATGGGTGTCTTCGTGTCCTGAGACAATCTTCGGGGAAGGGCGCCCCGATACCAATTCGCGGAAACACCTAGGTAAGGGGATTAAGAGTACTAGGTAAGAGGACACGCCCAGATTCGCGGGAAGTAATGTCCTCGCCTCGGGCGTTTCATGTATAGAGAACTCAGGGCTTTGCTCTAGGGAAGTGCTAGGTGAGCCGCAATTTCAGCGGCTTCTCACGCTGCCAGGGCCTTCCACAAATCGTTGGCAAACAGGATGGGATCGTCGCTTTTCTGCACGTAGGCGTCGGCACCCATATGCAGGCAAACGTCGATTTCGTTCTTCGCTTTTAAACGGCTGGTTACAATCACCCTGCGCGGGCGAAGTGTGGGGTCGCGCCGAATCGCTCGCAAGATCTCGTAGCCACTGACGAGGGGCAGGTTCAAGTCCAGGATTATGCCATCGGGAGGCGTGCTCTTCTGCTCGCGCAACCGTTCGAGCGCAAAGCTGCCGTCAGTCACGCGCTCAACTTCCAGGCCGTAGAGTTGAAGATACTCATTTAACAACTCTGCTTCGGTGCGGCTGTCTTCAACCAGTAAAACATTCCCATACATGGAATGAACCTTGTCTCAGTTGGAAGACATGGAACGGCAGCGGCGTTGCCCCCGGCAGATATTATTTGCCGGGGTACACGCTGAATTAAGTGGATTAAAACTGGAAAACAACTTGCATGTCGATGCGGCGATTGTAAGCACCAGCTCCGAATGGGCCTCCCGCGAGCGCTGTCACCTGCCCGAAGTAGGGTGAAGTGAGGATCGCGTTGGGGGGAGCCTCATTCACATTGTTGAACAGGTTACGCACCATCGCGTTGAAGGTGAGGCTGTATTTCCTCCCCGAAGAATCGCCGAACATTCCGTGACCACCCATTCCACCGCCAAATGGATTGCCCCCGTGCGGTCCGTGACCGCCGCCACCGCCGCCTTGTGGAGGTCCGCCCGAAGCAGTTTTTTCGAGCTTGGGACCTAATCCGAAGGTTTTGCCAAAACGCATGTTGAAGCTGAATACTCCGGGCCCCACGCCGGTATTGATCGGCACGAGCCGTCCGCCGGGCAACAAAGTTGGGCTGAAGTTGCCTAGGACTGTCGCGGTGCATCCGTTCACACCCGGAGTCGTGCAGTAATACGGCCGGTCGTTCAAAATCGAGTCGCCATTGGTGTCCACGCCCGACACGAAGTTGTACGACGTACCGGAATGCATGAGGATGAACGGACTGATCCGGAAAGCCCACGGCAGCGAGAAACTCCCGAGGAGCATGCCGCGGTTGCGGATGTTGAATGCCGCCGGACCGTAATCCTGCATGATGTCGTACGAGTTCGTCGGGAAGCCGGCCTTGCCTGGCACGTCGCTGTCGGCGTAGCTCAGAGAGTAATTGGCGATCACGGTAAATTTCGACGAAGCGCGCCAGTTCACGTTCGCGATCAACTGGTTCTGCTTGAAGACGCCTTCGGTGTAGTACTGGAAAATGTTTCCCGCGGCGTAACCATCTGGGTAAATCGCCGACCCTGGGTCCGTCGGGTCGTATGTTCCCGGCAGAGGTGCGTTGCCATTAATCGTGACCAACTGATGTACGCCGCGCGAGTTGATGTAGGTGAGGGCGCCGGTCGCGTTCTTCCACAGTTGCCGCTCTAAACTAGCTGCCCCTTGCATGATGAGTGGCGCGCGCAGCTGTGGTGACACTTGGTAGATCGAATTTCGGCTCGCGGTGGTTCCGGTTCCGCAGGCCGTGAGCTGTTGGACAGAGACCGCAGCGGTCGGATCGTAGAAGCACGGTTGCTGGACCACGTATTCCTGCTGCGTGGTTCCGTTGAAGCGTTCCGAATTCAGGATGTCGCCAATTGGGAAGCGATCGTAAAAGAACCCGTAGCCGGCGCGCAGCACGGTTTTTGGCGTGCTGCCTTTCTTCCCGATGCCCCACGCAACACCTACGCGGGGAGCCCAATCGCCATGGTCTTGTATCTCATTCTGCGTTTCGAAACGCAGCCCGTAACTCAGCGTGAGGTTCGGGAGCATCTTGTACTCGTCCTGGAAATACAAGCCCGCATCCACGTAACTCGCGGTAATCGCCGGCGTGCCGACCGTCTGCGAGTATTGCTCGATGCCCGCGCACTGTCCCGGCACGGGGGCGATGTTGCTGCTCGACGGCAGTGTGCAATACGCAGTCGGATTGCTCTGCATCTGCCCCACTGTAACGCCCTGGTTCAGGTAGTACTGGGTGAGTGCGTAGGAGTACAGCGACGAGTACGTGTACACGCCATTAAAATTTCCGTTTGTCCAGTTGGCGTCACGCGTTGCGCGCAAGCGAGCACCGAATTTGAACATGTGCTTGCCGTGGACCACCGAGGTGTAGTTCTGCAGCTCGTAGCGGTCCTGGTGATCGTTCGAGAACCCGGTAGCATTGCCGCCAGTACCGAACGCACCCTGCACGTTGATCTGCGGTATGGCGTTGTATGGTGTTTGCTGTTCGAGCTCTCGCACGTATTGGAAGCGCGTCTCGTTCACTACGGACGGCCCATAGATCTGCGTATCGCCGACCTGGAACGTGTGCTCCGCATCGCGGTCGGCATAGCCGAGCTGCGGCAGCGAAAATCCTGACACGCCCTCGTTGCTCTCGTTGTCGAGCCAGTATTGGTAACGCGCGGTCAACGAATTGTTCGGCGAGATCTGGAAATCCACGCGCGGGCTGATGTTCGTGCGCGACCTTGGCGTATTCACTGCCTCAGCCAACCGGCTGGCCGAAAAGGTTGATGGGTCGAAGCTCTGCGCCACGATCACCTGTTCGTCGTTGATGTTGCGCCGTTCAGCGTTTATGAAGAACGAAGCCTTGTTCTTAAAGATCGGCCCGCTGAGATTCCCGCTGAATTGTTCGGAGTGATATGGCGGAATGTTCGCGCCGGCAAACGGGTTCGTAGTGTTGAAAACGTTGTCGTTTCCGATGACGAATGCCTGTCCATGGAACTCATCCGTGCCAGGCTTGGTGAATATTTCAATACGGCCGTAGCCGAGCTTGTCGTATTCCGCGGAGAACGGGTTCTGGTTGATGCGGATCTCGCGGATGGAAGCCTTCGGTGGCAGCTGACCGGCCGTGAAACCGTCAATGTACATCTGCCCGCCGTTCGGGCCAGCTGAAGGGCCGGCGAGGGCTTCCAATTCGTTCTGCAATTCGTCGGGATCGTCTGACAGCGCCTCGAGGTCTTTGCCTTTAATGATGATGGCGCTCGCATTGTTGTCGGCCGACGTGTCCACCTGCGTATTGGAGGACTGCACTTGTACCTGCTCCTTCTCCACTGCGATCTGAAGGGCGATGTCGAACGGCTGCGTTGCGCCAGCCGTCACGGTGACGGCTGGTTCAGTATCCAGGGTGAACCCTTTGGCCGAGACGGTTACTGTATAGCTGCCCGGCGCAAGGCCGTTCAACTCGTATATCCCTTGCGCGTTGCTCGTCGCCTTCGCCACTTTGCCGTTGGCGGAAGTGGCGGTGACAGTGGCATTCTGCACTACCGCTCCGGATGGATCGGTCACCTTGCCACGCAGTTCACCGGCTGCCGCTTGGCTCCAGCCCTGTGTCGCGACGAACGCAAAAAAGAAAAAATAAAGCAGTACCGCAGTACCTCTCGAACGCATGAATGCTCCTGACTTCTTTCCTACCCGTAGAAAATCTCGACTGGTGCCCAAACTCATGGCCTACTGCGTGACGCCGGCATCGGCGCCGGCCGCTCCGTTGTTGCCGCCGCCCAGGTTCCACGGCGACAGGATCGTGGACGCATCGCCCTTCGGCGAAGCCGTCAAAATTGGTTCCACGCCGGCAATGAGCGTAATGACGGTCGGCGGTGTAGTCGAAGATCCCGATGTCGCCACCAGCATCACTGCATCGCCTTTTTGTAAGTCACTCAATTGGACGGACGGCGTGCGATTCAGGATCATCTGCATGACATCGCCACCACCGCGCGCCCCATTTCCACCGCCCGGGGCCCGCTGACCACCACCCTGACCGGCACCCGGAGCCGCTTCCTGTGCGGCTGGGGCTGCATTTCGGTGCTCCTGGCCCGCTCCCTGCGCGACCCCGTTCTGTCCGCCGCCTTTCACGAACATTGCGAGGTGCTGCGCCATCATTTCCGGCAGCTTGCGCAACTGCGAGTCTGCTCCTACCGTCACCGTTACCGGCTTCTTCGTCAGCAGGTCGTCGATCGTGATCTGGTTTGTGGCTTTATCCACGGACTGCACTTTGCCCGACACGTACGGGAAGTGTCCGGAGACGATCTCGTCGGCGGTCACCTCGTCGCCGGTGTGCTGTCCGCGCGCCACCAACTGGTCGCCCGGCTGGATCGCGTCCAGCGTGCTCGCAGTCGCATTCTCAAACTTCACCGAATTCGCCGCATAGCGTCGGATCACAGTGGTGGGCGACACATGCACGGTGGTGTCTTTACTCTGTCCCATGACCAGGCGTGTGATCGTTACCGTGCTCGCCGCCGGGTCCACGCTCTTCACCAGGCCGCCTACGCTGTTGCGAGCCCACTGCTGGCGCTCCTGCTGCTGCTTGCTGGCGATGTCGCCGGCTTTCATCACCACGATGGTCGCGGCCGCAAGCGTCTTCTGATCCGCCGAAGTCTTCCCTGAGATCAAAGTGCGGTCGCCGGTCTGGATATCTCCGAACTGGATTGCAGTCGCTTCACTGAGCTTCTTCTGGCCAGGCTCAAGGCGGAGCACGCGCGTCGTGCTGTCGGCGCTGATGGTCAACTGCGCGCCTGCATCGGTCTTCAATTCGAAGGAGTTCCCGGAGATCGACTGGACGGTTCCGACAGCGCGAGTATTCCCCGCCGCCGACTGGTCCTGTGCAAGGGCCCACCCACTGAACAGCAAAAGAATTACGAAAAGCGATCGGCCGAAATTTCTCATAAATGCGACACTTGTCTCGAAATTCAACTACTTAGATGGTACTTCGCGGGGCGGCCCGGAAATCGCGCCAAATTGTGGTTTTTTGTAAGCAAATCGCGCTCTGGCGTGAGCATTTCGCTCCCATGTTGCATTTCGGGAACAAGCTTCCGGCTTGAACCTGCTACGTTGATCACAGTAAACTTTCGCTCCCCGAATCGCGGGTCGGAGAATCCCATGCCCAAGTACGTCATCGAGCGCGAGATCCCCAACGCGGGCAATCTCTCGCAAGACCAACTCCACGCTATTTCACAGAAATCGTGCAGCGTGCTCAACCACCTCGGCCCGTCCATCCAGTGGCTCGAGAGCTACGTCACTGACAATAAAATCTATTGCATCTACATCGCTCCGAACGAAGAAATGGTGCGCCAACACGCCTCAGAAGGCGGATTTCCGGCAAACAAGATCTCGCAGGTGCGCAGCGTGATCAGCCCGGTTACGGCGGAATGATCGTCTGCTGAACCCTTTCCGCCTCCGTGCAGCGCGAATGCTCTCGCGTTGCGGATGAACCCCGACTCGTCAACGGATGGCGGATGGGCAGACGTTATTACGGCCCGCTAATATCACTCTCCCGCAATAAATCGCACCCTGCAATTTCCCCATTGCAGCCTGATTTTATGCGCCTTCCGCGGTTGACACCGCATCCAGAACTTCATACCATCAGCGGCGAACAGGAGCCCTGCCATGACGCTCGGAAGTTTCCTTAAGAAGCAATTCATTGACGTAATTGACTGGACGGAGCCCGAGGACGGGATCCTCGCCTACCGCTATCCCATGCAGGACCGCGAAATCCAGAACGGCGGCAAGCTGACCGTCCGCGACTCCCAGATGGCGCTCTTCGTCAATGAAGGCAAAATCGCCGACCAGTTCGGCCCCGGCCTCTACACGTTGAACACCAATACGCTCCCGCTCCTCACCTACCTGAAGAATTGGGACAAGGCGTTCCAGTCGCCGTTCAAGTCCGACGTGTACTACTTCTCCACGCGCCAGCAGGTAAACCAGCACTGGGGCACGCCGAACCCGATCACCGTTCGCGATAAGGATTTCGGCATGATCCGCATGCGCGGCTTCGGCATTTACTCGTATCACATCAGCAATCCGAAGGATTTCTACGAGAAGATCAGCGGCACGCGCGAGACTTATACCTCCGCCGAGCTCGAAGGCCAGCTCCGCAACACCATCATCGGCCTGCTGACGGACACCTTCGCCAACAGCCAGGTTCCCTTCCTCGATCTCGCCGCGAACCAGACCATGCTGGCGCAGAAGATCACGGAAAAGGTGAACCCAACCTTCACTGGCTACGGGCTCACGCTCGACAGCTTCGTGGTCGAGAACGTCTCGCTGCCCGACGAGCTACAGAAGGTTCTCGATCAGCGCATCGAAATGAACATGGTCGGCAATATGCAGCAGTACACGCAGTTCAACGCCGCACAGTCGATCCCGATCGCCGCCGCCAACGAAGGCGGAGGCGCAGGCATTGGCGCCGGGCTCGGTGCAGGCATTGCCATGGGCCAGGCCATCGCCGGAGCGGTGCAGGGTGGCATCCAAGGCGGCCAGCAGCCTCCTACGCCCACCGGTGGCGCTCCTGCTGCAGGGGGTGGAGGCGGAGCAGCCGTCGCCGGCGCTACGAAGTTCTGCATGAGCTGCGGTAAGCCGATCCCACGCGCCGCGGGCTTCTGCCCGGAATGCGGCACAAAACAGGGCTAATTCGAAGCACGTGCCCCGTCCTTCTCGCGCAGCGATAGGGCGGGGTTTTTCTTTTGCGCGCTCCGCACTGCTTGTGCCCGCATTTCCTGCTACCCTATCCGGCATTATGTTGAACGCGCTCCCGTGGGATTCCGTGGAACTCGAAGTCCTCAATCCGCTGCTCTCCCGTCAATGCATCCACACCTCAACCATAACCTTCGCCAAGGTCATCCTGAAGAGGGGCTGCGTCGTGCCGGAGCACTTTCATGTGGCCGAGCAGATCACCTATCCCGTCTCCGGCTCGCTGACGTTCTATCTCGACGGCAAAGAGATCACGGTGCACCCCGGCGAGGTGCTGACCATTCCGTCGAACATGCCGCACAAGGCGGTGGCCTTCGAAGATTGCGTGGAGTTCGATATTTTTTCGCCGCCGCGCCAGGATTGGATCGATAAATCCGACGCGTATCTCCGCAACGCTTCATCGAATGAAGCAAAATAATTTTGCGAGGCCTGTAAGAAGATGAAAGCAATTCGCGTCCATGAATTCGGCGGTCCTGAAAACTTAAAGCTCGAAGAAATTCCCGATCCCAAACCGAATGCCGATGAAATCCTTATTCAGATCAAGGCTGCCGGGGTAAACCCGGTCGAGACCTACATACGGAGCGGAAAATATCCGACGTTGCCTAAGCTTCCTTGGACGCCCGGCAACGATGGCGCCGGCGTGGTGAAAGCGGTCGGCAGCGGCGTAACTCACATAAAGGAAGGCGACCGCGTTTATCTCTCCGGCAGCACCAGCGGAACCTATGCCGAGTACGCGCTCACGACTTCCGCACAGACGCATCCTCTGCCACCGAAAGTTTCGTTTCAGCAAGGTGCGGCGGTGGGCATCGCGTATGGCACCGCCTACCGGGCGCTCTTCCAGCGGGCCCGTACACTGCCCAACGAAATCGTCCTCATTAATGGCGCCAGCGGCGGAGTCGGCTTGGCTGCCGTGCAACTCGCGCGGGCGTACGGATGTATCGTGATCGGCACCGGCGGTAGCGAGCAGAGTCTTTCGCTCATCGAACAGAACGGCGCGCATTACGCCTTCAACTACAGCGCCGGCGACCTTCTCGATCGCGTCAAGCGCCTCGGAGAGATCCGAGGGAAGCAGGGCCCCGATGTGATTCTCGAAATGCTCGCCAACGTGAACCTTGCCAAAGATATGCAAATGATCGGCAGTCACGGCCGAATCATCGTCATCGGCAACCGTGGCAACATCGAAATCAATCCGCGCGACATCATGGCGAAAAATGCCGCCATCCTCGGCATGTCGCTGCCGTACTCCACGGAAGCCGAGAAGGCATCGATTTACGCGGCACTTGATTCCGCCCTGGAGATCGGCGTGGCCAACCCGGTCGTCTCGAAGGAATACTCGCTCAAGGACGTAGCGCAGGCGCATAAAGACGTCATTGAGAAGAGCACCCACGGCAAGCTCGTCCTATTGCCGTAATCCTTCCCCTTAGTTCAAAAGGCACGCGTCCAGCGTGCCTTTTCTATCGTGTACCAAATTCTGGAGCAGCACTCACCGGTGCTGCTGGCATCCCATCTGTCAGCGTCCCTCTCGCGCCTTAGTGGCCTATGTCCAACGTGTCTAAAAAACTCGTATGCGTCCTGCTGTTTTGCGTTGCCGCCGCCGCACAAACTTCCCTCGATGCCTATACCAATGCCGTCCGCCAATCGCGTATCTCGGACCGCATGGCCGGCATGGAGCGTTTTCTCGGAGCGTATCCGAACAGCCAGCTTCGCACTGACGCGCTCGAGATCCTGGTTTGGGATTCGATCGAGAGCCTGCAGCGTGAGCAAGCCCGCGCACGCGCCAATGATCTTTTGAAGATCGATCCGCAGAATGCGCTCGCGCTCGGGATCGTCGCGCAGGCTCGTGCCGAGGTCGCCGGACGCAATCGCCGCGAGGCGCAGGCCGCGTTCCAAATGGCGCAGGACGGCATCCGCGCCTACCCTCACCTCCGCCAACCCGAAGGCATCACCAACAGCGAATTCATCCTCATCCAGCGGCAACTTGTCAGCATCCTCGATGGCGAAGCCGGCCTGGGTTACCTCGATGAAAGGAACTACGCCGCCGCACACCAATATCTGCAGCAGGCAGTCGCGATCCGTCCGCAAGACCCACGCTACCTCTATGGCCTCGCGCTTGCGCTGCTCGACGGCAAGGACCGCAGCATGCAGCAGGAAGGCTATCTGTATCTAGCGCGCACGGTGAACCTCACGCAGGGCACACCGGCCGGGCAGCAGATTGCCGCCTTCGCCGCAAAGAAATTTGAGACTGCCGGCGGCACGGCTGCCGGTTGGAATGGCTATCTCGCCTCTGCCACTGTGCCCGGGATGAACATCCGTCCGGCCACGGTTCCGACCGCGGAACAGCCCGCAATCGTCGCCAAGGCGAACCCGCCGGCGAACATACCGAACAACGAGCCTGCCACGGAATCCGCTCCCGCTTCCATTCCGCAGCCCGTCTTCCGCCGCGAATACGTTGCCCGTACCTCACCGGTTTCCATGGGAATCCTGCTGCAGACCGAGCACCTGAACAAAGAAAACCGCAAGCAGATCCTCGACGCCCTCAGCGACATGGTTCGTCATCTGCGCAACGACGATGAAGTTTTCATCATGGCCTACGGCAAGAAGCTCGATTTCGAGCAGGACCTCACCGGCAATCCGAAATTGCTGGAAGAGGCGATGGACCAGATCAAGCCCGAGTCCGGCGCCGCGCTGCTCGACGCCGTGGCCTTCGCCGCTGGACACCTGGAGCGTATTGCCACCAACAAGAACCGGCTCCTGCTCGTTATCTCCGATGGCCGCAATACGCCGTCGAAAGACAATCCACTCTCACTCTCGCAGAAGCTGAATACGGTCCGCGTGGATTGCATCGGGTTGGATGTTGACGGAGATGCGGGACGGCGCCAGCTCGAGTCACTCGCCGCGTACTCCGGCGGACAGGTCACATTCGCCAATGACACCACGCAGCTCCGCACCGCAGCTGTCCAGATGGCAGAGAGCATCGGCATCGAATTTCCTAATTGATTTGCGTTTGTGTTCCGGCGAATTCACGGGAGGAATACGCCTCCGGCACTTGAGGCGCTAGCTACTTCACCGCTTCCTTATCTGCCCCGTTCTTCATGGCGTACATCTTCTGGTCGGCGGCATCCAGCGTTTCATCGAGGGTCGCGCCGTCACGCCACTCTGCCACCCCGATGCTGAGGCTCAATTCGAACCCCTTCAGCTGGCCAGATTCATTCCAGCGTCGCACGTGCTCCGTCACGCGTTTTACCACTGGCAGCGTATTTTCGGCCGACGATTCCGGGAGGATCATCAAGAACTCATCACCGCCATAGCGCACTACCGCGTCCGAGCCACGAACCGACGTGCGCAGGATGGTCGCAACTTCCGCCAGCACCACATCGCCAGTCAGGTGCCCGAACTTCGAGTTCACCTGCTTGAAATGGTCAACGTCGACCAGCATGAACGTCAGCGCAGTTTTCCGTCGCCTCGCACTCGAGATAAACCGTCCCGCCATCTCATCCAGGGAGCGCCGGTTATACACCTCTGTTAAAGGATCGGTGAACGATTGCAGGCGGATGAGCTCGTTCTGAATGGTCGCTGAAATCAGCTGCTGGCGCGTCTTACGATACTGGAAACGTCGGGTAACGATGTAGGTATTCGCCAATGCCAGCAGGGCAATCAGCCCGAAGAAGACTTCCTTGCTAATGGAGATTTCGACTTCAAAGTGTCCGCCCTTGAGGAACGTACCCGGGAAAAGCACAATGAGAAGGCAGGCGGTCACCATCACGCCGATGGAGAGCAGGATCAGCCATAACTCGGCATCACGTTTTTCAATAGCCGAAAGCTGCTGGCTCAAGCTGGCAAGCAGGCTGTCGGGCGCGGTGCGGTCCTCTGTTGGACGGCTCGGTGGAAGCATACGTAATTGGCGGTTTCGGAAAGTATGTCCTTGCCGTGGGTCCAATGCAAGTGACAAAGGTGGGAGCACTAAAAAGCTGGCCCGGGGGAGGGCCCGGGCCGGTATTGGTCCCATTTAGGGGGTTTAGAACGCTACGTAGGCCCCCGAGCCGAGCGAACTGCTGGTTCCGTCGAGCCCCACGTACACGGTGCGTCCGTAGAAGAACGGGAGCCCCCAGTCAAAGCTCGTTCCATCGCTGTTCGTCGCGGCCAGATCGCTCATGGCGTATCCATTCAGCGTGTTCGCGTTCCCCACGTTGAAGCTCACGGATTTTGTCGCGGAACTGCTGCTGCTCGACATGGTTGCCGTCTCGCTCAGTTCCGAGCTGGGACAATAGAAATACGCCGGGTTCGACGAGCTCCCCAAGTTGCAAACCGCGATACCCGTGCTCGCCTTCTTCGTCGAGCTGTCGTAGGTCCCGACGAAATATGAATTCGAGCCCGTATCCGCGAAACTGTTCGGGTAACTCTTGCTCTGGAACGACGTCCCGAAGTTCCCATAACCGTTCAGCCCGAGCACCTTCACGCCCGAGGCCGGTGTGTTGTTGGATTGTGTTCCAATGCCGAAGTACATGGTGCCCGAGGCGCTTCCCGCACCGCCATTGCCCACGCTAGCCATCTGGATCACGACCCCGTTATGGTCGGAACTGAACTTCGACACCGGGTTAATGACCTGCTGCGATTCCGGTACCGCAGCCTGGCTGCACGTTGAAGCGTCGGAACTCGAGCAGGTGAAGTAAAAGTCGAATTTCGCCACGCTCGTACAATATCCGCCGCAATCGGCAGTGAAGCTTCCGACGCCGATGATCCCCTTGGCGCCGAGATCGTTCACCGTCTTCACGGACGAGCTTCCGCTGGTGGCCACGGTGCTCGAGCAATCTGATGGCGCCGTCGCGTTCTGAATCAACTGCACCGGGATTCCCGACCCCTTCTCGCCCGCCATCTCCACGTCGGCGGTCACCACTTTGCCCCACGCATAGCTGTCCACGAACGGCAGGCACTCATATAAGTTCTTGCCACCCACCGTGGCGCCGTTCAACGAGATCCCGCTTGGCACCTCGCTCGCCAGGATTCGCAACCCATAGGAGCCCGTATCCACGAGCACGTGGTCGATGCTCTGGCAGGTTGACGTTCCTGGCTCGCAGAGCGTCACCGTCGCGAACAGAATGTTCGTATATCCACCCGCGGGGTTCGTCATATCCGATGGGCCCGGCCCTACACTTAGCGACACCGAATCCGCGCTCGAGCCCTGCGGACCACCCGGGCTGCCACTGGAATTCGTGCTGCTGCTCGCGCTTCCACCGCCGCCGCAACCCGCCAGCGTCAGGAAGCCGGCGAGCGCAAACACTGTCAGCAGGAGAAGAATTTTGTCTTTCATTGGATCTCCTCCATCGTCACGCCGCTGGGTACCGCATTCGACACCACGGCACGCATGCTGAAGTAACCCAGGTGTCCGGCCGCGTGGTATCGCAGGTAGCCTGATTCGAGGTGTATCGTTCCAGCGACGTGCGCCTTGCCGGCCGCGGCCTGCTTGGCTTGCGCCAGTTGGTTGGCGTACGCGCCGAGAAGTCCGTTGCTCTCGCCGGGGAAACGCCCTTCGTACGTTACCGCGAAGACCTTTCCATCGGGCGAGACGAATTCGCGCACCACGCCGTTCGTCGCAGTTTTGATTTCGTGAACCTGGTAGGCAGTCCGCGCGATCACCGTGCGCGTTCCCTGGAGTCTCTGCTGGTCCGCTTGCACGGTTTGCACCGTGCCGCCCAGCTCAGCCATCGCCGCAAACGATAGCATTAAGATCGCTATCGCAACCGCCGCAATTCTCGTGCTCAACCGATAGAACTTTCTCATAGGGCCCAATTCCTGCAGAACTGCTCAGCGGCTCTGCTTTGCCTTTATTCCTCTTCAGAGATGTCGTTGCGCTTAGAAAGGTGGGACGGGCAAACAGCAGAAACGTTTCTCTCTCCAGGAGCATTGAAATGTAAACTTTGTGACTTTTCAGGAACTTCGTGAAAGGCGCTCTGGTTGCGGCTTTCAGCTTCATCTTTGAAAACTCATGAAGCCGGATTCGATGCTCCCAACCCAGCACCCGAACGGGTGAAAAGACCATCTAAAACTATTGGCGAGCTCCAACAAGTGCCTTTCGTCCGGCGTCTAAAAGGGTATTGCATGCCGGATGGTGCTTCCTTATCATGGCCCATTCGTGACTTCAAAGCGGGATCTCCGGGGCCCCCGACGAACGGCGGGTTGTGCTCAAGATGTCATCGCTGCGGAGTCCATTCAAGTTCTATGCGAACCTGTCGCAAGTTCGTGTTCTTAGCCGGATTGCTTTGCTGCCTCGCGGCCGCTGCACAGTCGCGCCCGAACTTCACTGGGATTTGGAAACTCGACGCGCAACGCAGCAACATGCCTTCGTCCTCGGCGAACTCCGTCGTCCTTTACATCCACCAGAACGATCCCGACTTCCATGTCCGCCGCACCGAGACCCAGCATGGCAAGTCCACCGCGTGGAGCGCTCACGGCCACACCGACGGCACCATGGTCGAAATGAAGAGCCACGACGGCGTGAAACGCACTCACATGTACTGGCAAGGATCGGAATTGGTTTTGGAAGTGAAGAGCGATGGCCATCGTGGCGCGAGCCATACTGTGATGCGTTACCAGCTTGCCGATGATGGACACACGCTCATCGCCCAGGAAGACGACAACAATCATCAAATCAAGTGGGTATTTACGAAAAGCGGCTAAGGGTTACTTCTTCGCGCCAGGGCGGCGGCGCTTTGTCGAATGCTCTTGCTCTTCGTCCTGTGAAACCGGCTTCAGTTGCTCCAGCCCCCAGAAATTGCTTACGACTTCGAGGGCCTCGACACCAATCTGCCCCATCGAATTGGTTTCTTTATCGCCGAGCCAAACGACTTTGAAGGCAGCGTTGGCGCGACCGCGAATGATGCGCACCACCACGCCCAATCGTAGTGTGATATTGACCCCTGCAATGCGTGCGCCGCGACGCGAAACGTTCAACGTGTGCGCGATGCAGTGGATCGGTTCCCCGTCCTCGTTGATCCCATTGATACGAATCGGGACCACCGCCGACATGCGTAATTCTTTCCTCGTCGGGCCCATCGTCTCCTTATACCGTTGCCCATACAAGTAACACATAGGTGGACACCACCTCAAGTATCGCGGCACAACTGTTTTGGTTACTCGTACATTTCTGGCACTGCCATTGATTTGAACCGTTTTAATTCCCAACTTTCCCGATTCTCCATATAATCTCCTTCCATAGAATCGCGCTGTCCCAGGAGATCATTCATGGCCCGCTATCGTTCCGGCTTGCTCGCGTTCGTCCTTGTCTCCTCCTGCGCCGTCGCGCAAACATCCGCCACCCCTTCGGCCGGCGCAAAATCCGGTGGGACGGTGATCCCTGCTTCTCTCCAGAAGTTAGAAAAAAACTGGTCGATCCAATCTTCCTGCGTCGCCAAGGAGCAGGGCGAGGAAATTTCGACGCCGCGGTTTAAAGTGACGGGTTGGATAGCCACCACCGTTCCCTCGACTGTTTTCGCCGCCCAAGTCCACGCCGGAATCTATAAAGACCCGTATTTCGGGATGAATCTCCGCCAGGTACCTGGCGTGACCTACGAAATTGGCACCGTGTTCTCGCGCCAGAACATGCCCGAAGACAGCCCTTACAACTGCTCGTGGTGGTATCGCACCGAGTTCACCGCCCCGCGCCTGGCGAACGGACGTCACGCTCAACTGCACTTCGACGGAATTACATATCGCGCCAACATTTGGATCAACGGCAAGCAAATCGCCGATAAAGATCACATCGCGGGCACCTTTCGCCATTACGAGCTGCCGGTTGACTCAGATCTCAAACCCGGGGTCAATGTCCTCGCCGTCGAAGTCTTCCCCTCGCAGGGCACCGACCTCGGCTACAACTGGGTCGATTGGAACCCGTCGCCTCCCGATAAGGACATGGGGCTCTGGCGCGAAGTGTTCCTCACTTACAGCGGCGCGGTTGCGGTCCGCAATCCCGAAATCGTGAGCCACGTCGCCGATTCGCTCGACTCCGCTACCCTCACCGTCAGCGCTGAGGTGCGCAACGACAGCGATGCTCCCGTATCCGGCACACTGCGCGCGTCGATGCCGGGCGTACATATCGAGCAGAAGGTCGCGCTCGACAAAGGCGAGACGAAGGTCGTCACCTTCGACCCGCACGACTTCCCGCAACTCAAGCTCGAACATCCGAAGCTCTGGTGGCCGGCACAGATGGGGCTTCCCAATCTGCATACCATGAAGTTCGAATTCGTCGGGGCCGGACGCGTGACGGACGAGAGTTCGCTCCGCTTCGGCATTCGCGAAATCACCAGCGAACTCGGCCCTAATGATCCTGGCCGCATTTTCAAGATCAATGGACGCCGGATCCTCATCCGCGGCGGCGGTTGGGCGCCCGACATGATGTTGCGCTTCGACCGCACCCGCCTCGAGCAGCAACTGCAATACGTGCTCGACATGCACCTGAACGCCATCCGCCTCGAAGGCAAGATGGAGAACCCCGAGCTCTACGATCTTGCCGATCAGGACGGCATCCTCATTATGGCCGGGTGGTGCTGCTGCGATTTCTGGGAGAAATGGGAGAAGTGGACACCCGAAACGCTCGCGGTCGCCGAAGCCTCGCTGCGTTCACAGATCTATGAACTGCGTGAGCACCCGAGCATCTTCGTATGGCTTAATGGCAGCGACAATCCTCCGATTCCGGATATCGAACAGAAATATCTCGCGATTGAAAAAGAACTGAACTGGCCGAATCCCACGATCTCATCGGCCACCGCTCGCGTTACCGACGTCAGCGGCCGCACCGGCGGAAAAATGTCGGGTCCATACGATTACGTTCCGCCCGATTACTGGGAGCAGGACAAAATTCTCGGCGGCGGCTACGGGTTCAACATGGAAACCAGTGCCGGCGCAGCGCCGCTCACCCTCAAGTCGCTGAAGAAGACAATTCCTGCCGACCATCTCTGGCCCATCGACAACGTTTGGGACTATCACGCAGGTGGCGGCGAATTCCGCGATCTGCACCGTTTTATTAACGGCTTCAACCAGCGCTACGGCGAAGCCCGCAGTGCCGAGGATTTCTCGACCCGCGCCCAGGCTGCGGCCTACGAAAACGAGCGCGCCATGTTCGAGGCCTACACGCGCAACAAGTACAAATCCACTGGCGTCATCCAGTGGATGCTGAACAACGCGTGGCCGGGCATGATCTGGCACCTGTACGATTACTACCTGACGCCGGCGGCCGGCTACTTCGGTGCGAAAAAAGCTTGCGAGCCGCTGCACGCCGCATATTCCTATGACGACAACTCTGTCGCGGTGATCAACTCGACCTATGAGCCGGTAAAGAACCTCACCGTGACCGCGCGCGTCCTGAACTTCGATCTCACGGAAAAGTTCAGCAAATCGACAACCGTCGATCTTGATCCCGACGGCGTCGCCAAGCCAATCACTCTCCCTCAGACAATCGATGGCCTCAGCACGACGTATTTCGTCTGCTTATCGCTGGCTGACGCCAGCGGCAAAGAGCTCAGCAGCAATTTCTACTGGCTCTCTACCAAGCCCGACACCTTCGACGCCAGCAAGTCCACTTTCTTCGATAGCGAGATCACCGGCTGGGGAGACCTCACCGCTCTGAACACGCTGGAGAAGGTGAAGCCCGAAGTCCACGCGACGGTCGAGCACAAGGGCGACAAGGTCGTCGTACATGTCGGCCTGCAAAACGCCTCGAAGTCGCTGGCGTTCCTGACCCACCTCGCGATCGCGCGCGGCAAGGGTGGAGACGACGTCGCTCCAATTTTGTGGTCCGACAACTACGTCTCGTTATTGCCGAAAGAAAAACGCGAACTCACTGCCACCTTCGACGCCCGCGAGCTAGAGGGACGCACGCCATATCTCGAGGTCGATGGGTGGAACATCGTCCCGAGCGCGGCGCCGCTGATCGCCGAGAAAACAGAAAAATAGGCGAACTATCAGCTAAGGCGTTACTTCGATCTTCAAAATCCCCGAGGTCAGCGGATAACCCGTGTGCGTCTCCGGATCGAGCCCTTCTCCTTTGCGCATCACCAAGCGATGCGTCTGCACATAGATTTCGTACTTGCCCGGCTTGCTTGGTAGCCGCAGGCTGCGATAATCCACGGCCGGATTTTCAAAGCGATACGGCAGGCGCACCGGATCGTTGTCGAGCATCACGTACCGCCATCGGCAACAATCCATCGCACCATTGTTGAACGTCTCTTGCTGGGCGGCTGTGCCGTCGGAGATGTAAGCCACGTTCGCGACGTCGGCGATGTTCTTCTGGTCCAGCACCTCGAGTTGCCACATGCGCTGCGACTTCGAGGTGTAGAGCTCCTGGAAGTGCATCGTCTCGCCGGCATGGAACCTGTGGTCCTCGCTGACGGTCCTGATCTCCAGCTCCACGCCCCACGGATTGTCCTTCATTGCGGCGTCGTGTTCGCGTTCGAATTGCGTCTTCGTGCATCCAGCGAGTGCGCACACACTCGCAATCGCCGCGCCCAGCAAGGCTCTCCGGCAGAGTGTCGCCATTTCTGTCTCCACTCACAATAGACACCGCGACTCTCACCCAAGTGCCGCGCAATAGAAGAGGGCGAACCTTTCGGCCCGCCCCTTTCCGGTACACACGGCAACGATCAATGTTTCTTGTTCGACTGCTTTGCCGTCAGGTTCTCGCGTTCCTGCGTGTGCTTGTCCGCCAACTGCTGCGTCTGCTGCTGGTGTTTCTGTTCCACATGCTGCTGGTATTCCGCGGGCTTGTTGTGTTGCTGCAGTTTGGCATGCTCATTGTCCTGCCTCTGCTGCAGCTTCTGGCGCTGCTGGTCCTGCCGTGCGGCTAGTTTGTCCTGCTGTTGCTGATACCTCTGGTCCTGCCGCGCGTTGCCGGTGTTCGGGGCCGACATCTTCTGCACCGGCGGCAAGTCCTTCGCATGGACATACGCCTGCTTTGTTTCCGTTGCACGTCCACCTGCGTTGTAAGCTCCGCCAGCTTCTTTCGCCTCCACTACATGCCCGTGGAAGTCCCCCGCTCGCTCAGTCGCCGCGATCGCCGGACGTCCATGGTTCACCGATGCCCGCAACTGCGTGTTCCCGCGGGCTTCGGTTTCGTGCTGGCGCTGCGAGTCTACGGCGTCAACATGGCGCTCGTGCATCCATTCTTCCTGGTCGTGGGTTGCACGCGCCGAGAGTCCACCCTCGCCGCCGTTGTAACTTACGCGGCTATTGTTGATGATCGTTACGTGCTCGTTGTACACGTTGTGGATGTTCACCACGTCCACATGCGTCACTTCGCGGTTGTAGAAGAAGTGGTCGTGGTCCCAGCGTCCGCCGCGATAGCCGTCGCCGAAGTATCCAAAGCCGTAATTAACCCCGCCGTAGAAGCCAACGTGCGGGCCCCAGTATCCGGCGTGGAACAAATACGCGCCGCCTTCCCATCCCCACCACGCGGGCGTCCAGTAGTAGCCGACTTCGGGCGACATCACCCAGGTGCCGGGCACCCAGTAATAGTCTTGCGCGTCGTCGGCCCACGCCCAGTAGCCAGGCGTCCAAATGTATCCGTCCCCCGGACACGCGGGTTGTTCGTACACTGGGATCGCCGGCGGTCCAAACCTCACCGAGATCCTCAACTGTGCCAGCGCGCTGCCCGAAACTGCGAGCAGCATCACCGCAAGCAACATCCAACTCTTCGCTCGACTGAAATGCATGGTCGTCTCCTTTAAACGGACAGCAGATCTTGTGCGCAGCCCCGGTTGATTTTGCTTCCGGAGCTGCTCACGTTCTCTCAAAACCGATTACGGGACCGAAGTTGCGAGCGTATCCCCGCAACGTGGAATGAAATTGGCCAGAATGCAGATGGCGAACAGTTTACTCGCCCGCACGGGTTGCCGCACAGCACCTTCCCGCCGGCTTCTCAAGGACGAATAGCTCACTTTGTGGGACGACCACAAGCGCCGCGCGCGACGCCTTGCGGTATCATCTGGCCGCATCCGCAAACGGAAGGAACCAGCCAACGTATGAAACGAGCATTTATCCTGATCGCGGTCTGCTTTGCCGCCATTGCTTGCGCGCAACAACAACCGCCAAAACCGGTGACTATGAAAGAACTGTTACTGCAGGAATTGCACGAAACCCACGACCAGAAGGACTGGTTTGTCTCCGCCAAGGAAGCCACCGCCGGTCTCACCCCGGAACAGTCCGCCTGGACCGACGGCAAAGGCAATCACTCCGTCGGCCAACTCGTTTACCATCTCGCGTTCTGGAATCAGGACGCTCTCGCCCGATTGAAGGGCTCGTCGCAAAGCTTCAATGGCAATAACGACGACACCTTCAACAAGTACGATTCCAAGGATTGGGACGCGACCGTCAAGAAGTTCAACGATGTGATGAACGAGATCGAGAAGTTCGTCGAGAACGCCGACGAGGCACACCTCGCAAAGATGGCGCCCCTCGTCGCCCACGTCTGCAACCACAACGCCTACCACATCGGCGAAATCGTTATGGTCCGCAAGGAACAAGGTGCGTGGAATCCTGACAACGGCGTGAAGTAAGCTGTTGGAATGTCGCGAGAATATCCGGAGCGTCCGCTCCTCGGCGTGGGCGCGGTCATCGTACACGAAGGCCGCGTCCTGCTGGTTCGCCGCGCCAGTGAACCGCTAAAGGGCGAGTGGTCTGTTCCCGGCGGTCTCGTCGAACTGGGCGAAAAAATTGTCGATGCGGTGAAGCGCGAGGCCCAGGAAGAAACCGGCCTCGTCATCGAACCCGGCGAAGTGCTCGAGCTCTTCGACAGCATCTGGCGCGACGCGGAAGGGCGCTTTCAATACCACTATGTGCTGGTTGATTATCTGTGCCGCGTGATCAGCGGCACTCTGCAAGCGGCCACCGATGTAAGCGATGCCCGCTGGGTTCCGGAAGCACAGATCGGGGACTTCGGCTTGCGTGAGACAACAATGCGATTGATTCGGAAAGGATTCGCGAAGATCAAAGATCCGCACTAGAAGCCACTGTTGAAAAGGGTTGCCGGTGCAACAGTCGTGGCCTAACCGTGTTCCGCCGACAGTGCCCATCCAGCGGTACATTGATTGGACATATCGAAGACGCAAGCCAGGAGTGAACCCATGCCAATCATCAATGTAAAACTGGTTCAGGGCGCGCTACATACCGAGCAGAAGCACCAACTAGTTTCCAAACTCACCGACGCCGTTGAAAGTGTTTATCCCGGGTTGCGAGACGTGACGTTCGTTACGATCGAAGAGGTCGCGAACTGGGGTATCGGCGGCCAACCGATTACCGCAGAGAAAGTAGCTCGACACGCAGAGCACAATCTGAAAACTTCCTGAGTCGAGGCCCGACGAGGACACACTCCTGTGTTCCGGGACACTGGGCCGACCGGGAGAAGCAAAGAGAAAAAGGCCCGCCACACTGCGTAGCAGCGGCGAGCCTTTTCCGGTGTACTGTTGGGATTGGCTAGAGGCGAATCGCGCTTAACGCGGCCTCAGCAAAACCCGTGGTTTTGCGAGCACTTCGGGCGCGACGCCCTAAGCCTCAGCCACCTCACCAATCTTCAGGTTCGAAGATCTACCACAACTGTCAGACAAGGTCATCGGACCACCTCCTTCCTGGTGTAAGCCCAAATTAGCAGGAAGCAGAGTAGCCCGCAACCGCCCGTCTCCATCGTCGCGAAAGATTGCATTTTTTTACGCAATCGCCTGCATCAGCACAGCACGAAGAGGCCATCGAACTTGAAATGATCTTCAAGAAAGCTGCGGTTGCTTCCCTGCTCCTTGCCTTTGGCCTGCTCGCCGGCGGGTGCGCCGAGCACGCCCACCGCGTCTACGATCCGTACTACTCCGATTACCACACCTGGGGTCCCGGCGAGGACGTCTATTACCACCAGTGGTATGGCGCGACCTATCACGATCGCGGATATCGCGACTACAAGCGCCTGAACCACGACGAGCAGCACAACTATTGGAACTGGCGCCACTCACACCACGACAACGATCACGATCATGACCGGGACCACGACCGCCACTAGCCGCGGCGCGCGATAGCCAGGTCCACTATGGATGTCACGGCGCTGGCCAGCAAAAGCAACACTCCGACTACGGTCAGCGCCATTCCACCAAGGGCCGGCCACCCAGTCGTAATCAGGCTCACCGAAAATTTGCTGCCGGCTACCGGATTGGCAACGTTGAATCCTGCCGTTCCGTTCGAGTAGCTCACCAGCCATACCAATCCCAGTGCCAGGGCCACGGTCGCGACGATGATCATTTTCTGACGGTTCATAGCGCAAAAGCATAGTGCGAGAACACTTCGCCTCGCAATTCCCTTTCGAAAGAACAACAACTTTTTACAGGGATCGACAGCCCAGCATCCTCCCGTGCGCCGTACGCATATACTCTTTCATCGGAGGTACTGATGAGTTCGTCCCTCTCCCGCCGCGACCTGCTGCAAAAAACCCCCGTCCTCCTCGCCGGCCTCACGGTGGCCGCATCCGCCTTCGCCGATGAAAAGCAGGAAAAGAAAGACGAGCCTGAAGTCACAGCCACCGAAGACCTCATGCGGGAGCACGGGGTCATCCGCCGTGCGCTGCTCATTTACGCGGAGCTCGTCCCCAAACTCCGCACTGATCCCGGCTCTGTCGATCCTGCCGCGCTTCACAAAACCGCCGAACTCTTTCGCACCTTCGGTGAGGATTACCACGAGCGCCAACTTGAGGAGCAGCACATCTTCCCTGTCGTCCGGAAGATGAACAAGGCCAAGCTCACCGATTACGCCGACGTTCTCACCGCACAGCATCAGCGCGGCCGCGAGATTACCGAGTACGTCCTTGCAGTCACCAACGGCAAAATTGGCAAGCAGCATGCCGATGAGCTGATAAAAATCTTCGAAGCCTTTCCGCTGATGTATCAGAACCACGCCGCCCGAGAAGACACTATCGTCTTTCCGGCGTGGAAAACGAACTTCACCAACAAGCAGCTCGACGAAATCGGCGATCAGTTCGAAGCCATCGAACACAAGACCTTCGGCAAAGACGGCTTCGACGACGCAGAAGAAACCATCAGCAAGATCGAAGCGACATTCGGCTTCACCGACATCGCCCAGTTCACGCCGCCTGCTCCGCCGAAGCCATGAACTTGCTGCACAAGATGGTCCACACAAGCGCGCCGCGAGCTACCGTGCTCGTGCGCCTGCTCGTCGGACTTGTGTTTCTCAGCGAAGGCATCCAGAAATTTCTCTTCCCGCAGCAACTCGGCGTCGGACGCTTCATCAAGATCGGCATTCCGGCGCCACAATTCTTCGCCCCGTTTGTCGGCTTCATCGAGATCATCGGCGGGGCGCTGCTCATCCTCGGCCTGCTCACCCGCCTCGCGGCCATCGCGCTCACCATCAACATCAGCGTCGCGCTGCTGACGACGAAGTTTCCCATGCTGATGAAGTCCGGCTTCTGGGCCACTGCGCACGAGGCCCGCACCGACATCTGCATGTTCCTCGGCTCGATCTTCCTTCTCATCGTTGGCGCCGGCCCGCTGTCTGTTGACTCCAAGCTGGACGCCGACCGTCAATGACCGAAGGAACTGCGCAGGCACCATCAGATCGCCCGCCGCTTTCAGAAGTCGCGCTTGTCTTCCTCAAGCTGGGCACCACCGCCTTCGGCGGACCCGCCGCGCACATCGCCATGATGCACGACGAGTTCGTCCGTCGCCGTTCGTGGATCAGCGAGGAAGATTTTCTCGATCGCCTCGGGGCAGCGAATCTCATCCCCGGCCCCAGTTCAACCGAGATGGCCATTCATATCGGCCTGCTCAAGCGTGGATGGCAAGGCCTGCTCGTTGCAGGCGCGTGCTTCATCCTGCCCGCGGCAATTTTGGTCGCGCTCATCGCCGATGTCTACGTTCGCTTCGGATCGCTGCCGCTCGTCGCCGGCGTCCTGGTCGCGGTCAAACCGGTGGTGATCGCCATCATCGTGCAAGCCTTCTGGAACCTCGGCAAAAAGGCGGTTAAGAGCTGGTGGCTCGGCGTTATTGCCGCACTCGCCGCCGTAGCCTACGTTTTTCGGACCCACGAATTGCTCATCCTGTTCGCTGCGGCCCTGCTCGCCGCTGCGCCTCGACTGAAAAGCCGCGCCGCCTTCCTCATCGCCCTCGCCGTGCCAGCGGTCGCCAGCGGCAAAGTTCCCGTCTCGCTCAGGCGTCTGTTTCTCACGTTCTTGAAAATCGGCTCGGTTCTTTTTGGCAGCGGCTACGTGTTGCTGGCATTCCTGCACGCCGACCTCGTGGACCGCCTCCAGTGGCTCACGCAAAAGCAGCTCATCGATGCTGTCGCCGTCGGCCAGATCACTCCCGGCCCGGTCTTTACCACGGCGACGTTCATCGGCTACCTCGTTGCCGGCCCGCGTGGCGCAACCGTCGCCACCATTGCCATCTTCATTCCCGCATTTATTCTTGTCGCCATCAGCGGACCTCTCGTTCCCAAGGTCCGGAAATCGCAGATCGCCTCCGCTGCATTAGACGGCGTGGTCGTCGCCTCGCTCGCTCTCATGGGAGTGGTCGCCTGGCAGCTAGGCCGTGCCGCTATCATCAATTGGTGGACAATCGGCATCGCTTTGGTCAGCGCGCTCTTGCTTCTGAAATGGAAGGTGAACTCGGCATGGCTGATTCTCGCCGCCGCCGCAATCGGATTTTTCCTGCGCTAGAAAATCAAAGACCCCACCGCAAGCGTACATCCGCTGGCGATGGGGCTACCCGTAACTCTCTTTAGAACGGTTTTCGCGGAACGATCTGGTCGTCATTCAGGAAGAACTGCGCCGAGCACATCTGCGATCCGCAGATAATCGGCAGCAATCCCGCCACCTGTTTCCGGGTGATCAGTCCCAGCGTGCCACACGTTGGGCACGAGAGCACCGCCCAGTACGGATCCACGCTCTCCCCCATTTCGCCTGCATTTTCCAGGACGAAGATTGTGCCCGGCTCCATTTGTTCGGGGATCCATTCATTCAGGATACTGAGTTCCGCGATCATCGTGTTTCCCCCTTGAGTACTGAGTTGAATCGTTAAGAAGCTTTCCGCCGCCCTAGCCTAGGCGACACCGCTGTTTGCGCTTGCTTCTTGCCAATCCGGGCCCGCAACCGTTGCACCGTGTCCGTCAGGCACACGGATAAAATCGGCTGCCTTGAATTCTTGAGGATATTGATGACTGCGTGCGCGGAATCCTCGAGATAGAGGTTCCGGCCATCCGTCAGCAGGTGATATTCGGAGCCATCGCTCACGGTTTCTACTAACCGCTTCCCCAGCTCTCGCTGCAGGAAGCGCATCACCTTGCGCACGCGCTGCAACGAAAATCCCCGCTGGCGTAACTCACACAGAACGGCGACCTCGGCGAGGTCGTCGATTGAATAAAACCGCTTGTGCCCTTGGCGGGCTGGGACCACGATCCCTCGCTCATCCCACCACTGCAACTGACGCGCCGTGATGCCGGTCAGCGCAATTACGTCGCGTGATGTGAAGCGTTGGTTCATGTCCCCCAGATCTGCCAAAACATTTGGCAGCCAAAATGTTTGAAACATCTTAACTGCGTGATGTGTAGTGTCAAGCTGCAACCGTGGTTCTCCTGTGGAGAACTCTCCACTTTTATAAATTGGACGGATCAGAAGTTTGCGGGGAGATGAACATGAGATGAGAACTCAGTGAATTGCACGGTCTGCCGCGATTGCGCATACATGACGCATCGTGGCGCGAGGTACTAAGGTGATTTTTCCCGCCCATCGCGAGGGAGTGGCGCTACATTGTTGCCGTTTTGCATTCTCCCAGGAGGCCCTTACGTTATGCGATGGAAATTCTCTCTCCTTGCGACATTGTCACTCACGCTTTTTACTGTAACCAGCGCGATGGCCGCGACCCGTTGTGTGAAGCCGTCTGGCGGGAGCGGATGTTACAGCTCCATTTCCGCTGCCGTGACCGCGGCTGCGCCCAATGATACGGTCCGCGTTTATCCCGGCACTTACCATGAAGACGTCGTAATCGGAAAAGCCGTGAATCTTATAGGCACCAATCGCGACACCACGATCGTGAACGCCAGCGGCAAATCTAACGGCTTCAACATCGATGGCCTCAACCATCCCGGGCTCAGGAACGTCACCATCAGCGGATTTACGATCGAGAACGCCAAGTTCGAAGGCATCGTGGCGACGAACGCATCCTCACTGAACCTATTCAACAATCACGTCACTTATAACGATAAGGCTCTGGTGCCTCCGGCAAGCTGTCCCGGCATTCCCTCCTGGGAAACCGCGGAAGGCTTCGACTGCGGCGAAGGAATCCACCTCTCCGGCGTGAGTGGGTCTGTGATAAGCGGTAACGTTGTGGACCACAATGCCGGCGGCATCCTCCTGAGCGACGACACCGGACCCAACCATGGCAATCTTCTCTCCGCCAACTCGGTTTCGCGCAATGCCTACGATTGCGGCATCACCCTGGCATCTCACCCACCCGCAGCGGTGAGCGGGGCCACGAACCCACTTGGTGTCTATCAAAACACAATCTTGGGGAATGAATCGTCATACAACGGCCTCGCGACGGCGGGCGAAGGAGCGGGGGTCGGCATCTTCGCATCCGTTCCCGGCGCCGCGGCTTATGCGAATTCCGTGAGCGGCAACAGGCTTGTCGGTAACGGAATGCCGGGCGTAGCGATTCACAGCCACACTCCGGGCCAGAACATCAGCCGCAACGTGATCGCCGGCAACTACATCGCAAGCAACCATGCCGACTCAGACGATGCCGCTACTCCGGGATCGACAGGCATCAATGTTTTTGGCGTCTCGGCGGCGACCGGAACCGTGATCGCCGAGAACAAGATCGAGTCCGAAGCGGACGCCATTGTGGTGAACACGCCGGCGCAGGTAAACATTCACCTCAACCAGTTTCACGAGCATGAAGTCGGTGTAAATAACATCGGGCCAGGCAGCGCCGACGCCACAGAGAATTATTGGGGATGTTCGGCTGGACCATCGTCGGGAGAATGCGCGAAAGTCGCGGGAGCGCGGGTTCTTTTTGCTCCTTGGCTCACGCAAAGCCTCTTCTAAAAACGGTGTTCCCTTCCTTCGCAAGCCTCATCGGAAACGGGGGGCTTGCTTTTACCCACCACCCACGAAGTGCACGATCTCCAACTCGTCGCCATCCTTTAACTCGGTCGTCGCCCAGCTAGCCCGCGGCACGATCTCGCGATTCAACTCAATCGCCACGCGATCTGACTTCATCGCAAGCTGCTCGACGAGATCGCCGAGAGTCGACACGCCTGCGACGTCTTTATGTTCCCCGTTGATCTTGAGCCGCATGGAAGGATTGTAAATCGGAGGGACTTACCCGACCTGCCGCAGCCGGTACCTCCTTACTGCGCTGTGCTCGCCGTGGAAGGCCTGCACGTAAATCGCTGCCGCGTCCAGCGCCTCGTGCTGGGCTGGCACGCGGGTTTCCACGTGACCTTCTTTATCGCTCACTAGCTTGGCGAAGATCGGCGGTTCGTTCGGAAAGACCACCTTGCTGATCAGGGTCGCGCCGCTGACCGGAGTGCCGCCGAGTGCCACGTGGAACTGCAGCACCATCATCCCGTCCAGCACCACCGAATGCGCGTTGTTCCACTGCACGGTGAAGCCATTGGTCGGAAGATTGTAGGTTTCGTGCAACACCTCGCCCACGCGTCCTTCGCGGACGGCTTCTACCACGCCCTTGTGCTGGGCCTTCAGCAGCTCGTGCATGTTCCCGTCCGAGAAGCTCGGATCGGCGGCGTGCTCCGCGTAGGGCGTCGCCTTCTTGCCAATGCAGCGTCCACGCACAAACACCTGTGTTTGCAGGTGCTGATCGTGCTGCCGGGCCTCGCTCTGGATGTGGTAAACGGTGCCCTTAAACTTAACGTCCGTGTTGAAGCCGAAAATCATGCGCGATCCCGCGTTCTCCTGGGGGAGTTGCAGTCTTATTCACTGTCTTGCCCGAGCCTTTTGATCGATACGCAACTTTCACAAAATACGCGTCTTCCGAGGTTGCTCTTGGCTTGACAGTGCTGTGCAACGAAAAATAAACTGAAGTGTTTGCACAGTCGTCGTGGCCGGAATTATATACAAGCGCCCTCATGCAGGATAACTATTTCGCCCGTTACATACCGTTACTAATTCACCTCGCGGTGGTTACCATTATCCCGGCCGGGATGGTGGTCCTTTCGTGGTTCCTTGGCCAGCACAAATTCAACAATGCCAAAATGTCGCCCTATGAATGCGGCATGGAACCCGTCGGCAACGCCCAGAGCCGTTTCTCGGTCAAGTTCTACCTCGTCGCTATCCTCTTTATCCTGTTCGACGTAGAAGCCGTCTTCCTGTACCCATGGGCCATCATCTTCAAGGAGCTCAAGATGTTCGGCTTCTGGGAGATGCTGGTGTACGTGGCCATCGTGATGGCCGGCTTCTTCTATATATGGAAAAAAGGCGTGCTCGACTGGAACAGGAAGCTTCCGGGTGAAAGGATCTAAATGCCCCTCGAGCCTGCCATTACTGACGTTGAGCAGCTTAAGGATCGCCCGGCGCTGGGCAGGTTGCTGGCTTCGGCCGTTATTGCCGTCGAAGCTGTAAAGTTCGATCGCAACGAGCTGAGCATCTGGGTGCCGCGCGAGCACATCATCGCTGCCATTCGCACCCTGAAAGAAGATCCCGAGCTCCAGTTCACCTTCCTCTCCGACGTGACCTGCGTGGATTGGTATCCGAGCGAGCCGCGCTTCGAACTCAGCTATCACCTGCTTTCCATCTCCCGCAAAGAACGCGTGCGGTTGAAAGTGAAGCTGCTGGGCGACGACGCCCAGGTCGATTCCGTCTTCTCTATCTTCCCCTCGTGCGACTATTTCGAGCGCGAGGTCTTTGATCTCTTCGGAGTCCGCTTCCACGGCCATCCGAACCTCGTCCGCATCATGATGCCCGAGGACTGGAAGGGACATCCTCTCCGCAAGGATTATCCCGTCGAAGGTTACCGATAGTCATGGCACACATGAATCCCACGCCAGTTCTGGAGGCCGGTCAGGACAAAACCATGGTCCTGAACATGGGCCCGCAGCACCCGTCCACCCACGGCGTGTTGCGCCTGCTGCTGGAAATCGATGGCGAAACCATCGTCCGCATCATGCCCGACATCGGCTACCTGCACACTGGCATCGAGAAAACCTGCGAAGCCAAGTTCTACCAGCAGGTCGTGCCGATGACCGACCGGATCGACTACCTCTGCCCCATGACCAACAACCTGGCTTACTGCCTGGCGGTCGAGAAACTCCTGGGGCTCGAGATTCCCGAGCGCGCGCAGTGGCTCCGCGTGCTCTGCAACGAACTCACGCGCATCAACTCGCACCTGGTTTGGCTGGGCACGGGCGCCATGGACCTCGGCGCGATGACGGTGTTCCTCTATTGCTTCCGCGAGCGCGAAGAACTGCTGAAGCTCTTCGAGGCCGTCTCCGGCCAGCGCATGATGACTTCCTACTTCCGCGTCGGCGGCATCGCCATGGAACCGCCGCTCGATTGGTTCGCCCGGGTCAAGAAATTTGCCGACACTTTCCCGTCCAAAATGGACGAATATGAAGGGCTCCTCACGCAGAACCCGATTTTCCTCATGCGTACGAAGGGTGTCGCCCTGCTGAGCAAGGAAGACGCACTAGCGCTCGGCGCCTCAGGGCCGACCATGCGCGGCAGCGGCATCGACTTCGATATCCGCCGAGATATGCCCTACTCCGGATACGACAAATTTAAGTTCCAAGTCCCGGTCAAGACCGACGGGGACGTCTTCGCCCGGTATCAATGTCGCATCGCGGAACTACGCGAAAGCTGCAATATCGTGCAACAAGCGCTGGCTGGAATGCCCGAGGGTTCGATCAAGGCCGACGCGCCCAAGGTCGTGCTCCCCGATCGCGAGAAGATGAAGACCGAGATGGAAGCGCTCATCTACCACTTCAAGATCGTTACGGAAGGTTTCACCGTTCCGCCCGGCGAGGTCTATAGCGCGATCGAATCGCCGCGCGGAGAAATGGGCTACTACATTGTGAGCGACGGCACCGCAAAGCCCTACCGCGTTCACATGCGCTCGCCCTCGTTCGCAAATTTGCAGGTATTGCCGTCGATGTGCAAAGGCCAATTGCTCGCCGACGTGGTGGCCGCCATCGGCTCCATCGACATCGTGTTAGGCGACGTGGATCGATAGAAAGTTTTGTATCAGGGCAGCGCTTTAGCGCTGCCGTTCAGAAGCGCAACGGCTCCGGGCTTTAGCCCCTGCTGTACTGGAAGACACAGGCACAATGAAGTTCTCCGAAAATCTCGAAAAATGGTTCACCGAAGCGCAGGGGCACTACCCCACCAAGCGCTCGCCACTCGTTCCCTTGCTGCTCTTCGTGCAGGATGAAGTCGGCTATCTCAGCGACGAGTCCATCGCCGAAGTCGCCCAGCGTCTGGACCTCACCGAACTCGAAGTGCGCAACGTCATCAGCTATTACTCCATGCTGCGCACCAAGCCGATTGGCAAATACAACGTGCAGGTGTGCACCAACATTTGCTGCCTGCAGCGCGGCGGCGAAGAAATCTTTGAGCACTGCAAAAAGACGCTCGGCATCGGACACAAGCAGACCACACCGGACGGCCTCTTTTCCCTGGAAGAAGTGGAGTGCATCGGCGCATGTAGCTGGGCCCCGGCGATCCAGGTGAATTACGACTTCCACGAGAACCTCACCAACGAAAAAGTGGACGCGGTCCTCGACTCGTACCGCAAGCGCGAAAAACAGTAGCGCAGGAAAGATTCATGGCAGATTTGGTTTCACATCCCGATGAGGTAAAGGTCATCTCGAGCCGCTGGGGCAAGGGCGCGACCGAAATCGACCGTTATCTCGAGCTCGACGGTTACAAGGCTGTGCAGAAGGCGTTGACCATGACGCCCGACGCCATCATTGCGGAGGTCAAGGTCTCCAACCTCCGCGGACGCGGAGGCGCCGGGTTCCCTACGGGCATGAAGTGGTCGTTCGTGCCAAAGGAATCCGCCAAGCCGAAATACATTCTCTGCAATGGCGACGAGTCCGAGCCCGGCACCTGCAAAGATCGCCTCATCTTCGAACACGATCCCCACGCCGTCATCGAAGGCGTCATCATCGCGGGTCTCGCCTGCGGCGCAAGGTCCGGATACATCTACCTGCGCGGCGAATATCGCTACCTGTCGATCATCATGCAGAAGGCGATTGCCGATGCCTATGCCAAGGGCTTCATCGGCAAAAACATCTTCGGCAGCGGCAAAGATTTCGACGTCTACTGGCACGGCGGCGCCGGCGCTTACGAAGTCGGCGAAGAGTCCGCGCTCATGGAATCGCTCGAAGGCAAGCGCGGCATTCCGCGCATTCGTCCTCCGTTCCCTGCGGTCGTCGGACTCTGGGGCGGCCCAACGGTCATCAACAACGCTGAAACGCTCGCCGCGGTCCCGCACATCCTGCTGATGGGCGGCCAGAAGTACGCCGACCTTGGCACCCCGCGCAACGGCGGCACGCGTCTCTTCTGCCTCAGCGGCAACCTCGAGAAGCCCGGCGTTTACGAGCTTCCCATGGGATACAACCTTAAGAAGATGATCTACGAGGTCGGTGGCGGCATCCAGAACGGACGCCAACTCAAAGCAGTCGTACCCGGTGGATCTTCGGTGCCCGCGCTTCTTCCCGAAGAAATCGACATCGCCATGGACTTCGATTCGGTCGCGAAGGCCGGCTCGATGCTCGGCTCCGGCGGCGTTGTCATCCTCGACGATCGCACCTGCATTGTGAAGTTCGCGCTCCGCACCATCAAGTTCTACCAGCACGAGAGCTGCGGCTGGTGCATCCCGTGCCGCGAAGGTACCGACTGGCTGAAGAAAACCCTCACCCGCTTCCACGCAGGCGGCGGTATTAAAAAGGACATCGACAACATTAAATATCTCGCCGACAACATGCTCGGCCGGACCTTCTGTCCGCTTGGCGATGCCGCGGCTATGCCGATCATCGCCTTCGTGCAGAAGTTCCGCAGAGAATTTGAAGATCACCTGGAAGGACGTCCGTGCCCTTACGCCGAGCACGGATCCATTTCGCAGCTCCCGGTGCTCGCATAATGACGCAACGGCTCGCAGGAACGGTGGATGGTGTGATTGAAGGCGACGTAACTGTCGTCGACGGCACGCGACTTTGCCTCAACGGCATGGTCACCGGAAATCTCACTATCGAACCCGGCGCGGCCTGCGAAATGCGCGGCACAGTCGCCGGCAGTGTCATCAACACCGGCGGCGATTTACAAGTTTTTGGGCTGATCCAGGGCTCCCTCGTCCGGCAAGGCGGCCACACTGTGGTCGACAGCCGCGCCAACATTAAGGAACTCATTCTGCCCTTACAGAATTCCGAGAAAACTTTTAATGCCTGACGTAAACATCACCGTAGACGGCAAGAAGGTCACCGCACCCGCGGGCACCCTGCTGATTGAAGCCTGCAAGTCCGTAGGCATCGAAATCCCCTCGTTCTGCTACTACCCCGGCCTCTCGCTCCAGGGCGCATGCCGCATGTGTCTCGTCGAGATCGAGAAGATGCCGAAGATGCAGACCGCCTGCACCACGCCCATCACTGAAGGGATGGTTGTGAGCACTGAGACCGAGAAGATCAAGCAGGCCCGCAAGTCGATGCTCGAACTGCTGCTCGGCAACCATCCGCTCGACTGCCCGGTTTGCGATGCGGGTGGCGAGTGCGAGTTGCAGGACATGACCTTCAAGTACGGCGCCGCCGAATCGAAATACATGGAGGCAAAGAACCACAAGGACGAGCAGCAGTGGTCGCCCGTGGTCTTCTTCGATCGCCCGCGCTGCATCCTCTGCTACCGTTGCGTGCGCGCATGCGGCGAAGGCATGGACGTCTGGGCGCTCGGCGTGCAGAACCGCGGCGCCAACTCCGTCATCGCCCCCAATAAAGAAGATCATCTCGAGTGCGAAGAGTGCGGCATGTGCATCGACATCTGCCCGGTCGGCGCACTCACCTCCGGCGCTTATCGCTACAAAACGCGGCCGTGGGAAATGAAGCACGTTGGCACCGTCTGCACCCATTGTGGCGACGGCTGCCTCACCACCCTCGGCGTTCGCCGCAGCGAAAGCGGTATGGAGATTGTGCGCGGCGACAACCGCGACAAGAGCGGCATCAACGGCGACTTCCTCTGCGTCAAAGGCCGCTACGCCTTCGACTTCGCCAACGATCCGCTGCGTCTCACCCAGCCGCTCATCAAGAAGGACGGCAAGCTCACCCCGGCAAAATGGGAAGAGGCCTTCGAACTCATCGCCAAGAAGTTCAACGAGATTCTCGCGAACGAAGGCGGCAAAGCCATCGGCGTTATCGGCTCCAACCGCACCACCAACGAAGAGAACTACATCCTGCAGAAGTTCGCGCGCACGGTGCTGAAGACCAACAACATCGATCACCACCGCACCGCCGACTTCCCGGCTTTCGCCGCGGCGATCGCCGGAAAGCAAAACGCCACTGCCTCCATGCGCGATGTTTTCAACGCGCCTGCGGTCCTGCTGATCGGCAACGACCCCACCGAGCAACATCCGTTCCTGGCATGGCAGATTCGCAGCAACGTGCGCATGCACCGCGCCAAGATCTACGTCGTCAACTCGGCGCCGATCAAGCTTCGCCGCCAGGCCACCCTCTTCGCTCAGGTTCCGGTGGGCTCTGAAGGCAACTTTGTCGAGTACCTCACCGGCAAAGACGCCGCCGCCGATTCGCTGGTCACGCCGACCACCAACAAAGAAGTTTTCGCGAAACTTCGCGACGCCCTGAAGGCCGAGAAAGAATTGATCGTCGTTTTCGGCTCCGAAATTCGCGGCTCCGCAATCAAAGCGCTCGTCGATTTCGGCCTACCGCTCGGCGCGCGCTTCCTCTGCCTCGGCGACTACGCCAACTCCCGCGGCGCGGCCGACATGGGTCTCTATCCTGACCTGCTTCCCGGCTACGCTTCCGTCACGACGAAGACTCGCTACCATGAAGACTGGCTCGACGAAGTTCCTGCCGAACCCGGCATGAACCTCATGCAGATGATGGACGCCGCCAAATCCGGCGCCCTCAAAGCTCTCTGGGTCATCGGATCGAACCCCGTCGCCCGCTACAACGTCGATCCGTTCGCGTTGAACGCTCCGTTCGTCGTCGTCAACGACATGTTCCTCACTGACACCGCCGCTGCGGCCGACGTGGTGCTGCCCGTCTCCAACGCCTACGAAAAGTCCGGCACCTTCACCAACACTGCCGGCGATCTTCAACTCCTGCAGAAGGCTGGCGACGTCGCCGGTGTCACCAGCGATTTCGACATCGTCGTGCAGATCGCCGACCGCATGGGCTACGACGTTCGCAAGCTCGTACCCTTCGGCGGAGACGCCGTCCGCGCTGACCTGGGCCAGACTCGTGGCGCGCAATCGGGTGAAGCCGACCGCCACTCCGTGTGGCTCGCCGCGCACAATCTCGAACCGAGAATGAGCCCTTACGATCCCATGGCGATCCTCGACGAGATCCAGCGCCTCGTGCCCGCCTACGATGTCTCCCGCCTGAACCTGCTGGGCGGCAACGAAGAACACACGCAGCTCGTGCAGATCACCGCGGCGGCTGCGCCGTCGCACCCCGAGCTAATCCTGCCGTCGAACGACAACCTGTTCACGTCAGGCACCCTCGGCCGTTACTCGAACACGTTGAACTCGGTCATCGAGCGCCGCAACGCGCCCGCGCCGAGCGAAGTCCCCGCCGACTGAGTCGGCACGATTTTGAATTGCTGTCGGATTTTGTTTTCCTTAGTGCTGTGTGTATCAGGGTAGCGCTTCAGCGCTGCCGAATAGGGCCTAAACAAGCGGGGCTTTAGCCCCTGCGAACGCTGCACATTCCGTCGCGCCCGTGCGCGACACTCGGAAGCGCTGATTCAATGCCTCAAGTGGCACTATTTTTACTCGTATCGCTGATCAAGGTCGTCTTGGTCATCTTCATTCTCCTGACCGCGGTCGCCTACACGGTTTGGCTCGAGCGCAAAGTCGTCGGCCGTATGCAGAACCGCTGGGGACCCACCCGCGTCGGACCCTTCGGCCTGCTTCAGCCGCTCGCCGACGGCCTCAAGTTCATCCTGAAGGAAGACCTGCTGCCGCCGCACGTGAACAAGCCGCTCTACATCGCGGCCCCCATGATCGCGGTTGCCATGGCGCTGCTCTCCATCTCGCTGGTGCCCTTCGGCGGGACGATCACCATTCACGGCTACACCACGCCGCTGCAGATCACCGGCCTCATGAACCACGGCGTTCCCGTGGACATCAACATCGGCCTCCTTATAATTCTCGGAGTCACCTCCATCGGCGTTTACGGCATCGCCCTCGCCGGATGGTCCTCCAATAGCAAGTACTCGCTGCTCGGCGGGCTGCGCGCTTCCGCGCAAATGATCAGCTACGAAGTCTCGCTCGGCCTCTCGCTGGTCGGCGTCTTGATTCTCACCGGCAGCTTCAGCCTCCGCGAAATCGTCAACCACCAGGCGGGCAGCATTCTCAACTGGAATTTCTTCGGCGGCCTCCAGTTCGTCGCCTTCTTTATTTATCTGACCTCGGCCTACGCGGAAACCAATCGCATTCCGTTTGACCTCCCTGAAGCCGAAACCGAGCTCGTCGCCGGATATCACACCGAATACTCCGCGATGAAGTTTGCCATGTTCTTCATGGCCGAGTACGCGAACATGGTCACCGTCGCGTGCATCGCCTCCATTTTGTTCCTCGGCGGATGGTCCGGCCCGGTGCCGTCCTTCCTGCCGCCGATCCTGCAGTCACTGGTGCCGGTCTTCTGGTTCTGTCTGCGGATCTTTGGTTTCCTGTTCCTTTACATCTGGGTGCGCGGTACGCTCCCCCGTTTCCGTTACGACCAACTGATGGCGTTCAGCTGGAAATTCCTGCTGCCGCTCTCGATTGCCAACATCATGATCACGGCCCTGGTCGTGGCGCTGAAGTAAAGCTCCAAGGCGCGAGGGCGCCTATAAACGAATGTTGCACGAGATCCTATTCTTCTTCTTCGCTGCCGGATGCGTCGCCGGCGCCATTAACCTGTTGGCGCAGAAGCACCCGATCAACAGCGCTCTCTCGCTGATCGTGGTCATGGCCTCGCTCGCCGGGCTCTTCCTCCTCATGGGCGCCGAGTTCGTGGGCGCCATCCAGGTCATCATCTACGCCGGTGCCATCATGGTGCTCTTCGTCTTCGTCATCATGTTGCTGAATGCCGGGATCGAGGAGCACACCAAGGGCAGCAAGATCGCCATCATCCTCGGCGTACCCGGCGCAGCCGTCGTCGCAACCCTCATCACGTGGATCCTGCTGCGCACGGAAACTTCCAACACCCCAATCTCGATCGGCCAACTTCACGGCACCGGCGCCGACATCGGACGCCTCCTCTTTGGCCCGTTCCTGCTTCCCTTCGAAGTGACTTCGGTTCTCGTGCTCATCGCCATCATGGGCGCTGTGGTTCTCGCCCGCAGGGAGGATGCATGATCCCTCTCTCCTATTACCTGGTTCTTAGCGCGTTTCTGTTTATCTGTGGCGTGCTCGGCTTTTTGATCAAGCGCAACATCATCACCATCTTCATGTCGATTGAGCTCATGCTCAACGCCGTGAACCTGACGTTCGTTGCCTACGCAACCGAGCTCAAATCGCTCAGTGGGCACATCTTCGTCTTTTTCGTGATGGTCGTCGCCGCCGCTGAATCCGCCGTCGGCCTGGGCATCATCATCGCTGTCTTCCGCTCGCGCGAAACGTTGAACGTCGACCGAGTGAACCTGTTGAAGCTATAGATATGGATCAGAACCTAAATCTGTGGATCATTCCACTGCTGCCGCTCGCCGGAGCCGCCATCAACGGCCTCCTCGGCAAGCGCTTCCCGAACAAGCTGGTCGCCACCATCGCCCTCTTCTTTACGGCCTGCTCGTTCGGATACTTCTGCTACGTGGCCTCGCTCTTCTCCCACCTCACGCAGATCCCGCACATCGAGTCTTACGGCACGTGGATGCAAGCCGGCTCGTTCCACGTTGAGTTCGGCGCTTATCTCGACCAGCTAACCATGATCATGCTCGGCGTGGTGACCGGCGTCGGCTTCCTCATTCACGTTTATTCCGTCGGCTACATGGCGCATGAGGGCGGCTACTACCGCTTCTTCGCATACCTCAACCTCTTCATGTTCTTCATGCTCACCCTCGTCCTGGGCAGCAGCTACCTGCTCATGTTCGTCGGGTGGGAGGGCGTCGGCCTTGCCTCGTATCTTCTGATCGGCTTCTTCTTCCGCAAAAACTCCGCCGCGCAGGCCGGTAAGAAGGCTTTCATCACCAACCGCATCGGCGACTTCGGCTTCTTGATCGGCCTCTTCTTGATCATCCAGCACTGGGGCACTCTCCAATACGACAGCGTCTTCCAGGCAGTCTCCGGCTACGGCGTCGAAACTCACGCGGGCCTCTTCACCGCCATCGGCATCTGCCTGCTGATCGGCGCATGCGGCAAGTCCGCCCAGATCCCGCTCTACGTCTGGCTGCCCGACGCCATGGAAGGCCCCACGCCGGTCAGCGCCCTCATTCACGCCGCGACGATGGTCACTGCCGGCGTGTACATGGTCACGCGATCGAATTCGATCTTCAGCCGTTCGCCGCACGCCATGCTGGTGGTCGCCTGCATCGGCGCGGCTACCGCGCTCTTCGCCGCGACCATGGGCATCACGCAAACCGACATCAAGCGTGTCCTCGCTTACTCCACTATTTCGCAGCTCGGCTACATGTTCCTGGCCTGCGGCGTGGGCGCGTACACCGCCGGGGTCTTCCACCTCATGACCCACGCGTTCTTCAAGGCCCTGCTCTTCCTCTCCGCCGGCTCGGTCATTCACGCCGTTGGTGGCGAGCAGGACATGCGCAACATGGGTGGTCTCCGCAAATACATTCCGTGGACATTCTGGGTCATGACCGCGGCCACCATCGCCATCGCCGGCATCCCGCCGTTTGCAGGCTTCTTCTCTAAAGACGAAATCCTCTGGAAGACGTTCTCCAGCGAGTCGCTCCGCCCCGTCGTGGGCGCGGGCTTTAACAAGTTCCTCTGGCTGATAGGCATCATCACCGCCGGCATGACGTCGTTCTACATGTTCCGCCAGTGGTTCATGACGTTCTTCGGTGAGTACCGCGGCGCCAAGCACGATCACGAAGCCGACCACGGCCACGCCGCTCCCGCACACGACGATCACGGCCATGGCACACCGCACGAGTCGCCCGCGATCATGATTGCCCCACTTGTCGTCCTCGCCATCCTCAGCTTCTGCGGAGGCTGGGTCGGGATCCACAACAAGTTCGACGGCTATCTCTCGCCGGTCACGAAGATCCAGGTTGCCAACACTCCGGCCGCCGAAGAAGCCGTGATGCCCGGCGAAAAAGCCCCTGCAGAAGAAAGCGGCTCCAACACCGAACTGATCCTGATGATCACCTCCGTCGGAGTCGCGCTCATCGGCTTTGGCCTCGCCTGGTACCTCTACAAGGCGCATCCCGAGAAGCCCGCCGCGATCGTTAAATCTCTGGGCGGCCTCTACACCACTGTCGCCAACAAGTACTACGTCGACGAGTTCTACGGCGCGACCATCGTCAAACCGATCCTCCTGCTCTCCACCAAGGTCTTCTGGAAGGGTGTTGATGTCACCCTCATCGATGGCGCGCTCAACGGCAGCGCCGCTGGTGCGCAGGAAACTTCGCAGGGCGTGCGACGAATGCAATCGGGCAACATACGAAGTTACGCCGGGTGGGTGGCCGTTGGCGCGGCCGTCGTCATCGGCTACATGGTGTACGTGGGGGTGGCGCGATGAAAGAGCTCATCAGCTTCTCCAACCACAACATCCTCACCGTCATTACCTTCCTGCCTTTCGCGGGAGCGCTGTTGCTCATGCTCTTCCCACGCCGCGATCGCGACATCAAGTGGTTCGCACTCCTCATCTCGGTGCTCACCTTCCTCGCGTCGCTGCACCTGCCCTGGCACTACAGCTACGTCACGTCGGGCTTCCAGTACGAGCAGAACATCCCGTGGATCTCGACGCCCAACATCCACTACCACATGGGTGCCGACGGCATCTCACTCTGGCTCGTGGTCCTCACCACGTTCCTCGTGCCGCTCAGCGTGCTCATCTCCTGGACCTCGATCAAGGAGCGGGTGAAGGAGTTCTTCATCCTCATGCTCATCCTCGAGACGGCGATGATCGGCGTCTTCGTCTCGCTCGACCTCTTCCAGTTCTACTTCTTCTGGGAAGCCACGCTCATCCCGATGGCGCTGCTCATCGGCATGTATGGGCACGAGCGCCGCATCTATGCCGCGGTAAAGTTCTTCCTGTACACCATGGTCGCCTCGGTCTTTCTGCTGGCCAGCATAATCTGGCTGTACGTGCATAGCGCGACGAACTGGAGCGGCCCTACGTTCGATTTCGTCGAGTTACAGCAGCGAATCCAAGCCGGGCAAATCGCGGGTTTTGGTCACGCTGCGCAGTGGCTTTTCCTCGGCTTCTTCATCGCCTTCGCCGTCAAGGTCCCGCTCTTCCCGTTCCACACCTGGCTGCCCGATGCACACGTCGAGGCCCCCACTGCCGGTTCCGTTCTCCTCGCCGGCGTTCTCCTCAAAATGGGTGTCTACGGCCTGCTGCGCTTCAACCTCGGCCTCTTCCCCGAAGCGGCGCGCCGCAACGCTCCATGGATCATCACCCTCGCCATCATCGGCATCATCTATGGAGCGCTCGTCGCCCTCGTGCAGCCGAATATGAAGAAGCTGATCGCCTACTCGTCGGTAAGCCACCTTGGCTTCTGCGTGCTCGGCATCTTCAGCTTCACTGCTATGGGCGTGAGCGGCTCGGTTTACCAGATGCTGAACCATGGCGTGTCCACAGGCGGCCTCTTCATGCTGCTGGGGATGATCTACGAACGCCGCCACACTTACGACATCAAGCAGTACGGCGGACTCGCCACCCCGATGCCCGTCTTCGCCACGTTCTTCCTGGTCATCACGCTGGCCTCCGCCGGTCTCCCAATGCTCAACGGCTTCGTCGGTGAGTTCCTCGTCCTCAGCGGTGCTTTCCAAGCCCGCATGATTTACGGAATTCTCGCGGCCTCCGGCGTAATCTGGGGCGCGTACTACCTGCTCTGGCTCTACCAGCGCGTCTTCTACGGGGAGGTCACCGTACAGGCCAACAACACCCTGCGCGACCTCAACGCCCGCGAGCGCCTTTCGCTCTGGCCGCTGGCCGTCATGTCGCTCGTCATGGGCGTGGTTCCCATGTTGTTCCTCCGCCAGATCAATCCGGCGGTCCAGGCTGCGCTTGCACCTTTCAGCAACGGCGTAAACGCCGCCGCGCCGAACGCGCGCCATATACTCCAAGTTCTCGCACAGGTGATCGGTCGATGAGTACGCAGGTCCTAACCTCCATCCCGACGGTTGACTACATCCGCATCCTGCCGGAAATCGTTCTCGGCATCTTCGGAATCATCGTCATGATGGCGGACGCCTTCATTCCCCAACAAGATTCCAAGAAGCCGCTGGGCTATCTCGCGTTCATCGGCATGGTTGTCGCGCTCCTCGCCACGCTTTGCCAGGCGCGTTTCCCCGGCATCTACGACCCGACGAACGGCACCGGCTTCTTCGGCATGGTGCGAGTCGATAGCTTCAGCCTCTTCTTCCACGTCCTCATCGCCCTTATCGCCATGGCCGTCATCCTCATGTCGTTCGAGTACATGGAAGTCCAGCGCATGCGCAGTGGCGAATACTACGGCATCATCCTCCTCGCCGCGCTCGGCATGATGCTCATGTCCTCCGCTGTCGAGCTGGTGATGATCTTCATCGCCCTCGAAATCTCATCCATCGGCAGCTACGTGCTGGCCGCCATGCGCCGCCGCGTCGCCGAATCCGCCGAGTCGTCCCTGAAGTATTTTCTCCTCGGCTCTTTTGCCACCGCGTTCTTCCTCTACGGCGTCGCCCTGATTTTCGGCGCCACCGGATCGACGAATGTCTACACGATCGCCGGTGCCATCCGCGCCATGAGCCCGGTGCCGCCGATGATCTACCTCGCCGTGGCCCTCATGTTCATCGGTCTCGGCTTCAAAGTCGCCGCCGCCCCGTTCCACATCTGGACGCCCGACGTCTACGAAGGCTCACCATCGCCCATCGTCGCTCTCATGTCTACAGGCCCCAAAGCCGCTGCATTTGCCGTGCTCCTCCGCGTGCTCTTCGCCATGGACGCGCCCGGCTGGTTCTGGATCGTCTGGGTCTCGGCTGCGCTCTCGATGACCATAGGCAACATCGGCGCGCTTGTGCAGACCAACGTGAAGCGTCTGCTCGCCTACTCTTCGATCGCGCATGCCGGATACCTGCTCGTCGCCTTCGCCGCTGCCCGTGACTCCGGCATCTCCGCCGCGATCTTCTATACCGCCACCTACGCGGCCATGAACGTCGGCGCTTTCGCGATCGTCAGCCACTTCGCCAACGCCAACGAAAAATACGTTAACCTCAGCGACTACGCCGGCCTCGGCCGCCGCTCGCCAATCCTCGCCGCTATCCTGACGGTTTTTCTGCTCTCGCTCATCGGCATCCCCATCACCGGCGGGTTCTTTGCAAAGTTTTACGTTTTCACCTCCGCGCTTCAGTCGCACCTCGTCGGCCTGACGATCATCGGCGTCATCAACAGCGCTGTCGGCGCCTACTACTACCTGCGCGTCATCGTCTACATGTACATGCGCGACGAGCGCGAAGAGGTCCCCGTCGCACGCATGCCGTTCGGCCTCGCCGTAGCATTGGCCATGTGCCTCGTCTTCACCATCTACATGGGAGTGTTGCCGAACCAGTTCATCGGCTACGCATTGCGGTCGGCCCACGATTTAGTCCGCTAGCCGGCCCGTTTCGTACAAAACAAAGCCCCGTCGAAAACGGGGTTTTTGCTTTTCATTCGCAGCGCGCAACCGTCTCCGGCTGCCTCACTTTTCGCTCGTCGTCACTTGCCGGAAACTCCATCGAACTCTTTGCTCTACTCTCGATTTGTTGGAACCCGCTCCACGCGCGGGCAATCTACAACCATGCACTGGTTGCCCAGTGACGCTGCGGATCTCACGAGTGCTTCCGCGGCATGCAGAACATTCATGAAAGGAGCACCCCATGGAACTAATGTTTCGGAAATCCAGGACTTCGACAGCACGAATATTTCAAGCCTCTCGCGGAGCCATGCTCGCGCTGCTCACACTTTTGCTTGTAAGCGGCATGGCGTCGCTCGCCCAGGCTCAAACGGGCTCTCATCGGGTGCACAATGTGGTCCTGGTACACGGCGCATGGGCTGACGGCTCGGGCTGGCGCGGCGTTTACGACATCCTGGTGCGAGACGGCTACAACGTTAGCCTTGTGCAGGAGCCGGAAACGTCCTTCCAAGAGGACGTCGCGGCGACCAAGCGAGTGCTCGCCCTTCAGGATGGCCCAACCATCCTCGTCGGCCATAGCTACGGAGGCGCCGTGATTACCGAGGCCGGCAACGATCCGTCGGTGGTCGGGCTGGTCTATATCGCCGCCCACATGCCCGACGCCGGGGAGAGCGAGGCCGCCGACGGAAAGAAATTCCCCAGCGCTCTCGCCAAATCGAACGCGATCAAGAAAACGCCAGACGGTTTCACTTACCTCGACCCCGCACAAATGCATGAGTACTTCGACGCTGATTTGTCCGACGAACAAGCGGCGTTCATGGCTCGATCGCAAGTCATGAACAAGGCCGAGAACTTTGCCGCCGTCATCACCACCGCCGCATGGCGTAACAAGCCAAGCTGGGCGCTGATCGCTGGGAACGACAAGGCAATCAACCCCGACCTCGAGCGCTGGTACGCCACGCGCGCTAACAGCCACAAGGTCGAAGTCCCCGGCGCCAGCCATGCCGTGTACGTCTCTCACCCGAAAGAAGTGGCAAGCTTGATCGAAGAAGCAGCGGCCCAGGCGAAGTAGAGCTTCGCGCCGCGCAACCAATAGACGTATCCCAAATAAAAATCCCGGCCGCGGCCGGGATTCCCTGACACCTAAAACCTGATACCTATTTACACGACCTTTACAAACATGATCACCAGCGCGAACAGCACCAGCGACTCGATGAACGCCAAGCCCAGAATCAGCGCGAGCTGAATGCCCGGGCGGCCCGCAGGGTTCCGTGCCAGCGATTCGCAAGCTGAACCCGCGACGCGTCCCTGGCCCAGTCCGGCCAGCCCCACGGCAATGCCCATGCCGATACCAGCGCCAATCGGCACCGCCCAGCCATGGCCGCTCACCGCGGCATCGCTTCCGGTCTGTGCCAACGCCGGCATAGCAAACACGATCATCAGGATGAACAATACAAACACCATCTTCTTTACGTTCACGTGTGTTTCTCCTTAACAAGTTCCGCCAGTGGGTGGTTGACTTCCGGCCTCCTCAGAGAACCGGCGCCCTCACGCTATGCGGTTACGACAGAATTCTTTTCCTAATAGCTAACGGCTAATAGCCTCTTTCTAGTGCTCCTGCGCCGTCGCTTCCGCCAAGTACACCGTCGCCAGCAGCACGAAAATATACGTCTGGATCAGCGACACGAAAATATGCAGCCCCATGAAAACCACGGGGATCGCTACCGGCGCCAGCGAGAAGAACACCAGCGTCACCATGTCGCCCGCGAACATGTTCGCGTAAAGACGAATCGTCAGTGAGAGCAGTCGCGCCAGGTGGCTGCAAACTTCAATCACGAACAACAGCGGCGCAATCCACCATACCGGTCCCATGAAGTGTTTCAAATACCCGATCAGCCCATTCTTCCGCAGACCATGGATGTGGTAATAAATCCACGTCACCACCGCGCACCCCAGCGGCACACTCGGCACGGCGGTTGGCGCCTCAAACCCGGGCACCAGCCCCAGCAGGTTCCCCACCAGGATGAACATTCCCAGCGTCACCAGGTACGACGTGTACGTCTCGTACCCGTGCCCAATCATCTCTTCGCTCTGGTTGCTGACGAAGTTGTTCATGCCCTCAACCAGGTGCTGCAACGCCCCAGGTTTCTCCACCGAGAACGACATTCGCGCCAGCAGCATGAATAACACGAGCACGACGAACACGAGGATTTCCATCGCCACGTAGTTCGGGATCGGGGATTGGGGATGATGGTTCGGCACGTGTAGCGCCGCGTAAATCGCGTTCGCCACGCCGGCGAAGTGCTTATTAAGGACTGCGGTGAACCAGAGTTGTTCAGGCATGCTGCTCAGTCTTCTCCGCCCCGCCTTTGCAGGGCTTCAGCCCACGTTTGCTCTCGGCAAATCGAAAAACTACAGGCTGATTGGGGAATTCTTGGTGTTACAAACCGCGCCGAAGCGCGACATACAATTCGAAAGCCGCCTCGCAGCCGATCGCGGCAATCGGGAGGCACAGGCCCCCTAAAAAGCCGTAAAGGGCTGCTACGGAACTCTTAAATATAACATAGGCAAGGGCCCCCATCACCGCGTACCGCAGCAGTTGCAGCACCACGATCCGCCCGCCGGATTCGCGGCTTTCCGCCTCCGTAATCCGCCTCGCCAGCGCCTGCACCGCCCGAGTCAGCGACCAGAAGTTGTACAGCGAAACCGCCGCCCCAAACCCGAATCCGGCGGCTACCTTCCACGGCCAGCGCCACAGCACGAACGGAAGAACAGCGACGGCGAGCACCGGCATCACCCGCGTGATCCGCGTTAGCGCCCCCGCGTAAAAATCCTCCGCCGCCGCTTGACCGGAACTCTCCATAGGCACATAGTACCCCGTGCCAAATCGCCCGCCGAAAGACAATCCATGAACGAACCGCAGAACGAGGCCTCCGCAGCCGAATCAGGTACCCTCACCAAGGTCGCTTCCATCGTTCCCGAAATCTTCTACGACCTCATCGCGCGCGTCGTTCCCGGGTTCTGCTTCGTTGCGATCCTCGCTGGCACCTACATCGCCGAAACCGGCGTCCCGCACTTCGAGGCCAAGGCTGAGGACATGGGCTGGACCGCCTCCACGATCATTCTCCTCATCGCGCTTCTCCTGGCCTACGGCATCGGCCACCTTCTCACTCCCATCGGCGACGCTCTTTCCCAGCAATGCCGCTATCCCATCCTGCTTCGTGCCGCACGGCACGAATCCGCCCTCGTCCACGAATTGCAAACACAACTAAAGGAAACAAAACTTAGCTTGGAGAAAATGCGGTGGTTCAGCCCGAAAGACCGTCGTGCCCTGAGCCGCCTTTATGAACGAATGCACGCGTACCTGAAACGCCAGGATGAGCAATCTCGCGTACTGCTTCCCAAATCACAAGCGGAAGCCGCACTTTCGTCCAATCTTCTCGGTGGCTTCGTTCTCGCCGCCATCATTGACGGTGTATATCGTTACCACACGGGAGTCCCGTTCACCCGGCTGTTCTGGGGGGTATGGGTGGCTTTCATACTGCTTACCGCCTGGACAAACGCCTACCGCACGCTCCGGCTCATCAACAAACACTTCGCGTACTTGGCCCAGGTGATCGCCATTCCCACAGTGGCGAAGCCTGCCACGGAGGCACCTGTGACGGATAAGAAAGTCGGCGCAGGAGGCGGACTCTAATGCGCGTCCGCTGCCTTCACGCCATAGTTCTTCACCATGGTCTCGAGCACGTTGTTCACATCGAACCCCGAGCTCACCGGCGTAGCGAATGCTACTGAAACCACGTTCTCGCTGCCGCCGATCCCGGCCGGCGAAAACTGGATCCATCCATACCGAAGCCGCTGGTCCTTCACTGTTCCCGGCAATTTGAAATGCCGGACGACCGATTCCGGCGCCGCTTTCTCGGTCTCTGCCTCGAACAGCAGCGCATCACCGCGGCCAGCCGACCGATGTTCGGCCCTCGTCACTCGCAGGGGGATGTATTCTTCCCGTATCTCGCTTTCCCTGCCCGCGCCGCTGGCCCGGAAGCCAGCGAACAGCTGCGATATATAAAACCACTGCGCATTCCCAGGCTCCCGCACTTCCCAAAGCTTCGGCGCGTGACCTTCATGGATTTTCTCCACGACCGCCTTCTGGTACGCCGAGGGCAGCGGGAACATTGTCATCATCAGGATCTTCGCCGCATCCGGTGTTGCCGGCGATTGTCCTGCCAGCCGAAATGCCGCCGAAATCTCGCCGACCTCTCGGATCTTGAAATCGCTGCGAATCTGCAGCACCGTCCCCGTGTTCTGGTCGTAGAAAACCTGCACGCCTGACGGCGTATCCTGCTCAATGTCCGGTGCTTGCCGCCAGTTTCCATTCAGCGGAAGGTTGATCACACTGCTCTGGATTCCCTGTGAAAATGCCGGCAGGGCCGCCAGCACAAAAAACACAATCGTCGCGACCGCGCGCGTTGCTCGCTTCATACCGCAACTCCTTGCAGAAAGCGCTTTTGTTTATCGTCGCTCCGCAAGGCGCCGCTGCAAAGCAAAATCAGTTCTTATCACTAGCATCTGTGAGCATGCGTATGAGCTGGATGAATCCGACCACCGCGCCAAAAATAACGCCCGCGATGTACACCCAGTGCGTGTGTGCCCATTTATCAATTAGCGCGCCCAGCAGCAGTCCCACCACCACGGTGCTCGGGATGACGAACGCCACCCCCGAATACTTCGCCCAGGTGTACATCACGCTCTTCTTCTCGTCATCCGCCATCCCGCAAGCCTAGCACCAAGGCAATAAAAAATGGGAGCGCATTGCATCCACTCCCATCGGCTTCGGGTGCCCCGTCCTTAACGCCCGTTTTTGGCGATAGGTGTGGGATTTTCGTCGCTATCTGAGTAAACCAATGATCTTCGCGTCGCCCGTCAACGCCAGCGACCAGTTCACCATTCGCAGGAAAACTTCCGGGAACATGCCGATCCCCACGGTGGCTGCCGCCGAGACCCACAGCGCCGCGGCTAGGCTTGGCGCAATCTTCACCGGCTCCGCATCCACCGACTCGCGCATGAACGCCGCATTCGCAATCCGCAGGTAGTAGTAAAGACCCAGCACCGAGAACGCCACCGCCGTCACTGCCAGCGCGTAATGTCCCGTCTCCATCAGGCTGAGGAAGATATAGTACTTACCCCAGAAGCCCGCCAGTGGCGGAATTCCAGCCAGCGACAGGAGGAAGATCAGCAGCAAGATCGCCTCGCTCGGCGCTTTGTAAAACAGCCCGCCAAGATCGTCCAACTCGTCGCCGATAATGTCCCTGCGCCGCAGCGACGTGATCACCGCGAACGCGCCAAGGTTCATGAACGTGTAAACCAGCAGGTAAACCAGAATCCCCTTGATGCCGGTCGAGTTGTTCTTCCCGTCGCTCGCCACCAGGCCCAGCAGCATGTAGCCAACGTGCGCGATGGATGAATACGCCAGCAGGCGCTTCACGTTCGTCTGCGTCAGAGCCGCGAAATTCCCGCCAATCATCGTCGCCACCGCGACAAAGATCAGCATCGGCGTGTACTGTGCGCGCATTGGCCACAGCATAAAGAGGAAGATCCGCAGCAGCATCGCCCAGCCTGCGGCCTTCACTGCTACCGACATGAATCCCGTCACCGCCGTGGGCGCGCCTTCATACGCGTCTGGCGCCCACTGATGGAATGGCACTGCGGCGATCTTGAAGAGCAAACCGGTCGCCGTCGTAATCAGCGCCATCAGCGCAATTGGGTAGCGCGGGTTGTCTGCCATCCGCTGTGCCAGCTTGTCGGCAATCTCGGCAAGGTTCGTCGAACCCGTCAGTCCGTAGAAGAGCGACAGTCCGTAGGCAAATATCCCCGACGAGAACGCACCCAGCAATAAGTACTTCAGCGCCGCTTCGTTCGATCTCCGGTCGCGCCGCAGGAACCCGACCAGCACGTAGGTCGAGAGCGCCATCAGTTCCAGTCCGACGAACAACAGGATCAGGTCGAAGCCCGCGGCCATGCAGATCATGCCGATCACCGCGAACAGGATCAGCGCGTAATACTCGCCGTGCTCCTCGTTCTCGATCTCCATGTACCGCACCGACATCAAAATCGCCACCGCCGCTCCCACCAGGAATAGCAGCGAGAAGTAAATCGCAAAGCGGTCCATCGCCAGGCTGCCGAGGAATCCGGAAAACTTCTTCGATCCGGGCGTCTCGATGTAATGAACCGTCGCCCAAACCTTGGCCAACGCGAAGCCTGCCGCCACCAGACCTGCCAGCGCCAGCACTGCATTCCAGCGCTTCATCGCCTTGGGCAGGAACAGGTCCACGATCAGGATCGCGATCGCGAACGCAGCCAGCACCAGCATTGGGCCGGCCAGCACGTAATCGCTGCGCGAGAACAAATTGCCAATCGTAATCACAACCGTTCTCCTTAGCTCTTGTGCGCCGAAGTATGAAACGCCGGCGTCTGTCCGGCTGTCTTCACCGGCTCAACCGCTTTTTTCTCGACCGGCTTTTCGGTCGGCTTCACTTCCGGCGCTTTCACTTCCGGCACCGCTTCCTTCGCCGGCTCGGTTTCCTGTGCGTTCACCACCGGCGCAACGTATCCCGGCCGATGCTGCTCCACGATCCCTGCCAGGTGGTTCACCGGCTGATCTAAAATCTTGAACAGCGGCTGCGGGTAAACACCGATCACCAGTGCCAGCACCAGCAGCGGAACAAATGTCGCCAACTCGCGCGCATTCAGGTCGAGCAGCTTCTCATTCTTCGGATTCGTAACGTTCCCGAAGAATACCCGTTGGTACAGCCACAGGAGGTAAGCCGCGGCCAGGACCACGCCCGGCACCGCCCAAATCGCCCAGGCCTTGTTCACCATGAAGGTCGCCATCATGATCGGCATCTCGCCGACGAAGCCGTTCAGCAGCGGCAGTCCCATCGACGACATGAACATGATCAGCGTGATCGTCGCGTACACCGGCATCACCGTGCTGATCCCGCCGTACTCCGAGATATCGCGCGTGTGCCGCCGCTCATACAGAATGCCGACGATCAAGAACAGCGCGCCCGTCGAAATCCCGTGGTTGATCTGCTGGATCACCGATCCCGCAATCCCCATCGAGCTGTACACAAAAATACCCAGCGTGCAGAACCCAAGGTGGCTCACCGACGAGTACGCCACCAGCTTCTTCATATCCTTTTGCACCAGCGAAACCAGCGCGCCATAAAGGATGCCGATCAGCGAAAGCGTGATGATCAGCAACTGCACCCAGTGGATATTGGCGACCGCCGGGAAGAATGGCAGCGAGAAGCGCAACAGCCCATACGTTCCCATCTTCAACAGGACGCCTGCCAGGATGACCGAACCCGCCGTCGGGGCTTCAACGTGCGCATCCGGCAGCCAGGTGTGGAATGGGAACATCGGCACCTTGATCGCGAAGCCGATGAAGAACGCGAAGAACAGCAGGATCGCCGCCTTGCCCGTGATGAGCGGCGCCGTCGCATACAGCGCTTCCAGCGAGAACGTATAGACGCCCGTCAATGTGTGGTGGTGGAAGTAAAGGAACAGGATGCCCAGCAGCATCAGCACCGAGCCCGCCAGCGTGTACAGGAAGAACTTGATCGCCGCATACAGCTTCCGCGGTCCGCCCCAGATGCCGATCAGCAGGTACATGGGCACCAGCATCGCTTCCCAGAACACGAAGAACAGGAAGAAATCGTTGGCCATGAACACACCCAGCATGCCCGTCTGCAGCACCAGGAACCATGCGTAGTATTCCTTGACCCGGTTCTCAATCGCCGTCCACGACGACAAGATCGAAATCGCGCCGAGCAACGTCGTTAGCATGATCAGCAAAAACGAAATGCCGTCGATGCCGAGCTGGTAGCCCGCGCCGATCGAAGGGATCCAGTTGTTCGCCGATCCCTCGGCAAACTTGAAGTAAGGCGTCGCTTCGTTCTTCACCGCCCAGAACCACGGCACCAGCGGCAGCGAGACCAGGAATCCCGCGAGCGCGAAAATGTTCGCCAGCCAGCGAATCGCGTTCTTGTTCTCCTTCGGCACCAGCAGAAGGAGGAACGCCCCAACCAGCGGCGTGAACAGCACGATCGAAAGTATGTGTGCTCTCAACATAAGTAATTCCGTTCACCATGCGGCCATTGCCGCGAAAAATGCCTATCTAACGACGTAGTACCAAACGAATCCCACTACGCCCACCACCATCACCAGCGCGTACCACTGCACCAGTCCCCACTGCACCAGGCGCACCGGATACGAAGTGATCCGCGTCAAAATCGCCGGACCATTCACCAGCACGCCATCGATAATCCACTTGTCCCACCAGCTCGAGACCGCGCCTGCAAACCGCGTCAGCCAGCCTGCGCCGTTCACCCCGCCATCCACCACCGTGGCATCGAACTTCCAGAGCCCTTCGCCCAATCCGAGCGCGCCCAGCCGCACGTCGCCAATCGTCTTGCGACCCAGCACCGTGTAGTCGTACGCCTCGTCGACGTAATATTTGTTGAGCAGCGTGTTGTACACCGGCTGCGAGAACTCGCGGATCGGCTCCTTGAACTCCTTGTCGGCCTTCCCGTACGACCGGTTCGCCATGAACCAGCCCAGCGCGGCCGCTCCAACAGAAGCCGCCATCAGCAAATACTCAATCGGCTCGCTCTTCTCTTCTTTCGCAGGAGCCTTCTCTGGGACCGCAGCTTCTTTCGCCACTGTCAGCTCATTCGCAAACACAGGCTCCAGGAACTTCTCGAACCGGTTCGATCCACCCAAGCTATGCGGCACTCCGAGGAATCCCGCGAACACCGCGCAGATCGCCAGCACCACCAGCGGCCCCGTCATGCTCTTCGGCGACTCGTGCACGTGATGCTCCACCTCGTGGCTCATCCTCGGCTGGCCGAAGAACGTGAGGTACACCAGCCGGAACATATAGAAGCTGGTCATCAAGGCCGTCACGAAGCCAATTGCCCACAGAGCGCGGAACGTCCCGCCGTGCGACGACCACGCCTGCCACAAAATCTCGTCTTTCGAGAAGAAGCCCGCCAGCGGCGGAATACCCGCAATCGCCAGCGTTCCCACCAGCATGGTGCCAAACGTTACCGGGATCTTCTTCCGCAGCGCGCCCATGAAGCGCATGTCCTGCTCGCCGCTCATCGCGTGGATCACCGAACCGGATCCAAGGAACAACAGCGCCTTGAAGAACGCGTGGGTGAACACGTGGAACACGCCCGCCGTAAACGCGCCCAGTCCGAGCGCCAGGAACATGTATCCAAGTTGCGAGACTGTCGAATACGCCAGCACCCGCTTAATGTCGTTCTGGACGAGCCCAATGCTCGCGGCAAAAATCGCCGTCAGCGCTCCGACAATTGCCACCACCATCATGGCTTTTGGCGCCAGGATGTACAGCGCGTTGGCCCGCGCCACCATGTACACGCCCGCCGTCACCATCGTCGCCGCATGGATCAGCGCGCTCACCGGCGTCGGACCCTCCATCGCGTCCGGCAGCCAAACATATAAAGGAAGCTGCGCGCTCTTACCGCAAGCTCCAATGAATAGCGCAATCGTCGCGAATGTGATCCAGTAATCGCCCGTGTGGAACATCCCGCTGCGCGCGATCTCCGTCACTTTCACAAAATTGATTGACCCGAAATACCACGCGATCGTGAACATGCCGATGAGCACGCCCGCATCGCCAATGCGGTTTGTAATGAATGCCTTGTTCGCCGCCGTGCTTGCCGACTTCTTCTTGAAGTAGAACCCGATCAGCAGGTAGGAGCACAATCCCACGCCCTCCCACCCCACAAACATCATGCCGAAATTGTTCCCCAGGATCAGCGTCAGCATCGAGAACATGAAAAGGTTCAGGTACCCGAAGAACCGGTAGTACCCACCATCATGTTTCATGTAGCCGGTCGAATAAATGTGGATCAGCATGCCCACGCCGGTCACGAACAACAGCCAAATCGACGACAACGGATCGAGTAAAAATCCCGCCTCGGCCTTGAACTCCGCCGCCGCGCCGCTCGCCGTCTTAAACGTCGTCAGCCCCGTGTTCGATCCCAGCCAGGTGTACACGATCTTCTCGAACGGCTTATGCTCCACCGCCGAATACTGCGTGTACTGGAAAACCGCCAGGCAGCTCCACAGGAAGGCCAGTACCACCACGCCAACGCAAATGCCGTTCACCCACTTCTTGTCGTGTTCGTCGTCCAGCTTGCGGCCGAAGAAGAACATGGTCGCCGCGCCGAGTGCGGGGAGTAACGGAATCAACCAGATAGTCTTCAGGAAGAACATAGCTTTACCTAATTCCCGTCACACTTCGCGGTCCACTCTGCGATCTCTTCCGCAGTCGGATCCTTGGGAACAAACACTGTCCAGGGGCCTTCGTACTTAAATTCGTCGGGAAACTTGATGTCTAAGCTGATCGCCGGGAAGCCGATGAGGAACTTTCTCGTCGCCTGCACCTTCGTTCCCGGATACCGGTGGTCCAGCAACTGCTCGATCTCGCTCGCGATTTCGGTCCGGTGCTCCCAAACTTCCTTTTCAAACGTATGCGTGCCCCACACCGTCGCGGCCAGCGTTCCTCCGCCGTTTTTCCCCAGCGGCACCTCGAACACCTCGCGCTCATCGCGCTGCGCCGGCGCCTGGTCGTGCAGTGCCAGGCTCACAGCTTCTTCCACGTTTTCGACTGTCAACATTTTCGTCCGCCCGTTACCACTTCAAGAGGTCGACTTCATCCACGTTCACCGTCTCTTTATTCCGGAAGAACGCGATCACAATTCCCAGTCCAACGGCCGCTTCCGCCGCCGCATCCACAATCACGAAGATCGAAAACACCTGCCCGTGCAGTCCATAAAGCCGCGAGAACGCGACGAGATTCAGGTTCACGGCATTCAGGATCAGCTCAATCGACATCAGAATGATCACCACGTTGCGCCGCGTCACCACTCCCACCACGCCGAGAATGAACAGCATCGCGGCCACAACCAGGTAATGCATGGTTCCAATTTCCGCCATCGCTCAAATCCTCTTCTTCGCCATCACGACTGCGCCCACAATCGCCACCAGCAGCAGTAACGACGCCACTTCGAACGGCAGCATGTAATTCCGGTAGAGCGCGATTCCAATGTCCTGCGTGTTGCTCGTCTCGGGCAGCACCGCCAGCGCCCGTGGGAAGCTCGCCGCGCCGTTGCGATACACCGCCAGCATCAGCCCGCCAAACAGCAGCGCCACAATCGTTCCCACCAACCACTGCCGGTTGAATTGCTCTTCCTTCAGCGACCGCTCCAGATTCACCAGCATGATCACGAACAGGAACAGCACCATGATTCCGCCCGCGTACAGAATGATCTGCACACCGGCAACGAACGGCGCATACAGCATCAGGTAGAGCCCCGCCTGCGACAGCAGCGTGAAGATCAAAAAGATCGCGGAGTGTACGGCGTTCTTCCGCAGGATCACGCCCAGCGCGCTTCCTACGCTCAACGCCGCGAGAAAGTAAAAAAAGAATGTTGTGGCTACGGGTGTCATTTCTCGTACGGCTCCGGATCTGTGCGGTGTTCCAGCACCTCGCGGTCGAGCACCATGCCCTCCCGGCTGTACAGTGCCATCTCGTATCCCTGGCCCAGCTTCAGCGACTCCGTCGGGCACGCCTCTTCGCAAAGTCCGCAGAACATGCACCGGCTCACGTCGTACACATAGGTCGTCATGACCTTCTTCTTGGTCACCGGGTCGCGGTCGCTCTTCATCGAAATCAAATTTTCCGGACACGCCAGCGCGCACAAATTGCAGCCGATGCACAACGACTTGCCGTCCGCATCCAGCTTCATCAGCGGCTGCCCGCGATAGCGGTCCGCAATCTCCGGCCGCTCCTGTGGATACTGTGCCGTCTGGCAATCCTTCGGGTCCTGGTATCGGAACGTAATCGAAAGCCCCTTCAGCAAATCCACCAGGAAGATTTTGCGAAGCAGCGGTGCGATGCTCATCGCGCCACCCCCATCAATCCCTTCACCACATCCGGCCACACGCCAACCACGCCGACGGCAATCAACACCGCCAGCGACGCCGGCAGCAGCACCTTCCAGCCAATCTTCATGAGTTGGTCAAACCGGTAACGCGGAAACGTTCCGCGATACCAGATGTAGAGGTACATAAATATGCCGACCTTCGCCGAGAACCAGAAGATGTCCTGCACCCGCACCCACACCGCCGGAATCAGCAGTGCCGCGCCGATCATTCCCAGCAGCACGCCGAACACACCCAGCCCGATGCTCTGCACCTTGAAGCCGGCTTGTGCGGCATCCGTGCGAAGCCGATAAAGCATCCCGCCGCGAGCACGAAGAACAAAATTCCCGGAAAGCAGGAGAATGCCGTGTCCCACGTCGCGCCGCCCAGCGCATTCGGGAACGGCCGCAGCCATCCGCCCAGCCACAACGTCACTGCGATCGACGAAACGCCGATCATCGCTACATACTCGCCGAGGAAGAACAACGACCACCTAAACCCGCTGTACTCGGTGTGGAACCCGGCTGTCAGTTCGCTCTCCGCTTCCGGCAAGTCGAACGGCGCGCGGTTGGTCTCCGCCACCATCGCAATCGCAAACACCACAAATGCGATCAGCCCGAACGGGAAAAATTTGAAGATGAACCACGATCCCTGCGCCTGCTGCGCTTCCACGATCCCGATCATGCTCATCGTGCCGGTGCCGGTTTTCAGCGACGTCATCATCAACGCGCTCACCACCACCAGCCCCATCGCCACTTCGTAACTCACCATCTGCGCCGCCGACCGCAAGCCGCCCATCAGCGCGTATTTCGAGTTCGACGACCACCCGGCCATCACTACCGCCAGTACGCCCAGCGATGAAATCCCCAGCATGAACAGCACGCCGATGTTCATGTTCGTCACCGCGTGCTCTTTGCCGAACGGAATCACCAGGTATCCGGTGAACGCCGTCATCATTACCGTCACCGGCGCCATCCAGAACAGGAACTTGTCGGCGCCGTCCGGCACGATGTCTTCTTTAATCAGCAGCTTCAACGCATCGGCAATCGGCTGCAGCAATCCGTGCGGACCCACACGCATCGGCCCAAGCCGAATCTGCATGTGCGCCAGGATCTTCCGCTCGGCGTAGGTCATCAGCATCACGGCCACGCTGCACACCAGGAAGATCACCACGATGTAAATCGTCGCCCACAGCATCGAGCCGTATTCGCCCGGCGTTCCGCTTCCCTTCAGGTATCCCAACATCTGTGAGATCACCGGTCCACCTCACCCAGCACGATGTCCAGCGTGCCGATTACGGCCACTACATCGGCGATCAGCGCGCCGCGCACCATCTTGTCCAGCGCCTGCAAGTTCACAAATGACGGAGGCCGCACCCGCACCCTGTAGGGCTGCGTTGAGCCGTCGCTCACGATGAAATATCCGAGTTCGCCCTTAGGCGCTTCGATCGAGTGATAAATCCGTCCCGCCTGCGGCTTCAGCACCTTCGGCACCTTCGCCATCGTCGGCCCAGCCGGCAGCTTCTCCACCGCCTGCCGAATGATCCGCACCGACTGCCGCATCTCTTGAATGCGCACCATGTACCGGTCGAACGTATCGCCGTTCTCGCCGGTCGGAATTTCGAAGTCCACTTGGTCGTAGGCCGCGTACGGCTGCGCTTTTCGCAGGTCCCACTTCACGCCCGCTGCCCGCAGCACCGGCCCAGTTACGCCCAGCGCCTTGCAATCCGCCGCGTTCAGGATCCCCACGCCCTTGGTTCTCTGCACCCAGATGCGATTCCCCGTCAGCAGCCCTTCGTACTCATCGATCTTCGCCCCGAGCCCGTCGCAATAATTCAGAACGTCTTTTTCGAAGCCGTCGTACGCCTCGTAAATGCAGCCGCCAATGCGGAACGCATGCGTCGTCAACCGTGCGCCGCAGTACTTCTCGAAAATCTTCAGGATCTCTTCGCGATCGCGGAACAGGTAGAACAGCGGCGTGATCGCGCCTATATCGAGCGCATGCGTGCCCAGCCAAACCTGGTGGCTCGCCAGCCGGTTCAGTTCCGTCAAAATCACCCGCAGGAACTGCGCCCGCGGCGGCGCCTGTACATCAATCAGCTTTTCCACGGCCTCGCAATAACCGAGCCCGTTGCTCACCGCCGCGATGTAATCCATCCGGTCCACGTACGGGTTGAACTGCGCGTACGTCCGGTTCTCGGCAATCTTTTCCACTCCGCGATGCAGGTACCCGATCACGCATTCCGTGCCCAGCACCTTCTCGCCGTCGAGCTTCAAAATCACCCGCAGCACCCCGTGCGTCGACGGATGTTGCGGCCCCATGTTGAGGACCATCTCGTTCGAATCGAGAAACGTCTTGCCGTCAAGATCGGGAGTAAAGGTCGCTGTCGTCATTGGCCGCTCTCGATTCCGATGTTCTGCTTCACCCATGCCTGGTCTTGCTGGCGGATCCCGTAATCCTTCCGCAGCGGATGCCCCGTCCACCCCTCCGGCAGCAAAATCCGCTTCAGCCCCGGATGCTCCGTGAACTCGATTCCATACATGTCGAAGACTTCGCGCTCCAGCCAGTCCGACGTTGGCCACAAGCTGTATGCGCTGCGAACCTTTTCGCCATCCTTGATCGTGGTCTCCACCCGCACCCGCTCGTTTTTCTCGAACGAATACAGGATGTAGATCACGTCGAACTGCTCTTCCCGCTTCGGCCAATGCACCGCGGTAATGTCCACGCAGTAATCGAATTGCTCGTCGCGCATATGGTTCAGCACATCGAAAACAATCGATTTATCCACCACCAGGTATTTGTCTTTCAGGTAACTCGCCGCCTCGCGGATCCCCGACCCGTACTGCCGTTTCAATCCCGCCACCAGCGGGCTTTCCCACGCGATGGGCGCAGGTTTCGGCGGGGCCGCCGGTGCAGCCGGTTTTGCCACCGCAGCCGCAGGCTTCGCAGCTGCCGGAACTGCCGGTTTTACTGGGGGAGTGGGGGAGGGTGTGGGGTCCCCGACGAGCGCCGCTTTTGCGCTTGGCGGGGTGCTCGATGCGGTCGGCGTGGTCTCGGCCTTCGCGGCCGTTACCGCCGGTATTTTCTCCAATTCAGATTTTTCGTCTGGCATCTGTTTCTGTGCCTTTTCTGCTTAGCGATTGGTGTTGCTCCCCATCGACTGTTCTTTTGTACCAACCACCCCATGTAGTCTGAAGCGACACAGGTCACGTCGGCGTGTGACGACCATCACAATCGATCGCCGACTGCGCCATTCATGCTGCCTCCACGCATCTCCCAACACGATCCCGCCACCCGCGCAAATCGCTCCAACCAACGTGGTACATGGCATTTCTCAACAAAATAAAAAGGCGGCCCGAAGTCGCCTTCCCTAATCACTAATCACTAACCACTAATCACTGTTTCTCAAATCCACTCCAACGCGCCCTTCTTCCAAACCCACACGTACCCCGCCACCAGAATCGCCAAAAACAGCAGCATCTCGACCAGCCCAAAAACTCCCAGCGCCTTAAACTGCACTGCCCAGGGGAACAGGAAGATGGTTTCCACGTCGAACACCACGAACAGAATTGCCACGATATAGAACCGGATCGTGTACCGTTGCCGCGACGAATCGAACGGATCGATGCCGCACTCATACGGCATCAGCTTCACCTTGCTCGGCTTTGACGGCCGCACCAGCTTAAAAAGCATCAACGTCCCTGCGCCAATCGCAAACGCCACCGCAAGGAATATAAAGATAGGAACGTAAACCTGAGGCATGAGAACTCTTCCTCTCCGTCCCTTATAATCACAAGTTCGATTTCATCGCGCTGTGACGCCCGTCACTTCGGGCCAGCATTTTTCAGCTTTCACCCGTCCGGCTTCTCCTGAAGCCTGACACCTGAAACTGAAACCTATATATAAGGATCACTGTGTCGTTAGAAGACAGCATCTACCAGCAACGCCTCGAGAAGCTCAAGCAGATCGAAGCCCTCGGCCAGAAGGCCTATCCCTTCAAGTACGAGACCACCCACACCCTCCCCGAAATCTTGGAAAAGTACGGCGAAAAAACTGCCGAGGAGCTCGAAGCCGACCACATTGATGTGAAGGTCGCCGGCCGCCTTATGTCCATCCGCGGCCAGGGAAAGGCTGGCTTCGCCCATCTCCAGCAGAACGGCAAAAAGCTCCAGCTCTACGTCCGCCTCGACAACGTCGGCGAAAAAGGTTTCGCCCTCTACAAGCTCCTCGATCTCGGCGACTTCATCGGCGCCCGCGGCTATCTCTTCCGCACTCGCACCGGCGAGCTCAGCGTCCACGTCGAAGAAATTACTTTCTTAGCCAAGGACCTGCTGCCGCTCCCCGAAAAATGGCACGGCCTCACCGACGTCGAACTGCGCTACCGCCGCCGCTACGTGGACATGAACATGGACCCCGACGTCCGCGAGGTCTTCATCAAGCGCGCGAAAATCCTGCAGTCCATGCGCCGCTTCTTCGACGACCGCGGCTTCGTCGAGGTCGAAACTCCCATGCTCCAGCGTCTCTACGGAGGCGCCGCCGCCCGACCCTTCACCACCCACCACAACACGCTCGACATGGACCTCTTCCTGCGGATCGCGCCCGAGCTCTATCTCAAGCGCTTAATCGTTGGCGGCATCGACCGCGTCTACGAAATCAATCGCAACTTCCGCAACGAGGGCATCAGCACCCGTCACAACCCCGAGTTCACCATGCTCGAGTTCTATTGGGCCTACGCGGACTACTTCGACCTGATGAACCTCACCGAAGAACTGTTTCGCAACCTTGCAACCGAAGTCACTGGCGGAACGACGGTCCAGTACGGCGACCTCACCCTCGACTTCAGCAAGATGGAACGTCTCTCCATGCGCGACGCCATCCTCAAGTACTGGCCCGAAAGCGCCGGCCCCAAGCCTGCCTTCGAAGATTTCTCCAGCCTCGAGAAAGTCAATGCGATGGGCAAACACCTCAGCGAGCTCAAGCTCATGCCCTTCCAATCCAGCGCACCCAAGGGCGTCACCATCGCCGCGATGTTCGAAGCGCTCGCCGAAGAGCACCTCGTCCAGCCGACCATCCTCTACGACTTCCCCGTCGAGATCTCGCCTCTTAGCAAGAACCACCGCGAAGATCCCGAGTGGGTGGAGCGCTTCGAAGTCTTCTGCGCCGGCATGGAAATCGGCAACGCCTTCAGCGAGCTCAACGATCCGATCGAGCAGCGCAAGCGCTTCGAAATGCAGTTAGCCGAGCGCGCCAGAGGCGACGAAGAAGCGCACCAGATGGACGAAGACTACGTCCGCGCGCTCAGCTACGGCATGCCCCCCACCGGCGGCATGGGCATCGGCATCGACCGCACCGTCATGCTCCTCACCAACAGCAAGTCGATTCGCGACGTAATCCTCTTCCCACTCCTCCGCCCCGAACAAGACGAAGCCGCAGAAGAGAAATCCGAATAAACCCACCACGGAGCCTCTGAGACACGGAGAAAGTGATTGGAAGAACTCCGTGTCTCAGTGCCTCCGTGGTAGGTGTGTCTCAGTGCCTCCGTGGTAGGTGTAAACCCCAAAATCATCGTAATCGCGGAAGACCGGCTACTCTTCCCTTAACGCAGCCATCGGATCCAACCGCGCCGCGCGAACCGCAGGAACCGCCGCAGCTGCCAGGCACACCACGATGAGGGCCACCGCGGCAAGAACCAGGGACGCCGGGTCGTGCGCCGAAATCCCATATAGCAGGCTCGCTGCGCTCCGGGCAGCGATCAACGCCAAAACCAGCCCCGCTGCCACGCCCACCGTTGTGAGCACGAGCGCTTCGCGAACGATCATGCGAACAATGCGCGTTGGGAGCGCCCCCAGCGCCATCCGGATGCCGATCTCGTTCGTTCTACGAGCCACGCTGTAGGCAATCACGCCATACAATCCGACCGCCGCCAGCAGGATTGCCAATCCGCCGAAGCAGCCACTCAAGGTCGCGAGCAGCCGGTCGCGCAGCAGCGTAGATTCGATCTCCGTGCGCAAACCGTGAAACTCCAGCGTCATCGCCGGATTCACATCGGCTGCGGCGCGTCGCAGCGATTCTGTCAGCGACCCAAGCGGAAGCTGCGAGCGAACCACCAGCTCCGTGCCCTGCTCCTCCGCCCGTATCTGCGCTTGCGGGTAGTACGCCATCGCCGGATAGTCATCGCGCATATCGTCGAACTTGGTGTCCGCCACCAGTCCCACCACTTCGTATTCCGGCTGCTTCTCTCCGCGATATACGTCCACCTTGAAGGAACGCCCGATGGGATTGTCCGTTCCGAGAATCTTCTTCGCAAACTTCTGGTTCACAATGGCCACCGGCTGCGAGCCCGCTGTATCGCGGTTGTCGAAGTCGCGTCCCATCAGCAGGGATGTTTGCATCGCGCGGAAGTAGCCGTCGGTAATCGTGTCTTCCACCGCGCTCGATTCCTCCTTTTTGCCATCCACCAGGATGCGGTCATTCCATTCGTTCTCCATGAACGGGGCGAACAGGACCTCTGCCGAACTCTGTACACCCGCGACCGCACGGACTCGCTCCAGCAACGCCCGTTTCATCGGCAACCGCTCTTCGGCAGGCACGTGAAGCGAAGAAAAATCCGCGAACATCACGAGAACCCCGTCGCGCTGGAATCCAGGATCCACCGAAAGGACCTTGCGCAGGCTACTTGCAAACAGCATCGCCCCCGCCACCAGCAGCAGCGACATCGCCACCTGCGACATCACCAGCACTTTGCGAAGGCTCACCCGCTCGCGGGATGCGCTCTGGCCTCGCCCGCCGGCGTTCATCAGCCTCGCCGGCGAAGCCTTGGTCGCTCGCATCGCCGGCCCGAGGCCGAACAAGCAAGTCGTCAGCAACGCGAGCCCGGCGCCGAACCCTAGCACCCGCCAATCCAATTCCAAGTTCACGAAAAGGTTTTGGCCCAGATACCTCACGAGCAGGCGACTTAGACCGCACCCCAGCAGGATCCCGAGCAGCGCTCCGCCAATCGCCAACAACATGCTCTCGAGGACCAGTTGTCGCAAGATGCGCCCTCGTTCTGCCCCAAGCGCCATGCGGACGGCGATTTCCTTTTCACGCGCGCTCGCCCGTGCCAGCATCAGGTTCGCCAGGTTGGCACACGCGATCAGCAGTACCGACGCCGCAATCGCCAGCAGCAGCCACAGCGGTGTCTCATACTCCTGGCGCAGCTCGGAAACTCCCATCGCCGACGGGAATGCCCCGAATCTTTTTGCCAGGTATTGTTTTGCGGTGTCCCCTTGGAACTGCGGAGGCAGCGTCTCTCGGAACGCGGACGCCGAAATCGAATCGAGCTGCGCCGACGCCTTCGCAAACGTCCAACCCGGCTTCAGACGCCCCATCACCGTCAGCCACCAACCGCGCGGCATGTAGTAAAAGTTGTCTTCACCGTTAATCACCGGCTCCGAGCAGATCGGCACCGCCACATCGAACTGCCGCCCCATCTCCATTCCGTAAAACGACGCCGGAGTCACGCCAACGATCGGGAACGGGTGGCCTTCCAGGCGTACGGTCTTGCCGACCACATCCACAGCGCCGCCATACTCACGCTGCCAGAATGGATAACTGATCACCGCGCCCACTACGCCGCATCCCGGATGATCGTCCGGCGCATGAAACACGCGCCCGAGCAGCGGCGTGACGCCGAGCGTGTCGAAGAATCCGCCGCTCACCCACAGTCCGTGCGCGTAGCGTGCCTCTCCTCCGCTCGCGAGGTTGAATGCCGGCCAGCCGCCAAACGCGAAAACTTCGGTGAATCCCTTCTGCTGTTGCCTCACTTGTTCGAAGAGGCCCGTCGTCATGTACGAAAAATCTCCCGCGCCATGTCCCGAGCGATGGAGATCGGTAGGCCGTATCACCGCGAGTTCCTGCGGATTCTGTACCGGCAACAGCCGCATTCGTACCGCGTCGATCAGTTGGAAAATCGCCGTGTTCGCCCCAATCCCCAGCGCTAGCGATGCAATGCAGACGATCGCGAAAATCGGGCTCGCCCGCAGCGCCCGCAATGCGTACCGCAAGTCTTGACGCCATCCTGACCAGGGTCGCCCGCCACTGGCGCCCAATGGCACGGTTTCTACCGCCGCGCGCTCCACGCCCCTGAATTCGCTGGCGAGGTCCCGCTCATCCAGCTCTGCCGACACCATCCGCAGCGCCTCTTCTTCGGCGGTTCCCATCGATCGCAACGCATCGTACCGATCACTCAAGTGCTGCGCTAATTCCTCAACGATCTCCGCCTCGCGATGGCCAGGAAGCCGAAGTTCTTGCAACCGTCCTCTTACAAGTTCGCGAAAATCAGGCATGGCCCAGCCCCGTAATTCGTTGCATCGCAACCACGAATTGCAGCCATGTGCTTTGCTGTTCTTTCAGAATTTTCTTGCCCTCCGCAGTGAGCCGGTAATACCGCCGGCGCCGCTGCCCAGGCTTCTCCACCCACCGCCCGGAAATCCAGCCGCGCTTTTCCAGCCTGTACAGCAGCGGATAAAACGATGCCACGTTGAACCGCACCGCGCCCTCCGAGCGCGTCTCGATCATCTGGCTGATCTCGTACCCATGCCGCGGACGCGCTTCCAGCAGCGATAACACTAGTAATTCAGCACTGCCCTTTTTCAACTCGCGATCGAGTGTTGCCCGGTGACTCTTCATATATGGCATAAACATATATGCCACTGACAGACTCCGGTCAAGTTCATCAGCCGCACTCGCGCTGCACTCGTCCCAGCATTTCGAGACAATCCGCGATCGTTTTACAATAATTTTGCCGACATTCCCCGGATAGCGACTTCTCATGCCCCGCCGTACTCTAAATCTCGAGGTGAAAAAGATGAGTACGGAAACCATGTGGCAGAAAGTTCTCGCCCGCGACACCGCCGCCGACGGCCGCTTCGTCTACGCCGTTCGCAGCACCCACATCTACTGCCGCCCAACCTGCCCGAGCAAGCGTCCCAACCGCAGCCAGGTCGAGTTCTTCGCGACTCCGAAAGACGCTGAACAGAGCGGCTACCGCGCCTGCCGCCGCTGCGCGCCCAAAACCGAATCCCGCGCCGACCACGTCGCCCGCATCTGCCGCGAACTAACCGACGAATACAAAGGCTTCTCGCCCGAGCAGATCGCACAGCACGAGGGCCTGCAACTCCGTCGCCTCAACCAAATCTTTCGCAGCGTCCTCGGCGTCACTGTGCGCGAGTACCTCGCCAGCCACAAGCTCGATGACTTCAAATCGAAACTCAAGTCCTCGGGCGATGTCACGAGTTCCATGTACGAAGCCGGCTTCAGCTCACCCAGTCGCCTCTACGAACAATCCAACTCCGTCCTCGGCATGACTCCCGCCAGCTATGGCCGCGGCGGCCGCGGCGCTCTCATCACCTTCGGGATCCGCAAATCGGATATCGGTCAACTTCTAGTCGCCACCACCGAAAAAGGCGTTTGCACCATCTCGTTCGGTGACAACGCCGCAAGCCTCGAAGCCAGTTTGCGCGAAGACTTCCACGCCGCGGAAATCCGTCGGGACGAATCCAAGGTCGCCCGCTATCTCGACGTTATTGCCGATCACATCGCCGGCAACCAGTTCCTGACATCGATCCCCATCGATATCCACGCCACCGCATTCCAGGCCAAAGTCTGGCAGCTCCTACGCGAAACCAAGCCAGGTGAAACCCTCACCTACAGTGGCCTCGCTGCCCAACTCGGTTCTCCCAACGCCACCCGCGCTGTCGCCCGCGCCTGCTCTTCAAACCGCGTTGCCATCGCTATCCCCTGCCACCGCGTCGTCGCCGCCTCGGGCGATCTCAGCGGTTATCGCTGGGGCGTCACTCGGAAGCGCCTTCTCCTTGCAAGGGAGAAGCCGTCGTCCCGCTAACCTCTCCGCAGAACTCCGCACGCACTTTGTAGAAATCGGAATCGTTCAGCCCTTCGTACCAATCCCACGTTTGGTCGATCGCGTGTTTCTGCGAACGTAGCAGGTGCCACGACAGCGGCGCATTCTGCCCCTGGTACACGAACTGATAAGCCTTGTTCGTCTTCGTATCGCCGAACCGCCCAATATAGCCATCGCGCAACTGGCGCGCATTCTCGCGCTGGCTCATCGTCCTCACATCCATCATGCCGTTCACCGGCGCCATACCTTGGTCGAGCCATCCCCAACTTTTCGCCGCCGGCAGCGGGTCATCCGGGAATGCGATGATCTGCAGCCACAGCAGCTTGTGCCCTTCCAACCCTCGTTTCTCCAGGTTCGAGCGCGTGAGCCAGTCCACCGCGGAGTCCACGCCGAAGTTGTCGTAATATCCGCCATCCGCAAAATGGTACGAGTATTTTCCGCCGCAGCTCTGCGGAATGGTCCTTGCTACTGGGCTAACCCAGGGGAACGTCGCCGACAGCCGCGTCGCCGTCAACACGTCAACATCGCACGATGGCATTTGGCCTTCGAAGCTCGCAGCCGCATCGCCGTCGGGCAGCATCGGATCTACATTCGAGATTTCCATGCGCTGGCCGGTCTCGATCACCGTGCTATTCAGGATCACTGCCGGCTGCGTCCCCCCGGCTGCAGCTTTCCGCCAATCAGCAAGTGTCGCCGCAGCGCCGTCCCAGCCGCGTCCCCATGCTTGCTGCATCGCGCTCGCGCGGTCCAAAGTTTCATCCCCAAACAAGAGCACCAGCGGACGCACCGCCAAATTATCGGGATAGGCAATTCCCCACCCGACTGCCGCCAAACTCGACCGTCCCGCCAATTCCTCGAGTTCCTCCTCGTTCGGCACTGCGTGTACGTTCGGATGCTCGCGGTAGCTATCGGCGTAATACATCACGCCAACCGACCCACCCGACACCGAACTCATCAGCAGCACCGACGAGCGGAAATCCGTCCTGCACGAAGCCGTCGCTTTCTCCAGCGAAGTCAGCACCTTCTCCGTCCATGCAGCCGCCTGGATCCCGCCGCCCGCCGATGTCACCACCACCAGCGGACTCCCATCTCCTTTATGTCGGTCGAGCCATGCCCCCACGAACTGCTCCGGAGTTACGCTTTTCTCCTGTGCGGAAGAATTCGTTGCGATGTAGTGGTCATCTTTGCGGATCAGCCCCAGTCCGCTCGCCAACAACACCACTGCGACTAGCAGCGGAATGCGATAGAGATCCAGCCAGAATGTCAGGAACGAGCCGACCCACAGCGCAATCCCCGTCACGATCACCACGAACCACAGCACTACCGGTGGGAACACGCGATAGAGCCACGTCTCACCGTGCAGCCAGATGCTCAGCACATATAACAACGACAGCACGATCATTGCGCAAAATGCCAGTAAGTGCCCCGATCCCACCGCCCCCGTCTCCGCAGCCGTGAAACCGGGACCAAGCTTTCGGAATGTCCAGCGGAACCAGGCCCTGTCGCCGAAAATCGGATTCTTGCCCAACCAGTCGTCCCGCAGTCGCTTCAGGCTCGGTGTCTGTTGGAAAGGCAATGCAAAGTCATGTGGGTTCCCGCTGTCGCGTTCGCGTTCGTGCAGGCGCAGCAAGTCGATTGCGAAGAGCAGGAATATCGCCGCCAACGCGCCCAGCGCCACGAACGGCAGCTTCAGCCAGCGGTTCTGAAAGTCCTCTGCCACGCCGATCACCCGCGCAATCGGATACCACGCTGGAAGCGAATACAGCGCCAGCGTGCTCCAATACATTTTTCCCTGCACGTTGAAGCTGATCGCATTCACGTTCGGCGGCGCCGGATCGCGTCCCGCTCCGTAAAATCGCTCCGCCCCGTACGCCAGGATGATGCGCGTCAGGATCAGTGCCGACCACGCCAGCAGGAAGAAGAGCATCGACACCAGCATCGTGCCTTTCCAGCGCTCTACATCGAAAATTCCCCGCGACATCTTTGCGAACCCCGCCGACGTCGCATCCATGTAGGCGAGCCCCGCCATTCCCAGCTGAACCAGCAGTGGCACCCGCAGGTGATAAATCGCTCGCACTACGATCGGTCCATTCGTCTTCCACGGCGCTCCGCGCAGCAATGCGATCATCGCCAGCAAACCTATCGCGACCAGGAAGAACGCCAACTTCCCATACGTCGCCAACCAGATCCACCCCATGCTCGATCCGCTGGCGATCTTGTGCAGCGACGAAAAATTCTCGACAACATCGCACGTCGCCGCCCCAACCGCCAGCACATAAAGGATCCGGCTTCGCCGTATCCACCCGGGTGTATCCGCCGCAAACAGCTTGATCGCCGCCAACAACCCCGCCAGGTAAATAGCGATCATCCCAAAGTCAACGTAATAGCTAAGCTTCGCTCGAGATGTGACGTTGTCTCTCTCCAACCGCGCCTGTTGCTCGTCCGGCAGCGATGCCGGCGTCGCATTTGCGCTCACCGGTTGCGCCGCAGCCGCTACAGCCTCCGCGCAGTGGTCCACTACAGGATCCTGTCCCCACGCCGAAAGAATGTTCTGCACCACGCAATCGCTTTTCGCGACATTCAGTTCGTTCGTGCCGAACCCGCGGTCGTATAGCGGCGCCTCAATGTTCAGGTAAACGCAGGTCAGAAATACCGCGGCACAGATCAGCAACGTCAGCACAAGACGCAGCCTTCGCCGGTGCTGCGCTTCGGCAGCAGGAGGGGGAGTATTCAGGGGCATGGCTCCTCTGGGTGAGCGAACTAATGGCGCTACACATTACTCCAAGTTCGGGGGGAGTCAACGCTAAAGTGAGTTTTTGAAGCCTATAGAAAAACGGATAGTCTAAGACCTATGGGCTTCGAACTTTCGCGCGAAGAACGTCAGCGCCTCGGCTACCAACTCATCGACCGCATCAACGATTTCTACGAGTCGCTGCCCACGCGCAACGTCCAGCTTCCCGCTGAATCGCGCGTCTTCGCCCCTCTGGATGAACCGCTGCCCGAATTCCCTGCGCCCGACGCCGCTCGCGTCCTCGACGACCTCACCCGCGACCTCATTGACCAGGGCTTCCACGTTCCCGCCGCCAACTATTTCGGCCTCATGAATCCCACGCCGGCCTATATGGCCGTGCTCGCCGAAGCCCTCGTCGCGGCGCTCAATCCGCAACTCGCCTCGCTCGCCCGCTCCCAACTCGCCGCCCGCATTGAACTCGAAACTGTTCGTTGGGTCGGCGAACGCGTCGGCTGGTCCGGCCCATTCGACGGCACCTTCACCAGCGGCGGCAACGAAGCCAACTTCTCCGCCCTCGCACTGGCTCTCGCCAAGCACTTCCCCGGCGCAATTGAAAACGGCGTCGCGTCGATCGGTGCCGAGCCCATCCTCTACACTTCCGCCGAGGCGCACCATTCCCTCGACAAGTCCGCTGGCCTTCTCGGTATCGGCCGTCGCGCTGTCCGTCGCATCCCCATCACGGATCGCATCCAGCTCGACCCGGATCTGTTAGTTAAGGAAATCGACAAGGATCGATCTGCCGGCCGCAAGCCGTTTTGCGTCGTCGCCACCGCCGGCACCACGAACTCCGGCGCCATTGACGACATCCCCGTCCTTGCGGAGATGTGCGAACGTCAAAATCTTTGGCTGCATCTCGATGGCGCCTATGGCGCTTCCGCCATCTTCAGCGACCGTCATCGCCATCTCCTGAATGGCATCGAACGCTGCGATTCCTTTACCGTCGACCCGCATAAGTGGCTCGCGATGCCCTTCGCCGCCGGCGTTATCCTCACCCGCCACCCGCAAACCCTGCGCGACGCCTTCGAAGTCTCCACGCCCTACATGCCCAAAGCAGTGGGCGCCGCCCCCACCGACAATTTCAAGACCAGCACGCAATGGTCGCGCCGCATGAATTCTCTCAAGCTCTACCTCACCCTGCGCGTTCACGGCCGCCAGGCGTACGAGGAGCACATCGACCGCCAACTCGCCCTCGCCCATCAGGCCGCGGAATGGTTCCGGAACTCCGATCTCTTCGAACTCGCCGCACCGGTTTACCTTCCCATTCTCAATTTCCGGCTCCGC